>CALDYP010000023.1 GCA_937944445.1 uncultured Anaerolineae bacterium
TCCCCGAGCGCATCGCCCTCACCCCGCCCGATCTCGCCGTCGAGGTCATGTCCCCCTCCGACAAGGTCAAAGACCTGCGCCTCAAAGCCCAGCGCTACCTCGACCACGGCACGCGCCTCGTCTGGCTCGTCTTCCCCCACACCCAGACTGTCGAGGTCTACGACGGCGATGCCGACGTCCTCACCCTCACCCCCGCCGACACCCTCACCGGCGGCAGCCTGCTCCCGGAGTTCTCCCTGCCCGTCGCTGATTTGTTCCAGAACAGCCGCTCATGAAGATTTGGACACTCGGTAACGCTGCCAAGCTCTACAGCCTCAACCGCATCGCAGCCGCGGCTGAACAGACGACAGACCCCATCACCATCATCGATCTTGGATGCGGTGAGGGCAAAAACTTCATGGCGCTCATGCAACATTTCCCGCACATTCACTACGTCGGGATTGAACCGTCTGCCGCCGACTGTGCTGCTGCACGAGCGAATTTGCCTGCTGGTCGCACAACCATCATCCAAGGCTACGCTTATGAAGGAATTCGGCCACAGCTCCCTCAGCTGCATTACGATTTCGTCGTGTCGTTCAGCGTCCTAGAGCACGTCTATCGTCGAGCAGAATACTTCAAATTCATCGCCATGTGTTTGAAGCCAGACGGACGCGCGCTCATCAACTACGACGCGGGCCACTTCGTACAGCCGAGTTGGAAGGAACGCCTAAAAAACGTCGTCGGGCCTGCTCTCGCCCGTTTAGGGGATGAATCGCGCTATCAAGCGTTCGTGCACGAGGCGGACGCCCAGCGCTGGATCCGCGCCGCAGGTCTAACAGTCGTCGAAAGCGGCATGTTCAACACGCGCTTGAAGGGCGTCTACAAAACACTGCCAGAGTCGCACCGAGCAGACTTTATGGCGCGTTGGCTAGACCTTGAACTTTGGATGAACCAATTGGGAATCGCATACAACGACTCTTTGGCTCATACATGGTTCACCCGTTACTTTGAACTCGCGCCGGTTTAAGACATGGCGCTCAACGCGCGCGCCCGCGGCAGGCTGTCTACGACAAACGTTGTTTTACTCGCTTCTTCACTCAACAAGAGCCGCAGGTTTTCGCTCAACAGCTCAACCAAGTGCGGGCGCTCGATGATAATTGTCTTGCGCACGTGGTAAGACAGATGCATCCCTAAGCATTTCTGAAGCAGCGGCACGAGTGCCTGCTGCGCCATCTCACAAGTTGTCAAGTCGAAGATGTGGACGTTCGGGCGTTGATCGTCATACGCCATCATCTCGGCTTGTGTAAGCGCTTCTTTGCAGTCGTTCCACGTGCAGCGTCCCTGCCACATGAAAAGCAGCAATTTTGAATTGCTATCATCATCCCATTCAACTGTGATCGGCATATTTGCGTACCTAACTTGGTGAAAAGATTCGTGATAAAGTGTGTATAAAAGGTTGATCGTAAATCCTAGCAATAAGAAAACATCATTAAAAAAAAATAATATCAACTTTTGGAGGAGTTGAGAAATGCACCGTCTAATCACTATTGAACGACACATTCAAATGCAGCAGCGCGAGTTCCCCCACGCCACAGGGACGTTCACGGCAATGCTGCAAGATATGGCGCTGGCGGCTAAACTCATCGCCCGCGAGACGACCCGCGCTGGCTTGGGCAACATCCTCGGCGCAGCCGACAGTGACAACCCCTTCGGTGAGCGCCAGCAGAAACTCGACCTCTTCGCCGACGAGGTGATCGCGTCGCTCAACAGCGAGGCCGGCCGCGTCTGCGCGATGGTCAGCGAAGAGCGCAGCGGCCTGATCGACGTGCCCCCCACCTACGGCACAGGCAAGTACGTGCTGCTCTACGACCCGCTGGACGGCTCGAGTAACATTGACGTGAACGTCTCCATCGGCACGATCTTCTCCATCCATCGCAAGTACACACGCGGCGAAAACGGCACGCTGGACGACGTGCTGCAAGAGGGCATGCGCCTGCTGGCGGCAGGCTACGTCATCTACGGCAGCAGCACGATGATGGTCTACACGACAGGCAGCGGCGTCTACGGCTTCACGCTTGACCCTGTCATCGGTGAGTTCATCCTCTCGCACCCCAACATCCGCATCCCTGACAAACCACGCTACTACAGCGTCAACCATGCCAACGCCCGCCGCTGGCCAGAGGGGGTACAGCACTTCGTGAACGAACTGCAAGGCGGCCAACACGGCGCGCTCCAACTGCGTTATATCGGCTCGATGGTGAGCGATTTTCACCGTAATCTGCTGCAAGGCGGCATCTTTATGTATCCGCCCGACACACACCGACCTGAGGGCAAGATCCGCTTGATGGTGGAAGCGCAGGCGCTGGCCTTCATCGCCGAGCAAGCTGGCGGCTACGCCAGCGACGGCCTGCGCGACATCTTGACGATCCGACCGCACAACCTTCAGCAGCGTGTCCCGTTCTTCGTCGGCAACCGCGAGCTAGTGCAGCGGGCGGAGGCGCTGATCCAGCAGCATGACCATGAGTGGATCAACGCCTATCAAACCTACTGCCAGAACCAACGCGGTTAGAAGAAGCTGCTGATCAGCTCCAAGATGCGCCCGATGTTGTTCGGGTCGCCGCTCTGCCATGTCGTGTTGCTCGCAGCGGCGATGCGCTGCAGCACGCGGATCAGATCATCCGACAGCCGTCCATAGCCCACCGGCACGACGATGATCGGGTTCAGCTCGTTGCGCGTAGCGCGGATGACCGCCTCCACATCCGCCAGACGGAAGCGCCGAGACGTGGTGTCCTCGCCGTCGCTCAACAGCACGATCGCACGGATGCGGTCAGAGTCTGTGCTCTCGCTCAACAGGGTCACAATATCAACAACGGCGTCATAGAGCGATGTGCCCCCCTCTGGCCCCAACTGCTGAATGCGCTGGCGCATCTGGGCGATGTTCGTCTCGAAGTTGTCTAGCGGCACTTCAATTCGCACGTTGTCGCTGAACACGGCCAAGCCGATGCGATTGTTCGACTCCATGCGGTCGAGGAAGGCCAGCGCGGCGATCTTGGCCTGTTCGAGCTTGTTGTCCTGCGCCATGCTGCCCGACACGTCGATCAACAGCATGATGTCCGCCTGCTTCTTGACGAACTCCCACGTGTTTTGCACGGCGGCAATGACGTCCGGGGGCGGCGCGTCCAGCAGCACGCTGGGGCCTTCTTTGGTCACGCCGTACTGTTCCTCGAACGGGAAGCCTAGCGGCACGCCCGGGATCACCGGTCGGAAGCCGAACTGCATGATGTATTCCTGCTGCGCGGGCAGCCGAACGTACTCGATGAACACGCGCGCTGCGGCCCGCTGCTCGTCCGTCACCCAGTTCGCGTTGACCACTGCCATCGGGTGATCGTGGAAGAACGTCCCCTCTTTCGGGTAGAGCGCCACCAAGCGCTCAGGCGGTTGATAGGCCGTCAAGCCGCGGTTGATGGCGATCAGGTCGTTTTCCTCCAGCGCCACGAAGTCTAAATACTCCGGCCCCTGCGCGATGTAGTTCTTGAACTCAGTCGTGCGCGTAGAGTAGTGACGGATCAACTGCTCAATCGCGCGCACCCCTTCGCGTACCTCTTCGTTGTTGACCGTCGCAAGGCTCAGCGTGCGCTCGTCGATGCCCGCCGCGCGCGCTGCCGCGTAGAACTCCGCGATCAGCGTCGAAAGCCCTGTGCTGCTCACGAACGGGTCAGTGTGGCCGTAGAACACGGTGCGCCGCGCGTTGGGCAGGCCAAAGTCCTGCCAACCGTTCGCCGAGTTTATCACCATTAGCAGCTCTTCCCAGCCGATGTCGTCATAGCCGACCGTCTGCCGGATCGCCCGCAGTCGGCTCTCCCAGATCGCCATCACCACCGGCGCGTTGGCCGTGGCGGGCGAGTCTCCCAAGTCGAACAGCTCGCGCCGCGCCTGATAGTTAGCCAGCGCCAACCAGTGCCGCACGCTCGGCTGGAAGATCGTCGGGCGCGCCACGTTCTCGCTGTTAGGCGTCAACACCGCGTTGACAATCCCCTGCATGATCGTGCCCGATGAGCCATCGCGCCCCGTGATGAAGATCGGGCGTTCTCCCGCTGCCAAGCGCTGCCCCGTCACGGGGTTGATCCCCTGCCGATACGACTCGTTGAACTGGTTCATGATCGTCGGCAGGTAGTCCGCGCTCTCTGGCGCATAGATGATGCTGATCTCGATTGCGTTGGCAGGCACGGCTGCGCTGCCGCCTCCACTGCTCCCCGTGCAGCCCGCCAGAACAGCCAGCGCAACCAGCACACTCAACATCCAACGACCCCGCATGATCACTTTCCTTCCTAGAAATCTTCTATTTGACGATGATATGACGGTTTTGTGCTGCCACTGCGCCCCAGTGTTTGGGGGATCAGTCCATCAGGCGGAACAACTGCTCGTACACGCTGCGATCCCCCTGCGCCACCTCGCCGGGCTGCCAATCCAACACGATGCCGTAGGGCTGCCCCTGCGCAAAGCGTGCATCACCCGCGCCGGGCGCGCGGTTGAGCGGCCTCAGGCCTGCTTGCAGCGTGATCGCCTGCCCGGCCTCGCTCAGCACGAAATTGGCCAGCGCGCGCGCGGCTTGGTGCGCCGCGTCTGTCGTTTCAGCGCTCTGCCACACGCTGAGCGGGAAGTCCAGCGGCGCTTGGATCGCTGGATACGCCAGCACCCAGCGATCTTGCGGCGCGTAGCTGCTGAGCTGCGCCAGCCATTCGAACTCGGGCGCGAGGCTGAAGCCCGCCACGACCGGGCCGCGCGAGGCCATCACGCTGGGCGGCGGTTCTCCCAGCCGCTCAGAACTGCGCATCGCCTGCCGCAGCGGGGCAAACCACGCGCGGAACCCGCTGTCAGCAAACGTGCTGCTCCTCAGCGCCGGGCTGCCCGTGTAAGCGGCCAGCATCGACGCCATGACGTTGACGCCGGCAGCGCTGCTGCGCGGCCACGGGATGCCGATGTTCACGAAGCCCCACTCGCTTGGCGCGCCGAGCGCCGCCCATCGCTCTTGCGCGGCGACGCGCTGGGCTGACGCCCAATCGAACGGCTCAGCCCCCTCTTGCGTGAGCAAGCGCACGCGGCTCTCGAAGCCGCCCCACACCAGCGGTGACAAGGCCAGCGACGGCTCCACCCGCACAAACGACAAGTTCGACGGGGCGTTCACCACAACCCAGCTCGTCGTTGCCAGCCAAGCATCGGGGTGGCGTTCGTTTGTCCAGTTTGAACGCCCCTGCCACACGTTGATGTCTGAGACGGTCGCGTCTACTCGCCACTGGGCGCGCACGCCGCTGCTCAGCGTCGCCCCGCGTGCGTTGAACTCGCCCACCAGCGCCGACGCCCACCCCTGAATCGACGGGTCAACCGCCAGCGTGTACGTCACAGGGGGCTGGTTTTGCAAGAAGGCGTTGAAACCCACAATCCCGCCCACGATCAAGCAGAACAGCAGCAGCACAACCGTTGATCGGCGTATCACTCTACCTCCTGACAGTATGCCAAACGACCCACATGCTGACGCTCATCAGCAGCCCGCTCAAGAGGCCGTCGCTTAACCCATTATACGCCAATGGGATCGGAACGATGCACAATCCGAACAAGCCGAGCGTGGCCCACGCCCAGCGCCGCCGCAGCGGGTCGAGCGGCGTCACGTCGTCCAGCGGCACAGCATACGTCCGACCCAAGAACGCTACCAGCAGCCCTAAGAGCACCCATGCGCTGCTGAAGAAGAGCGCCCCGACGAGGATGAGCGTCATCACGGGGCTGAACATCGCCCGCGCCCGCCGCCCCAGCAGCGCGTAGAGCGTGTGCCCGCCGTCAAGCTGCCCAATCGGCAGCAAGTTCAGCGCTGTAACGAACAGCCCCGTCCAGCCAGCCCACGCCAACTGATTGACCAGCACGTCGACTTGGCCATCTGGCAGCGGGCGGCCAAACACGATCACTTTTGCCAGCCAGTACAGAAGCGAGTTGCCCTCAACCGCTCCACCGCTGATCTCTACCACCTGCGAGGTCGCCAGCCCGATGAGCAGGATCGGCAGCGCGAACAGCACCCCCATCCATGGGCCTGTTGCGCCTACATCCAACAGCGCGCGGCGGTTGGGCATCGGCTCTTTCAAGAGGATGCCCGCGCCGAACGTCCCCAACGGGCTGAGGCCAAAGGCGGGCAAGAAGAAAGGCAGCGACGACGCCACGCGATACCGCCGCAGCTGCACCCAGTGCCCCGCCTCATGCGCGCCGAGGATGAGCAGGATGCTCAGCGCGTAGGGAGCGCCCCGCCACAAGTTGGCCGGCAGCGACGACGCCACCGCCTGCGCCGCTGCTGGGTCGCTCAAGCTCAGTTCGCCGATGGCGATCAGTGTGCCGGTGTAAAGCACGCTCAGCACTGTGAGCAGGAACAAGCCCAGCGGCAGCAGCACGCTCACCTCGCGCGAGGGGTACGCTCGTCCCTCTATGATGTGCAGCGCATGGCCAGTGGGCGTCTCGCGCAGCAGCGGGAAGAGGTTGTGCGGGCGCAGCGCCTCGTCCAACTGCTGATAGACATCGGGTGAGATCGTCCGCAGCGTGCCGCTGAAGCTCGTCAGCTGGGCCGCGCCAGTGCGACTAAGCAGGGCTTGATCTTCCGTTTCTAGATCAACCTTGCCCTGACGTTCAATCTCCATAACGGTTGCCGCTAGATCTAGAAGCAAAGATGGGTTCACAATGATTCCATTCTGATGTGGACTGGTACAATAGGTCAGGCTTGTAAAGTCGTACCCCTGTGGTTTATTGTATCGCCATTATGGGCAGCGTGATGACACTTCAGCAGGCAATCGACTATCGGGAGCGGCTGCGCGCCGAGGGCAAGCGTTTGGTCTTGACCAACGGCCATTTTGACCTGCTGCACGTGGGTCATCTGGACTACCTAGAAAAAGCGCGCACGTTGGGGGATGCGTTGATCGTCGGCCTCAATCAAGACAGCACCACCCAGCAGCACAAAGGACACGGACGCCCCATTGTTCCAGATCACGAACGTGCCCGCCTGCTGGCGGCGCTCGTCCCCGTCGATGCGGTCGTCCTGTTTGCTGAACCCACCGCCGATCGTCTCATCGAGCAGCTCCGCCCCGACGTTTACGCCAAAGGTGGCGACTATGCCCACAAGCCCTTGCCTGAACGCGCAGCCGCCGAACGAGTCGGCGCACAAGTTGCGCTCATCGAGTTTCTAGCTGGGCACAGCACCAGCGCCTTAATCGCTCGCATCCGCGCCCTGCCCCACTAGCCCCCCCTAGCTCTGGATACCCACGTGAGCATCCCCGCGACATCTGACCTGCCCACCACAGCGGAACAGGCGCAACAAGAGGAAACCAACGCCAGCGTCGTTGGGGCCAGCAGCATCCTCGCGCTGGGCAACATCGGCAGCCGCGTGCTGGGCCTCGCGCGCGAGATGGTGCTAACCTTCCTGTTCGGCGCAAGCGCGGTCGTAGACGCTTTCCAAGTGGCAACCGTCGTCATCCGCGCCATTTACGATCTGCTCATCGGCGGGCACGTCAACGGGGCACTCGTGCCCGTCCTCTCTGACGTGTTTACCGTGCAGGGCAAGCAAGCGCTGTGGCGAGTCGTCTCGATCTTGATGAGCCTCGTCGTGACGCTGCTCACGGGCTTAGTCCTCTTGGTCAGCCTGTTTGCCCCACAGATTGTGCACATCACAGCAGGCGGCGCGAGCGAGCAGACGCTCACCCTCGCCGTTGACCTGCTGCGCCTGACCGCGCCCGCGTTGATCTTCATGGCGCTGTTTGCCGTGTTCAGCGCGGCGCTTTACGCTAGCAAGCAGTTCTTCATGCCAGCTTTCGCTGGGGTGATCTTCAACGGCAGCATCGTGCTGTGCGCTTTGCTGCTCACGCCGCCTTACGCCCTCAGCGCGGAGTGGTTCAGCAGCCCCGCCAGCGCCAACGTCTTCCAGCCTTTCGTCCTCGTGCGCCCCAATGATGCGATTGTCGCGGTCGCCATCGGCTGGATTTGTGGGGCCGTGCTGCAAATGCTGGCGCAGGTGTGGGGCCTGCGCGAGGCACGCCTGCGCTTCACGTTCAACTGGCGACACCCCGCGCTGCGCCACATCGCCCTGCTTTACGCGCCGGTGATGCTCTCACTGGTGTTAGACACGCTCATCGCGCGCCCTTACAGCTACAACCTCGCCAGCCAGACCGGCGAGGGCAGCATCGCCTACATGAACTGGGCCACCACGCTGATCCAGTTCCCACAGGGGCTGGTGGCCACCGCCATCAGCGTGGCGATCTTGCCGACGCTGGCGGGGCAGGCCGCCGTCCTGCCGGTTGTCAGCCGCGCGTTCAAAGACACGCTCGGCCTCGGTCTGCGTCTGACCATTACGCTGATCCTGCCCGCCACGGCTGCGCTGACCGTGCTGGCCGTGCCGATCATCCAGCTGCTGTTTGAGAACGGCGCGTTCACCGCCCAAGACACAGCCATCACCGCACAGGTGCTGCGGCTGTATTTGATCGGGCTGCCGTTCGCAGCGGTTGATCTGCTGCTGGTGTACGCTTTCTACGCGCGCAAAGACACGCTCACCCCCACGCTCATCGGCGTGTTCAGCCTGCTCGTGTACATGCTCACAGCCTATCTACTGCTGCCTTCGCTGGGGTTGTACAGCTTGATGATTGCCGACAGCGTCAAACACATCACCCACGCGAGCATCAGCGCGCTGATCCTTCAGCGGCGTTTAGCAGGCTTGCAGCAGCTTGGACTGCGACGCACCCTGCTCAAGACCACGGTCGCCGCCCTGCTGATGGCATTGGCTGCGCGCGGCGCGCTGCTCTGGCTCTATCAGCACGTCGGGGCTGGAACGCTGCTGCGAGAACTCGTGATCGTGGTGGCGGCTGGAGCCGTGTGCGTCGTCGTGTTCAGCGTTAGCGCCTATCTGCTGCGCATCGAGGAGTTTTACCGCATCGTGAACCTTTTCCTGCGTCGTAAGCTCCAAAATAACTCATAAATCACTCATAAAAACACAAAATCTGTCATCTTCAGCCATTTTTACTCATATTTTTTTTATCTTGCACCAAGACAAGTTTTGTAGATTTTACACAAGGAGTCAGACATAGCACATTTACTGGAATGCTCACACTCAAACTAACAATCAGCATCCTCATCTTTATCGTCCTGTTGGCAGGCTGCATGCCTGTCGCAAGTTCGGTGGGGGTTGCCAGCATCATCCCTGTATCGGTTAGCCATGGGGGTGTCACGATCAGTTCAATG
Organism: uncultured Anaerolineae bacterium; assembly: GCA_937944445.1. Taxonomy (GTDB): domain Bacteria; phylum Chloroflexota; class Anaerolineae; order Aggregatilineales; family Phototrophicaceae; genus JANWYT01. The sequence goes on from CALDYP010000023.1 coordinate 9,238, forward strand.
CCGCCCGCGGGGTGGCGTGCGTTTGTGGACGGCACGCATCTGATTTTGACCAGCCAACCCAGCGAAAGAGGTCAACCGATCATCATCAACATTTGGATGCCTGCCGAGGAGCTGATCAACCAAATCCCTAGAGAAACCGGCACGAGCACCGCCGAAGTCCTGCGTGAGATCACCAACACGCCGCGCTTGATCGGCAACGCCATCGCCTCAACGCCGCAGCCCTTTCGCTGGATGCAGTACGACGGCGCTTACTACGTGCTCAACACAGGCACAGACGCTGTAACGCTCGTGATCGCGCTCACGCCAGCCGATGCGTCTCAGATGATCGTCATCAACATCACCACAGATCAAATGTCGCTGAACAGCCTCAGCCGCGTAGCAGGCACGGCGCTTGAGAGCATCCTCATCAATCAGCAGCCGCTGGGCGCAGATTTGTTCTCGATGCTGCCCCAGCCGCTGGAGATCCCCACGCCAGAGGGCGTAAACGAGCCTTCATAGTCAACCTCAACACAGCGCGCGTACATCTGTTACAATACGTAGCAATGTCGTCAGTTATCATCAGGTTGATATGACAACTGGATCTCTGCCTCATAACAATGCGCCGCTTTACGATGACGATGAGTTCTACAGCCCGTGGTGGATCCGTATCCCGGTTCTGTTCGTGCTTGGGCTGTTTCTCGCCGTTGTCCTGCTGCTGGGGCTGCTGCTGGGGTTTCAGACGGCATACCGCGATCTGATCGTGCCCAATGTGTGGGTGCAGAACGTCCCACTGGGCGGCCTGACGCTGGCGGAAGCTCAGCAGCGGCTCGAACGCGAGTTCCGCGCTGCCGATCAAACGGTCTTTACTTTCCGAGACGGGGATGCTTTCTGGCAGGTCAGCGCTCGTGAGTTGGGGGTGCAGTTTGACGCAGAGGCGACCGCGCTACAAGCCTATCGAATCGCCCACAGCGGCGCAGTCGCAGACGATCTGATCGCCCAATTTCGCGCGCTGCTGACCGGCGTCACGCTCTCCCCGATGGTCGTTTACGACCAGCAGCAGGCGGTGGATCGCCTGCTGGCCATCCGCGCAGAGGTTGACCAAGCCCCTCTTAGCGCCTCTCTCACCTTGAACAATGGGGAATTAGTCGCAGTGGAGGGACAAAGCGGGCGACAGCTCGACGTGACGCGCACGCTTCAGCGTCTGGAAGAACGCCTGCTCGCTTTGAACGGCGGTGAAATCCCTCTTGTGATCCTCGAAACGCCCCCACTGGTCGTCAGCGTGGCCGATGTACGCCAGCAGATCGCAACCGCGTTGGGCGGGCCAGTGCAGCTCGTGGCCAACGACGCCAACGGCGCGCCGCTCGGCCCGTGGACAGCCTCAACCGAACAGATCGCGCAGCTCTTGCGCGTAGAGGCGATCACCAACAGTGACGGCACGCAGAGCTTCGCCGCGCGAGTGGACGCCAGCGCCTTCACAGAGTACTTGCAAACGCTCGCGCCGGGGTTGATTGCCCCCGCTCAGAACGCGCGCTATCGCTTCAACCCACAAACAGGCCAATTGGAGGTGACGCAGCCGGCGATCAGTGGGCGCACCTTGAACGTTCAAGCGACCATCCGCCGCCTTGAGGACGCCATCTTCAACCCAGACAGCCGCATCGTGCCGATGGTGTTCGACTTCACGCTGCCGCGCTATCACAATCAAGTTAGCGCAGCCGAGTTGGGCATCCGCGAGATGGTAGCAGAGGCGACAACTTACTTCGTGGGCAGCCCACAAAGCCGCCGCACCAATATCGCGCTGGCCGCTAGCAAGTTCGATGGCATCGTCATCGGCCCGGGCGAGGAATTTTCATTCAACTACTTCTTGGGCGAGATCAACGAAGAGGGCGGCTTCTTGGAAGGCAACGTAATCGTCGGGGATCGCACGGTGATCGGCATCGGCGGCGGCACTTGCCAAGTGAGCACGACGGTGTTCCGTGCGGCCTTCTACGGCGGTTATGCCATCACCGAGCGCAACTCGCACGGCTACCGCGTCGGCTACTACGAACAAGGCGGAATGCCCCCCGGCCTAGACGCGGCCATCTGGCAGCCCGAACGCGATTTCCGCTTCCAGAACAACACGCCCTACCACATCTTGATCGAGACGAGCATCTACCCGGCCAACAGCGCGCTTCAATTCCGCTTCTACAGCACGCGCTTCTTCAACACCGAGGTTGACCCCGCCATCGTGAAGAACATCACGCCGGCCCGCCCCGCGCGCTTTGAAGCCAACCCACAAGTGCCGCCCGGCCAGAGCATCCAAGTCGATTACAGCGCAGAAGGGGCCGATGTCACCGTGTATCGGCGCGTGTACGACCTCAGCGGCAACCTGCTCGTCGAGGATTACGTGTTCACGCACTATCTGCCGTGGGGGGCGATCTTCCAAGTCGCCCCGGGTGACAGCCGCCTTGGCAGCAGTTAGCCCATGCGCAGGCTCGCGTGTTTGGCCGTCTTTTGGCTCGCTCTGTTCGTCACAGCGCAAGAGCCAGCCAGCACGCCCCTCGCGGCTGGCTCATCGAGTGGGCTAGCCGTCACAGGCCGCATCGACAACAACGCCCCGCGCCAAGTGTACACCTTTGAGGGATCGCGCGGGGAAGTAGTGCGGATCACGCTGGAGGTCACCAACGGCGACCTTGACCCGACGCTGGCGCTGTTCGAGGCGACCGGACGTGCGCTCGTCGTACAGGACGACAGCGACGATCAACGCCAGATGAGCGTCACCGTCTCGCTTCAGCGCGATATGCCGCATTACCTGATCGTCGGGCGCTTTGGCCTCAACGTCGGCACGACGCGCGGCGAATATCGCCTGAAGCTTGAGCGAGTCGGCGTCGTCAGCGAACAGGGGTCAACGCTGCTCTACGGCGTGCCTGTCACGGGCACGATCTCCAACGCCCAGCCGCAGATCTTCTACACCTTCCGCGCTAATCGCGGTGACGTACTCACGATTGAGATGCAGCGCACCAGCGGCACGCTCGACCCGTACCTGCAAGTGCTCGATAGCAATCGGTTTCTGCTGGCGAGCAACGACGACGTGCCTGAAGGTGGCAGCCACAACTCGCGCATTGACAACTTCATCGCGCCAGAAACGGGCGTCTACATCGTCGTCGCCTCGCGCTACGGCGAATCGGCTGGCGACACCGTCGGCAACTTCATCCTGAGCGTCTACGAAGGCCAATTCAGCGGCATTGGGGCTAGCAGTGTCATGCCCGAACTGGTTGAACCCGATCAGCCCGTCACCGGCGAGATCACCAACAATCAACCGCAGCGCTACTACCGCTTCAGCGCGCGCGAGGACGACGTGATCGACATCCTCATGGCGCGCACCTCTGGCTCGCTAGACGCTTACTTGATCTTGCAAGACATGAACGGGCAAACGCTGTTCCAAGACGACGACAGCGGCGGGGGCAAGAACGCCGCCATCAACGGCTTCCGCATCCCACAAAATGGCAGCTACATCATCATCGCCCAACGCTTTGAAGGCGCGAACGGCAGCACGGCTGGCGGCTATCGGCTCACGCTGCGCAACCGCGGGGACGCCTACGCCGGGGTCAACATCGGCATCCCGCGCTTGCTCTACGGCACAACCGTGCCCGACGCCATCAGCAATGCCGACCCCGACAGCTTATACGCTTTCTACGGGATGCGCGGTGAGGTGGTGACGATCACCATGACGCGCACGAGCGGCAATCTAGACCCGGTGCTCGTACTGCTCGATCAAGCTCAGCAGCGGCTCATCAGCGACGACGACAGCGGCGGCAGCAGCAACGCAGCCATCACGCGCTATACGCTGCCGTATACCGGCGTGTACTACATCAACGCACGACGCTATGAAGGAAATCGAGGCACACGCAACAGTGAGGGGACGTTTAACGTGGTCTTGGTGCGGGTCTCACCCGCGCCGGGCGGCAGCTAGCAGTACTCTACTTTCATCGAGAGCTGGCCAAGCGTGATCGTGTCGCCGTCTTTGACAGGATAAGACGCGATTGGCATCAGACGATGACCGTTGAGAAAAGTGCCATTGACGCTGTTCAAGTCGCGTAGGTAGAGCACACCTTTTACTACCACGACCATCGCGTGGTAGCGGCTCACCCCGCCTTCAACGCCGCCATGCCCTTGCAAATCGACCGTCACCTCAGGGTCAGCCGGGCGCGAACGCCGGCCAATCGAAATCTCGCGCTCTGTTGAGACTTCGAACACCTTGCCATTTTCCAATATGAGCTTCAGGCAGGGCGGCGGGGTAATACCTTCGCCGTGACGATGCGGGGCTGTCTTGGCTTTGCCTTTGGGGCGCTGCACTGAATACTGCGTCACAACATCGTCATTGGCTTTGCGAAAGTAGTTGGACGTGGACATGATCAAACCAAACTGTTTGCTATGTCTCTATAGTCTAAACGGTTATGAGCATTATGCAAAATGGAAGTTCTCTCACAATCTGGGAGTGTCTAAAGATAAACAGACAGTCATCGGCCTTCACCGTCACGCCAAGCGCTCAAGCACTCGGCTAAGGCGCGCCCCCTGAAGGGGCTTCAGCCCCCGCTCGCTAGCCCGTTGCTTCAGCCGCGGGCGTTCCCGCCGCCGCGGGGGTGGCTCAGGCCGCCGAGCGCTGAAGCACTCGGCTAGGGCGCGTCCCCTGAAGGGGGCTGGATGAGTCCTCTGTTCGAATTTAGATACTCCCCATAATCTATTGCCAAAGAATTCAGAAAAAGCCCATTAATCGTAAAGAAAAAAAATGCGCATTTTCAAGCGCCCAATCTTGAGTTCATCTCCATGCGTCACAGGATAGTAGTGATTCGGGGCAAGCGGCTTCCCGTTTAGGCTGCTGCCGTTGACGCTTTCTAGATCTTTCACCATCAAGCGATCCCCCACTATGTCGAACTGCACATGGTGGCGCGAGATGCCAAGATCGACTGCGTTGTAGGGGCTTAAGTCCACCTCTACGCTGCCTGCTGAGGAACTACGACCGACTACGACCGACTGAGCAGCCGACACCTCAAACGTAGCACGCCCCTCGCTCACATACAAGCGCAGCCGATCCGGCGCTCGCGTTGGCAGAACCTCCGGCAAGTTATTCGACAATGATTTAGTCTTGTTTCCTTCTAGCGGGACAAGATCATTAAGTGATGAAGCGCCCGATTGATTGTCACTCACAGGCAATGCACTCAATTAAACGTGCACAAAATGATAGCATATACAGTCTAGCACGTTTTCTATTTATGGCACAAATCAAGAAATTCTTGAGACGACATCAAAACTCAACGCAAACTCTACAATGACGACGCGCTGCACAGCGTCCTCTCATCCAAACACGTTAGACTGACCGTACATTGAGAAGTAGACAGGACAGCACAGATGACAACCCTCAACGTCACCATCCTCGGCCTTGATCGAGTTGGAACTTCGTTCGGCCTAGCACTGAAGCGCTATGAAAAAGAAAACGGCAAGTATCAGTTCAGCATCACAGGCTACGATGTAAAGTCCGCCCATGAGAAAGCGGCGCAGAAGGCGGGGGCCGCTGACCGCATCGAAAAATCGCCCGAGGCCGCCGTCAAGGACGCCCAAATCGTCCTGATGAACCTGCCCTACGATGAGGTGCGCAAGGCCTATCGGCTGATGGCCAGCCGACTGCGCGATGGGGTGGTGATCTTAGATGCGTCGCCAGTCAAAGCGCCGTCGCTGGGTTGGGCGAAGGAATTTTTGAGCGGGGATGTGCACGTGATGGGCTTTACGCCTCTGCCCGCCGCGCGTTACTTAGAAACGACCGGCACCAGCGCCGAGGACGCCACCGCCGACCTGTTCGACAACGCCCCATGCCTCGTCACGCCTGCCGTGGACAGCCTGCCAGAGGCGATTGACCTCGCCTACAACGTGGCCTACCTGCTGGGCGCAAAGCCGCGCTTCGTTGACCCGTCGGATTATGACGCCATGATCGCCATGACCGAACAGATGCCCCGCTTGCTTGGGATCACCCTGTTCTATCACCTCACGCAAAGCGAAAGCTGGAACGACCTTCGTTACCTCACGGGTGGCACATTCGGCCTGCTCACGCGCAGCTTGCACCACGAACACCCCGACGCGCTGCGCGACCAGTTCAACGGCAATCGGCAGGTGCTCGCGCGGTCGATTGACCGCGTGATCGCCCACTTACAAGACGTGCGCGACGCGCTCACCAGCAGCGACCGCGACGCGCTTGAAGCCCTGCTCGTCAAAACTAGCGCGGACTATGAGCGGTGGTTTAACGACCGCACCCGCATCGACTGGGACAAGGACAAAAAAGACACCTATGAGTCCAGCGGGATGCTCGGCATGATCGTCGGGGACAGTCTCGCCAAGCGCCTCAAGGGCAAAAAGTGACACCGCCGCAGGGCGCGGGGCCGACCAGCCTCGCGCCCAATGTCCTCAGTCGCGCTTGTAGGCAATGTCCGAAAGGCGGAACGGGTTGAAGTCCGTGTCGGTGTCGAAGATTTCGATCTGTTCCTCGCGCTTGAACCACGCCACCACCTGATAGGTCACCGGCGTGAAGACGACTTCAATCCCCACTTTGAAGATGTAATTTGACACGGCGATCAGCAACAGCAGGTCATTCGGCAGCACGCCCCAAAACGCGATGAGCAAGAACACCGTCGTATCAACGGCCTGCCCGACCAACGTGCTGCCGATGGTGCGCGTCCACAGCCAGCGCCCACGAGTGGCCACCTTCATCTTGGCCAGCGTGTAGCTGTTGGCGAACTCACCCGCCCAATAGCCCGCAAGGCTGCCGAGCATGATGCGCGGCGTCAGCCCCAAGATCGCAGCGAACGCCTCTTGCAACTCCCAATCCGGCGCGGGGGGCAGCGCTACCAAGATCTGAAACGTGAGCGCGGCAATCGCCAGCCACAAAAAGCCGATGTAGATCACGCGACGGCTGGCCTTATAGCCGTAGACCTCAGTCAGCACGTCGCCGAAGATGTAAGCGAGGGGGAAGAGAAACGTACCGCCGTCTAACGCGAACACGCCAACTTGCAAGATTTTGGTGGACGCGACGTTGCTGATCAACAGCACAGCCACCAGCGAGGCCGTCAGCAGCCCCAAGTGCTTATAACCGCTCATTCGATTGTCCTTTCCACATAACGAGACAAGCTATGGGATATGCCGCTGGGAATTGTATAATGCCTGAGTTTATAGCGCATCTAGCAAATTTATGCTCAAAGGACACAAACGCATGTCGCACAAAGAGGAACTGCTCGCCAAGATTGCCAATCGCAAGGCCAAGATCGCAGTCGTGGGGGTTGGGTACGTCGGTCTGCCGCTGGTGGTTGAGTTTGGCCGTCAGGGCTTTCACGTGATCGCGCTCGACCTGAGCGAGCGCAAGGTTGCGAGCATCAACCGCGGCGAGAGCTACATTGAGGACATCCCGACTGAGCAGCTGCGCCCGCTTGTTGAGCAAGGTCTCATCAACGCGACAACTCGGTATGCCGACCTGAGCGCAGCTGATGCTATCATCATCTGTGTGCCGACCCCGCTCAACAAGACCAAAGACCCTGATATGTCCTACATCCTGCAAGCGATCACCGCGCTCTCGGAAGTCGTCGCGCCCGGCATGGCGATCATCCTTGAGAGCACCACTTACCCGGGGACGACCCAAGAGGTGATCGTCCCTGCCCTGACAGAGCGCGGCCTCATCGTCGGTGAAGATGTGTTCGTGGCCTTCTCACCTGAGCGCATCGACCCGGGCAACAAGGTCTACCAGCTGCACAATACCCCGAAGGTGGTCGGCGGCGTAACACCCCACTGCATGGAGGTCGTGCAGGCGCTCTACAGCACCGCCGTGCAGATGGTTGTGCCAGTGTCGTCACCGATGGCCGCCGAGATGGTCAAACTGCTTGAGAACACCTTCCGCGCGGTGAACATCGCCCTTGTGAACGAGCTGGCGCTGATGTGCGACCGGCTCGGTGTAGATGCATGGGAGGTCATCAACGCCGCCGCTACTAAGCCGTTCGGCTTCATGCCGTTCTACCCGGGGCCGGGCTTGGGCGGCCACTGCATCCCCGTTGACCCACATTACCTCAGTTGGAAGTTGAAAACGCTCAACTACAACGCGCGTTTCATCAACCTTGCGAGCGAGATCAACACGTCGATGCCCGTGTACGTGGTCGAAAAGGTCGCGTCCGGCTTGAATGACGACGCCAAATCGGTTCGCAACGCGCGCGTTGTCGTGCTCGGCGTCGCCTACAAGCCCAACATCGATGACGTGCGTGAAAGCCCGGCGCTGGACATCATCAACCTGCTGCGGCATCGCGGGGCGGATGTGGTCTATCACGACCCCTACATTCCACAGATCACGCTGGAAGACGACCTGAAAATGTGCAGTGTCGAGTACACGACGACTCTGCTGCAAGAAGCCGACTGCGTCGTGATCGTTACGCATCATCAAGCCTACAACTGGCCAGAAGTGGTCGCCAACAGCCGTTTGATCGTGGACACGCGCCACGTCACCCAACCGGCCGCAGGCGGCGCGCGCATCGTCACGATCTAGGCCGCTTGTGACCCTTGTGCACGCCTGCTATACTCAAAAATATCATCTTGTGGTCATCATCGAACGGAGCAGCATATGCCCGCCCAGTTGCCAATGCATCTCGTTCAGCTCGAGTCTCTGCCAAGCGCGCTCGACCTGCTGCGCTACCTCGCCAAACACCCTGAACGCGCAGCATGGCCAGAGGAAATGATGGACGACCTGCAAATCAGCGAGCGACGCTATGCTAAGGCTATGCGTCGTCTTGTTACCAACAACTATACTCAAATGCGCTTCGACAATCGGTTCGAGCTGACGCGCAAAGGCGAAGCCGCTGCTGAGGAGCTGGCCGCCTACGACGCCGAAGCCCCCTCCAACAGCGCTTCCAAGCAAGGCACGATCCAGCGCAACCTCGTGATTGCCCTGCCGCGTCAGTTGGCCGCTGGCGAACCGGTCGAAGTCATGGTGGGGTTTGAACCGACATCACATGGTTTTACACCCCCCACTGATGTCGTGCTGCGCTTTGAGGCGTTTCATGCCGACCTGAGCACGCGCGATGAACTGATCAAACTCACCCCCACAGCCCAAGTCTGCCGCTTGATGCTCGTCCCGTCGTTTTACGACGCCGTGCGCCTCAAGGTGCAAGTGTTCCAGCTGTCGGAAGATGGCGAAGACTTGACCGACTGCGGCGGAACTTACATCGATGTAGACGTGGTCACCACCCAGCCGAACAACGTCCTGACCGCCTACAGCAGCCCCATCACGTTCAAAATGTAGGAAAAAGTGGGGGGCACAATCGGTCTAGGTCTAGACGTCCCATTGACTTGCCACGTTCAACGGCTCTCACTACGTCCAGCCAAAGGGGGCGTTGTCGTCGATGCTGTCGAACGGCAGCGCGCTTTCAGTCGTCATTTGCAGCCCTTGTGTGACCTGCGGCGGCACGTTGACCACGCCGCGCAGCTCATCGCGCGTATTCAGACGCCGCAGGTCGCTCGCATAGTTGATGCGCCGCGTGGGGCCGCGCAGCACTAACCGCGCCACCCCGCGCGCCACCACGTCTAGTGGCAGCGGCGACCACTGCCCCAGCCCCAGCCACGACAGCGGCGGCTTCCCGAAGACAGCCCCCACCAAGCGGTAGAAGAACGGACGAGGCGTCCCGCGCGCGTACACCAACGGCGCGCGCACGATCACCCCATTTAAGCCGATGCGCGCCAGATAGGTCTCGGCCTCACGCTTCGCGCGAACGTACTGTCGGTTGACCCACGGCGCGCCCACCACGCTGAACAAGAGGATGTTCGACACGCCATCGCTGATGCACATGTTGGCCACGTTCCGCGCTGAGACCACGTTCAGCCGATGATAGGTGAGGCCGCTGCTCGGCTCAGCGACCATGCTGCCCACCGTGTTGATGACCCACGCATGGCCGCGGGCGCGCCCACGCAAACTCGCCGGATCCCACACGTCGGCTGCGTGCCAGCGCACACGGTCAGCCAGCACGCCCAGCGTTTTCTCACGCCCCGGGCGCACGAGCAGCGTGACATCTGCGCCCTCGGCCAGCAGCGCCGACGCCACATTGATGCCAAGAAACGTCTCGCCGCCTGTCACAAGGATACGTGGCTTGGGCGGTATCATCAGCGGTATCCTGCCTGAGTGCCCATCCCTTAAGGATAGCTGCGGTTCAACAGGCGCGCGTAAGGGATCGTCTCGCGCACGTGGGGCAGGCCGCAAATCCACGCCACAGTGCGCTCAAGGCCTTGACCGAATCCGGCGTGCGGCACGCTCCCAAAGCGGCGCAGCTCCAGATACCACTTGTAGTTTTCAACCGGCAGCTTGTGATCTTGGATGCGTTGCAGCAGCAGCGCTTCATCGTGGATACGCTCGCTGCCGCCGCAAATCTCCCCGTAGCCCTCTGGGGCAAGCAGGTCGACGCTGCGGCAGCGATCAGGCTGCCCCTCCACTGGCTGCATGTAGAAGGCCTTCACGGCTGTCGGATAGTGGTAGACGAACAGGGGGCGGTCGTATAACTGGGTGAGCGCCGTTTCATGCGGGCTGCCGAAGTCGTCCCCGCGCACGATCTTGAGCAGTTCCTTCTGTTCGGGGTCGGTCGCCTCGGCGTGAAGCTGCTCAAGTTTATCGACAGCCTCATCATAGCTGATGCGCGGGAACGGCCCCACCACCCGCTCCAGCGCGGTCACATCCCGCTCGATGATCGCCAGCTCCTGCCGGTTCTTGGCCAGCACGCGCTCTACGATGTAGCACTGCAAGCGCTCTTCGAGATCCATCAACTCCTCAAGCGAGCAAAACGCCAGCTCCGGCTCCAGCATCCAGAATTCGATCAAGTGGCGGCGCGTCTTGCTCTTCTCCGCGCGGAAGGTCGGCCCAAAGCAGTACACGCGCCCGAAGGCGGCCATGTTCGCCTCGTTGTAAAGCTGCCCCGTCTGCGCCATGTAGGCCGGCTCGCCGAAGTAGTCAATCTCGAACAGTGACGTTGTATCCTCGCCAGCAGATGGCGTGATGATGGGCGTGTCCATCAGCATGATGTGATTGTCGTCCATGAAGTCGCGCATCGCCTTGATGATCGTGGCGCGAATGCGCAAGATCGCCCACTGCCGATTGCTGCGAATCCACAGGTGACGGTTGTCCATCAAGAACTCTGTGCCGTGCTCTTTTGGGGTGATCGGGTAGTCGATTGCTTGTTGGATGAGCTTAACACTCGTCACGGCAATTTCAAAGCCAGCTGGGAAGCCCTGCGCGCGTTCATCGGCCTTCACCACACCCGTAACCACCACCGATGATTCTTGCGTCAGCGCCTTTGCCAGCTCAAACTGATCCTCAGGCAGATCATCGCGGAAAGCGACACACTGCACCTGCCCCGTGCCATCGCGCAGGCGGATGAAGTGCAGCTTGCCCTTGCCGGTTTTCGCGTATACCCAGCCGCGCAGTTCCACTTCCTGCCCCACATGGCTGGCGATATGTTCAATCATAGTGACGGTCGCCACGTTTGCTCGTCCTTGTGTGATAACCAATAGATTAATTATAACATGCTGGACAGTATGCCATGAGAGATAAAACGACTATAATAAGCACAAAATACTTTGTTAACGCATTCATGATAGAGATTGTGTAGAGCAACGGTAAAAAAACTTCTTTGGGAGGTCGTTATGGACAACAAAAACTACCATGTACAGTATCTCGACGTCACCAGCCAGTATTGGACGCCGCGCGAGGGCTATGCAGGCGGGGATCACCTGCTCACTGCGCTGCAGAACGGCTGGGAGATCACCGACTGCGTGCAGGAACTGGTGTGGTACACGGGCGCGCGCTGCGTGTCAATCTACCACTTCACACTTCAGCGCAAAGGCGAAACGATGATCATGCCAGTGGTCAACAACCCGTATGTTGAACGTTTTATCGCGCATTCTCAGCTCAAAGTTCGGCGCAAAGTGACTCAAGCTCCTGCTGATGAGCAGGCTAGCGCTTAGGGCCTCAAGGCAGAGTGTAGCGCGATAAAAAGTCCCACAGCAGCCGTGTCGCGTTGATGCTGCCATCATCGCGTCCCCCCGTGCGGCTGGCACGGTTGGGCCGTGGCGTGCCCGGCCAAGTGTGCCCAATCTCGGCCCCGGTGATTAAGATCACTTCCGCATCTTGGGCGCACTGCTCAAAACGGACGCCCAACTCGAAGGGCGGTTCTGCATTCGCCGCGTCAACGCACCCGTTGCGAGCTGTCCACGCTAGCAGCCATTCGCTCACGCTTGGCAGCAGCAGCCTTGCCCCCTCAAATGGAACCACACGATCCGCTAGGCCGTGCAGCGCCATCACTGGCACGGGGCGCTCTGGCGCACAACCGCCGGGAATATCGGCAAACGCGCCGGCCACCGTCCCAAACGCAGCGATGCGATCTGAGCGCTCACACGCGAGGCGATGCGCCATGCCACCCCCCATTGAGAAACCGACCACGTACACGCGCTGCGCGTCCACACACCACTTAGACGAGACATCTTCTAGCAGCGCATCGAAGAACCGAACATCCCGATCACTGTCACCACGGCGCAGCACGCTCGTGCCGTTATACCATTGGGTTGGCCGCTCCGACCCGCGTGGGTAGACCACAATGACCCCCTGCTCATCCGCCAGCGGGTTGAAGTTCGACATGCTCATGATGTTCTCAGGAGACGAGCCAAAGCCGTGAAACACGAACAAGAGCGGCATTGCCTGCTGCCCGTCGTAGGCGACTGGGACGTACGCCAAGTAGGAGCGCTCACGCCCGTCCACTACGAGCGACACTTCTATCACACCCGTTGCGGCAGGGCGATTGCAGGCCCGCGCAACCGGTTCAGACGCAGCGCCCGACGACACAATCAGGAGGCAGATAATCCCAACGAGAAAGCAACGCATCAGCGCTCCAACGTGGCTCGGTTAAATTTTCAATATGCTACTGAAAGAGACTGAAAACGGCCTAAGTGTCGGTTAAGTGCTGGCTTCAGGCGTGCCGCGCCGCAGTTCCGCCTCTGGAACCGCAAAGATCATGCGCCCGGCGTCGCGTTCGATGAGCTTGGTCACGCGCACATCCAGCACACGATCCATGTACTGGCGGCCATTCTCTACGACGACCATCGTGCCATCGTCGAGGTAACCCACCCCTTGATTGACGTCTTTGCCCTCTTGGATGATGCGAATGGCGAAGCTCTCGCCCGGGATGTACATCGCGCGCAGCGACTTGGCCAATTGGTTGATGTTCAGCACTTGGACATCTTGCAGTTCTGCCACTTGGCCGAGGTTGTAATCGTTGGTGATGATCGCCGCTTGCATCTGCACAGCCAGCGCCACCAGCTTATTATCCACCTCGGTGATATCCTCAAAGTCGTCTTCCACCATGCGCACGGCCACCGAGTCGATGCGCTGCAAGCGCTTTAACACGTCCAGACCATGCCGCCCACGATTGCGACGCAGTTGATCCGACGAATCTGCCACGCGGTGCAACTCGTTCATCACGAAGCGCGGAACGATCAACGTGCCGCCTAAGAAGTTCGTCTCCGCCACGCCGACGATGCGCCCATCGATCAGCACGCTCGTGTCCAAGATCAGCTTGCGCCCAGCTTGGGCCGCAGCCAAGCGCACGCTGGAGCGGTTCATCCGCTCGCTCATCATGTCCAAAATTTCACGATGCCGAATGCCGAACGTCGTCAACCCCAAGTACGCCCCCACTAGCGACAGCAAACTAGGCAGCACCACCCCGAACGGCTCCGGCAGCAGCGACAGCGGATACGCCAGCAGCAGCGTCAGCGAGAGGCCAACCGCCGCCCCCACCAGCGACAGCATCAAGCGTTCCACTGGCAGCTCATTTAGCGTCCGCACCCCCCAGCGCACAGGGTGCACGGTGATGTATGGGGTCACAATCAGCCCAAACAACACGCCTGTCAAACCGAACACCACCGCGCTGCTGGTCGCATCAAGGCTCACGATGCTGCTCACATCGCTGCCCAACCGAGCGCCAGCAATCCCGATGACGATCATGCCAATCAAGCGTGACAGGAAGTCAAATGTCATGAACAGGTTTCTCCAAGGGGGTCGTCTCGTACCGAATCTCAACCATATGCCTTGCTTCAGTACGCTGGCCAGCTATTCCCCAATATGCTGCAAACGCTAGACTGCTCAGCAGCGTGCAAGCATTTCAACCACCCAGCAGCTAGCTTAAACAAGCCTATTGTAACGGAACTGTGTGTGAGAAAACACCGTAAGAATTGCGACGATCTTTCAATGGGATATGAATCCAACGTGGGCAGCTTTGTGTACATTCAAATACCCTCTCAATTCAAAGATAAACAGACAGTCGCGGCGAGCGCTCAAGCACTCGGCTAGGGCGCGCCCCCTGAAGGGGCTGGATGAGTCCTCTGTTCGAATTTAGACACTCCCTTAATTCATTCTTCATTGACAAGATGAGAAAATATGTTCTACAATTGATGGCAATAATCAAGAGATCTAACTGTTGAGAGCCAAGCCACAGCTGTAACGCTGCCGACATCGCAGCGAAGTAACGATCACAATCAACCCCTTCAGGCGAAGGCCGCGTCCCGCGCGGCTTTTTTCTTTTTTTCAAATAGGCATGAAAGCGCTACCTGTGAGCATCCCCACTCGTGATGTACAATCACCTTGAGGGTTCGCGCTGCTAGAGCTGATAAGATGCGAGCAAGCAGTGCGCTGGACGATTGACAACTAAGGATGCGAGCATGAAGCGCGTTCTATTTCTAATGTCAGACACTGGTGGGGGCCACCGCGCTGCCGCCGAGGCCATCCGCGATGCGCTGACGCTGCGCTATGGGGAAGACCAAGTAAGCTGCACCTTGATTGATGTCTTCCGCGCCAGCCGCTTTCCCATGAACTACATGCCCGAGTTCTACCCGTGGCTGATCAACCACAGCAAGCGCAGTTGGGCGCTGGGATACAAGCTTTCCAACACGCGCCGCCGCGCTGATTTGCTCTCGCAGTCCATGTATCTGACCAATCGGCGGCGGTTCAAGAAATTGTTCGCCACCCACCCAGTCGATGTCATCGTCAGCGTTCACTCAGTGATCACACGGCCTACCCTGCGCGCGCTCTACTCGTTCCCAACCCGTCCCCCCTACCTGACCGTCGTTACCGATCTAGTGACAACCCATCACTTCTGGTACGACCGCCGCACAGACCGCTGTTTCGTCCCGACACAAGCCGCCTACGACCGTGGGTTAGAAGCGCGCATGCGGCCAGAGCAGATGCGCATCACCGGCTTGCCGGTTGACCCACGCTTCATGCAGCGCCTTACCGACAAAGCCGAGGCACGCGCTGAGCTAGGCTGGGACGCGCAGTTGCCCGCTGTGCTGATGGTAGCAGGAGGCGACGGCATGGGGCGCTTGTTCGAGACAGCGCGCGCGCTCGATGTCCTGCCGCAGCCGTTCCAGATGGCCGTGGTTGCCGGGCGCAACAAGCCGCTCAAAGAGCGCCTAGACGCCGCCTCGTGGTCACACCCTATTCACACTTACCCGTTCGTGCGCAACATGCCAACGCTCATGGCCGCCGCCGACATCTTGGTGACGAAAGCCGGCCCTGCCACCATCACCGAGGCCGCCATCGCAGGCCTGCCGATGATCCTGAGCGACGCCATCCCCGGCCAAGAGGACGGCAACGTCACCTACGTGATCGAGTCCCAAGCGGGGGCTTACTGCCCGAAGCCCGCGTTGGTGGCGGAAACCGTGGCCCAATGGCTGCACGAAGGGCCAGACGCCTTGCGCCAGCGCAGCGAGAACGCGCGGCGCATCGCCAACCCGAACGCCGTGTGGGACATCGCCGACGAAGTCTGGGAGTGGGCGCATCACGGGCCAATCGCCACCCCTTCAAGGTCGCTGCTGCGGCGCGGCGCTCAAGTGCTGCGGCGGCGCAGCCGTCTGTAGCACCTATCAGATCTTTTCTACCTTATGTAAGGAGCTTTGCACATGAAAGCAATCATTCTGGCAGCAGGACAGGGAACACGACTGCGGCCTGTCACGCTGACTATGCCCAAACCGCTCGTGCCCGTCGCCAACAAGTGGCTCATCGCCTACGCGATTGACGTGCTCAAAGGCGCTGGCCTGAACGAAATCGGCATCGTCGTCAACAGCCCTGATTCGTCAATTGTGACCGCCCTCGGCCACGGCGAAAAGCTCGGCGTCAAGTTGACGTACATCATTCAAGCCGAGCAGAAGGGGCTGGCGCACGCCATCGGGCTGGCGCAAGACTTCGTGGGCGATGAGCCGTTCAGCGTCTTCCTCGGCGATAACATCTTCCAAGACAACATGCAGCCGCTGCTGACGAACTTCGCTAGCAGTAGCGCCGAGGCAGTCGTGGTACTGGGCGAAGTGCCCGACCCGTCGCGCTTCGGCATCGCTGTTCTAGAGGACAACCGCATCAAAGGCGTCGTCGAGAAGCCCAAAGACCCGCCCTCGAACTTGGCCATTGCCGGGGTTTATCTCTTCCGCAGCTCGATCTTCGACGCCATCCGCGCGGTCAAACCGAGCTGGCGCAACGAGCTTGAGATCACCGACGCCATCCAAGTGCTGATCGACAGCGGCAAGTCAGTCGAGCCATACCTGCTGAACGGCTGGTGGATCGACGCGGGCAAACCCGACCCGATCATCTTGGCCAACCAGCTTGTGTTAGAGGCGCTGCCCTATACGCCCCCGCCCGACAACGGGGATCGCATCATCGGCGATTGTGACGTGTCGCATCGTGTCGTGCTCGGGCAAGACAGCAAGATCATCGACAGCGTCGTGCGCGGCCCGGTCATCATCGGCGATAACACGGTCATTCAAGGCAGCTACATCGGGCCGTATACCTCCGTCGGCAACAACTGCCGCATCACCGGCAGCGAGATCGAAGCGAGCATCGTCATGGACAACTGCGTCATCACCAACATCAGCGGGCGCATCGACCGCAGCCTGCTCGCCCACAACGCGCAGCTGCTCTCCACTACGCGCATGCCCAAGACGAACCGCTTCGTGCTCGCTGAAAACACCTATGTAGAAATGTGATTCCGTCCAAGCCCTTACGTCTCGTGAGGGCCTTTTTTATATCTTTCACAGGGAGGTCAACATGTCTGAACGGGTTGAGCAGCTTAAATCAGCCTTGAGCCACGCACGCGCGGTGTTGCTGGAAGCCATCGAAAAAATTGGCGACCGCGGCGAGGAACAACTCTACAGCGATGGCGCGGCATGGACGCTGCGTCAGTTGACCATTCACCTACTGCTCTCTGAGCGCGGCATCATCCACGTGATTCAACGGGCATACGCTGGTGAAAACCCTATTACACCAGACTACGACGTGGATCGCTACAACCAGCGCTCGGTTGAGAAAAACGCCAACATGACGATTGCCGAAGCCGTCGCGGGCCTACATGAGGCGCGTCAAGCTTATCTGGCATGGCTTGACACCGTCGAGGACGCCAAACTAGACACGGTCAACCGCCACCCACTCCAAGATGAGATCCCGCTGTGGCAGTTCATCGAGCGTCAAGCGCTCCACGAGCGTATGCACGCGCAGGATATTGTGCGCCACCTACAGGGCTAGCGCTCACATGGATTTTGGCACATTTCGCGTTCCATGCTAGATTAGCCTCAATCATACAACTTGAGTGAGAAGCCCCCTGACTCGCTCACTTTGGCGTGAGATGTTATCCATTTGACGAAAAATCGGCATGGCCATCTACGATGCAAACGCGCTGATTGTGCAAACCCCTGACCTGTGCGACGGTCTGCCGCACATAGACGGCACGACCGTCACCGTCGATAAGATCTACGAGGCGTACTTCATCCTCGGTTTGAGCGCAGAGCAGATCATGGTGCGGTTCCAGATTCAGCCTGTTCAAGCGTTTGCGGCGCTGGCGTTTGTGCACCAATTTGAGCCTGAGGTGAAAGGGCTGTACGAGCGGCTGCGTCGTCGCTGTCGTTAGTGCAGCGCGGCGATTAGCTCGGCGGGCGTAGGCGTGTAGTTGCCCACATGTTGAATCACAATGCCGCTAGCGATGTTGGCGAGCGCCACGGCTTGCGCCCATTCTGCGCCAGCGAGACGGGCCAGTGTGGCCACCGCGATGAACGTGTCGCCTGCCCCGACGGTGTCGAACACATCGCGGATGCGCGGGGCCGCGACCCGCTCATAGCGCCCCGCGGTGTAGAGCGATGCGCCTTCTGCCCCGCGCGTGACGACAATCGCGCCCAAGCGGTGCGCCGCGGCAAGCTGCGCCAGCGCCTCGGCATAGGCCGTCTCGTCCTGCGGCACATAGCCGATCACCCCCGCCAGTTCATCCACATTGCACTTGACGAGGTCGAAGCCCGCATAGTGGCCGAGGTTGCCCTGCGTGTCAGCGGTCAGCAGGTGGTTGGGCTGCGCCGCCCGCAGCGCCTGCACCCATTCCGCCGTCAGCACGCCGCCGCGGTAATCGGAAAAGAGCAGCGCCCCCACCTGCGGCGCTAGGGCCTGAACGTGCTGGGTGAGCGCCGCGCGCGCCACTGCGGACAACTGCGGCGGCGGCAGGCTGTCAATCCGCGCCACCTGCTGCGGGAAACGCAGCCCCATCTGCGCGAGGACACGCGTTTTAATCGGCGTTGGGCGTTCGGTCTGCACCAAGCCGCGCACATCTACGCCCATCTGCCGCAGCGCTGCTTGAAGCTGCTGGCCGGCGCTGTCGTCGCCGATGACGCTCGCTTGAATGGCCAGCGCACCCAACGCGGCGATGTTAGCGGCTGGGTTGGCCGCGCCGCCAGCAATCGTGCGCCGTTCAGCCAGCTCCAGCACAGGGATCGGCGCCTCACGGCTCATACGCGTCGCTGTGCCGATCAAATATTCATCAAGGATGACGTCGCCGATCACCAACACGCTGAGCGCCTCAAAACGCGCCACCAACTCAGAAAGCGTCATTGTGTCCCTCGCAGCGCCACACGTAAAATGAATCGAGGAGCGCGCCACAGCGCCCGCAAGCGGTACGGCTCGCGCAGCAGCAGATACAGCCAGCCGAGGCGCAGCTCTTGCAGCGTCTCAGGGATGGGCGTGCTGCGCCCCGCCAAGTCACGCATCAGCGGCATGCCGACCGCCATCGCCACCCGCACTTGCAGGCGGCTGCTGTTGCGCGCCAGCCACAAATCCGCCACCTGCTGCGGCCAACCGCAGATGAGTACATCCGCCTGTGCGGCGTTGATTCGATCGACCACGCTGGCCTCGTGTTCGGCGCGGCTGCTGGCGTCCAGCGCTCCAGCAATGATCATCTCTGGCAGTTCTTCAGCCAGCAAGGTCGCCGCCGCTGCTGCGTGATCCCCCAGCAGGAACACCCGCCGCTGCTGCTTGGCGGCCTCGCGCAGGGCATAGGCCAGCAGCGCCGTGTTGTCGAGCGTCTCAGGCAGGTGCTGGCGCGTCCACCCTGCGGCCCAGCTCAGCCCAACGCCGCCCGGAACGACCAGCGCTGCCCGCTCAAACACCGCCCGCAGAATCGGATGGCTTGCCGCTTGCAGGCTGTAATCGTAGTCTGAGAGGATGATCTGATGATAGCTGCTGCGACGCAGCATCTCGTTCACGGCGCTGCTGAACGTCGCAGCGCTCACCCAGTGATGGGGCAAGCCCAACAGTTCCACGATGGGCGCGTCCACGCGGCGGTAGATCGGCGGCGGTGAGACCCGCGCTGAACGCTGACTGAGCAGCGCGCTGGCCGCCTCAACCACCTGATCGGGCGTCACCATCTGCATGCACGTCCGCGCCGGGCAGCCCTCACGCGCGCCGATCCGATGCGCCACGTAGCTGCACGGGCTGCACAACGGGGCGCTGCGCAGCACGACGTTGTGCGGATGGCCCAGCCACGGCCCCCACGCTTGCGCGTTGCTGCTGCCGAAGATGGCAATCAAGGGCGTGCCGACGGCGCAGGCGAGGTGCGTCACGCCGCTGTCTGCGCCAATGTAAAGATCCGCCGAGCGAATAACGTCCGCCAACTGAGTGAGCGACGTGCGGTTGACGAGCATCACCGCCTTGTGCTGCATCTGCTGCTGGACGTCTTCCGCGCCGTCGCTGGCCGTGCCAACGAGCACCACCTGCGCGTCGTGCTCAGCGATGAGCGCATCCGCCACGCGGGCGAAATGCGACGCAGGCCAGCGACGGGCGAGGCTGTAGCCGCCGCTGCCAGTGTGGATGACCACGCGCTGCTTGGGTGTCGCTGCCAGCGGCAGCACGCCCCCATCCAACGCGACCTGTGCCCGCCGCGGCGCAGCATCCGCCCCAAGCTGCGCGACCAGCGCCAACCAGCAGCGCGCTTGATGCACCGCACCGAACCCATCATCGCGCACGCGCTCCGTCAGAAACCAGCCCTTGCCGTTGTCGAGGCCGATCACGCGATGCGCCCGCGACGCCCACGCGATGAGCGCGTATTTGAGCGTCCCGGCCCACAACGTCAGATGGTGGAAGAAGACTACCGCGTCAAACTTGCGCTGGCGCAGCGCCCAGATCTGCCGCAGCGCCGCCGGGTGCAGCGCCCCGACGGAGCGCGCCAACCGTCGATCCACTGCGATGACCTCATCCAGCAGCCCGCGCTCGATCAGCGGGGCGCTGTGCGCCGTCGTGAGCAGCGTCAGATGAGCATCGGGCAGCGCCTCACGCAGCGCATACAGCGCGGGCGTGGTCAGGATCAAATCGCCGATGTCGGCAAGCTGCACCAGCAAGATACGCTGAGGATTGTCCGGTGGGGTGGTCATACGCTAATTTTATAGCGTTCATCCAGTTCGCGTAGGTGCAGTTATGCAGCATCTTGAACAGTTGTGGAAAGTCGTCATCCTAGCAGGTCAAGTGCGCGATCTAGCACAGGAGACGCGGCGCTATCAATTTCAAGTGGAAGAGGATGTGACCTTCTACGCGCACGTAGAACACGCCGTCGTTCAAATCAGCTATCACAACGCCCCAGAGATCACCATCGACGCGCACTATCAGGCGCAGTTTGGGTGGCGGGCGCAGATCGAACAAGACCAGCACGGGGTGTATCTCGTCGCGCGCCGCCGCCCAGTCGTGGGCAGCGTCAGCACGGCGCGCTTTCAAGTGGTGCTGCCGCGCACCGTCTACACCGTCCTAAGATTAGAGGACGCCGCTTACAGCGTCAGCGGCCTCACTCAAGAGGTGCATCTTCCCCCTCCCACAGACTATAAGTGAAAACTTATGTGTATCATAAGAAAGATTTGCTATAATGCGCTTCAATCGCACATGATGAATGCCTAAATACTCACAGGAGCTGTTCGCTTATGACTGATATTGCTGCTCGCGGTTACGCCAAGCCAGACGTGCTGGTCTCCACGGAGTGGGTGGCCGCCCACCTGAACGATCCCAACGTGCGCATCATCGAATCAAACGAAGACCCGCTGCTGTATCCATCGGGGCACATTCCGGGCGCGGTTGAAGTGGACTGGACGACCGATCTAAACGATCAAGTGGTGCGCGACTATCTGGGGCGTGACGGGTTCGCCGCGCTAGCCTCGCGCATCGGCATCACACCAGAAACAACCGTCGTCTTCTACGGCGACAAGAACAACTGGTGGGCAACCTATGCGTTTTGGGTGTTCCAGTTGTTCGGGCACACCAACGCCCGTGTGATGGACGGTGGGCGCAAGAAATGGGTAGACGAAGGCCGTGAGCTGACCCGCGTCGTCCCCACCTATCCCGCCACCACCTACCCTGCTCCAGAACGCAACGACGCCGAGATCCGCGCTTTCCGCGATTATGTCCTGAAGCATGTTGAAGCCGGCGGGCAGTTGATCGACGTGCGCAGCCCCGCCGAGTACACCGGCGAAAAGCTCCACATGGAAGGCTACCCGCAGGAAGGCGCGCTGCGCGGCGGCCACATCCCGGGCGCGCAGAGCGTGCCGTGGGCGCGTGCCGCCAACGACGACGGCACGTTCAAAGACGCTGAAGCGCTCAAGGCCATCTACCTGCAAGAAAAAGGCCTCGACCCTCACAAAGAGACCATCGCCTACTGCCGCATCGGCGAGCGCAGCAGCCACACGTGGTTTGTGCTGTCCTACCTGCTGGGCTTCGACAAAGTGCGCAACTATGACGGCTCATGGACAGAGTGGGGCAACAGCGTTGGCGTGCCGATCGTCAAAGGCCCCAACCCGCGCTAGTGCCACACGCGCCATCAGCGGAAGTGTTCGTTCAAGGGCGGCCAATGAGTCGCCCTTATGATTTACGATTGCCTCGCCCTCAGGTATTATTTTCACGTGACACAGCAAAGAAGGAACGCATGGCCAACTATCCACCTAAACTAGCCGAAGCGCTAGAAGATTTTTCCTACATCACCACACGCCCTGAGCGTCAAGAATACCTCATCCAGCTAGCGGATGAGTTCAAAGACGTGAAAGTCCCGCCAAGCGTGGCCACGCAGCCCTACGACGAGTCTCACCGCGTGCCAGCCTGCGAGAGCGACGCTTTCGTGTGGGCCGTTGACCAGCCCGATGGCACTCTCAAGTTCTACTTTGACGTGCTCAACCCGCAGGGCCTCAGCGCGATGGCGATGGCCGTCATCTTGGGGCGCAGTTTCGACGGCGTGCCCCTTGAAGAGATCGCAGCCGTGCAGCCAGACATCGTGTTCGACTTCTTTGGAAAAGACATCAGCATGGGCAAAGGGCAGGGGTTGATGGGCATCGTCAACATGGCGGTTTACGAGGCTAAGCGGAGGCTCAAGTAGCCCATGCGTCATGTCGCTTTCGCCAGTTTTCTAGATGAGCAGCGGCTTGAACAGAACTTTCTTTATGAGGATGAGCGGCGGCTGCGCGCACCCCTGCTTGCCCGCGGCATTGAGGTTCAAACGATCCCGTGGGAGCGCGACGGCGTCAAATGGGCGTCGTTTGACGCGGTGATCATCCGCTCCACGTGGAACTATCACCTGCGCTGGGCAGAGTTTTCTGCTTGGTTGGCCGCGCTAGAGGCGAAACAGGTGCACGTGCTGAACCCGATCCCGATGCTGCGCTGGAACATCGACAAGACCTACATCGGAACGCTGGGTGCGCTGGGCGTTCCCACCCTGCCGACGGTGTTCGTCGCCTGCGGCGCGTCGGCTGACCTCAGCGAGATCATCAGACGTCAGGGGTGGACTCAGGCGGTAGTGAAGCCCACCATCAGCGCGGGCGGTGACAACACATGGCGCATCACCCGTGAGGAAGCCCCCACCCAACAAGAACGCTTTGCGGAGCAGCTCAAGCATCACACCTTGATGGTGCAGCAGTTCGCCGAACGCATCAGCGCCGGGGAATGGTCGTTCCACTTCTTCAACGGCATCTACAGCCACACCGTGCTGAAAGTGCCCGCCGCAGGTGAAATGTTCGTCCACGCGCATCGCGGCGGCACGACGCGCCCCGTTCAACCCACCTCACAGCAGGTTGCCGAGGCGTCCCACGTGGTTCATGCCGTTCAACAGACGCTCGGCCTGCTGCCGCTTTACGCGCGCGTCGACATGGTGGAGCACGAAGGCACGCTCACACTGATGGAGTTGGAACTCGTCGAGCCGTACCTGAACATGCTCGACGCCGATCCCTACGCGCCGGATCGCTTCGCCGACGCCATCGCCCTGAGAGTTGGCCGATGATCTATCACATCCTCACCACAGCCGACTGGCAAGCCGCGTACCGTGCTGGGCGCTACGCGCCGCCCAGCCTCACGCGTGAGGGGTTCATTCACTTCTCACAGGCACATCAGGTGCTCGCCGTCGCAGAGGCCCTCTACCGCGACGCAGGCGACCTTGTGCTGCTGGGCGTCGATCCTGCGCGCTTGAACGCCCCGCTGAAGTATGAGCCGCCTGCGCACCCTCAGCCGCCCCAAACAGACGTGCCCGCGGCGGATCTCTTCCCACACTTGTACGGCGCGCTGAACCTAGACGCCGTTGTCATGGTCTGGCCGCTGCTGCGCAGCGATGACGGGTTCCACCTTCCGCTTGGCGTCGCCTAACGGCCAGAGCAGCGCTAGCGCCAGCCCCACACACACGCCGGCTGCTGCCCAAGACGGCGCGCGTTCCAGCATCGCCAGCATCATCAGCGCCGGGTAATCGGGCGCGATATGGCTGTGCCATGCCGTCTTGACGAACATCAGCAGCGTCGTCGTGAGCGCCCCCAACGCGCCGATCAAGCCGCCGGTCAGGCTCAGCGTCAGGGGGGTGGGTGGAAAATCTGGCTGCGCAGACGCCCACAGCAGCACCCCACACAGCGCAATCAGGACGCCCAGCGCGGCCACAGGCAGCGTGCTGGTGTCCTCCACGCCCAGCCATGCAAAGGTCATCAACCCCGTGCCGATCGTCAGCCAGCGCAGCCCCAGTCGCATCGCCTAGCCTGCGTTGGCGGCAGCAACCTGTTGAGGCGGCGCGGGCTGTTTGGCTGGCTCTGGCGTCGGTTCTGGCTCAGGGAAGGGATCGCGCCCAGCTAGCTTGTTCAGTGCATACACAACCAAGATGCGAATTGTCCCCATGGCCGGGGCGACGAGGAACGCCCCCAGCACGCCGCCCAACGCCGCCCCGATGAACACGCCCACGATGATGAACGGCAGCGGCAGTTCCAGCGCGTCCCCCAAAATCTTGGGCGCGATGATGTTCCAGATGATCTGGTTGATGATGAGGCTCACCAACACCACCAACACTGCCACCCCCAAATTGCTGATGTCCGTCAGCACCGTAGAGCCTTGCAGCAGCGGCACAGCCCCCAACGGGAACAAGGCGATGATGCCGCCGATGGTTGGGATGAGCGAGATGAGGCCCGTGATGACAGCAAGAATCTCAGCGTTGGTGATGCCCATCACCTTGAGCTGAATGTAGGTCACGATGCCAACGAGGATGCCGATGCTCACTTGGCCGCGGAAGAACCCGTTCCACACGTAGACGATTCGCTGGATCAGCAGCCGCACCTCGCGCTGATACGCCCGCGGGATCCACTTTTCCAGCGTCGCGCGGTTATTTGGCAGATCGATCAAGATAAGCGCCGAGATGAAGATGGCCAGCAGCAGCGTGCTCAGGAAGCCCACTACGCCGCCGATGGCGCTCGTCAGAGTGCCGGTCAGGCTGCCCGCGATGTTGAGCGCGCCATCCAGCACTTGGCGCAGGTCAATCGGGACGATCTCAGACGGCGGCATACCAACAATGGCGTCATCCACGCCCTGCGTCAAACGCGCCCCCAGCACAAAGTTCCGCACTGGCACGACAATCGGGTTGAGGTCAAGCGGCGTGCCCAACACTTCAATTACGCCATCTTCGTACTGATAGTTGAGCATCTCGCGCTGAAGGCTAAAGTAGGCGCGTTCGGCGCTGCTGCCGAGGCTGTTCACCGCCCGCACCAACGCCGGGGACGCCAACAAGACCAACAGCACCGTGAAGATGATCAACAGCATGTAGAGCAAGCCAATCGCCGCCGCCCACGGGATCGGTGTCCAGCGCGTGATGAAGCGCGCCGGCCCGTACATCAAGAAGGCGACGACGAACGCAATCGTCAGCAGTTGGAACACCGGAGCCAGCAGCGTCAGGGCGTATACCCCCGCCACCAGCAGCACCAACGTCACCAGTGTTTTAGTGTAACGATCCCACTGGGGCTGGTACTGAGGGTCGTTGGAGTTGTCAACGTTCGATGTCATGATGTTCAGTGGGTTAGGTGGCTTACAACAATCATATACCAAAACCCCGCAGAACTGCGGGCGTTGTGGCATTGTCACCAATTCAGTCTCGCTCTAAAGTTAAGGCAGTGTTCATTTTGACGAATAGTGATAAACGCTCATGGCCAGCCTCCCTCCTATTGAACGCTACACCCCTCTGCCCGATGTCACGCTGTACCGCCTTCCGATGCAGGTCTTCCCCAGCGGCTTTGTCGGTTATGCCTACGTGCTGCTCGGCTTGGACGTGCCTACGTTGATCGACACTGGCAGCGGGTTCGGCAGAAGCACGCAGGACTTGCTCGATGGGATGCGCGCGCTGAACGACGAATACGGCGAACCGTTCCAACCAACCGACATTAAGCGGATTCTCATCACACATGGCCATGTCGATCACATGGGCGGGCTGGCGGACATGCTCAGGGTAACTGGCGGCGCACCCGTTGGCATTCACCCGCTGGATCGGCGCGTGCTCACCAATTATGAAGAGCGCGTCGTCGTCGCCACCAAGAACTTGCACATCTACTTAGAGCGGGCAGGCCTCTCCCCGGAGCGGCTGGCGCAGATGATCGACATGTACGGCTTCAGCAAGCAGCACGTGCGCAGCGTTAGCGTCGATTTCATGCTTGAGGAAGGTCAGCCGCTGATGGGCCTACATTTCTACCACGTGCCCGGCCACTGCTCAGGCCAAGTGGCGATCCGCATCGGCGACACCCTTCTAAGCGCAGATCACATCCTCGCGCGCACCTCGCCGCATCTAGCCGCCGAGTCGATCACGCATCACACAGGTGTCAGCCACTACCGCGAGTCGCTGAAGAAGATCGCGTGCCTGCCGGGCATCACCCTGACGCTGGGCGGCCACGAGGAACCCATTGAAGACGTCTACGAACGCATCAAGCACCTCCAGCAGCGCCTCGACCTCAAAGCCGAGCGCATCCTTGACATCATCCGCAGCGCAGGCCGCCCCCTGACCATTAGCGACATCTCTAAGCAGCTCTATCAGGACAAGCGCGGGTTCGACGTGCTGCTGGCGCTGCAAGAGGCAGGCGCGCACGTTGAATACCTCTATGACCGCGGGTATCTGGCGATTGCCAACCTCGACGAGGTGCAGGCAAAGCCCAACCCCGCCCTGCTTTACAGCATCTTGTGAGGGGTCATGCGGCGAGCTGTCATCATCGCTTTGTGGGTGGCCGCAATCACTGGGGCGCTCCACGCGCAGTCGGTCGGCTTCATGTGGGAAGTCTACCTGCTGCGCAACGTCGCTAACGGGCTTGACCGTCTGACATTCATCGACGTGCTGAGCGGCGACGTGCGCACAACGGAAGTTTCGGGTGTGCGCTACACGATCACTGGTGACCGCCTGACCTACTTCGACTATGTGTCGCAGCGAGTGATGCAGGTGGGGGTGGACGGCGTGCCGCGCCCGCACCCGTGGATGCAAATGGACAGCGGCGCACGGCGCATCGATTGGGTCGTCAGCACAGATGGCCGCTACATCGCGTGGACAGAAACCTTCGGCCGGCCTGAAGCCCTCATGACGATCACGCGCGTCGCCACGTTGGAAGGCCTCGATCAGCGCGTCGTCCTCAGCGACGGCCCGCGCGAGGGCATCCGCGCGATGCCGCTCAGCTTCAACCCAGATGACACCCTGCTCATCATGGACGCCCAGCCCGACGGCATCGGCGCGCTGGCTCCCTACACGCAGTATGCCGGCCTCTTCACCGTCGACTTAGCAAGCGGCGCGATCACGCCGCTGCCGGGCGAACCGGCCTGCTTCTGCGCGGCAGGCTTCAGCGGGGATGTGTTCGTGCGCCTCACGCTCACCAATGACTTGCGCGGCTTTGACGTGGTCGTGCGCAACCTCGCCGCTCGCACCGAAACGCGCATCCCGGCGCAGACCCCGCTCGACAACGTCACCCAAGCGGGCAACGTGTTGATCTCGCCCGATGGCACGCTCGGCGTCTATGCGCTTTCCAGCATCAGCAGCTTCGGCACGCCCAACCAGACCGTGCGCACAGTCTTCATGCTGGTTGACCTGCGAGCGATGACCCAACGCCGCCTGACGGAACCGATCACCACATTCGTTGAGGCCATCCGCTGGACAGACCAAAACAACGCCATCCTCTTCACCAGCCCGCAGCTCAGCGGCACGTGGAAGATTCGGGTTGGCGATGGGCGCTTGCAGCAGGTCGCCGCGCAGACGTTCATCGGAACCTTGCTGCGCCCCGCCTGATGAACCCTCTGACACAACTCTGATACAGCGCTGACGTTTTTCCTACGTTTGCGCCGTATTTTCATAGTGACAAAACCAACCAATCCCGATGAATCCATGAGGAGGTGTTGTATGTCACTGATGCGTCGTGATGACCCGTTCTACAGCATGAACCGTATGATGAGCCGCATGCTCGACCAGATGCGGACGATGATGGACGAGATGGCCCTGCCGTTGGATGGTGAATTGACTGTGAACACCACCAACCCGCTCGCCATCGACTTGACCACCGACGATCACAACGTCATCGTGCGGACAGCCGTCCCGGGCTTCAAAGAGGACGACATCCACATCGATGTGCGCGGCAACGTGCTGACGATCAGCGCCGAGTCGAAGGTCGAGCGCGAAGACAATCAATCCAACTGGCACATCCGCGAGCTGCGTTACGGCAAGTTCGCGCGCAGCGTGCAGCTGCCTGAAGAAGTCGTCGTGGACAAGGCCGATGCGACGCTTGAAAACGGCATCTTGACCGTCAAGCTGCCCAAGAACCAGCCCAGCCCCGTGCAGCGCATCATGGTGAAAGCGCGCAACCTGCTAAAGGGCGGCGGCGAGAACAAGAGCTAAATCGCAGCATCACACAAGGAGACCCACAACAGCCCCGCACGGTCGCGGGGCTGTTGGCGTTTATTGACAGAACTCAGCGTTGCAGAAGGTAGCGCGAGCGCTCTGCTCAGAGCTGGGCAGCGCGCGGAACTCCAGCGTTGACAGGGTCGTGTCGTTGTAGTCCACAAACAGCAGGAACCCTTCCCCTTCCACGAGCAGCATGTTCGAGAAACGCGAGGGGCTGCGCCCAATCGGTCGGACGCTGGTTCCTTCTGGGATGACCCCAGCGCGCTGCGTGGCGGCGCGGTTGAAGAAAGCGACCGCAAAGCGCGTGTCGATCCGCGCCGTGCCGCGGGCAGGCGCAGCCGCTGCCGAGGGCGGCGGCGCGAAAATCGCAGCATTCAGCGGCAAGTTGAGCAGGTTCAGCTCAGCGAACACCGAGGCCGCGCTGGCCACCTGCTGGCAGTAATCCACGGCGGCGGGGTCAACATCCAATGTAAACAAGCCGCTGCGCTCCAAGAGCACGGCCAGCGCCTGCGTAGAGCGCTCACAGCGCAGCAGCGGGTCAGCCCCCACCCATCCCTGCGGGCGCGTTCGGCTTTCGAGCAGCGTATCCGCCAGCAGCTCAAGGTCATGGCGGATGTCGCGGGCGATGGCGTACTGCGTGCTGGGCACAGCGCCGATCCAACCCGCCGGGCGACGTTCAATGCCGAGGGTGTTGCCCGCTAGCGTCTCAAGGTCCAGCCGAATGAACAGCGGAAGCTGCGGGTTGTTGGTGTCGAGCAGGCCGCTCCACCCCTCAGGACGGCGCACGCCGAGGACGTTGCTCGCCAGCGTTTCCAAGTCCGCGCGCGCGTTGATGAGCAGCGTTTGCGTGTCAGGGTCAAACAAGGTGGGCGCTGCCGTAGGTGGAATGAGCAGCGGCGCAGGGGTGGGGGTAGCGTCTAACACAGACGGCAGCGCCAACGTCGGCAGCGGCGCGAACGGGGTGGGCGTGGCTTGAAAGCCTGCCGCAGTCAGCCATGCGTTGATCGCGTTGGCGCGCAGCGTCTCATTGACTGGGTAAAGCCCCAGCGGGTTGACCTCGGCGGGGGCGTTGGTTAGGTAGTAGTTGAGGAAGTCAGCCACAGTCGGGCGCGCGCGGAAGGTGTTCTCAGCCGTGTAGAGGAAAAGCGGGCGCGTTAGCGGGTATTGACCGTTCAAGACAGCCTGCGTGTTCGGCGCGATGTTGTCGATCAAGACCGGGCGCGCCAGCGAACTGTTGCGGTTAGCGATAGAGGCCGGCAGAATGCCAATGCCTGCCGTATCTTGGGCAACTAACTGGAGCAGTTGGTTCAAGTCCGGCGTGCTGGTGGTGTTCGTGCCGGTCAGGACGGGCGCTGCATCGCCGCCGAACAGCGCGTTGACGAAGAATTCAAACTCGCCGGTGGTCTGCGCGGGCAGGTAGCGGTTGATGGGCGTCGGCGGGAATGCGGCGTCTACCTCCACCCAATTGAACGCGCTGGAGAAGGCCTGCCGAAGCTGCTGCGTGGAGAGGTTCTGTAAGAAAGCGTTTTGTGGGCTGACAACGATGATCAGCGCGTCCGTCCCCACTTGGAAGCCGAGCGGCGTCACGCCATTCGCCAGACAAGCGTTCTGCTCTGCCACCGTGATCAAGCGCGCAGCCAGCACCACGTCCACATTGCCCGCGCACAAGCTCACGAACGCTTCGGCCACAGGCGAGGCGCTGACGTTGATCGTCCCAGTGAAGCCCTCTAGCTGATAAAGCGCGGCGATGTTCTGAGTGAGCGGCAGCAGGGCTTGATCGCCTGTGACGATGAGCGAACCGGCATTGGCGGCTGGCGATGCGGGCGGGAGCTGCGCCAGCGCGGTCAACACCGACACCAGCAGCACAGCCGCAGAGAAGAGCAGTCGGCGCACGAGGCTTCCTCCTTATAGTGAGTCTGTTCAATGTGATTATACCCCCGACTGGCAGGGTTCGCTTGTGCAGGCAGCGCGCAAAACTGGCTTAACCAACAGAAAAGGGCGATGACGGGTGCATCGCCCTTGATCTATCCTGCGGGTCGGCTAGCGTGCGTATTCGACGGCGCGCGTCTCACGGATCACGTGGACTTTGATTTGGCCGGGGTACTGCATCGTCTCTTCAATCTGCTTGGCGATGTCCCGCGCTAGCGTCATCGCGCCCAGATCGTCCACCTCTTCAGCGCGCACGATCACGCGCACTTCGCGGCCAGCTTGCAGGGCGTAGCTCTGTTCCACGCCTTTGTGGCCCATCGCAATCTCTTCAAGGTTCTTCACACGCTTGATGTACGATTCGATGCTCTCGCGCCGCGCGCCCGGGCGTGCCCCGCTGATGGCGTCCGCGGCTTCCACGATGTACGCCTCAACGCAGGTCTTCTCTACCTCGTGATGATGCGCCGCCACGCAGTTCACGACGCGCTCATCCACCTTGTAGCGCCGTAGGAAGTCCGCGCCGATCAGGGCATGCGTGCCCTCTACCTCATGATCGATCGCCTTGCCGAGGTCGTGCAGCAGCCCGCCCATCTTGGCCACCATCACATCCGCGCCCAACTCAGCAGCGATCATACCGGCGAGGTGCGCCGTCTCGATGCTGTGGGCGTGCATGTTCTGCCCATAGCTCGTGCGGAACTTCAACTGTCCCAGCAAGCGCAGCACCTCGGGGTGCAGCCCGTGGATGCCTGTCACAAACGCGGCGCGCTCCCCCTCCTCGCGGATGGTGCGGTCGACCTCAGCGCGGGTGTCCTCCAGCAGTTTTTCGATGCGGGCGGGGTGGATGCGCCCATCTACTACCAGTTTCAGCATGGCTTGCCGTGCTACTTCACGGCGAACGGGGTCAAAGCTGCTGATGGTGATCGTCTCGGGGGTGTCGTCAACGATGACATCCACCCCCGCGGCCACCTCAAACGCGCGGATGTTGCGCCCGTTGCGCCCGATGATGCGGCCTTTCATCTCGTCGCTCGGCAGCGTCAGCACGCTCAACGAGGTCTCGCTGACGTGCTCGCTAGCAAGGCGCTGAATGGCCAGAGAGAGGATGTCACGGGCGCGGCGGTCGGCCTCCTCGCGCGCTTCAGCCTCCACTTGGCGGATGATACGCGCCATGTCGTTGCGCGCTTCCTGCTCGGCGGCTTGCAGCAGCTGCGCGCGGGCCTCCTCAATCGTCATGAGCGAGATCTTTTGCAGCTCTGCGATCTTTTCCTGCTCTTTTTGGAGCAGTTCGTTCTCTTTCTTGTCCAGTCGGCTTTGGCGCTTGTTGAGGTTTTGCTCGGTCTGATCAACGCGCGCGATGCGCTTTTCCAACTCTTCGTAGCGCTTGTCGAGCTGTTCGCGGCGGCGCTGGACGGCTTCTTCCTCGCGCTCTACTTCTTTGCGCCGTCGAGCGATGGCCGCTTCGGCCTCCGCGATGCGCTCGCGCGCCTTCACCTCGGATTCCTCCATCAGGTTCATGGCGTCTTTGGTCGCCTTCTCCATGATGGTTTTGGCCTGCTCTTCAGCCTTGACCAGCTCGCTCAGCGCTTCGATCTGCTGACGCCGCAGCAGAGATGAGCGCCCAAAGTAAGCCCCAGTTCCCCCACCTAACAGCAGGGCAGCAACGCCCACAACCAATGCTAACAATAGATCCATAGTGTTCGGCGTGTTCGATGACGAGTTCCGCCGTGTCTCCTTTCAGGTAATCTAGACGAGATCACCCGGCTTTTTAGGCGTCTGCAAAGAACTCAGGCTGTTCCTCATCGAGCTGCTCTAGCAGCGTGCGGATCGCCTCGCACGATGTGCTGTAGCTGAACCCGCGCCGCTGCAAAAACATGATGAGATGCTCGCGGAACGCAGATCGCGTCTGGCCTTCCCAACGCCGAAGCTGTGAGCGCGCTGCGTTCAGTGCCGTCTCAGACTCGGTCACATCGGCCAGCGCTGCTTGGATGATCGGCTCAGGAACGCCCTTGCTGCTCAGCTCGTAGCGCAGCGCGCGCAGGCTGAGGGGCTTGAACGCCGTGCGATTGTCCACCCAGAAGCGCGCGAAGGCAGCATCGTCCAGATACCCCATCGCTGTCAAGCGATCCAGCGCACGTTCCACGACCACTGAGTCATGCTTTCTTGCCAATGCCATTCGAACTTCATGAACGCTGCGCGGGCGGGATGCAAGCAACCGCAGGCCTTGATCAACAGCCTTAGCTAGCGTGTCTTGCGCGCGCAAGAGCGCTACTTCGGCCTCGCTGAGGGTTTGACCTTTGCTCAACCGAGCAGCGTCGATGTCAGGCAGCCCAAAGGCAAATTCTCCATCCAGATACACATTGACGCGCTCTGGATGCTTCTTTTGCCGTTCTAACCGCGTAACTGTTGGCATTCCATCCCTGCAACCAACCAGAGCCGCCCTCAACCGATCTGAGGTGGCTGCCAAGACGATGTTGATTGCAACTGTGCGCAGGCAACAATGACTGCATCATTGTCACGTGGAGCGGGTGCGGTGGTGATATACCGCCACATGATGTTGTCAAAGCGGCGTCAAGTGCCGCAACTCTCGCCTTAGCAGCCTGACGGCTGTGCTCATGTAGTTCAAACTAGCGTGATGTGCTCATGAGGTGTGATTCAACCAACACATGCACAAACACCGGTGATGCTCGTATACGAACGAACAATCGGTTAAACAATAACCTTCTTACGTAGTATAAAGCGTTTTAAAATGAGATGCAACCACAGCGCCGAGGACGTCCCTGTGTGGATCAAATGAGCCATGACTAAGCTCTAATGCAATGCCTATAAACGTGTGTTAGCCTGACAGTTAGAACGTTCAATCGTAAGGAGCAATCCGTGCTTCTCTTCTCACAGTTGCCCGTGGCGTCCATCATCGCCACGATTTTAGTCATGTTGTTCAGCATGTCGATCCATGAGTTCGGCCATGCTGCGATGGCCACCTATTGGGGCGACGACACCGCCAAGCGCAGCGGACGCTTGACGCTCAACCCCTTCGTGCACATCAACTGGATCGGCTTTGCGATGTTCGTGCTGATCGGCTTCGGCATCCTCGGCAGCGTGCCCGTCAACGCCAGCCGCATGCGCA
The DNA here is from genome assembly GCA_937944445.1 of uncultured Anaerolineae bacterium. GTDB lineage: Bacteria > Chloroflexota > Anaerolineae > Aggregatilineales > Phototrophicaceae > JANWYT01. Next base: position 42,778 of record CALDYP010000023.1, read on the forward strand.
ACCCGCGCTGGGGGTCATTCTGGACGAGCTTTGCCGGGCCGCTTACCAACCTCGGTGTGGCGTTTGTCGCTGCGCTGCTGCTGCGCCTGTTCTTCGCTGAGCCGATCATGGGGCTGCAATTCTTCCTGAACGGGGATCGCGTTCCGCTCGGCAGCTATCAGGGGCTGATCCCAGATGCGATCATGATGCTGCTGGTGGCCACGATCTTCTGGAACGTGCTGCTGTTCTTGTTCAACCTGCTGCCGTTCTTCCCAATTGACGGGTGGCACATGATCCTCGCTTTGCTGCCGGGCTACTGGCTGCGTCGCGAGCAAGTGCCCGCCTTCGTGCGCGGGTTCTACCCCATCAGCCAATTCTTGCAGCAGCCGGCCTACAAATGGCAGCAGTGGGCCGCCGTCAGCCAGATCGTGCTGCTCATTCTCATCATGATCGGCTTCGTGCTGCCCGGCTTCAGCATCTTAGGTCGCCTCATCTTCGTGCCTGCCCAGCAGCTTTGGCTGTCCCTGATCGGGATTTAATTGTGCGCATAGCGTATCGACTGCGGCAGGGGCTGCGCGACATCTTGGCTTTTCGTCAAACAGTTGACATGGCACTGGTGCGCGCAGTGCTCAGCCCTGCACAGGTGTCGATCTTCTGCCGCATGACCCACGCCGAGCAGCTTCACTGTGTGAACGTGCTGCGCAGCGTGCTGGCGGACGGGCAGCCCACGGCGCACGATCTGCAAGTGGCGGCGCTGCTGCACGACGTGGGAAAATCACGCTGCCCGCTCAACGTCGCACAGCGCAGCTTGGCCGTGGCGGTGCATCACCTGCTGCCACGGCTGGATGCCTCTCTCAGCCGCGTTGAACGCCTTGACTGGTGGCGCGCGCCCTTCGTTGTGCGGCGGCATCACCCACGTTGGGGCGCAGAGTTGCTGCGTATGAACGACGGCAGTGAACGCGCCATCTGGCTGGTGGCCCACCACGCCGACCCCCTTCACAAGTGGGATGGACACCCCCACGCGCCGCTGCTCGCTCGCCTACAAGCCGCCGACAACGCCAACTGAGCCAGCCTCTCACATGACGAAACCCCACTGCGAGCCTATAATTATCCGACCACTGCCCACAGACCTCTGAAAACACATGACCCGTCGTAAATTCATCATTCTGGTTGGCTTGGTCGGCTTGATCTTGCTGATCGATCAACTAAGCAAGAATTGGGTGCTGGCCAACATGCAGCTCGGCCAAACGATCCTTGTCGTCCCTGCGCTGCATCCTTTTTTCCAGTTCACCTTCAGCACGAACACCGGCGCAGCCTTTGGCCTGCTGCCGATGGCGGGGGATGTGTTCATGGTCGCCGCGATGCTCATCTCTGTGGTGATCTTCTACTTCTACTGGCACACTCCTGATGAGGCCGTTTCTCAGCAGGTGGGCTTAGCGCTCATCCTAGGCGGGGCCATCGGCAACATCATCGACCGCGTTCAGCATGGCTTCGTCGTTGACTTCTTCCACCTGATGATCCCCGGCGTCGTCTCCAACATCAGCAACTTCGCGGATCATTTCATCGTGGCCGGGGCTGCCCTGCTGCTGATCGACACCTTGCGCCGCGATCTGCGTCGGAAAGCGCAAGCTGCGCCATCTGAAGCCGCTCCTACCGATTGAAGTATTTTTCTTGACCAAGCGTGTCCCAATTCAACCAAAAGCCCTCACGTCTGAGGCCACAGAGGGGCGCAAGCGCCTGTTGCTTTGGCTCAACAAATCGACTTTCAATCACACACACAGCAATCTCATATGTTCTAACCGCGGAGAGTATGCTATGGTATGCGTGAGCTTAGATGTGTGATGGGCAGCATTTTTACCGGTGAGCGCAACACTAGGACAAGATTTTACTGTACTCTTAACGCGGTTCATGATGGTGGTCGCGTTTTCTGCTGCTGTGTTCCTCTCGCGCGGCGTTCTGACCCCGCCCATCCCCGACACAGCCTACGTTGACATCCTACCAGCCGCAGCCGTTGCGCTCGTGCTCAACGTAATACTGGGCTTGTTCATGGCAGTGGCCGGGCTGCGGCGCGTAGTGCCCTACGCGATGATCGCAGCCGATGCCATCATCGCAGCAGCCTTCACCTCTCTCATCCCCCAACTGCCCCTCCTCGTGGCGGGTATCGTCGTCCTCGTGAACATGCAGGGCTTATTCCGCTTGGGGGGCCAGTTGGGAAGCATCCAAAACATCGTTGTGACTGCGGCGGCCGTGATCATGCTGGCGATACAGCAGGCCTTCACCAACGGAACCTTTGAAGAACTGGCGGCGGCGTTCGGCCCGGCGGCGGTGCTCGTTGGGCTGACGATCGTCGCTGGCACAATCTGGGTGAACACGTTCGACGAGAGCAACTCTGTCCGCGCGCGCAAGCTTGAGGAGCACGCCACTGAGGTCACACGCCGCCTTGAAGCGATGCGCACACGGGCGAAGGCGCTGGCCGAAATGGGCGAAACGCTCAACATGACGCTCGACTACAACAAGATCCTCGACGTGTGCCTTGATCTGGGGCGCTTCAGCCTGCGCGACCAGCCGCGCCAACGCCTCATCGCCATGGTGCTAGTCGTCGAGGACGACGACCGCCTCACCATCGCCAACGCGCGCGGCCTGCAACACATGGACGTCGGGCGCTCGTTTCAGGGCGCGTCCGGCATCCTCGCCGATTCGCTCAACCAAGCCAGCACGATCACCATCGGCGAGCGTGGCCAATATGACCCTGAATTGGGGCAGATGATTGCCTTCAGCAACATCGAGAGCGTGATGGTCATCCCCCTGCGCGTCGAATACGCCACCTACGGGCTGCTCGTCTACGCTAGCACTGCCAAGAACGCCTTCAACGAAGACCATCTCGACACCATGCAGTCGCTCGGCGTGCAGGCGACTATTGCGCTCAAAAATGCCAGCCTTGTTGAGACGCTGCGCCAAGAGAAAGATCGTCTGCTGCGGATCGAACAGAACATGCGCGCCGCGCTCACCCGTGACCTGCACGACATCCCCACGCAGACGATGTCCGCCCTTGCCATGAACCTGAGCACCTTGCCAACCATCGCCAAAAACAACCCCGAAAAGCTCAAACAAGAGGTGGAGTCCCTGCGTGGGATCGCCATGCGCTTTGTCGACGAGATGCGCTATGTGATGTTCACATGGCGGCCGCTGTCGCTGGAAGAGGCCGGGCTTGGCGTCTCACTCGAACAGCTCGCTAGCAAGATGCAGTACACCTACAAGCAAAAGCTCGAAGTCCAATGCGACCCTGAAGCCTTGCGCTACCTCGACAGTGAGCAGCAGAGCGGCCTGTTCTACTTGATCGAAGAAGCCGCCAACAACGCCCGCAAACACGCTGAGGCCGATGTGATCCGTGTGCGCGTGGCGCTGCAAGGCAACATGGTCATCGCGCAGGTGGCCGACAGCGGCAAAGGCTTCGACGTCGAGGCGATGCAGAGCCGCTACAGCAAGGGCAGCAGCTTCGGCATGATCAACATGCACGACCGCGCCGAGCACATCGGCGGGACGCTCGACCTCAAGAGTGCCCCCGGCAAGGGAACCACCATCACAGTCAAGATACCGATCCAAGTTGACACCCCCAGCCAGCTTCGCAAGAAACAAAATCGCAAAACCTTCGAGCGCCCACAAGAACGCAGCAGCGGCGCGCCATTGTCCCCCCTCTCGTAAGGATTATCCGTCATGCCCCATTCTGACCTTGCAGCCCAGCGCGGCGAGCCTTCCTACGTGTGGCGCAGCGGGCAAGAGCGCCGCTTGAGCATGATCGCCGCTCATGCACAGCTACAGGACGCTGTCATCCTCGAACACGGCGGCGGCTTGGGGATGTACGCCGCGCAGATCATGCAGCGCTTCCCCTCTAGCCGCGTGCACTTGTTCGACATCGAGCCAGAGCGCATCGCACAAGCTCAGACGCTCGTCCCTAACAGCTTGGTGGCCGCCGCGGAGGCGCTGCCCTACGCCGATGAACGATTTGACACGGTATTCTCAAACGAGGTGATCGAGCACGTGAGCGACGACCGCGCTGCCATGCGCGAGATCGTCCGCGTGTTGAAGGTGGGCGGTCGGGCGGTCATCTTTTGCCCCAACCGCTGGTATCCGTTCGAAACACACGGGCATTACTGGCGCGGTCAGTATCACTTCGGCAACACGCCGCTGATCAACTATCTACCCGACCGCTGGCGCAACCAGCTCGCCCCGCACGTTCGCGCGTATACGTGGCGCGGGCTGCAAGCGCTGTTCCATGATCAACCGGTGCGCGTGGCGCACCACTCACGCATTTACGGCGGCTATGACAACCTCGCGCGGCGCTTTGGGGCAGTTGGGCGCGCCCTGCGCGGCCTTTACGCGCTGGAGGGCACACCCTTCGACACGTGGGGCCTATCGCACCTGCTCGTGCTCGAAAAAACCGCCCCTAGCTGACCCACACCGGAATGTGCCCCAGCGCGATGATGTTGTGCCATTGGGCGCGGTCACCCTCAGTCAAGATGGCCGCCTCGGCTACGATCTTTGCCTCCACCTTCTGCAAGATTAAGCGCATCCCTTGCAGCGTGCTGCCAGTTGAGATGACATCGTCTACGAGGATGACCGGTTTCCCACGGATCGCATCCTGATCTTTTTCATCGAGGTAGAGCGTCTGTGGGCTGCCAGTGGTGATGCTGAGCGTTTCGCTTTGGATGGCGTTGCCCATGTACGGCTTATAGGCCTTGCGCAGCACCACATAAGGGATCCCCATCTCAACGCTGAGGGCGTGCGCCAGCGGGATGCTCTTCGCCTCGGCTGTCACAATGTACTGGCCACCTTTATCAGCCAGCAGGCCTGCCAGCGCCTTTGCTGCGGCCTGCACCAATTCGGTATCCCCCAGAATGTTGAGGATGGCAATTGTCACGCCCGGTTGAATTTCAAACTTGGGCAGTGAGCGTTTGATCCCTGCAATGACGATGTCATGCGTTTCACGTTGTGTCATGCCTAACGTCCTTGTTGGTGTGGTGATCTATTTAAATACCAGTTTTTCGTCGCAGACGTAGACGACATCGCCCACTGAAAGCCGATAAGGGGCGGTCAAGCGTTCCCCGCCGACGAGCGTGCCGTTTGTGCTGCCGAGGTCTTCGATCCACAAGCTGTCGCCATCACGTCGAATCTGCGAGTGAAAGCGCGACACCCCAGATTCTTCGATTACGATCTCATTGTGGATGGCGCGCCCGATGCGTATCACGTCGCCGGTCAGCGGGAACTCACGACCCCGCCACTCTACTACGGTAGGGGATGCGTTGGGCAGCACGGCGCGAGGCTGTGGGGGCGGCAAGTTCACCCCTTCGAGCGCACGCAGGCGCGTTGAAGGGTACGTCAGATAAGAGGTAGCAGGCGGCGGGTTAGCAGGCGACGGCGGCGCATTGTCGCGCTCTTTCTCGCGCAGGCGCAGCAGCACCGTCTGCTGATGCCGACTTTGCATCGTGTAGTAAGCTTGGGTTGAAAGGGTCTTGCGTGAATATTCGTCGTAAGCGCCCTCTCCACGCAGCAGCGCATCCGCTTGTACCAGCAGCGCGCGCTGCTCCTCCTGAAGCTGATCGTTCGTGATCGGAGCCTGCGCGATTTCCGCTGCGACCGCCTTCAACACGCGCGACGCCTCGTCAAACTGCCCACGGTCGGCACGCTGAACCGCCTCTTGCCGCGCGTTGGCCGCTTGCAGCAGCAGCACCGCCTGCGTCACCTGTGCTTCCATCGGCGCAGGAGCCATCTCCGAGGTGTTCACATTCACCTGCACCGCTACTTGGTTTTCTTGATGGGCGATGCCGCTGGCGGTCAGCTCATCGTAGGCAAAGTGAACGGTCGCAATCTGCTGCGGCTCAAGCGCCGCCAAAGACGGGATCAACAGCTCTAACACCAGCGTTTTGACCTCGCCACTGTAGAGATCGCCGAGGCGGTAGGTGCGCGCCATCGCCCCCTCCTTGACGGGGTAGGCGTTCAACTGGCGCACCTCTCTGACCTGATCGGTAAATGTGATACGAACTGTCAAGTTCTGCAGCACCAAGCGCATCAAGCCGCTCAACTCTTCGTTGAAGATCTCCGGTGTGACCTCAGGGCTTTCGATGAAGTAAAACGCACCACCGCCGGCGCTGGCGATCTCAATCAGCAGATCCTCGTTGAAGTCGCTGCCGAGGCCCATCGTAGTGGTCGTGATGCCCTCTTCGTATTTCTGCCGAGCAATCGCCACAAGCTGCGAGCGGTCAGTAATCCCACGATTAGCTAAGCCGTCGCTCAGCAGGATGATGCGGTTCAGCGATGTTGCGGCGTAATTTTGGCGCACATGCTGGCAGCCTTCCAACCAACCGCCGCTCAGGTTGGTTGTGCCGCGCGGTTTGATGGTGTCAATCTGCTGTGAGAGCGCGTCCTTGTCCGTCACGTGCTGCGGCTCAAACAGCGTCTCCACTTTGTCGTTGTACAAGACCACTGAGAGGATGTCCTCGCGGCTGAGGTGCTGGATGAGGAACTGCGCAGCTTGGCGCGTGTAGTCCAACTTGGCACCGGCCATCGAGCCACTGCGATCCAACACAAGGCTGAGGTTCAACGGCCGCCGACTTCCTGCAGGCGCTTCTCCGTTTGCGGTAACTCGCGCCATGAGATACAGCTTTTGGGCGCGCTGCACAGTCAGCACGTCGTAATCAACCGAAGCCTTTGCTTGCATCTTGACTCACCCTACATGCAAAACGTTTTGCCATTGGATTGTAACACAGCCGGCACGTTTAGAGGGGATTTTCATGTGGTGCGCCCTGTTAATCGCCTGCCACCTCAACCCCAACCAGACGCCCATCTACCAGCGTCAGCACCCGATCAGCGCGCTCAGCTAATTCGCGGCTGTGCGTCACTAGCACAATCGTCGTGCCGACTTCACGCCGAATGCGCTCCAGCGTGTTGAGCACGGTCTCGCTGGCGGCGCTGTCGAGGTTGCCGGTCGGCTCATCAGCCAGCAGCAGCGGCGGATCGTTGGCCAGCGCGCGGGCAATCGCCACCCGCTGCTGCTGCCCGCCCGAAAGCTGCGAGGGCAGATGATGCATGCGATCGCCGAGGCCCAGCAGGCGCAGCAGTTCCCGTGCGCGCTGCATCGGGGGGTACTGCGGTTTGCGCGCGAACTCAATCGGCAGCGCGACGTTTTCCAGTGCGTTCAGCGTCGGGATTAGATTAAAGAATTGAAAGATAAAGCCGATCTTCTCGTTGCGGATTTCAGTCAAGCGGTCTTCGTTCATGCGGCTGATGTCGACGCCGTCGATCAGCACGTGGCCGCGGGTCGGCACGTCTAGCCCGCCGATGATCCCTAAGAGAGTGCTCTTGCCGCTGCCGGATGGCCCCACGATGCTGACGATCTCGCCACGTTGAACGCTAAACGATAGTCCCTGTAAAACGTGAATCACATTCGACCCCATCTTGAGGTCTTTGCTCACGTTCTGCACTTCGATGACAGCACGGCGTGCCATGTAAAAGCCCCCTTCAGACGGCGCATCCGGGGGCATTGTACCACAAGGGGTTACATCAGTGATCGTTCAACCCGCGCGTCATGTCGCTCAGGTTGTCGGGGAAGCGCTTCGACTGCGAGACCAGATAGGGGTTGAAGCGATCCATTTGGATATATGCCATCAGAACGTCACTGCGGGTGATGATCCCAACCAGCGTCTCATCACGCATCACCGGCAGGCAGCCGATCTGATGCAGCAGCATCAGCCGTGCGGCCTCTTGCGTGCTGGACAAATCCGAGATGGTGATCGGCGCGGTCGTCATCACATCGCGCACGATAATCCGTTCGACCACCTCATGCTGCCAGTAAGCGCGCTCGGTGAACGGTTTTTGAAGTGCCCGCCGACAGTCACGATCGCTCAAAATGCCGATCAGATGCCTGCCGCGGCTCAGAACTGGCAAGTGATGGATCGCATGCTGATCCATCTTTTCCAAAGCGGCCAGCAGCGTCTCATCGACCATTACTGTAATAGGATTGGCAGTCATCAGATCGGAGACGTTCATCTCACTCAGCCTAACTAGGCCTTCGCCTGCTCAGTTGTCACCAGCATCCTGAAGATGTCAGACTCCGTGATGATGCCAACTATCTTGCCGTTTTCGAGTACAGGCAGCCCGCTGATCTTGTGTTCCAGCATCAACCGTGCTGCTTCCAACACCGTCGCATCTGGCGACAGCTTAATCACATCGGTCTTCATCACACGGTCAACCGTCAGCTGCGCCCACAAGTAGTTTATCTCCCAGACGCTGAGGCTCGTGGCGATGGACGGGCTGGCTTCACGCACATCCCCCAGTGTGACGATCCCGAGCAAACGGCCATCCTTCACAACCGGCAGACGGCGGACTTTGCGCTCTTTCATCAGCCGGTAAGCTTCAGCAATTGGAGTTTTCGGGTCAACCGTCAACACATTTTTCGACATCCAATCTTTGACGAGTGCCTGTCCAACCATGGTACTGCCCTCCATTACAGCTACAGCTTTGCTCTATGCTGTCAGTGTATGCTGAGTTGGCGTGTTCGCGGTCACTATCTGATGGTGATAAATGTCATGAATTAAGGGGGGCGTTGGGAACCATAATCAAAACATGCGTCCCTTTGCCCGGGGCGCTGTCAACAACGATTGAGCCGCCCATCGCTTGGGCGCGCTGGTGCATATTCATCAACCCCATGCCGCCTTTGCCTTGTTCAGCTTGATCCCTCGCATGGTCTGATTCAAACCCACGCCCATCGTCATAGATGTTGATCAAGATACGGTTCTTGACCACCTCCGCGAACACTTGAATACGTGACGGGTTGGCATGCCGCGCGGCGTTGCTCACGGCTTCGCGCACCATCAACGCCAGCGAATCGATATGATCCGCTGGCATATTGAGCGGCACTGGCGGCAGGTGCAGCTCCACAAGCACTTGAGGCGGTAGGATGACGCGCTTGATCGCTTGTTCCAGCACAGCCCGCAGGTTGTCAGCGGTGCGGCGCGTCATCAACTGGCTGATGAAGCCTCGGATGTCCTCGATCACGTCGTCAAGGCTGTGGACAATCTCGCTCAGCGTTTCCTCTGACACCTCCGGCAACCCGCGCAGCGCGTTCACTTGCATTCCAATGCCATAAAGTGACTGAATGACCCCATCGTGCAGCGCCATGCCGATCCGCTCACGCTCCTCAAGCAGTTGAATCTGGCGCGACTGGTTGGCCACCTCTGCGCCAGAAATCGCCAGCGCTGCGTAGCTGGCCACCGTCTGGACGATGAGTTCATCGAACTCGTCGAACGGCTCACCGTTGCGCTTGTCGCACAAGTAGAGCATGCCGTAGAGCTGCGTGCCTGCTTGCACCGGCACACCTAGAAACGAAGTCATCGGCGGGTGATGCGGCGGAAAGCCGCTAGATCGTTTATCTGACTGAATCGACGATAAGCGAATCACGCGGCGCTCTGTCATGATCGCCCCGATTAGCCCATGCCCTCTAGGCAGGTGGTCGATCATAGCGATTTCTTCCGGCGTCATCCCCGCCGTGCGAAAGTAACGCAGCCCGCCCTGACCATCCGGCACACCGAGCGCTGCGTACCGCGTGCCTGCTAGTTCCTTTGCGGCGTGTGCGATGCGATCCAGCACCACGTGCAGCTCACGCGCCTCAGTTGTGTAAAGCATCGCCTGCGAGATCTCTTGCAGCCGCCGCAAAAAGTGCCCTAGCTCTGTTTCCATCAGTTGTCAGCTCCTCACCACAAATATCTCTTAAAACTTCTTATGACCAACCGAGTTGATCTACACCACATCCTATGTCAACGATATGCTGATTTGACAGCAGATTTCCACGCAATGACCTTACATCAAGGCTGCTTGTATCCTGCTATAATTTGCGTTTTCAAATTATAATACATGCCTGTGCAAGATAAATAAAAATCGAGGAAACACGAATGTCGAGCTTCATCACGCGCTTGTTGATTGCGGATGATCACGCTGTGGTACGAGCGGGATTGCGTGCGTTGTTAGAGAAAAATGGGCGCTTCAAGGTCATCGCTGAGGCCTCCACGGGCGAGGAAGCGGTACGGTTGGCTCAACAGCACCAACCGGATGTCGCCGTGCTGGACATTCGCATGCCCGGCATGTCTGGCATTGACGCTTGCAGCCGCATCGTGAAGAGCGTCCCTAACTGTCACGTCATCATCCTGACCTCTTACGCTGAGGATGAGTTGGTCATGGCCGCAATTCAGGCCGGGGCGTCGGGCTATGTCTTGAAGCGCATCGGTGACAACGAACTGGTGCAGGCTATTGAACGCGTGTCGCGCGGGGAAGGCATCCTTGACCCAGCCATGACCAGCGCCGTGTTTGACCAAGTACGCAAGGCTAGCCAAACGCAAGTTGCCAGCGCCTTTGCCGACCTCACGCCGCAAGAGCTAGTTGTGCTGGCGCATGTGGCCGAAGGCATGACGAACCGCCAGATTGCTGTAAAGCTCTTCCTCGGTGAGGGGACAGTGCGCAATTATGTGAGCAGTGTGCTTCAAAAAATCGGGGCAGCTAACCGCGCGGAAGCTGCTGCCTATGCGGTCAAGCACAATATCGGTGACTTGATCTCGCCAGACAGCAGCTCCGAACGCTGAAGGTGGAGCCTAGGACGCATTCTGTGCGGGGGCGGCTTTTTGCCGCTTGGCGTTGGGCACTACGAACACTGGACAAGGCGTGTCGTTCAAGACGCGGTTGGTTACACTGCCCATGAGCATCCGGTTCAGGCCAGTCCGTCCGTGTGTGGACATCACAATCGCATCGACTGCATATTTACGAGCGATACTAACAATTGCTTCTTCCGGATACCCTAGCTCGACAATTGTGTCGACAACAAAACCAGCGGAGGCCAAAGACGCCGCCTTGCCCTGAAGGTAGCGCTTAGTAAGATCACGATGCTGCTCCAGCGTGGCCGGGTCAATCGTCTGGACAGGGGGCATATCAAACACAACTTGTGTTGGGAATGGCAGGTCTACCACGCTCAGTAGGGTAATGCGACCGCCCGGTTTTACAATCTCCCGCGCGTAGTCCAGCGCTTGCTCAGCCAATTGAGAACCATCCAACGGAACCAACAGATGATTCAACATGGGGGCATCCTTTCTCCTACCTTCTACCCTCAGAATAGTCGCAATATCCCCATCCGTTGAGTGACATATGTCATCAAATTAGCCGCAGTTCATCGCTTGGCATCCTCGATCAACGTCGATGCATAGACCGGCGTAAGCCAATGACGGTATGCAGGATGGCGGCCATTCACCACGTCAAAGAAGAGGCGGCGCAGCGCTTGTGTGATTTCGCCCATTTGCCCCGTGCCAATCGGGCGATGTTCGACGCGCGTCACCGCCGCAATCTGCATCCCCGTGCCGCACATGAACGCCTCGTCCGCCACGTACAGCTCAGTACGATCAATCAGCCGCTCCACAACAGGGATCCCTAGTTCCTCGCGCGCTAGCGCTAGCACGCTGCGCAGCGTAATCCCCTCTAGCACGTCGCTGCTGCTCGACGGTGTGATGATCTGCCCCCTGCGCACGATCAGCACGTTGGCGGCGCTGCCCTCGGAGATGTGACCGTCCTGCGTCAGCACGACAGCCTCATCATACCCGCTCAAGATGGCGTCGCTCTTCGCTTGGGACGAGTTGGCATAGGACCCCGCGATCTTGCCACGCGCGGGGATGGCGTTGTCGTCCACACGCCGCCACGCGCTGAAGCAGACATGCAGCCCCTCCTCGCGTTCGACGTACTGCCCAAACGGCATAGCGAACATCGTGAAAGCGTCGTCTACATCGTGCAGGCGCACCCCGATCATCTCAGTCGATTTATATGCCAGTGGCCGAATGTAGCAGTTCTCGTGAAAGCCCTCAGCGCGCAGCAAATCGCGCAGCATGGTGGTCATCTCGGCAGGGGTGAACGGCAAATGCATCCGCAGCATTGAGGCAGACTGCAAGAAGCGCTCAAAATGATCTAACGGGCGGAAGATGAACAATTCTTGTTCATCCGCATTCCAATAAGCCCGCAGCCCGCCAAACACCGCCGTCCCGTAGTGCAGCGCGTGCGTCATCACGCTGATTTTGGCCTGCTCAATCGGCACGATTTGGCCGTCGAAAAATGCAAAGCGCGGCTTGCCCTGTTCTGCCATGCGTCACTCTCCCCTTCAGCCTCAATCAATTTGAAAGTTATGCTAGGGGCAATTAGGTTGTTTGACCATAGCACCACGTGAGACCAAAAGAGCAGGCGCGGGCCTGCTCTCTAAGGATCGTGCGTTAACCGAGGTAATCGCGCAGGTTGTGCGCCAAACGGGGGTGGCGCAGGCGGCGCAGGGCTTCCTTTTCAAGCTGGCGAATGCGCTCACGGCTGAGGCCGAACTTATTGGCGATCTCTTCAAGCGTGTGCGGCTCTCCACCACCCAAGCCAAAACGCAGCCGCAGGATGTGGCTCTGGCGGGGGGTCAGCTCGCTGAGAACTTCTTCGATGGTTTCTTGGAGGAGATGCTGCGTTGCGCTGTCAACAGGGCTAGGGGTGTCTTGATCTTCGATAAAATCGCCAAATTCGCTGTCGCCGTCGTCGCCGACGGGTCGTTCAAGGGCGATGGCGTGCTGGCTGGCGTCCATCATGCTGCGCACCGTCTCAACCGGCAGTTCCATCTCATCAGCGATCTCTTCCGGCGTGGGGCGGCGGCCCATCTCTTGTTCGATATTTTGGGCGATGCGGTACATCTGACGGATGCGCTCGGTCATGTGCAGCGGGATGCGAATCGTGCGCGTTTTCTGCGCCAGCGCCCGCGTGATCGCCTGTCGAATCCACCACGTGGCATAGGTCGAGAAGCGGTTGCCGCGTTGGTAGTCGTACTTGTCCACCGCGCGCATCAGGCCGACGTTGCCCTCTTGGATCAAATCGGGGAACGGCAGTCCCTGCCCCATATAGCGCTTGGCGATGCTCACCACAAGGCGCGTGTTCGCGCGACCGAGATGCTCACGCGACTGCTGGCCATCACGGATCAGCGCATGCATGTGCTGATGCCAGCGTTCGCTCTTTGTCGCTGCATCCGGCATTTGTAGGCGCTTTTCCGCTTGGCGGCCTCGCTCGATGCGCTTCGCTAGATCAATCTCATCCTCGGCGCTCAGCAGGGGTTCCTGTGCCATCTGGCGGAAGTAAAGCCCCACCGGATCATCCGATGCGATGGCGGTCAAATCGCTGATGTCAGGATCCTGAAGCAGCTCAGGCGCTTCCATATCCACGTCGAATTCGTCGTGAATCGTGTGAACGGAGGTATCTGCCCCCTCTTTTTGCAGCTCGATGCCGTGCTCATCTAACTCATACAGCACGCTTTCGAGCGACAACATGTCATCGCCCGATTCGTCCAACACTTCCAATACGTCGTCGATTGTTAAGAATCCGCGTTGATCGGCTCGAATGACGAGTTCATGAATAACGTTCATAAGACCTCTACGATGACGTGGTGGAATGGGTAAACGACTATTACATAATGCTTGCTTTGGGCGACGAATCAATCCACAAAGATAGCAATCTCTCTTGTGCAACTTTTACAAGCTGCTCTTTACAATCATATAACGATTTTGAATCTGCACAACTGCTCAGTTTATGAAAACGATGCCATGATCCATCATGACATCCCGCGTAAACATTTTGTAATCAGTTTACGATCAAGGTTTCAACATAAACCTAAAGAATAAATGAGTGATCAATTACGAAACATAAACATGCGACTAATATTTAGGTGTTTAAAGGCTCATGCAGAAAAAAAACACTGATATAATTGGCTATGTATGTTATTGTTCCCGATAACAGTAAAGTGAAAAGGTTCGCGTATGTCTACACGGCGCTTCACAGACGATCTTCCAGACCCAGAACCGCCCCGTAGCGCGCCACCCTCGCCGCGCATGCCTACGGCGCGCCCTGTGTCTCCACCCTCTCAAGCGGCCTCTCAAGCAGAATCTGCCCCGCGTGAGCCGCGCGGCGCAGCGCGCCCGCCCAGCGGCCTGCATCTGCCGCGTTCGCTCTCCCAAGTCATCAACGAGGCCGATGAGAAAGTCATTCAAGGGGATCTCGTTGACTTTGTGCCCATGCCCACAGGCTTTGACCCGCTGGATGGGTTGATCGGGGGCGGCCTGCGCAAAACAGAGCTGACGCTGCTCGGCGGCGCGCAGGGCCTCGGCAAGACGATTGCCACCTTGCAGATTGCCCGCAACATCGCTATGCGGCCAGATCAATACAGCTTCTTTCTCTCCTACGAGCACACTGAAGCCCACCTCATGCATCGCCTGCTGTGCCTTGAGAGCATCAACCCGCCAGAGATTGACCTGACCAACGGGTTGAAACTGCGCGACTTGTACCAGATCATCGTCGCCCAGCGCGGCAAACAGTTCATGGGGCGTGGCGGGGGCGCTGGCTCACTCCTGACCATCCTCCGTGAGCAGCCGCAAACCGCCCCAGCGCTCAGCCGTATGCTGCGCTACAGCGACCGGCTGATCATGCTCAAGGCCAGCCCAGCCACCACTAACCTACGCTCCATCAAAGAGATGACCGCTCGCCTCGCCGACGCCACGGGCGGCAACGTCACCGTGTTCGTCGATTACTTACAGAAGATCGCCGTTCACCCAGAGCGCCCACGCGACGAAAACGACAAGGTGACGATCATCGTCGAAGGCCTCAAGGACATCGCCCTGTCGCTCGACGTGCCCGTGTTCAGCATCGTCGCTGCCGACCGCGAAGGCCTCAAGAGCAAGCGCATCCACCTCTACCACCTGCGCGGCAGCAGCGCCCTCGACTATGAGTCGGACATCGCCATCATCATGAACAACAAGTATCAAATCTTGGCGAAAGATCACGTCGCGTTCAACCCTTACACGGCCAAACAGTACCGTAACTGGGTCGTGTTCACCGTTGAAAAGAACCGCGCCGGCCGCGCCATGATGGACATGGAGTTCGAACTGCAAGCGCAGCATTTTGCTTTCAACCCGCGCGGGCAGCGTGTGCAGCAGCAGCTCATCGATGACAAGGTGATTGAGAGCTAACGCTTACTGCACCGGCAACAGCACAAACGCATCCTGCACAGGCACACCGTTGATCGTCAGCGGCAAGTTGCGCACCTCTGGCAGCGTGTAGAGGCCAACCCGCAGCATGACCACCTCATCAGCGGTCAGCGTGTATTCTGTTACGACTGTTTCCCCTGATCGCCAGATCATCGTCGGGTATGTGCCGTTGAGTGGGCGTTCATCGCGCTGCGCCACGATCTCACCTGCGTCGTTCAGCAAGTGCACGAACACCGTCGCGTCTAGGCCGCTCAAATCGGTCAGGGCTTGCCACTCAAGCTGAACCTGCCACGCGCCATCCTCAGCGCGTGCGACCTTGTAGGCGCGCAGCGCCACACGCTCATCGAACACCGCATCCAGCGGACGAGCCTCGCGCAGTGACGCCGCAGACAGCGGCACGCGCAGCCAATCGGCTGTAACAGGCGCAGTCGGCGGCTGCCCATCGCCCGTATAAGCCGTCACAGGTCGACCGAATGGTGGGTACACGCCCACGACCAGCCGATACGCTCCCACGTCCAGCGCGGGCAGATCGAACGCGACCGGCTGTGGATAGATCGCGTTCGGCTCCCAGAGTGTCGGCGGCAGCGGCCACCCGCCCATCAGCACATCGGCCCCGCCCAGCCGTTCGTAGTCCTGCGTCAAGACCTGCACGAAACTTTGATAGTCATGGCCGATAGGGCGCAGCGCCCGCCAGTAGAGCGTCCCCTGCCAGCGGCCAGCTGCCAAGTCACGCTCCCCAGCCCAGCCAACCAGTTCCAGATCATCCCCATAGCGCAGCGGCGCAAGCGCTCGCAGCGGCGCAAACGCGAGTCCGTCAGGCAGCAGGAAAACCTCTGCCAATTGCTCAAATCGCCCGAAGCCGTCGACGACGGTGAACGGGTCAGCAGGCAGGTCAAACGGCGCGAGCTGCGGCAGCGCGTACAACGTCTGATGGTGGAACAACACGTACTGGCGCGTGTCGCGTTCGAGGGGGCGCGTCACCGGCAGCGTCGGGAACACAATCCGCGCGTCGCTCGGCAGGGGTTGATCGATAGGCCACGCCGCCGCGCGCGAGAAGTGCTGGAGCGCCCATGCCCGCGGGTGCGCTTCGTCCACGTAGTCAAACGGCAGCAGAATCGGCTGATCTTGCGCGGCAATCCACTCAAACAGCGCCTGAAGATCCGTGCGGAAGAACCATTCGCTGTGGTTGAGTTCTGTGCCGAATACGCGCCACAGGCGGTACTCGTCGGCGCTGCGCCAGAAGTGCTGGTAGGTGTCGCGCGCTGCCAGCCCCTGCTGAACGACCGCCCCCACGAACACGAGCGCTGCACCAGCCGCCGCCCACTGCGGGCGCGGCACACGCCGCAGCAGCCACTCAAGGACGTGCGCTGTCCCGATCGCGCTCACGAGTGGGAAAGCCGCGAACCACCCCACCACGCGCAGGCCGTGGGTCAGCTCATCGCTCAGCATGGCGGGCAGTGAGGCCAAGACGAGCAGCGCCAGCAGGAACCAAGTTATAGGTTGCTTGATCTGAAAGAGCAGCGCTGCCATACCCAGCAAGAACAACGGCTGCACTAGCGGTGGGATCACGGGCACTTCAGCCACGTTGTACTGTGGGTTCTCGTCGCCAGCCGTGAACAACTGCCCCAGCATCCCCTGCGTGATGCGCCCCCAGTCCACAGCGCCAGCAGCCACTGCCCCCGTCCGCCCTAAGATCGATTCTGGCACAGTGACAATCCGCCACAACATTGGCAGCAGCAGCAGCCCTGCCACCAGCGCCACCACGCCCAAACGCGGCAGCCAGCGCCGCCATCGGCGCGGCTGACGGACGAACAGCGCTGCCCCCAACGCCGCAAACGCCCCGGGCAGCACATACGCTGCCGTGTAGGTGAGGATCGCCAGCGCTGCCAGCACCCCCGTCAGCGCGAAGTCGCGCCAGCGCCCCAGCCGCATCCCACGTGCCAAGAAGCCCAACATCCCGAACATGAAGAGCGCTTGCAGCAGGCCGCGATACAGCGAACGAGAGAGCGTGATGTGCCCCAGCGCCACCGCCAGCCCCCCCGCTGCGACGAGCGACCCAACGTGCCGCGCCGACGGCGACAAATCCGCGAGCCACTGCCACGCCGCCCAGTAGGCTGCCGCCACCGTCACTACGCCGATCAGCGCTTGCACCGTGCGGGTGACGGTCACATTGCCCCCTGTGAGCGGGAAGAGCAGCGTCAACAGCGCGCGGTGCAGCGGCTCCGGCTCTTCCGTCTCGAACAGGGGGAAGACTCCCGACACTGCGCTGAAATAGGGCAGCGTCACCGCTTGCGCTTCATCACGGCTGAGGCCGGGTGGGAACTGATCGATGACCTCCAAGCGCAGCAGCGCCGCCAGACCCACAATCGCCAACACACTCAACAGCCGGACTAGCCGTTCCAATCTCGACATCCCCAGATGATTCAAATCTACGGTTTCAAGATAGCACAGGCTCAGATGCAGTAAAAGCGCGATCAATCATCAGGCGCTCATCTTCAATTGATCGTATTTCTTAAGATTCTAGGGATACATTCTTAACAAGTGATGGTGATGAGGCGTGTTTTGATGAAACTGCGATTGTTTATTACCCTTTGGGCGCTCGCTGTAGGTTTGGCACTGAGCGCTGCCCTCGGCGATCAGCCGTCCTTCCCGGGCCGCATTGCGATTGTCGGGAACGATTACAACGTGTACACCTTCAGCGCGCTGGACACGGCCCAGCTGACGACAGATGGCAGCGTCGAGCGCGCCTACCAGTGGCCGACGTGGTCACGCGATGGTCGGTTGGCTTTCTTCTGCTGCGATCTAGCCACAACGGCCAACCTGCGAACGGGGGTGTTCATCTCATCGGATGGCATAGCCCCCGCGCGGCGCGTGGTCGAAAGCATCGCCCAGCCGATTATATACGCCAACTGGTCGCCTGCTGCGTGCAGCCCAGACGGAGCTTGCCGCGATTTGTCGATTTTGGTCAACGACCTACGATCGAATCGCCTGCGGGTGGAGTTGGTGCGCGACGACGGGGCGCAAGCCGCCGTCAGCCAAGTGGCGGTTGGTTCGCCGTTTTACACGACGTTCAGCCCCAATGGGCAGTCGATCCTAATGCATCGCAACAACATCCTGCTGGAGGTGTACGACATCGCCAACAACAACAGCAGTATGATCGAAGGGCGCAGCAGCGGAACCTTCCAAACGGCAGCATGGTCACCCGTCGACGACCGCCTACTGTACGGCATTCCGGGCAGCGATCGAACGACGAACCTCGTCGTGAACCAAAACGGCAGCGTTGAGACGCTTGCCACTGGCTTAAACGGCGCGGTGGCGTTCACATGGTCGCCAGACGGGACGCTCATCGCCTACCGCACGCGCACCCAGCGCGGCCTTGACCCCGTCGTGGTGATCAACGCGCGCACGGGCCGCGTCGTCAGCAGCGGCGGGCAGGACGTGTTCGCATTCTGGTGGTCGCCAGATAGCAGCAAGCTCGCCTTCTTGAGCATCGTCCGCCCCGGAGACGCCGCCATGCTCAGCCGTGAGCCAGTGCAGAACGCGCCCGAAGCGCGCGTGCGCTGGGTCGTCATGGACGCCAACACCGGCGAACTCACGTCATTTGTGCCGTTCAACCCCAACTACGAGCTGGCCTACTTCGCCAACTACTTCGACCAATTCGCCGTCAGCCACGCCATCTGGTCGCCCGACAGCCGCTATCTCGTCTACAGTGAGGCCATCGACGCGCAAAGCAGCCAAGTCACCGTGTTAGACACGCTCACCGGCGAGATGTTCAAGCTGGCGGATGGTCGAGTCGGCGTGTGGAGTTGGCAATAACCCTCAGCCTTTGTAGGCACGCACATTCCCAAGAATGCGATCACCCGTCTGCGGACGGGTGATCTACTGCGTACCTAGCTGGAAGCTGCGCGTTCTTCGTGCAGCTTAAAATGGTTGAGCTGAGACAGCGCGCGCACCTGTTCCTCAGCTTTGTAGCTGCTGCGCACCAGCGGCCCGCTCTCCACCCACTTGAAGCCCATCGCCAGCCCACGCGTGCGCAGCTCTTCAAACTCTTGCGGCGTCCAATAGCGTTCAATTGGCAGGTGTTTCTTGCTCGGCTGCAAGTACTGCCCCAGCGTCAAGATGTCTACGCCGATGCTCGCTAAATCTTCCATGACGGCCAGCACCTCCTCCATCGTCTCGCCGAGGCCGAGCATGATGCCGCTCTTGGTCAGCACGAGCGGATCCATCTCTTTGGCGTTGCGCAGCGTGGCCAGCGCCCAACCGTAGTCGTCTTGAGGCTGCACCTTCTTGAACAGGCGCGGAACGGTCTCCACGTTGTGGTTGAGGATTTCCGGCTGCGCGTCCATGACGATCTTCAACGCGGTGCGGCTGCCCTTGAAATCCGGGATGAGCACTTCGATGCTGCACCCGGGCTGAAGCTGGCGGATGCGGCGGATGACCATCGCAAAAATCGGCGCGCCGCCGTCTGGGCGGTCGTCACGGTTGACACTGGTGATGACGACGTGCCGTAGCCCCATCGCGCGGACGCTCTGAGCGATGCGGTTCGGCTCGGCCCAGTCCAGCGGGCTGGGGCGGCCTGTCTTGATGTCACAAAAGCCACAGCTGCGCGTGCAGGTGTCGCCCATCATCAGGAACGTCGCTGTCCCCTTGCCCCAGCACTCGCCTAGGTTGGGGCACTGCGCCTCTTCGCACACAGTGTGCAGCGTCTTGCTGCGCATCAACTGGCGAACGTTCTCATAGGTCTCGCCGCTGGGCGCTTTGACCTTGATCCACGGAGGACGGCGCAGCGGGTGCGCCGGGTCTGGCTGCCAGTCGCTGGCGCTCGTCGTCGGAATGCTGTCAACAGAAATTGTATCGCTCACAGGAACCTCATTGGTCACACTACAGTTGCATTAAATTAGTATAGCGCCCGAACAGGCCGTAGCGTAGATGGGGCATATGCCAATCACCGCTGCGCGCATCACTCTGGACTTTCACTCCATTGAGCACAGTATCTGACGCGGCTAACCATCTGCATCATACGTGCCGCGCAGCACGTGCCACACCGTCCACAGCAGCCCCTCATGCAAGCTGAAGGCTACTAAAAGTGCCCCCAATCCCAGCGTTGGCACAAACGACGCGCTTAGCGCAAAGATGAACGTCTTTGCCACCGCGTAGGCCACCCCAGCAGACAGGGCCGCACTCGCCCCACCGCTGCTCGCCCGTGCGCTGACGAGGCCGATGAGCGCCCCTAGTGGGATGCTCTGTGCAGAGTCCACTGCGATGAAGATCAGCAGGGCTACCACCCACCACGGGACGCCGTCGGGCTGATCAAGGCTGACTTGCGCTCCCAGCAGCAGCAGCGCCGCCAGCCCGCCCACCACGATCAGCAGCCGCCAGAGCAGCCGCTGCCACCTTGCCGCGCCGCTCGTGCTCAGCCGACCGCGCAGCTTGTCCAGCACCCCCTTGAGCGCCCCCTCTGGGGTCGATTGGAGCACCGCCCAGCCGGTGTTGCTTGCATAGCGCTGGATCGTGATTGCCGTGTCAACCGCGCAGTGCAAGCCGCGCAGCGTGCCGCTCAGCGCCAGCGCCGCCCCACACGCCGACAAAAGGAACAGCAGCAGCGACGTGCCAACCGTCGGCAAGAGCCAGACCAACACTCCCAACACAACGAGCAGCAGCGCCAGCGCCACAATTAACCAGCGTGGGACGCGCACCTGCACCGGAGCGGCTGCCGACGACAGCGCCAGCCAACGCCATAGGTAGAGGCTCATCCTACGGCTTATACCCCCACGCCAGCACGTCGGGCTGGCCTAGCGCAGGGAAGATGCCGTCGCTCAGTTCAGTGAATTGACCTGTTTCCACGTTGAGCGCCAACAGCAGGTAACCGCGCCCGTCGCCCTCCACATTGCCGCCAAACGCGATGTGGCTGCTGTCAGGCGACCAGACCAACATCGGTGGGTTGGGGGTGTGCTCACTGGTGCTGAAGCCGCAGTAGCGCACCGTCTCGCGGGTGTAGACGTCCGTCACATGGAGGAAGGCCTGCCCCGTCACCGCAGCGGGGTCGCTGGTGTTCATCGGCAGCACCCAATAGGCCACCTTGCGGCTGTCGGGCGACCAACTCAAGCTGCTGGGTGACGCCCCGTTGATGCGCACCGCCCCCGCCGCGCTGAAGGTCGTCAGCGGCACGATCTGCGGCGCATCAAGCGGAACGAGCGCCAGCTCCGCCCCGCGCAGCCCTGCCGCGTCGGGTTCTGCCCGCAGCACGAACGCCAGATACAGCCCATCCGGCGACCACGCTGCCGCGTTGAAGTACGGCGTGTCAGCGGTGAGCAGCATCGGCTGGACGAACGCCTCTGGCTGCTGCATCAGGTTCAGGTTGACCAAGTAACGCAGGAAGTCCTCCGCAGTCGGGGCGATCTGGATCGCCCAGTCGCCCATGATCGTCACGACCCCTTCCGTCGGCAGGAAGCGACGCTGCTCCACTGTGCCGCCCTCCGGCTGATAGAACGCGCGGTGATCGGGCGTCCACACGAGCAGCTCACCGTTGGCTGCCCAGATCACATCAGTGGCGATGTCCATGATCGGGGTGCGCTGTGTGCCGTCAAGCCGCATCTTCATGTAGCCCTGTGTGCGCGGGTTGAGGTAGGTGATCCAGCGTGCATCCGGCGAGAGGCGGCAGTTGCTCACGCAGGGGGTCGTCTCTGGCAGCGGGTAGCGCGTGGCGCGCGCGATGTCGTAGACCCACAGCGCCGCTCCGTCAAAATAGGTGAGGATGATCCCCTGCGGGCTGAAATCCGCTGCCCGCAGCACAATCCCCTCTGCAGGGCAGCGCTCAACCACTGACTGCGCGCGGCCGATTGCCACCACAACCACGAGAATCAGCGCCAACCCTGTTCTACGCATCGTCCACCTGCCACAGCGCAGCAAACGGCGGATCGGCAAGGTCAGTCACCACCAGCAGATCGCCGTGGCGGATGGGCGCGGTCGGCTGGCGCAGACGCAGGCCGTCCAGCGGCGGCGAGAGCAGCGTGTCCTCGCCCATCGGGTGGAACACCTGCAGCGGGATGATCTCGTAGTCGTGATCCGCCCCGGTCACGGCGCACGCTAGCCCCACCTCGCGCAGGATCCAGCGCTCGCCCAAGTCTACCTCGTACAGCGGCTGGCTGTACGCCAACCCAATAATGGCTGGCGGCGGCGTGTACAGGCGAAAGGCGTCGATCAAGGCCATCTTTTCGACCAAAGCCAGCGGACGCGCCCACTCATCCACGCGCGACAGACGGCGCAAACCGGGCGCTTTCTTCAGCACGCCCCATTGAAAAGCCTGTTCATAGCTGGTGGCGGGTTGTGACCATTCACCCGCAGGGAAATCAGACAAGGGGTGACCGATGGCCGCTCCAGTGTGATCAAGCAGTTGATAATGCAGCACGGACGAGTCATCGACCGCCAGAGTCGCCACGACACAACGTGCAGCGTCCAGCGCCGTGATGTACTGCTCAACATGGTGGTCATCCAGCCAATTTTGCAACGAGAACTGCGCAGTTTGTCGGAATTTTGTCATGAGGGTTATAAAGTTGTGTGAGATTGAAGCAAAGTTCTGCTTGCGGCGTTATACTAAATTTAGGCCTGTATCGTTTGCTTTGCTAGTGGCAGAGAAAGGCAGCGCCGATGGTCACATCATACCACACCCACACCGACGATCCAGACGACCTGCGCGCTGGGATGCCATCTAACAGTGAACGGCTCAATGAGCCATGCGCTGAAGGGCCGCCACCCAAGACACCCACAAGGCCACGGTTTTTGAGTCAAACTGGAACGATGGCGCAAATTAGCTTAGAAGTAGATGAGCCGCTCAACGACTTTGAGCACGCACGGGCGACGACCGAGACAGTTGCTGTTCGCAGACAGGAGTGTGAGATGAGTACCCATGATCCCGTTCTCATCGTTGAGGACACGGTCGAGCTAGCAGAAGTGATCGAAGCAACCGTTGAAGGCATGGGGCTGCCAACCGTCGTCGCCAACCACGGCAGCATTGCGCTGGATCATCTGCAGACGATCTCACCACGGCTGCTGCTGCTCGATATCGGTCTGCCAGATATTAACGGATGGGACATCCTCAAGTTCGTGAGAGAGAGGTACAAGACAAACGGACAGACGATGCCGCCAATTATCGTCATCACGGCTTACAGCGACCCAACGAATCGCCTTGTCGGCAAGTTCGAAGAAGTGAACGCTTACCTGATTAAGCCATTTACACCTGAGCAGATTGAAGCAACGGTTCGCAGCGTCTTGAATGCTCAGACCTAGTTGTTTGCCGATTTTTGTGTTGTCAATTGTTGGCTTTGTCCTCTGGCAGCCTGTGATTGCGCAAACAAGCCGCGCCCCCCAAGCTGACCGCTACGCCCTGCTCTATCAGAGTTTGTCGCTTGACACAAGATCGCCAACGCATGAGCGCCGTCTGGCTGACCTGTGGCGCGACATGGGCGATTTGCGCGCCAGTCTGCCCGCCTACACGGCAGCCCTCACAGCGGCCCCAGAGGCAGCCCTCGCGCTGCAACTAGCCGAGTTCTACCTCACCCTTGAAGACTACAGCGCTGCGCTCCACGTGTTGGAATTGGGGCACGCCGCTGCGCCGCGCTCGGCATCGCTCAACGCGATGTTAGGCTTCTTGCTGGCTCCATCCCTGCCAGAGCGCGCGCTGCCACACCTGCGCTCGGTGGGGTTTGATGATCGCTACGACAGCGCCACCCTGCCCCTGATTGCGCTCATCCGCCAAGAAGCTGGCTTCGTTTCGCCAGTCTACAGCGCGCAAGTCGGCGCAGTGTTGGCCAGCGCTGGCCGCCTGACACTCGCTGAGCACGCCTATCGCTTCGCGGTTGCACAGGAACCCACCTTCGCTGAGGCGCTCGCACAGATCGCCTACCTGCGCAGCCAGCAAGGCCGCGACAGCGCGTATTGGCTTGAGCAAGCGCTGGCGCTCGCCCCCACCAGTTCTGATGTGCGGCTGGCGCAGGCGCTCATACTGCGGCAGCAGGGCGAGCTTGACGCCGCACTGGAGGCGCTGGCCATCGCTCGCCTCTACGCCCCTGCTGACCCCGTCCTCTACCGCGAAACTGCCCGCACCTATGAACAGCTTGGGCGCGACGATCTGGCGGCGGTGTGGCAAGCTCAAGCCGACGCCTTGACGACCGCGCCGTAGTATCCCCCCACGATTTTGCTACAATAAAACACACTTGTTGCACGATGAGGACAACGTGTGTCAGACGTTCAAACTCGCCCATCTCGCCGCTGGCTGCGCACCAGCATCACGATCATAGCGCTGTGTGCGGCCATCGTCGGCCTGAACGCGCTCGCGGTCATGTGGTCAAGCGCGCGCACAGTGCTGACCGCCCCCGCCGGTGAGGTCATCTACGCCGCGGGCTTCGACGGCTTTGAGGACGAATGGCAGCAGTATGAGGGCCGCCTCTCCGCGCGCATCGCGGACGGCGTGCTGCGCCTGAGCGTGGACGACGCCCCTGCCACCATCTACTCGCTCGCTCGGCCCAACTTCGCCGATTTCGATCTGCACGTGCAGGCGACCACCACCGGCGGGCCGGTTGACAACGCCTTCGGGGTGATCTTCCGCCTTGAGGCAGCCTCCGACGCTTGTCAGATGCCGCTGATGATCCTGTGTGATCTGGCGCAAGCCCCGCTGTTGAGCGTGCCGCTGCGCTTGCTGTTCCGCCCCCACGCCGGCGGCGCTCAGGGCTATTACATGTTCCTCATCAGCGCGGACGGCTACTACAGCGTGTGGCAGGCCGTTGATGACGGCAGCGGCACACAGGCGCGCCGCGTCAGCGCGTGGATCGCCAGCGACCTCGTCAATCAGGGGCTGAACGCCGTAAATGAGCTGCGCGTGCTGGCCGTCGGCGACACGTTCCGCTTCTTCATCAACGGCCAACCGGTGTCGCTATGCTTGCCCGACGACCCCAACGCGCAGAGCACCTACAGCGCCGGGCAGTGCATCGGCGGCCAGATGACAGATGTATGGGTCAACGCGGATTACGCCGTCGGGCAGATCGGCCTCGTCGCGCAGTCCACACTGAGCGGCGGCAGCGGCGTCGTGGTGGAGTTCGACAAACTGCGCATCTTCAGCCCTGCCCCCAGCCCTGAGGTGCAGATATGAAAGTGCACCTGCGCATGTTGGGCTGTCGGCTCAACCAAGCCGAAATCGACATGATGGCGCGCCAGCTTGAGCAGCAGGGCCACACCGTCGTAGACGCCCCCGAACAGGCAGATCAGATCATCGTCAACACCTGCGCCGTGACGAACGACGCCGTCAAGAGCGGTCGCCGCCTCATCGCTGACCTGCATGAGGCAAGCCGCGCCGCGCAGATCACCGTGACCGGCTGCCACGCGCAGATCGCCCCCGATCAGCTCGCCGTGCTGCCCGGGGTGGCGCGCGTCGTGCCCAACGACCAGAAAGATCGCCTCGTCGAGCAGCTCACCGGCCAGCCAGTTGAACCGTTCGACGTGGAGCCGCACGCCCGCAGCGCGCAGCAGGGGGCATGGCGCACCCGCGCGTTCGTCAAAGTGCAGGACGGGTGCGACAACGCTTGCACCTTCTGCATCACGACCGTCGCGCGCGGCGCAGGCCGCAGCCGCCCTGCCGAGGAAGTCGTCCACGAGGTGCGCGCGCTGCACGCGATGGGCTATCAAGAAGCCGTCTTGACCGGCGTCCACCTCGGCAGCTACGGCCACGACCTCGGCAACCATGACGGCTTGTTCTGCCTTGTGCGGCGGCTGCTGGCCGAGACCGACATCCCGCGGCTGCGCCTCTCATCACTCGAGCCGTGGGATCTGTCCCCCGCTTTCTTCACGCTCTGGGAGAACCCGCGCCTGTGCCCTCATCTGCACCTGCCGCTGCAAAGCGGCTGCGACGCCACCCTGCGGCGCATGCGCCGCAACACCACCGCCGCCGCGTTCCGCGCGCTGGTCGAACAGGCCCGTGCCGCCATCCCCGACGTGCGCATCACCACTGATCTAATCGTGGGCTTTCCGGGCGAGACCGACGACGAATACGCTCAGAGCCGCGCCTTCGTGCAGGCGATGGACTTCGCGGGCATGCACGTGTTCCGCTACAGCGTGCGCGCGGGCACGCCTGCCGCGCGCATGCGCGGGCAGGTGGCCGCCGACGTCAAAAAAGCGCGCAGCCATGAGATGCTGGCCATCGCCGCTGCGGGTGAAGCGCGTTTCGCGCAGCGTTATCTTGGCTCAACGGCCCCGGTTTTGTGGGAGAACGTCGCCGGGGCTGCGCCGCAGGGCTTCCTCAACGTCGGCTACACGCACCATTACCTGCGCGTGCAGGCCGTTCATCCCCGCGTGCTGACCAACACGATCACGCCGACGCACCTTGCCGAACTGCGCGATGGGCTGCTGCACGGCGTGCCCGTGATAGAATAAACATATCAACACATCAGAGGATCGCCTATGGAACACCCCAAAGAGCAACTCAACCACGCGCTCAAAGAAGCGATGAAGAACAAAGACAACCAACGGCGCGACGTGCTGCGCTTGCTGACGAGCGCCATCAAACAAGTGGAGATCGACACTCAGAAAGAACTCACCCCTGAACAGGTGGTCGACGTGCTGCAAAAAGAGGCCAAAAAACGCCGCGAGAGCATCAGCGAGCTGACGGGCGCAGGCCGCGCCGAGCAGGCCGCTGCCGAGCAGTACGAGCTAAGTGTGCTGGAGGAATTCCTGCCCAAGCAGCTCACCGCTGATGAACTGCGCGCGTTGATTCAAGCCGCCATCGCTGAGGTCGGCGCGACCAGCGGCAAAGACATGGGCAAGGTGATGGGCGTCATTCAACCGCAGACGAAAGGCCGCGCAGACGGTAAACTCGTCAGCCAATTGGTGAAAGAGATGTTGGACAGCCTCTCATGATAGAGCGCGTCACAACGTGGTTGGCGAACCAGCTCGGCCGGCCTCAGAAGCAGGTTCAGCTTTACCTAGAGCGCGCCGTTGTGAGCGTGGCGGCGCTGCTCTTTGCCAGCGCCACCACGTTGATCGTCGTTTACGATGACTTGATGCTGACAGGGCGTGAGGCTGCCAGCTTGCGCGTGGGTGAAGTTGCGCCGATCAACATCAATGCTCCCCAGTCGCTCACCTTTGTGAGCAGTGTCCTCACGAACGATGCGCTGGCCGCTGTGGCGAACGCCGTTCAGCCAGTCTATGACCCCCCCGACCCGAACATCACACGCCAACAGACGCAGCTTGCGCAGCAAATTCTCGCGTTCATCCGCGACGTCCGCGAGGACATCTACGGCACGTTTGACCAGCGTGTGGCTGACCTGAACGCCATCAGCGCTGTCGCCCTGCCTGAGGATGTCCGCCGCCGCATCCTCGAATTCAGCGATGAAAACTGGGAAGCCATCGCCAGCGAAGTGCTCACTACGCTTGCCTTTGCCATGCGCGAGTCCATCCGCGAAGCGGACTTGCCGCGGGTGCGCGCGCAGCTTGGCAATCAAGTGTCCGTGCGCTTCAACGAAGAAGAACGCGCCGCCATCGTTGCCCTCGTGGCTGACCTCATCCGACCCAACACGTTTCTGAACAGCGCCGCCACCGAAGCCGCCCGCGCCGAGGCCCAAGCCCAAGTGGTCCCGATCACCCGCACGGTGATCCGCGGAGAGCGCATCCTCTCGGAGGGCGAACTCATCAGCCCGCTCGCTCACGAGGCGCTCGACGCGCTGGGGCTGCTCACCTCTGCGGAGCTGGACATCCGCGTGATCGCTAGTGGGTTGATCGTCGTGCTGTTGGTGATGGCGCTGGTGGGGCTTTACCTCGCGCAGTACAACCCGCTGCTGCTCTATCAGAACGTGCGCATGTTGGCGCTGCTGAGCAGTGTGTTCATCCTCATGCTGCTGGCCGTGCGGCTGCTGGCGCTGGACGGCTATCAAGCGGTGTTCCCGTATGCGCTGCTGGCGCTGTTGTTTGTGGCAATCGCAGGGACGCACGAGGCGCTCATCGGCACGTTGGCGCTGGGCATCCTCAGCGGCTACATGGCGGATGGCGCGCTGGAGGTAGCAGCGCTGACGATCATCGGGGGCTGGGTGGGGGCGCTGACGCTGCGCAACACCCAGCGTTTGAACGCCTTCTTCCTCAGCGGCGCGATTGTGGCCGTGGTCAACATGGCTATTCTAGTTGCGTTCCGTTTTGGCGTGTCTGATGGCATCGCGCGCGGGGACTTGATCGGCAGTTTAGCGCTGGCCTTCCTCAGCGGGGTCGTGCTGCTGCCAGCCATCGCCATTGCGCTGATGTTCGTGCTGACGCAGTTGTTTAACCTGCCAACGGCGCTGCGGCTGCTGGACTTAAGCCAGCCGAACAAACCGATGCTTCAACGGATGCTGCGCGAAGCCGCCGGGACGTATCAGCACAGCTTGCAAGTGGCCAACCTTGCCGAGCAAGCCGCCCAGCGCATCGGCGCAAACGCTCAGCTAGTGCGCGTGGCTGCGCTCTACCACGACATCGGCAAGATGGAAAACCCGCTCTTCTTCACCGAGAACCAGCCTGACCCATCCTTGAACCCCCACAACAAGCTCAACGACCCCTACCGCAGCGCCGCGATCATCATCGAGCACGTCACCAAAGGCGACGAGATGGCGCGCGCCGCCGGGCTTCCCCCCCGCCTGCGCGATTTCATCCTTGAGCATCACGGCACAACTCGCGTGAGCTACTTCTATCGGGTCGCGTTGGATCGCGCCAATGGTGACGCCAGCCAAGTGGACAGCAGCGCTTTCGAGTACCCCGGGCCACGCCCCCGCTCGCGTGAGACGGCCCTGCTGATGTTGGCCGACACGTGTGAAGCGACCGTCCGCAGTATTCAACCTAGAACGCGCACGGAAATCGCCCGCATCGTCCGAGAGATGTTCGACGCCAAGCGCGAGGAAGGGCAGCTTGACGACAGCGGCCTCACGCTCACCGATCTCGCCCAGACCGAAGCCGTGTTCATTGAAATCTTCCAAGGGATGTACCACCATCGCATTAAATATCAGGAAGACAACAAGACGACTGGCAGCTTACCAACGGTCGTCATAGCCGATGTACCCGCTGAGCGCCGCACCACTGACGAAGTGCCATCTGCGCGGCGCTCGGTTGAAGTAACCGCCGTCCAGCCTGAAACTGGAGACGACGAGCCGTTAGACGAAGTGCCGCGCCTGCCGCGCCCAGACAGCAGCAAAACGAGCACACCGCCACCCACTACGGAGTAAGCGTAATGCCCTTTGATGTGATTGTTCACAACGAACACGGCTACCCTATTGACACAACCGCCCTACAGCAAGCAGCGCTGGCCGTGCTGAACGCCCACGACGTAGCGCCAGACACCACCTTGAGCGTTGTGCTGCTGCCCGACGAGGACATCCGCGCGCTGAACCAGCAGCACCGCAGAGTGGACGCGCCGACGGATGTGCTTTCGTTCCCCGCGGAGGAACTGCCCGAGGGCATCGACGAAGCCCCCTACTTGGGCGATGTGCTGATCGGCTTCCCGTATGTGCAAGCGCAGAGTGAACGCGAGGGCTTCCCGCTCGCTGAGAGCCTCATCCTCATGGTGGTGCACGGCGCGCTGCACCTGCTGGGCTACGATCACGACACCCCCAACAACCGCACCGAGATGTGGGAAGTGCAAGCTGTCTTGCTGGAACAGTTAGGGGTACGCCCTGAGATCGTGCTGGCCTATGAACAAGAACATGATGAGTAAACTCTACGACCGCCTGACGAGCACATCGCGCATCGACCCTCATGATTACGCGATGAAGACCAGCCGCAACCGCCTTGAGAGCCTCGGCTACTCGCTGGCGGGGTGGCTCTATATGCTGCGCTGGCAGAAGAACACGCGCATCATGTCCGTGGCTAGCGTTGCCGTGCTGCTGCTGAGCGCGTGGCTGGGGCTGGACCGGCTAGAATGGGCGTTGATCATCATCGCTATTACCATCGTGTGGCTGACGGAGTTCTTGAACGCAGGCATTGAGGCCGCCATCGACGTTGCCACGCAGGAATATCATCCGATGGCCCAAGTAGGCAAAGACGTCGCCAGCGCGGCGGTGCTGCTGGGGGTGATCGCCAGCGTGCTGGTTGGGCTGCTCGTGCTGGGGCCGCCGCTGCTAGCTCGGTTGGGCATTTTGAGTTGAAGAACGAGGGGGAACGCAACATGAGCACTGCGCGTGAACGCCGCGAAAAACGCCGCCAGCAGGCCGCCGAACACCCTTCATTACGCCCCAAAGAGAGCCGACAGGTGCGCGCGCTTGGGGAACGCCCGCGCCGCCGCATCAACCTACTCGGCAAAATTTCATTTAGCCAGTGGTGGTTGTTCGTGCCAGCGGCCATCGTGCTGGCGATCGTTCTCGTCGCCATCTTGCGCGCCATCAACCCGCCTGCTGCGCCGCGCCCCGGCAACGCCATCTGGCTGGATCGCTCGTTTAGCTACAGCGCCCCAACCGATAACGAGCTGGCGGAGCTGGTCGACGTCCTCAAGGCACACCAGATCGGCACGATCTACCTGTACGCCAGCAGCATGAAGGCTGATGCGACGTGGTCAGGGGCGCAGGGGCAAAATGACCGCTTCATCGAAGTGGAATCGCTGGTCAAGAACAACTCAGATCGTTTACAGGCGCTCGCCCCACAGATCCAAGTGCTGGCGTGGATCGAAGTCACGGCGTCCCTGCCGGAGTACCGCCTCAACAGCCCACAGGTGCGCGCGTCCATCCGCGACTTTGCGGGGCGCATGGTCAACGGGTTAGGGTTTGAAGGCGTCATGCTCGACATCAAGCCTGTCGCCAACGACAACCCTGATCTGCCGATCATCCTGCGCGAAGTGCGCGCTGAGATCGGCTTGAACCGCTTGCTGGCGGTGGCCGTCCCGGCTGACCTCACCCCGTTAGACACAGACCTCGCGCTGCCGCCGTTCATCGCGCCCGGCACGCTGTGGAGCGCCGACTACAAGCGCCGCGTGTCGATCCAAGCGGATCAGATGGTCGTGAGCGCCTACAACAGCTACATCGCCGACCAAGTTGAGTACATCCGTTGGGTGGCCTATCAAGTGGACTCGTTCACGCGCGCGCTGACCGAAGAGATCCCGTCGCCTAGCCAGCTGTTGATCGGCATCCCGAACTACACGCTGCTCGACCCGCCCGACCCCAACCCACACATCCCCATCGTGGAGACGCTGGCCGGGGCGCTGGACGGCGTGGCGATTGCCGTGCGCGATCTGTCAGCGGCGCAGTTCGCGCGCTTTACGGGCGTGGCCATCTTCACTGATCGCCCTCTCACTGCCGCTGATTGGGCGCTCATGCGGCAGAAGTACCTTGATGCGCCGCTGCGCCCGCTGGTCGAACAAACGCGCTAAAGGAGTTGATCGATGGTTTGTCAAGCGTACCTGCTCAGCTCAGAGGGGCTTCACCCTGCGCCGTGGTCAGGCGACTCACTGGCCGCAACTGCCCCGTATGAACCCACCGACGGCGTCTACACCATCACCAACACGTACCACACGACGCAGGTGCTCAAGCTGGACGCTCACCTCGACCGCCTAGAAGACAGCGCCGCCCGCGCGAGCATCCCACTCGTGCTGGATCGCCAGCGCCTGCGCGCCGCCCTGCGGCAGATCATCGAAGGCGCTGGCTGGGGCGATGTGCGCTTTCGGATCACCGTCGGACGCGACCAACCCGAGGTGCTCATCCTGTCGATTGAGCCGTTTCACCCCCTGCCGGCTCACCTGCTGACGGAGGGCGCGCGCGCCATCACCGCGCCGAACAGCGCCCGCCACAACCCTGAAGCCAAAACGACTGATTGGGCGCTGCGGCGGCGGCAGCTTCAGGACGCCATGCCTGAGGGCATTTACGATACCTTCCTGCTGGACGCCGACGGCTACCTGATGGAAGGGCTGGCCAGCAACTTCTACGCAATCCTTGACGGCACGCTTTACACTGCTGGGTCAGGCGTGTTGAAGGGCATCAGCCGGCAGATCGTGCTGGAGGTCGCCCCGCAGGTGCTGCCCATCAAGTTGGAAGCCGTGCACGTCTCGCAACTCCCACAGATGCAAGAGGCCTTCCTCAGCAGCAGCAGCCGCGGCGTCGTGCCAGTTGTTGAGATTGACGGGGTCGCCATCGGCGATGGGCGAGTGGGCGAGAAAACGCAAGCGCTGCGCCACGCCTATCAGGCGTGGGTCACAGCGCATCTTGAAGAGCTTTAACTTTAGAGTTCGCTGCAATCCCACATGAAGCCGCAGCGCCCGCAGCGCACCTTGCAAGCCAGCTTGAACGTGTCTGCGCCACACGCCGGGCAGACTGTGCTCAGCGTGTAGTTGGGCAGCGGCAGCCGCGGTCGCTCAGGGGCGACGGGCAGCTCAGCAGGCGGCGGAGGAATTGACTCTTGTTCGTCCATACAGCAGAGTGTAGCTCAGACGTGCGCGCCCGGACAAGCGCTAGGCACGCCGCACAATAACCGCCGTCCCGCTGAAGCTGACCATCAGCATCCCGTTGTCCGACCCCAACGCTTCAAAGTCAAGGTCAGCGCCGATGATCGCGTTTGCGCCCATCTCCTGCGCCCGCTGAACGATTTCTTGCAGCGCGGCCTCTTTCGCTTCGATGAAGGTGCGCTCGTATGCGCCGCTGCGCCCGCCGATGAAGTTCGTGATGCCCGCTGAGATGTCCCGAAAGAAGTTCGCCCCCAAGATTACCTCGCTTGAGACGACGCCCAAATACTGCTCGATCTGGTAACCTTCCAGTGTGTTCGTCGTCGTGATGAGAAAGTTTTTGGCTTTCATCGTGCGCTCCTGTGTGAAGACCCTATTCACAGTACGCACGAGGCCGCGCGCGCGTTGCAGCAAAAAAAGCAGCCCTGAATCAGAGCTGCTTTTGCTGAGGCGACTGCCGGAATCGAACCGGCGTAAACGGTTTTGCAGACCGGTGCCTAACCACTCGACCAAGTCGCCATTTGTTAACATTATAGCCACAACCTTGATGGGCGGCAAGGATGAGTGGCGTCATCAAACGCCCAGACTTGCGCATTTTGCCCCGCAGCGGCACAATCATCATCATGACCGACAACCAACCAGAAATTCCCGAAACGCTAGACGACCCGATCAGCCCCGCCGAGCCGCACGCAGAGGCTGCGCCCTTCGCTGCTCACAGCGACGAGGGCGAAGCCGTCAGCGCAGCAGAAGCGGCAGAGGAAGAACCGACCAGCCCGCTTGACGCCCCAGCCGACACGAGTGAGGCCGAGTCCGACGCCCTTGAGTCGTTCACACCTGCTGAACCCGACGTAGACGCGGCCCTTAGCGCCCTGAGCAGCTTAACCGTGCTCGCTGTGGACGCGCCGCGCGAGGCCTTCGACCCTCAAGCGGTCATCCTCAGCGAGGAGCTGCCACAGCCCCCGCTGGCGACGCTCGAACGCGGCACCACCCCTTCGGTCGTCCCGGCGCTGTTGATGATCGCCGTCGGCGTCTTCCTCACGTTCTATCTGGCCAGCGGCAACCCGATGCCCGCGTCGCAGCACCTCATCGGCGGCGGGTTGATCCTCTTCGGGATTTCATCGGTCACGTGGTGGCTCGGCACAAACCGCTGGGCGCGCGGCAGCTTACTCGTGGGCTTGGCCTGCATCGCAGGCGGCGCGGCGCTGTTCTTGGTCTGATGCGCATCGCCATCGACGCCAGCCGCTGCACCGTCCCGCACCCGACCGGCACGGAGCACTACGCGCTTCAGCTCATCCGTCACTTGATCCACGCCAACGACGCGCGCTCACGCCCCCATCAGCTTACGCTCTACTTTCGTGACGCCCCAGCGCCGAGCTTGTTCCCACCCTCCCCGAACGTCCAGCCGCGCGTGATCCCGTTCCGTCGGCTGTGGACACACTTGCGGTTCGCGGCGGCGCTCTGGCGCGACCGCCCAGATTGGACGTTCGTCCCCGCGCACACCCTGCCGTTTGCTCTCCGCGGGCGAGCGATGGTCACCGTGCACGATCTGGGTTACGTCTGGTTCCCGCAGGCGCACCGCCGCGCTCAGCGCCTCTACCTTGACTTGACGACGCGCTACAGCGCCCACCGCGCCGACCTCATCCTCGCCGACAGCGCTGCGACACGCGACGATTTGACTCGCGTCTATCAAACGCCAGCCGAAAAAATTCACGTCGTCTATCCGGGCGTGGAGCCGCCGCCTGTGCGCCCTGTCGATCTACACGCGGTCTACGGCGTTCCGTCGCGCTACTTCCTGTTCATCGGAACGCTTCAGCCGCGCAAGAACATCGCCCGCCTCGTGCAAGCTCATCAGCGCTACCGCCAGCAAACCGGCGACACCGCCGCGCTCGTGCTAGCCGGTGGCAAGGGCTGGCTGTACGACGAGCGCTGGACAGCAGGCGCAGACGGGGTAATCGTCACGGGCTACGTCGATGAGCGCCACAAGGGGGCGCTGCTGGCGGGGGCGCTCGCGTTGGTCATGCCGTCGCTGTACGAGGGCTTCGGCTTCCCCGTGCTGGAGGCGATGCACTGCGGCGCGCCGGTCATCGCCAGCCGCACCAGCAGCCTGCCAGAGCTGGTCGGGGACGCCGGGCTGCTCGTCAACCCGCTGGACGTGAGCGATATCGCGCGCGCCATGCAGCAGGTGGTTGACCCTGCAACGCGCGAACGGCTGGCCGCTGCAGGCCGCGCCCAAGCGGCCCGCTTCACGTGGGAAGCCGCCGCGCAGCGCGTGCTCGCGCTGTGGGATCAGTAGGATTTCGGCCTGAGCAGGCGCGCGCTGTGCGACTCGCGGGGTGCGCCGTCTGCCAGCAGGCCAACGGTCAGCGATTCCACGTAGAGGCACATCTCCCACGGGATAGCCACGTCGTCGCGGCTGAGCGGTCGATCCGTCAGCGTGATCGGCGCGTCGCGGATGACGGCAATCGGGGTAGCTTCGTCGCGCTCGCCCATCACCAACTGCGCCGCCACACACAGCGCGTCCGCCATGCTGCGCTGCGTGACGGCCATCGGATTGCCGAACAAGTCCAGCTTGCCGCGCTCGTCTTGCAGCGGCTCAAAGCCGGACATCGCCAGCGCGACGCCCGTTGTGCCCCAGCGCCCGGGGACTAGCCAGCTATCCGTCAGCAGCACGCCCAAGCGCACGCCGTAGCGCGCTTCCAGCGCCAGCCGAATCGCGCGGGCGGTGGCGTAGGCGTCCGCAGGCAGCAGCACGGCCAGCCCATTGGGGATGTTGGAACGGTCGATGCCAGCGTTGGGCGAGATGACGCCCTCGCGCCACGTGAGCAGAAATCCCAGCGGAATGCCGCCGAAGATGTGTTCTGACTCGTCGATGACGAGCTGCGCCAGCGCGGGGTTCATGTGGTAGCGCTCGGCCAGCGCCGCGGCTTGCTCGCTGACGCGCACCTCGTCCAGCTTGACGATGCGCCCTTGACTGATGGCAACATACTTCGACGACAGCGCGATCACGTCGCCTGACTGAGGGGTAACGTCCGCGTCGCGCAGCGCGTCACAGATCACGGGCACGAGGTCAAACGCCGCGTCTTTTACTGGCGCTTTAACCGGCAGGATAGTCAATGTAGGAGACATGGCAGCTTCTTCAATCGCGTGGATAGAACAAGCTGCCATGCTAGCACAAATCGGCTGGCCTGAACAGCACGCGGCCTACTGCCCGCGCACCGTGACCACGCTGCCGTTGACCCACCCCTGCCGACCGTTGAAGTCGATCAAGAACCAACCATTTTCAGACCCAAGCACCGCGTAACACTCGCGCGGGCGGATGCGACCGATGGGCGCGCCGTCGGTGCTGGGGGTGGGGCGCACGTTGACAGTGCTGTTGGTGGCGCTCAAGACCTGCCCCGTGGGCGAGGCCGGGCAAGCCGAAGCCGGCGCAGCGCCCCCACCCCCGGCAGAACCGCCACCGCCTGCCTTCCAATCGGCGATCAACGGGCGCAGCACGTCCAGTGACTGCGAACCGAAGTTGACGCTCGGCTCGATATGGCTGTTCTCGATGAACTCGTTCCACGTGCCGATCAAGATCACGTCTGTCCCGGCGCTAACGGCCCCAGCAAAGCTGTTGGCCAAGAAGCGCCCCCCGGCGCGGTCACGCGGGGAGGTGGGATTGGGGCGACGTTCGCGCCGCGCGATGAGCTGTTCATCCCAGCCCGGGTGAACCGTCGGCACGTAGATCGTGCCGCCTGCGCTGCGCACGGCGTTCCGCTCGCGCACGTAGCGCCCGCCGCTGCCGTTGGCCCACGCGATGTTGAAGGCGTACATCCCGTCCATCGCGCCGCCGTACAAGCAGCAGCCGTTCACCCCCTCTGCGATCCAGATCGTGCTGCGGTTGGGGTCTACCGCGCTGCGGATCTGCTGCCACTGCGCCCGCGAGAAGTTAGCGCGGTTCTGGAACGCAAACAGGATGACGGGCTTGCCGTTGTAGCGCAGATAGGCCGGATGGTTCGCGCGGTCGTAGACGAGGTAGTTCAGCGAGTTGATGAGCGCGTCAGGGCTGCGGTTGAACTGCGACGAGAAGATATCGACCACGGCCCCCACCATAAAGCCGCGCTCTGCGGCACGATCCAACAGGTTGTTGAGCACCGCCGTCGTCACAGCCCCATCTTCCAACCCATACCACGAGACAACGAAGGCATCGATGCCAGCGCTGCGCGCTTGGTCGATGTGCGTGGCGGCCACGCCCCCATCGCGCGAGTCGTAGTTACCGATCGCAGGCCGATCCGTCAGCACGTCCGCCTGCATCTGCCACGACGCTTCACCCACCCAGAAGCCCATGTAGAAGGCCCACACCTGCCGCCCGGACTGGCTCTGAACGCTCATGACGCTTGAAGCAATGATGAGAACGAGGAACACGATAAACTTGCGCATAGGATGCCTCCTTCAAAGCACTTGCTTAAAAAAATAGTATGGAGGATCGCTGCGCAGTGTCAATCAGTCTGAAAGTCACATCCCCAGCTTTGCAGCAGCGCCCGCGCCTCGTCCTCGCTCTGCGCGAAGTAAACGCGCCCATCGGGCGTTGCGAGCGTGCCGTCGGCGTCAAGGATGTTGGGCGGGAGCTGTTCCAGCCTCACACCTAACACCACCGCTTTGCCGCTGAGCGCAGGCGTGCCGCGCTTGCCGAACGTGCGCGCGTGCGCCCCGAACCCAGCCGGCAGCGCCGCCCGCCCCGACGCGCGCAGGTCGATCAAGCTATGGACAGTGCGCGGGTGGTTGATCATCGCAAACAGCGACACGCGCACCGCGCGGTGATAGTCATGCCAGTTCCAATCGCCCTCGGCGATGTAGCGCATGACCGACTTCTCGGCGTTGTACCACTCATGACGTACAGGCATCGTTCACAACCCCTGTGCCTTGCCCTGCTGATAGAGCGTTTCCATCTCGTCCAGCGTCATGCTGGCCAGATCGCGCCCCTGCGCTGCGGCAGCCTGTTCGATGTGGCGGAAGCGGCGGTAAAACTTGGCGTTGGCCGCCCGCAGCACGCTCTCAGGGTCGTGCACGCCCAACCAACGCAGCCAGTTCACTAACACGAAGATCAAATCGCCCACTTCTGCAGTGATGCGCTGCGGGTCATCCTCAGCGAGGACTTCCGCCATTTCCTCGCGGATTTTATCCCGCACACCGTCAATCGTCGGCCAGTCAAACCCCACTTGAGCCGCACGACGCTGATACTCATAGGCCACCATGAGCGCGGGCAGCCCTTTGTTGACCCTGTCCAGCAGGCCGTCAGACGATGCGCCCTGCGCAGCGCGCTCGGCGCGTTTGATGTCGTCCCAGTTGGCCTTCACTTGCTCGGCGCTGCCTTGCACGTCGACATCGCCCCACACGTGCGGATGCCGACGGATCATTTTACGGTTGACCGTGTCTAGCACGTCGGCCATCTGGAACTCGCCTTCCTCGGTGGCGATCTGCGCGTGCAGCACGATCTGGAGCAGTAGGTCGCCCAGCTCGCCCACCAGTTCATCCCACGCCTCGCGGTCGATGGCGTCGATCACCTCGTAGGCCTCTTCGATCACGTAAGGCCGCAGTGAGGCGTGCGTCTGCTTGCGATCCCACGGGCAGCCCTCCGGCGCGCGCAGATGGGCAATCGTCTCTTGGAACGACTCAAAACTGCTGTAAGGCGACAGCGGCAGCACGAACAGCGACGACAGGTGGTTCAAGCTCAGCGAGCGGTCGATCTCGTACAGCGGAACGCGCTCGACGCTGGCGCTGGCTGTGCCCGCGCTGTGGATGAGCTGAACAGGGTGATCGTCGGGGTATTGGTTCATCAGCGTGAGCTTGACGTCGCTCGCCACCTCGCGGCTGTAGACGCCGCCGATCAACGCCGGGTAGGCAGGGTTGATCGGGGGGTGGTGCATGGCGGCCAACGTCATTCCGTCAAGGATTTGCAGCCCCTCCAGCCCGTCGATCTGCGCGTGGCGCAGCGCTGGCTCCACGAAGCTGACGCCGTGGACGACCTCGACGCGGATGCCCTGCTCAGCGGCGCGCGCCAGCAGCCGCAGCACGCTCGTCTCGCCCATCATCGGGTCACCCGGCACAGCGTAGACCACATCCTCATGCTGAACGCGCTCCAGCAGATAGTCACAGATCGCGTCGTAGACCGCGTCGAACTGCTCGTGCGCCTCGTAGAAATGATCAAAGCTCTCGTAGAACGTGCTGCGCGGCAGATGGGGCACGCAGGGGTGGCGCTCCGTTCGCAGGTAGACCAGACCAGCGGACTCCAGCACGCGCCATGCCCGCCGCGTGAGATCGTCTACATCGCCCGGCCCCAAGCCGACGACGGTCAAAGTGTGTGGATGAGTCATGAGGCTATTCGTCCGATTGTTATAGATTCGGTCTCAATTATAGCGGTGTGTTGGGCGGTGTTGAAACGGCGCGCGTCCCTGCACTGCTGCCGTCAGGGCAGCTCAAACAAAACATCCCCTCAGTTGAGGGGATGTTTGGCGCTTAGCGTTTGGTGTAGGTCGGGGCCTTGCGGGCGCGCTTGAGGCCGGGCTTCTTGCGCTCTTTGACGCGGGCATCGCGCGTCAGGAAGCCGGGGGCTTTCAGCGCAGGGCGCGTGTCGGGGTCGAGCTTAAGCAGAGCGCGGGCAATCCCTAGACGGACAGCGTCGCGCTGGCCGCTCACGCCGCCGCCGTTGACGTGCACCGTGATGTCGTAGCTGCGCTCCTGCCCCAGCAGCGTCAGCGGGGCCAGCAGCAGGGTCATATCGTTAGGACGGGTGAAATAGTCCTCTGCGTCGCGGTACTCTTCCGCATCGCCGCTCTTGATGAGGATACGCCCCGTGCCGCCAGTGGTCAAGCGGACGCGAGCGGTTGCGGCCTTCCGACGGCCAATGCCTTCATAGTACTGTGCCATCACGTGTCTCCCTTTATTCCACTTCTAGCACTTCAGGGTTCTGCGCGGCGTGCGGGTGCTCCGCGCCAGCGTATACCTTGAGCTTCTTGATCATCTGATGCCCTAGCGCCCCCTTTGGCAGCATGCCCTTCGCGGCGATCTCAATCGCGCGCGTCGGGTGCGTCCCCAGCAGGTCGCGCAGCGTCGTCCCGTAGATGCCGCCCGGGTAACCGCTGTAGCGCCAGTAGACCTTTTCGTCCATGCGCTTGCCCGTCACGTGGATCTTGTCCGCGTTGACCACGATCACGTAGTCGCCACAGTCCAAGTTCGGGGTGAAGTACGGCTTGTGCTTGCCGCGCAGGATCGGCACAATCTGCGCGACGAGACGCCCCAGCGTCTTACCCTGCGCGTCCACGACGTACCACTTCCGTTGGATGTCTTTCGGGGTCGTGATGAACGTCCCCTGCTCTTTCATCTTCATTCTTGTCCCTCCGACGCTCGCTTCAAGCGTCTGTCATTGTCTCGTTCGATGATCTGATCGGGTGGGGGATACCGCACTGCGACCAGAACCAACCCCTGCGGCGGCGCGGGCTTGCCTGCGCGGCGCAAATCTGCCGCCCAGAACGCCTCTTTAAACGCCGCCTCGCTTTGCCACCCCCGCCCCACGTCCACCAGCATCGACACAATCCGCCGCACCATCTGATGCAAGAAGGCCGTCGCTTCGATGCGATACACCAGCACCTCCCCATAGGGCGAAGGCTGAACGCGCCACATTGAGGCGAACACCTCGCGCACCGTGTTCTCGCCCTTTGGAGGCCGCCCAAAGGTGGCGAAGTCGTGGCGGCCCACCAAACAGCGCGCAGCGGCGTTCATCTGCTGGATGTTCAGCGCCTGCGAGACGTGCCAGCTCGTGCGCATCATTAAAGGGTGTCGGACGGGGCTAACCCACACACTGTAATCATACACACGAGACAGCGCGTCATAGCGCGGGTGGATACCGGGCTGCTCAACGAGGTCGAGCAGGCCAATATCCAGCGGCAAAGCGTTATTCAGTGCTGTTAAAAGTGCCTTGCAGCCATGCGACCAATCTGCATCAAACGCGATGACTTGGCCGCTGGCGTGCACGCCGGCGTCGGTGCGCCCCGCGCCGATGATCGGCGTCGGCACACCGAGAACGCGCTGAAGCGCCGCCTCCACCTCGCCCTGAACGCTGATGGCGTTGGCCTGCCGCTGGAAGCCAGCGTAGCGCGTGCCATCGTAGGCCAGAGTCGCGCGGAAGCGCATCATCGGGCGCTACGAGTTGGCCGCTTCCTGAATCTGGTTGTAGTCTACCAGCTCCAGCAGCACCATATCAGCGTTGTCGCCCTTGCGCGGGTTCAGCTTGTAGATGCGCGTGTAGCCGCCCGGGCGCTCGGCAAAGTGCGGGGCGATGTGGTCAAACAGCTTGGCCACAATCGCGCGGTCGTTGTACAAGCGGCTGGCGGCGATGCGCCGCGCGTGCACCGCGACCGCCTCGTTGTTGGTGGCCTGCGCTTTAGCAAGGCCGCGCTTCGCCACAGTGATCAACCGCTCCACGCTCCCACGCACGAAGTCGGCCTTCGCGCGGGTGGTAGTGATGCGCCCATGTTTGAACAGGGCAATCGTCAGATTTTTCTCAAGTGAATTGCGCTGGGCAGTGTTGCGCCCCAGCTTCTTGCCTGCAACGCGATGACGCATTGTTCCCTCTCCGTATGCTACAAGTTACTCGTCTTCCTTAGGGTAGTACCCTTTTTCCCGCAGCTTGGCCTTCAGCTCGTCCAGCGATTTCTCACCGAAGTTGCGAATAGCCAACACCGCATCGTTGCCACGCTGAAGCATGTCGATCACATCCCCCACTGACGTGATGCCGGTGCGCTTGAGCGAGTTGAACACGCGCACGCTCAGGTCAAGCTCTTCAATCGGCTTGTCGTAGAGGGGTTTGTGGCCTTCTTTGCGATCTTCAAACTGTTCGGGGTCAGGCATCTGAATCTCGTCGATATGCACCCCCCCAACCACTACCAGATGACGGATGAGGATCTGCGCCGCTTGGCTGATCGCCTCTTCTGGGCGAACGGTTCCGTCTGTCCAAATTTCCAGCACCAGCCGGTCGTAGTTCGTGCGCTGGCCGACGCGGGCGCGCTCAACGTCGAACTTGACGCGGCGAATCGGGCTGAAGATCGCGTCCACCGGCAGCTCACCAATCGGCAGGCGGCCTCGTTCATCCGCAGGGCTGTAGCCGCGCCCAGTGCGCGCTTCAAACTCGATCTCGATGTGGGCGTTCGGGTCATCCACCGTGAACAGATACAGGTCGGGGTTTTCGATGGTCACCTCAGCCGGCGTCCAAATGTCGGCTGCTGTGACAGTTCCCTCACCGCGA
The DNA here is from genome assembly GCA_937944445.1 of uncultured Anaerolineae bacterium. Lineage (GTDB taxonomy): Bacteria > Chloroflexota > Anaerolineae > Aggregatilineales > Phototrophicaceae > JANWYT01. The sequence continues at coordinate 84,542 of CALDYP010000023.1, forward strand.
TGCTCAAGGCGCAAGCGGCGGCTTTCGGCATCGTGCATCGTCAGACGAAGCTGCTTCACTTGCAGGATGAGCTGCGTCATGTCCTCGCGCACCCCGGGGATGCCTGAGAACTCGTGATGAACATCCGACACGCGGATGCTCGTCACCGCAGCGCCCGGCAGCGACGACAGCAGAACGCGGCGCAGGGCATTTCCCAGCGTCAGGCCATACCCACTCTCGAGCGGGCTGATGACAAAACACCCGTAGGTGCGCGTCAGCGCTTGGCTCTCGACTTTGTGGGGCAGCACCATGTTGCTGGTGATTTGATTGACGTCCGAACCACCGGACGAGGCGGAGTACACCATAGGCCGCATTTCTCCTGTTGCTTAGACGCGACGACGCTTAGGCGGGCGACAACCGTTGTGCGCCACCGGCGTCACATCCGAAATTGAACGGACTTTCAAACCGCTGCCCTGAATGGCGCGAATCGCGCTTTCACGGCCCGGCCCCGGCCCCTTGACGAATACATCGACTTCCTTCATGCCGTGCTGCTGGGCGGCCTCGCTGGCCGTTTGGGCGGCCATGCGCGCGGCGTAAGGGGTGCTCTTGCGGCTGCCCTTGAAGCCACTCGTGCCAGCGCTCGCCCACGTCACCACGTTGCCGCTCTGGTCAGTCAGCGACACAATCGTGTTGTTGAACGTGGCGTAGATGTGCGCTTGACCGTAGGGGATGTTCTTCATCACCTTCTTGACAGCACGACGATTAGAGGATGTCGTCTTTTTTACTGTACGTGCCATACTACTTCTCCCCAAGTTGATCCTGCTTTACGATAGCATCGCCCTGCGGAATGCACAGGGCGCATGGAATATCATGATTAGTTGTCGAGCGTATGATTCCTGACAGCTAGACCCTTATTTACTTCTTGGTTGCACCGCGACGACGACCACGTCCGGGAACCGTCTTGCGTACCCCGCGCTGAGTGCGGGCATTGGTGCGCGTCCGTTGGCCACGGCTCGGCAGGTTACGGCGATGCCGCAGCCCACGATAGCTGTTGATCTCCATCAGACGCTTAATGTTCAGCTGAACTTCACGCCGCAAGTCACCTTCGACAGTCATCGTACCAACTTGCTCACGGATACGCTGCACCTCTGCTTCGGACAAGTCACGCACACGTGTATCTGGGTTTACGCCCGTGGCAGCCAGAATCTTCTGGCTTGTCTTGAGGCCAATCCCATAGATGTAGGTCAATGCGATCTCGACGCGCTTGTCACGAGGCAGGTCAACACCCTCAATACGTGCCATACTTGCCACCCACTCCTAACTGGAAAACTCGCCTAGCCTTGCTTCTGCTTGTGTTTTGGGTTAACACAGATCACCATCACTTTCCCAGAGCGCTTGATGATGCGACACTTGGGGCAGCGTGGCTTGACTGATGTAGCGACCTTCATAGCAAACCCCTGCTGTGATACCTGACAAAGTAGACAGTATAGCATAACTCATCCTGAAGTAAACGATGAGTTTAGCTCTAAACAGCCAACGCATAAATCGGCTCAGGGCCGCAAGCCTGCGCGTCAGCCATCCCATCATATTGATACGATTACCTCACTTTAACGACTCTTTTTGACCGAGTACTCTATTGTTCGGTATGATGTGGCCGCTCTAAACGGTCATCTCTAACGTTTCACAATGTGCATTCGGATTATTACGTGCTATTTTAGACCAGTATTCCCAACGATTGTGAGCTTGCATCATGTGATATCTTTATTTTTAAGCTTGTGTTAATTCGCTAACTATCCTTTCATACAGTTCTGTTTCTCGTTTTATTCACTACCCTTAGGAGCTACCATGCTAAAACAGATTCTGCGCACGTTTGATGAGAAAGTGTTGTTTCCATATCGACATACACAACTCACTAAAAAACTACTCCCGATGATCGACAACGTAAGCACCATCTTAGACGTCGGCACAGGAGACGGACACTTAGCACATCTCATTAGTCAGGAAACTGGCGCGCAGATATTAGGCTTGGACGTGTGCCCACAACCGCATCCACATATCGACATTCACCTATACGATGGGCAAAAATTCCCCTTCCCTGATAAGACTTTCGACTGTGTGTTGATGATCGATATGCTTCATCACACCAACAACGTCTCACAGATGATGAAAGAAGCCTGTCGAGTATCCAGCCAGTTTGTAATCGTGAAAGATCACTTCTGGAAAAATCGCTTTGACCTCAGCGTGCTGTATGTAGCCGATTATTTGGGGAACATCCCCTACGGCGTCCCGCTGCCATACAACTTTCTCAGCTTGTTGCAGTGGCACGACCTATTCGCAGAGCAATCACACACTGTCGTTGACATTGACACGTTCAAATTCAACTACTTAGAACCCGGCCAACACATTTTGGCCAAGCTGGCATCCACTGAGATAATGCAAGAGACAAATTCTTCGCTGTCCATCGGGCACAGCATTGGCCACACACCTACCGATCAAGCGATGGTGGCCGATTGGACGGAATAGCACTCAAAGCCCACATGGTTATTCTATGTGGAAAGAGGGTGGCCCCATCTGTGCAGCGCAGCTTCCGTCTAACGTACTGAATGGGTCTAGTAGAAACTGCACCGCGATGGACGTCGGGCAGGGCTTGCCAACAACATCAATGAGGCCGTGCCCCATGCCCGGAAACACAAAGTGCGTGCTGTTCGGTAGGTAATCCGCGGCGGCTTGGCCCCACGCAGGCGGCGTGATCGGGTCATACTCTCCACTGAGCACGAGCACCGGCAGATCGCTCATAACTGGCTCATTTTCCAATCCTGAGGCCGCCTCAACGCCCCAGATGTTGCAGCTTGCGAACTGGCGCTCTACGTCGTAAAGCAGCGCGTTCGCTAGGCTGCGCGGCAGATCGCTCGCCAGCCGTTCCGCAACGCGCAGGCTGTTGAACGGGATCTCTTCGTGGCATTCGACGCTGTTGAAGATGCCCTCACTGTCGTCGTCAATCCAGCCGTAGGCTTCGGCAATCAGCGCGTCGTACTCGTCCTCGTCAAGCGGGCGTAGGATGGCGCTCAAATCGCTCATCGTAGCAGCGCCCAACAGCTCCATCAGCCGTCGATCGAGCGCTTCTTGCTCTGCTGCGGGGCGTTCTGGCTCAGTAGTGTAGAGCACTTCCAGAAGCGCTAACAACTCATCATCGTCCAGCGCGCTGATATACTCCAGATAAACCTCAACGCTCACAAAGCTGAAGAAGGTCGCCGCGTATTGATCGAACTCTTCATCCGTCATCTGCTCAAGCTGGACAGCCCAATCATCGCTGCGATAGCTGCTGTAGAGCGTGTAGGCGTCGTAATCGCGGTTGGCGGCGGCTGTGATGATGATGGGCAGGTAAGGCAGCGCGGTCGTTGAATACATCAACCCAAACAAATCGTTGACCACATCATCGCCCGTGATTTCCTCGCGGTCGTCACCGCGCATCGGGCGGCGGTTCAAGTCGTCGATCATCTGCAGGAACGTCTGCCGCAGGTTAGGGTATGCCTCGTTGCAGGCACGCGACGCCGCACAATCACGGAACAAGACTTCAAAAGCGCGCGCGCCGTTCAAGGCCTGTTCCTCGTAGCCGTTGACGTTGGGCGGGTAGACGCTGTCGAGGATGACCGAGCGGATGCGCTCAGGGTAGTCACGGATCGTCGTCAAGGCCAAGCGAGTTCCATAAGAGACGCCGTAGAGCGTGACCGCTGGCAGCCCAAGCGCCCGAATCAGCGCGTCAACGTCGGCGGCGCTCTCTGCGCTGGTGTAGGCGCTCAACGTCACCCCCTCACGGATCAGCCGCTGCCGACAGAGATCCTCAGGATCGGCGCTGGCTGGCAAGCTGTCGTCCTCGAATTCAGGACAGTTGAGGGATGGCGTGCTGTGGCCTGTGCCCCGCTGATCGAAGAGGATCACGTCTGCATATTGACGTAAGGTGCTGTTCAACCAATCATGCACGCCTGTGATGGCGCTGCCACCCGGGCCGCCCTCTAGATAAATGATGGGGGCGATTGGATCAGCCGCAGTGGTTTTCAAAATCACCACCTTAAGCGTCACCACGTTGTCAGACAAGCCGCGTCGACTCTCCGGCACTTGCACCGTCCCACAGATGATCGTCTCGCCCTCCACCTCAGGCTCCCAGATCAAAAACGGGCACGGCGCTTCAATAAACACTGGCGATTCAAACGCGTCGGCTAGGCTCAGCCCACCCAAGAGCAGCAACGCAGCAGCAACAATCAGGCGCATAATCGGCTCCTCATGATCAGCACTGAAGATGAGCTTAGCACATTTGGAGCGCACAACAAATTAAGCGACAGCCTACAACAGCGTTAAGATCATCGGGCCATCGGCGGTGATAGCAATCGTGTGTTCACAGTGGGCGCACAGGCTGCGGTCGCGCGTGCGCACCGTCCAGCCGTCGGTTTCGTCCTCGTAGAGTTCGCTGCGCCCGGCGATGAGCATCGGCTCAATGGCGTAGGTCATCCCCACTTGCAGCTCGTAGTCCTCCCAACCTTGCGCGGCGCGCTGCTTGCTCGGCCACCAGTTCGGCACTTGGGGCGGCTCGTGCATCTGTCGCCCGACCCCGTGGCCGGTGTACTCGCGGGCGACGCTATAGCCCAGCTTGGCCGCGTAGCGCTCCGTCACACGCGCCACGTCGCTCACCATTGCCCCCACTTTTGACGCCGCGATGGCCGCCTCAAGCGCCCCCTCACAGGCTTGGATCAGCCGCCGCGCCGCCGGTTTGACCTCCCCCACTGCGTAAGTGAAGGCCGCGTCCCCCACAAAGCCTTGATAGAAACAAGCGGTGTCAAGGCTGATGATGTCACCCTCCTGCACGACACGATCCGCCCGTGGGACGCCGTGCACCAGCTCATCGTTGATGCTGGCGTTGATCGTGGCCGGGTAAGGGCGGTGATTGCCCGGCGCATAGCCTAGAAAGCACGGGGTCGCGCCATGGTCGCGGATGACCGTCTCAGCGATTTTGTCGAGTTCCAGCGTGGTGATCCCCGGTCGCAGCGCCTCACGCATGGCAGCATGGGCGCGCGCGGTGATGCGCCCCGCCTCGCGCATGATGGCGATCTCCTCAGGCGTTTTCAGCACAGGGCGGCGCTGCGGCGCACGCGCCGGGGTGGAACGGATCAGATCATTCATCGAGGATCGTCTTGATGGCTTGGCTCACGACATCAATGGACTGAGTTGCATCGACACGGTGGAGCAGGCTCCCCTGCTGCGCGTAGTATTCGATGAGCGGCTGCGTGTCGCGCAGGTAGGTTTCAATCCGCACAATCACGGCGTGCGCGTCCGCGTCGTCGGGGCGGCGCTTGAGCACCTCCCCGCTCGGCAGCACTGCCACCACTTTCGGGGGGTACTCGTCGTTGGGCGATTTTTCGTGCCGAACGGTCAAGCCGTCTGCGCGGTAGTAGATGTTGTAGCTGTCGCCGTTGGCGGCGGTTACACGGCCAAACGCCCGCTTGAAGGCCGTGAAGGGGTCTACCTCCAACAAGATAGCCGCCTTCAGCGCGTGGCCGCGCTCTTGCAGATAAGCGTCCAGAAACGCGGCCTGATTGGGCGTGCGCGGGTAGCCGTCCAAAATCGCGCCATTGGCACAATCCGACTGCGCCAGCCGATTCGCCACGACTTGGTTCGTCAGGTCGTCGTTGATGAGTTGCCCCGCTGCCATGATCGCCTGTACCTGCCGCGCTAGGTCGTCCTCGCGCGTTTTCATCCCACGAAAGATGTCGCCGGTGGACACGTGCGGGATGCCATACTGCTGATGGATGAACTTGGCCTGCTCGCCCTTGCCGGCCCCCTGCGGCCCCATCAGCAGCACAAATAACGGACTACTCATGATGTATTTCTCCTAGACGCGGTAAAAATTGTTGTTATCCTGAAAAGTTATCATTGTCGGTTGCTCAAGCGCGGCGCGTAATAGGCCGTAAGGGCGACTCGTAAGCCGCCCTTAACCTTTGCTGTTCTAAATTACCACGACAACACAGCTTTGAACCGCCTAGCTCATGAAGCTCTCGTAGTTGCGCATGACCAACTGCGCTTCAAGCTGGCGCAGCGTGTCGATCACGACGCCCGTCACGATGATCAACCCACTGCCAGATAGCACATAGGCTGGGTTGTTGGCGGTGTTCGTCACCTCTAACGGGAATAGAATCCCGTTGATGAAGCCCACGATGCCGGGCAAGATGGCGATGATCCCGAGGAACAGCGCGCCCACAAACGTGATGCGGCGCGTCACGCGCTGGATGTATTCCTCCGTCTTCTGCCCCGGGCGAATGCCGGGGATGAACCCGCCCTGCCGTTGCAACGTCTCCGCCAGCCGATAGTTACCTACCATCACGTCCGCGTAGAAGAACGTGAACGCGAAGGTCATCACGAAGAAGATGCCCCAGTACACTAGCCCGGTCTGATTGCCGAGCGACTGCTGAATGCTGTAGAAGAACGACCCGACTGGTGGGTTGAACACGCCGATGATGATGGCCGGGAAGGTAATGATCGACTGGGCGAAGATCAGCGGGATCATGCCCACTGGGTTCACGCGCAGCGGGATGAACTGGCCGCGCGCCTGCGTGGTCTTGTTGCCACGAACGCGCTTGCCATACTGCACCGGAATCCGCCGCACGCCCTCGCTGATGTAGATGATCACCGGCACGCAGATCACCAGAATCAGCACGAACACGATCAAGTTGTAAAGCGCTTGATCTTGGTTGCTGGCCAACAGGTTGATCAGGTTGGAGGGGGCGGTCGCCACGATGCCGCTGAAGATGATGATCGAGATACCGTTGCCCAAGCCCTGCTCGGTCACCAGCTCGCCCAGCCACACCGCGAACATCGTGCCCGCCGTCATCGTGATGATGACCGTCAGCGTCAGCCCGATGTCTGAGCCGAACCCCGGAATAATCGGGCGGCCCGTCGTGGTGAGGGCGCTGAAGATGCCGATCTGCCCCAACGATTGCAGCACCGCCATCGGGATGGCCAAAAAGTAGGTATAGCGCTGGATTTTCTCTTGGCCGCCCGGCTCACGCTGGATTGCTTCCAGTGCGGGGATGATCGGAATCAAGAGTTGGAAGATGATGGACGCCGTGATGTAGGGGTAAACGCCGTTGGCCAGAATGCTGAAGTTCTGGACGGCCCCGCCCGACAACAGGTTCAACACCCCGACGAAGCTAGCCGCCGCCTGATTGTTCAACACAGATTCCAACGCAACGCGATCCACGCCCACCACCGGCACATGTGTGCCGAACTGGTAGATCACCAAGATGAACAGCGTGAACAGGATTTTGTTGCGGATTTCAGGCAGCCCAAAGGCATTTCTCAAAGCCCGTATCATAAAAGCAAACCTCTCATACCCTGTGGAGAGCAGCGCGGCTGCTCGGTTAGGCATTGCAAAGGCGGGTGATGAGCCTGTCATCTCCCGCCTCGTGTCTGTTACTTCAGCTTGCGGCCTGCGGCAATGTCTTCCTTGCGCAGCTTCTTCACCGTTGCCAACGCGCCAGTGATCACCAGCTCATGGCGGACAATCGTCCCGCCCGCTTTTTCGACTTTCTCGGCTGCCGACTTCGTCACACGGTGGGCGTGCAGAGTCAGCGCTTTGTCAAGGTCGCCGCGCCCCAGCAGCACAATTGGCTTGCTCGCGTCGCGGATGATGCCCGCAGCGGCCAGCGCCTCCGGCGTCACCTCTGTGCCCGCCTCAAAGCGGTCGTTGACTGCAGCGAGGTTGACCTCTTGATACTCGATGCGGAACAGGTTCTTGAAACCCCGTTTGAAGGGCAGGCGGCGCACCAACGGCAGCTGACCACCCTCAAAGTAGGCACGCATGCCGCTGCGGCCACGCGCCCCAGCGCCCTTCGTGCCGCGGCCAGCCGTCTTGCCCTTGCCCGCCGCAATGCCACGCCCGACGCGCGTTCTAGGCTTGTGGCTGCCCGGAGTAGGTTGTAATTCGTGTAGTTTCATATCGCTTCCCTTTCGCGGCTTAGTCCGCTGGTTCCACCTTGACGAGGTGTGTCACCGTGTTGATCATGCCGCGGGTCTGCGGCGTGTCCGGCAGTTCCACCGTCGCCTTCAGCCGACGCAGCCCCAGCGCGATCAAGGTGTCTTTCTGACGTTGATTATAGCCGATGCCGCTCTTGACCAGCGTCACGCGCAGCTTCTTCGTGTTCGTCTCAGCCATTATGACACCCCTTTACGACGCATCCAAACCGGGCTGACTTCTTTGATCGGTTTGCCGCGCATCTCAGCGAGAAGCTGCGGCCCGCGGATTTTGTCCAGCGCGTCCAAAGTAGCCATCGCCACATTGAGCAGGTTCGGGCTGCCTTGGCTCTTGGTCAAGACGTTGTGCACGCCCACAACTTCCAACACCGCGCGCACCCCGCCGCCTGCGATGACGCCCGAGCCGGGCGCAGCCGGGATCAACAGCACCTTGCTGCCACCGTATTCACCAGTGACAGCGTGCGGCACAGTGCCCTCCACCAGTTCGTACTTCTTCAAGCTGGCGCGCGCCTTTTGGTTGGCCTTGCGGATGCTGTCTGGCACGGCGCGGCTCTTGCCGATGCCAATGCCAATGCGCCCCTGCTTGTCACCTACCACAACCACCGTGCGGAAGCCAAAACGACGGCCACCCTTGATCACTTTGGCCACGCGGCGAATATCGACCACGCGCTCATCCAGTTCTTCACGTTCCTCTTCACGACGCTTCTCGCGCCGTTCACGACGTTGCTTTTCAGCCATGCTGTTCTCTCCGCTAGAATTCTAGGCCGCCCGCGCGCGCACCCTCAGCCAACGCTGCGATGCGCCCGTGATAACGATAGCCACCCCGATCAAATACGACAGCGGAGATGCCCGCCTCTTTCGCTCGCTTAGCGACCGTCTCGCCCACGATCTTCGACGCTTCTACCTTCGTCTTGCCGACAATGGCAGCGGCAACATCCTTATCAATCGTCGAAGCGGAAGCCAGCGTCTTGCCAGTCTCATCGTCGATCACTTGGGCGTAAATGTTGCTCAAGCTGCGGTATACGTTGAGGCGCGGGCGAGCCGCCGTACCAGCCAACTTGGCACGCACCCGTGTCTGACGACGGCGGCGAGCCAGAATCTTGTCCTTACCCGTTTTTTCACTCATAGCGTCCTACTTCTTCTTACCCTTGCCGCCACCCTTGGCTGCCTTGCCTGCCTTGCGACGGATCACCTCGTTGTCATAGCGCACCCCTTTGCCCAGATACGGCTCCGGTGGTCGCCACGAGCGAATAACAGCGGCCATTTGCCCGACCTGCTCTTTGTCAATCCCGTTCACATGCAGCGTGCGACCACGCGCATCCTGCGGCGCTTCAAACGAGATGTTGGCGGGCGGTTCGATCACAATCGGATGGCTGTAGCCGAGCTTCAGTTCAAGGTTCTTGCCGTTGACAATCGCCTGATAGCCCACGCCCTCAATCAACAGCGTGCGGCGGAAGCCCGTGCTCACCCCTGTGACCATGTTAGCCAGCAAGGCGCGCGTCAGACCGTGTAGCGCTTTGTGGTGGCGCAGGTCAGTCGGCCGCTCGACGGTCAGCTCGTTGTTTTCCAGCTTGATGACCATATCCGGGTTGAAGGTGCGCGAAAGCGTGCCCTTCGGGCCGGTCACCGTGACTTCGTTCTTGTTGATCTTCACCTCGACCTTTGCAGGCACGGGGATGACCTTCTTACCAATACGCGACATGGCTGTCCTCCCTTAGTAGACGTAGCACAGCACTTCGCCGCCCAGCCCCTCTTTGCGGGCTTGCTGTGCAGTCATCACGCCCTTCGGCGTGGTGATGATGGCGATGCCTGTGCCACTCAGGACGATGGGCAGCTCGCTGCGCTTGCGATAGACGCGACGCCCGGGCTTGCTCACGCGCTGGAGCGCAGTGATGACCGGGCGACGCTCACGGCGGCTGCCAAAATACTTGAGCGTGATGTGCAGCATCGGCACAGGCGACGCCTCAACGATGCTGTAGTCCTCAATGAACCCCTCCTCTTTGAGGATGCGGGCCAACTCGACTTTGATGTTGGAGCGCGGGATGTCCACCGTTTTCTGGCGCGCCATTAGGGCGTTGCGCAAACGGGTGAGCATGTCCGCAATCGGATCATTTGTTGTGTTCATGCGGGCCTCCTACCAGCTTGACTTGACCATGCCCGGGATCTGCCCCTGCAGCGCCATCTCACGCACGCAGATACGGCACAGGCCAAACCGACGGTAGTACCCACGAGCGCGCCCGCAGCGCTTGCAGCGGTTGCGCACCTGAACGTCAAACTTGCGACGTTCCTCACGATATGCCATACACTTCTTTGCCATAGCTGTCTCTACCTCTTGATGTCATTAAAAGGCATGCCGAGCAGCGTGAGCAGGCGGCGGCCTTCTTCGTCAGATTGGGCGCTGGTGACGATGGTCACTTCCATCCCGCGCACCTTGTCGATGCTGTCGAAAGGCACTTCCGGGAAGATCAACTGTTCGCGTAGGCCAATGGTGTAGTTGCCGCGCCCATCAAACTTGGACGGAACCCCACGAAAGTCACGGATACGCGGCAGGGCGATGTTCACGAGGCGGTCATAAAACGCCCACATGCGTTCACCGCGCAGCGTCACCTTTACGCCAATAGCGCGGCCTTCGCGCAGTTTGAAGCCGGCGATGCTCTTACGTGCCCGCGTGATCACCGGCTGCTGGCCAGTGATGATGCGCAGCGTGTCTACGGCGTAATCCAACACTTTCGGGTTGTCGTTGGCCTCGCCCGCCCCCACGTTGAGGACGATCTTCTTGATTGCGGGCACGCGCATCGGGTTGTCGTACCCAAACTCTTCCATCAGCGCCGGGAACACCTCGCTGCGGTAGCGTGCCAGCATACGCGGCAGTTCTTTGGTTTCACTCATTTTGATCACGCTCCGCTTATTCAATATCCGCGCCGCACTTCTTGCAGACGCGAACCTTACGATTATCGCTCTCACGCACACGATAGCCGACACGTGTCCGCTTGTCGCACGAGGGGCATACTAGCATCACGTTCGACAAATCGAGCGCCGCCTCTTTTGAGACGATCTGAGCCGGGATGTTCTGATTCCCACGCTGGCGCGCCTTTTGATGGCGCTTGACGATGTTGTACCCGTCCACCAGCACGCGGTTCTCTTTGGGCATCACGGTCTTGACTTCCCCGCGCTCGCCCACATCTTTACCGGCGATGATTTCGACGGTGTCACCTTTCTTGATCCGCTGCATGACTGCCTTCTCCTACAATGTCTCCGGGGCCAACGAGACGATCTTCGTAAAGCCACGGTCGCGCAGTTCACGAGCTACCGGCCCAAACACGCGCGTGCCTTTGGGGTTGACGCGGTCATCAGCCAACAGCACAGCCGCGTTGTCGTCAAAGCGAATGTAGGAACCATCCGCGCGACGGTACTCCTTCGCCACGCGCACCACCACCGCCCGCACGATGTCACCCTTTTTGATGTTGCTCGCAGGGTTCGCCGACTTAACCGTACCCACCACTATATCGCCAATTGACCCATACTTGCGACGAGAGCCACCCAAAACACGAATGACGAGAATTTCTTGTGCGCCGCTGTTGTCAGCCACTTTCAGGCGCGATTCTGTCTGAATCATCTTGGATTACCCCTCTACTTCCACGCTCAGCGGTTCAGTCACCGTGAGCACCTTCTCCACGACCCAGCGCTTGTGACGGCTGAGCGGGCGGCTCTCGACGATCTGCACGAGCGCGCCTTCGGCGATCTCGTTGCTTTCATCGTGGGCCATCACCTTCTTCGTGGACTTGACGACCTTCTTATACACCGGGTGCATCGTACGCCGTTCGATGGCGACCGTCACGGTCTTGTCCATCTTGTTGCTCACGACCGTCCCGATGAGACGTCTACGACTGTTCGTCATGATCTTAATCCTTCTTGGCTACATCTTGCGCAAGCTGTCGCTCGCGCAGGATGGTCAGAATACGAGCGATGTCGCGGCGTGTTTTGCGGAACATGCTGGTGTCCTTCAGTTCGCCCGTCATCTTCTCAAGGCGCAGGTGATACAGCGACTGCACCTTGTCATCATACAGCTCGAGCAGCTTAGCGTCGTTCAACGCGCGCAGTTCACGAGTTTTCATGAGACGGTCACCTCCACGCCTGAGATCGGGTCGATGCGTTTGACGAACTTGGTGCGGATCGGCAGCTTGGCCGCGGCCAATTGCAGCGCCTCACGCGCCAACCCCTCATCCACACCGCCCATCTCAAACAGCACACGTCCGGGCTTGATCACCGCGACATAGTATTCCACTGCGCCCTTGCCGTTACCCATACGGGTTTCGGCGGCTTTCTTGGTGTAAGGCTTGTCAGGGAACACACGAATCCAAATCTTGCCGCGGCGGCGAATGGCACGCACCATTGCACGCCGCGCCGCTTCGATCTGACGGCTGGTCATCCAAACTGGCTCCAGCGCTTGCAGACCATACTCCCCAAACGACACCGTAGAGCCACGATAGGCCTTGCCGGTCATGCGCCCACGCTGCTGTTTGCGGTACTTTGTACGCTTTGGCATTAACATCGATCAACACTCCTTGCTCACAGCGCACGCGCTATGAGGTATAAACGTCCTGCGGCTGGGCAGCACGCGGGGCCTCACGGTGCATGTCACCGTAGACCACGCCCTTGTAGACCCACACCTTGATGCCGATCTGGCCAAAGGTGGTGGTGGCTTCTGCCATGCCAAATTCAATTGCCGCGCGCAAGGTGTTACGCGGCACGCGCCCTTCTGACATCCACTCGCGGCGCGACATGTCCGAGCCACCGAGGCGTCCACTCACTTCGATACGGATGCCCTCCGCGCCGAGGCGCATCGCCTGCTGGATGGCCTTCTTCATCGCGCGGCTGTGGCCGATGCGGCGCTCCAACTGTTGGGCGATGCTTTCCGCCACCAGCACTGCGTCAATATCCGCCTTTTCAATCTCCGTCACGTCCACTTTTACCGTCTTGCCCGTCAGCTTTTCGAGATCTTGACGCAAAACTTTTACGCCTTCTCCCTTCTTGCCGATCACCAAACCCGGGCGGCTGGCGTGAATGTTGATGCTGACGACGTTCGATTGACGCTCAATTTCGATTCGGCTGATGCCTGCTTGAGCCGTGCGCTTCTTGACGATCTCGCGCAGCTTGAAATCTTCGTGAAGCAGCTCAACGTAGTTCGGGCCTTCCGCATACCAGCGGGCATCCCAGTCGCGGTTGATCTTCAGGCGCATCCCAATTGGGTGTACTTTACGACCCATACTGTTTTAACTCTCCCTTGATTGATCTGCCAGCACAACCCACAGGTGCGACTGACGCTTGACACGGGGCTTGTAACGGCCACGCGCACCGGCTTTGAAGCGCTTGAGCCGTGGGCCTTCGCCGGCCCAAATCTGCGCGATTTTCATCGCGCTGGGGTTCAGCTCGAAGTTGTTCTCGGCGTTGGCCAGTGCAGAGGCAACCGTCTTACGGACGAACTCTGCGCCCTTCTGGGGCATGAATTCTAGCACGACGAGCGCTTCTTCAGCATCCATGCCGCGCACTTGGTCGCAGACCAGCGCCAACTTCTGGGAAGAGATCGGCAGGTAACGGGTGATTGCTTTGACTTCCATGGCTGCCTCCCCTACTTCTTCTTCTTTTTCTCGGCTAGGTGACCACGGAAGTTGCGCGTTGGCGCAAATTCACCCAGCTTGTGGCCGACCATGTTCTCGGTCACGTAGATCGGAACGTGCTGCTTGCCGTTGTGGACGGCGATTGTGTGCCCCACCATCTGCGGGAAGATCGTGCTGTCACGGCTCCACGTGCGGATGACGGCGCGCTTGTTCGTTTCGTTCATCTTCTCGATCTTGGCGAGCAGACGGGGCTGAATGTAAGGCCCCTTCTTCAGCGAACGGCTCATGTGACTTCAACTCCTCGTGTTACTTGGTCCGGCGGTTGCCGCGGCGACGAATGATGAAGCGGTTGGTGCGCTTGTTCGTGCGTGTTAGCACGCCCAGCGCCAACTTGCCCCACGGGGTCTTGGGCGAAGGCATACCGATGCCGCTGCGCCCCTCACCACCACCGTGGGGGTGGCTGTTGGGATCCATCGCCACGCCGCGCACCGCCGGACGCCAGCCCTTCCAACGATTGCGGCCGGCCTTGCCGAGTTTGACGTTGCCGTGCTCGGCGTTGCCCACTTGGCCAATCGTCGCCATGCAGCGCTCGTGGATGTAGCGCGTCTCGCCGCTGGGCATGCGCACAACCGCGTACACGCCCTCTTTGGCCAGCACTTGGCCGCTCACACCGGCGCTGCGGGCCAGTTGACCGCCCTTGCCCGGCTTCAGCTCAATGTTGTGAATCACCGTGCCAACCGGAATATCGCGAATTGGCAGGGCGTTGCCCGGGCGCAGCTCGGCCAGTTCTCCATTGCCGATGCGATCCCCTACCTTGAGGTTCAGCGGCGCGATGATGTAGCGCAGCTCACCGTCCTCGTAGCGCACCAGCGCGATACGCGCCGTGCGGTTGGGGTCATACTCAATCGAGACGACTTCCGCGCGCACGTCGAATTTGTTGCGCTTGAAGTCGATGATGCGGTAGCGGCGGCGATGCCCGCCCCCACGATGGCGCACGGTCACGCGCCCGGTGTTGTTGCGCCCACCCTTCTTGCGCAGCGCCGTCGTCAGCGACCGCTGCGGGCGCTTCTTGGTGATCTCCTCGAAGGTATAGCCCGTCATGTCGCGGCGACCCGCCGAGGTGGGGTTGTAAGCTTTGATCGGCATGTCGACCTTCCTAGACGTTGAACAACTCGATCTTGGCGCCCTCAGCGAGGGTGACAATGGCTTTCTTCCACTGCCGAGAACGCAAGAAATACTTTCGACCGCGACGACCCCGCTTGGCGGGGTTGATCAGAGTGTTCACGCTGATCACCTGCCCCTTGAGGTCAAAAATAAGCTCGACCGCGTCCTTGATCTGCGCTTTGTTGGCCTTAGGGGCCACTTCAAACGCATATTGGTTGTTGCGCTCGGCTAACCCGTTGCTTTTCTCGGTGATGACCGCGCGGCGGATCACCTCATATGGATGCAGTTCAGCCATCGTTACTTGGCCTCCTTCTTGCCCCACACGCTGGTGATGAAGTCCAGCGCGTCCAGCGGGATGATGACCTTGTCGTACTTGAGCAGGTCACGCATGTTCAAATTGTTGACGAGCAGCGCCTGTGCCTTCGGCAGGTTGCTGACGCTGCGCTGCACGTTCACGTTGCCGTGTGTGAACAGCACCAGCGCGTTATCGCCACCGGTCAGGGCTTCAATGGCCTGCTTCATGACCTTCGTCTTGGGCGCTTCAAGGCTCAGCTTGTCGACGATCACAATCTGTTGATCGCGCAGCAGGGCGCTGAGGGCGCTCTTGATTGCGCCTTGACGCATCTTGCGCGGCATCGACTGAGTGTAGTCGCGCGGCTTGGGGCCATGCGCAATGCCACCCCCGACGAAGATCGGCGCGTTGCGGCTGCCATGACGGGCGTTGCCCGTGCCCTTCTGCTTGTAAACTTTGGCCTTCGTGCGGTTCACCTCGCCGCGGCGCAGCGTGCTGTGCGTGCCTTGACGGGCGTTGGCCATCTGGCGCACATACGCCTGATGCATCAGGCCGACGTTGACTTCAACCTCGAAAATATCAGCGGGCAAGTCAATCGTCTTGACTTCCTTGCCGGTCATATCGAGAACTGGAACTTGCATCGTAGCCTCCTTACTTCTTACCACGCGCTGCGGGCTTCACGATGACGATATCGCCCTTGGCACCCGGCACAGAGCCTCTGACCGCGAGCAGGTTCTTCTCCGCATCGACCACAACCACTTGCAGGTTTTGCATGGTCACACGTTCCGCCCCCATGTGGCCGGCCATGCGCTGGCCTTTCAGGGTGCGGCCCGGAAATTCACACATCCCAACGCTGCCCGGGGCGCGCTCACGGTCAGATTGACCGTGCGTCTTGGGCTGGCGGTTAAAGTTATGGCGTTTGATCGTGCCAGCGAAGCCACGCCCCTTGCTGATCCCAACAACATCGACGCGCTCACCCTTCTCGAACACGTCAGCTTTGATCTCGGCTCCCTCAGTCACAGTCACGTCTTCATTGCGCACACGGAATTCGCGCAAGACGCGCAGCGCGGGCAGCCCCTTCTTCGACAAGTGGCCCATCTGGCCCTTCGTCAAGCGCTGTGCCTTAGTCTCTTCATACCCTAGCTGAACGGCGGTGTAGCCGTCCTTCTCGGCCGTGCGCACTTGGGTCACATAGCACGGCCCGGCGGCGATGACCGTCACCGGAATGGCATTCCCCTGCTCGTCAAAGACTTGAGTCATGCCGACTTTCTTACCAATGATGCCCTTCATCCTACAACCTCCAGAGGGGGGTTAGGCGCAAAAAAAATGCGCGAGTGCTAGTTCCCCTCCCACATACACACTTGATATTTGGGTTAGGTGGTCCCTGTAATCACTACAGGTTTAAATCGTGATTTCAATGTCTACGCCAGCCGGCAAGTTCAGCCGCATCAGCGTTTCGACCGTCTTGCTGTCAGGGTCAACGAGGACGTCGATCAGTCGTTTGTGCGTGCGAATTTCGAAATGCTCGTGCGAGTCCTTGTCGATAAACGTCGAACGCCGCACGGTGAACCGCTCCAGACGGGTTGGCAGCGGGATTGGCCCCACTACGCGCGCACCGGTGCGCTCGGCTGTCTCCACAATCCGCTGCGCCGACTGATCCAACACCCGATGATCGTACCCCTTCAGGCGAATACGGATCTTGTTCTTGGCTGCCATCGTACTTCCTTCACTTGTTAACAGAGCAGATCAATCGGGGGAAGCCATGAACCGCTTCCCCCGATCCGATTCTTAGCCGAGGATCTCGGTAATGACGCCTGCGCCGACGGTCAGACCGCCTTCACGAATGGCGAACTTGGAACCCTTCTCGATGGCCACCGGCGTGATCAGCTCAACTTCGAGGTTCACGTTGTCGCCGGGCATCACCATCTCCACGCCCGCGGGCAGTTGGATCGTGCCAGTCACGTCCAGCGTGCGGATGTAGAACTGCGGACGGTAGCCGGAGACGAACGCCTTGTGACGGCCACCCTCTTCCTTCTTCAGCACGTAGACTTCGCACTTGAACTTGCGTTGGCCCTTGATGCTCTTCGGAGCGGCCAACACCATCCCGCGCTCGACTTCTTCGCGCGTCGTGCCGCGCAGCAGCACGCCGGCGTTGTCGCCCGCCTGCGCTTGATCAAGTTCTTTGTGGAACATCTCAATGCCGGTGACGGTCGTCTTGAGGACTTCCTCACGCAGGCCGACGATTTCGACTTCCTCGCCCTTCCTCAAGATGCCGCGCTCAACGCGGCCCGTGACCACCGTACCGCGGCCCTTGATGCTGAACACATCTTCCACCGGCATCAGGAAGGGCTTGTCCACCGCGCGCACCGGCTCCGGAATCCAGTTGTCGACCGCGTCCATCAGGTCGAGGATACACTTGTACTCAGGCGCGTTCGGGTCGGTGCTGTTGCTCTCGGTCACGGCCAGCGCGCTGCCCTTGATGATGGGCGTGTCAGCGCTGAAGTTGTAGCTGCTGAGCAGCTCGGCCAGCTCCATCTCGACCAGCTCGATCAGTTCGGGGTCGTCCATCTGGTCGATCTTGTTGAGGAAGACGACCATCGCAGGCACTTCCACCTGACGGGCCAGCAGCACGTGCTCGCGCGTCTGCGGCATCGGGCCATCGGGGGCGCTCACCACCAAGATCGCGCCGTCCATCTGCGCCGCGCCGGTGATCATGTTCTTGATGTAGTCACGGTGGCCCGGGCAGTCCACGTGCGCGTAGTGGCGCTTGTCGGTCTCGTACTCCACGTGACGGATGTTGATGGTGATCCCACGGGCGCGCTCTTCGGGGGCGTTGTCGATGTCGCCATAGTCCATCTTTTGAGCTTTACCCTTGAGCGCCAGCACCTTCGTGATCGCCGCGGTCAGAGTTGTCTTGCCGTGGTCAACGTGGCCAATCGTGCCGATGTTGACATGTGGCTTAGTACGCTGGAACTTTTCTTTTGCCATGTGAGCATTCCCTCTTGTCTACTTGTGTTTACAGACGATGCTATTCAGACGGGGCAGCAATCTGCCCCAATTGCCACCATTAACGAACGCCACCAATGACTTCATCGGCGATATTCTTCGGAGCGACCGTGTACTTGTCAAACTCCATCGTGAAGTTGCCACGCCCTTGGGTCATGTTGCGCAGGTTCGTCGCGTAGCCGAACATCTCCGCCAGCGGAACCGACGCGCGAATGGCCGTCGATCCCATGCCCAGCGGTTCCATTCCCTCAACCACACCGCGCCGTGCCGCCAAGTCACCGACGATGCTGCCGGTGTAGTCGTCAGGCACGGTGACTTCGACGCGCATCGACGGCTCCAGAATGACCGGGGCAGCCGCGCGCACGCCGTCCTTCAAGCACATCGACCCAGCGATCTTGAAGGCCATTTCGTTCGAGTCGACCTCGTGCATCGCGCCGTCAATAACGCGCGCTGTCACGCCGACCACCGGATAGCCCGCAATGACGCCGCCTTCCATCGCCTCGCGCGCGCCCTTTTCCGCCGCACGGGCAAACTCTTTGGTGATCGCCCCGCCCTTGATTTCATCCAACCAGAGCAGCTCTTCACCGTTGGCGAGCTTGCGCTCTTCCTCCGTCATGGGCGAGAACTGCACCACGACGCGGGCATACATACCAGAACCGCCGGACTGACGTTTGAGGGTCGTGTCTGCGGTGTATTCACGGGTGATCGTCTCACGATACGCCACACGCGGGCGGCCCACCGTGGCCTGCACCCCGTACTCACGCTTGAGGCGATCCACAAGCACTTCGAGGTGCAGCTCACCCATGCCCTTGATCTTCGTCTGGCCGAGCGAGGGATCCACTTCGACTTTGAAGGTCGGGTCTTCTTCGGCCAGCTTTTTCAAGCCGATGGCCATCTTGTCTTGGTCGGCCTTGCTGTTCGGCTCGATGGCGACTTCGATCACCGGCTCAGGGAACTTGATCGTTTCTAGCAGGATCGGCGTGCTTTGCTCGCACAGCGTGTCGCCGGTAAAGGTTTCCTTCAAGCCGATGATGGCGGCGATGTCGCCCGCTTGCACCTCTTCCACATCCTCGCGACGATCCGCGAACATACGCACGATGCGACCGATGCGCTCCGTGACGTTCTTGCCCGGGTTGTAGAGCATCGTGCCCGTCTTCAGAACCCCGCTGTACACGCGCGTGAACGCCAGACGACCGTACTTGTCCGAGATGATCTTGAACACCAGCGCGCTCAGCGGCTCATCGTTAGAGGCCTTGCGCTCGACTGGCTCGCCCGTTTTGGGGTTCGTCCCACGCACCGCCGGGATGTCCAACGGCGACGGCAGGTAGTCGATCACCGCGTCGAGCATCAACTGAACGCCCTTGTTCTTGAGTGCGCTGCCGCACAGCACCGGGTGCAGCTTGCCTGCAATCGTCCCGATGCGCAGGCCTTCCTTCAGCTCTTCCGTGCTGATCTCTTCCTCCATCAGGTACTTCTCAGTGAGTACCTCGTCCACCTCAACGATCTTTTCGATCATCTCACGGCGGGCGTTCTCGGCAATCGACAGGTAGTGATCGGGGATAGGCACGCGCTTGATGTCCGTGCCGAGGTCGTTGCCGTAGGTCACCAGTTCCATCGCCATCAGGTCGATGATGCCGGCGAACTCGTCACCGCTGCCGTAGGGCAGTTGGATCAGAACGGGGTTGGCCTTCAGGCGGTCAACCATCATCTTCACGGTACGCTCAAAGTTCGCGCCCGTGCGATCCATCTTGTTGATGAAGCACATGCGCGGCACGTTGTAGCCGCTGGCCTGACGCCACACTGTCTCGGATTGTGGTTCCACGCCGGCCACGCTGTCGAACACCGCGATGCCGCCGTCCAACACGCGCAGGCTGCGCTGCACTTCTGCCGTAAAGTCAACGTGGCCGGGTGTGTCGATCACGTTGATCTGATACCCGTTCCATGAAGCAGTTACGGCAGCGCTAGTGATGGTGATCCCGCGCTCGCGTTCTTGCTCCATATAGTCGGTGGTTGCAGCGCCGTCGTGCACCTCACCAATGCGGTGAACCATGCCCGTGTAGTACAAGATACGCTCGGTCGTGGTGGTCTTGCCCGCGTCGATGTGTGCGATAATGCCAATATTGCGGACTTTGGTCAGGTCTAACGCTTTGCCTTTTGTGGTCATATGGAACCTATCCCAAACCAACGATTAACGAAAGTGAGCAAACGCGCGGTTGGCTTCTGCCATACGATGCGTTTCATCTTTGCGCTTGACAGACGCGCCTTGCCCGGTCGAAGCGTCGATCAGCTCCGCCGAAAGCTTCTGCGCCATGCTCTTGCCGCTGCGCTTGCGCGCGTTCTGGATGATCCAGCGCATCGCCAGCGTGATCCCGCGGTACGAACGCACTTCAACCGGCACTTGATACGTCGAACCGCCCACGCGGCGCGGCTTCACCTCGACGGTGGGCTGAACGTTGCGCAGCGCCGTCTCAAAGACCTCGATCGGGTCCTTCTTGGTGCGATCGGCCACCAGATCAAGCGCTTCGTACATCACGCCCAAAGCCGTTGATTTCTTGCCGCCGTACATCATGCGATTGACGAACATCGTCACATGTTCGTTGTTGAACTTCGCGTCCGGGACGACCGGGCGCTTGACGGGTGTCTTTCTACGCATTTATCTCTTTCCCTTCGTCGGTGCAGCAGCTTGGCCGGGCTTCGGACGCTTCGTGCCATACTTGCTGCGACCCTGCCTACGACCTTCGACGCCGGTCGTGTCGAGCGTCCCACGGACGATGTGGTAACGCACCCCCGGCAAATCCTTCACACGGCCACCGCGCACCAACACCACGCTGTGCTCCTGCAAGCGATGGCCCTCACCGCCGATATAAGCAGTGACTTCCATCCCATTTGACAGGCGCACGCGGGCGATCTTCCGCAGGGCCGAGTTGGGCTTCTTGGGCGTCATGGTTCGCACTTGGGTGCAGACACCGCGCTTTTGCGGCGCGCCTTTGCGCTGGCGCGTGCGCTTTTGCTTCAGCGTGTTCAGCGTATATTGCAGCGCTGGCGCTTTCGTCTTGCGCGTCTTGGGCTGGCGGCCCTTGCGAACCAACTGATTGATGGTTGGCATTGAACTCTCCGCTACTTCCTACTCGTACTGCTTCGTGAATAAACCGCTTTTGAGCGGGCGAAACACCGTCTTTTAGGCAAGCAAACGGGCGTCAACCAAAAAACTCGGAGCGCCCGCGTGTTTCTTAGTCGTCAACGAGCTACCACCACTTGTGTGGCGCTTTCGTCACCTTCTGCAATTCCCGCTCGCTCATTGCCTTGTGAAAGGATGATCTAGCAGGTAGCGTTGGCTATGATAGCAGTCCGAATAGAGCGCGTCAAGTGAAGATGATGCACCTGTGGTGGTCAGAACTAGGCCAATTTTAAAGATGTGACGTATGATACGCTCATCCTTCTACGCGCGCTCGATGAGCGGCAGCAACTCACGCAGTACCTTCAACAGCATGTCGGTTGCCAGCGGCTTGCCCACGAACAAATCGGCCCCTTGCTGCATCGCCTGCCCCGCTGTGTAGCCGGCGGTCGTCGTCGTGATGACCACGACAGGCACGCGACGCGGCTTCGCTTTCTCACGTAAGTAGCGGATCAAATCTACACCGTCGCCCACATCGAACAGCAGTTCAGTGATGAGCGCATCGGGCAAGGCGCGGTCAATCTCGGCGATGGCGTCGCCGATGCTGTTGACGATCGTCACACGGAAACCGCTTTGACGCGCACAGAAGCCGATGACCCGACTGGCTTCCAAGTTTTGATCCACAACCAGCACCTTCTGGCCGCTAGCGATGCGTTCAATGCCTTCCAATTCTGCTTGCCCGAAGCGCGTTCGCTCGTCTGACAGAGGCTGCACCACAAAGTTCACTTGCAGCTCAAACCGACCGAGGCTGACCATGTCGCCGTGGCGCAAGCGATGCTCCACCATCGGCTCGGCGCGTTTACCATTGATAAACGTGCCATTGGCGCTTGCCAAATCACACAAAGTGAGCCGATTGTTGGCAGCCGTCATCTTCACATGGCGGCGCGAGACGCCCTTCTGCTGCGCGCCATAGTCGGTCAAATCGACATCCGGCATGAAGTCGGCGCTGGCGTCTGCTCGACCGATGATGAACTGGCGCTCTGACGGCGCTGTGATAATGTAAGGTGTCCCCACCACTCGGAACTCGATTACCCACGGGACGATTTCATCCTTGTCGAAATCGCGCGGCGACGCAGTCTGCGCCTTGCGTTCGTCTAAGCGGTGGGTATGGTGTGGGTTGGATGTCATGAGGCTATCACTTTTACCTTATTTCATTCCCACTACGACTGTACCACAGTTCTAAGGCGTTTTTGTAAGCGATTTGGCAACGCAAACGGGATGCACTTGGCATCCCGTCGCATGGTGCCTTGTTTGTCGTCGTTACTTCTTGCTGAACAGCTCGCGCACGACGATGTTCTTGAGGATTTCGCTGGTTCCCTCGTAAATCTGGAACACCTTCACATCGCGCATCAACTTCTCAACTGGATATTCCTTCATGTAGCCGTAACCACCAAACACCTGCACCGCTTCGACTGCGGCTTTCATGGCGCTGTCGGACGCGAAGACTTTGGCCGTCGCGCTCAAGCGTGGGTTGGGCTGCCCCATCTCGACGATCCACGCGCTCTGCCACGTCAGCAAGCGCGCCGCTTCGTAGTTAATGGCCATTTCAGCGATCTTGTGCGCCACCGCCTGATGCTGATAGATCGGCACGCCGAACGTTTCGCGCTCTTTGGCGTACTTGATGCTCTCGTCCATGCAGCGCCGCAGCAGGCCCACCGCTGCCGCCGCCACACCGGGGCGGCTGTAGTCGAACACCTTCATCGCCGTCAAGAAGCCGCTGCCCTCCGGGCCGAGGCGGTTCTCTTCTGGCACTTCAACGTTTTCAAAGGTGATCTGGGCGGTGTCGCTGGCGCGCTGGCCGAGCTTGTCAAACTTCTTGCTGATGCTCACGCCCGGCGTGTCGCGGTCGACGATGAAGCAGCTGATGCCCTTGTGGCCCGCGCTGGGATCCGTCTTAGCGAACACGGTGAAGAAATTGGCATAGCTGGCGTTTGTGATGAACGTCTTGCTGCCGTTGAGGATGTACTTGGGGCCTTGCTTCTCAGCGCGCGTTTCCATGCCCACCACGTTCGACCCCGCCGCCGGCTCGGTCACACAGTAGCTGACCAATTCACCTTTGTCGATCAAACGCTCACCCAACCAGTAGGCTTTTTGCTGCTCTGTGCCTGCGATGATGATCGGCAGATCGCCCAAGCCGTTCGTGCTCACGCTCGTGCTGATGCCCGTGCAGCCGTAGCCCATCTCTTCCGCCACGATCACCTCGTCTAGCAAGCTCGCGCCCATGCCGCCGTATTCCTCCGGCACGTTCATGTTGGCAAGGCCAACCTCGCGGGCTTTGTCGAAGATGTCGCGCGGGAAGATCGCGTGCTCATCGTAGTGCGCCGCCACCGGGATGATCTCCTTCGCGGTGAACTCGCGCGCCATCTTTTGCAGCATGAGCTGTTCTTCAGTCAGTTGAAGCGACAACCCGGGAACACTTTGGACTGCGGAAACCATATCTCAATTCTCCATCGAACTTAAACGACTAATTTAACTGCAATTTGATTAAGTATAGCATGAGTTAGCCAGAAGCACACAAGGGTTTTGCGGTAACTGTGGGATGCGGCCTGCCGCGTCAAAAATTAACACAGAACGAAGCCGACACAGCGCAGTAGGGACGCGGCCTGCCGCGTCCGTGGGAGGCCCTAGCTACGCGCACAGCGACGCGGCCTGCCGCGTCCGTGGGAGGCCTCATCCGCCAATCCCCTCCGCCTGTGGAAGAGAGGGCTTGCCGTGCCCGTGGGAACAGAAAAACGGACAGGGCAGGCCCTGTCCCTACGATGGATGATACGTCTGCAGGGGCCTTCACCGTGGGCGTATCTTCGGCCCGTCATCTCTTACCCTGCATCTAATTTTTAAAAAGCGTCAGTAAGCGCGTGCTTGATCGCGCGGTGTCTCAATCTTTTCTGTCGTTGAGTTTAACTCTCTGTGTCCTCGGCAAACTCCACATTGACGCTAGCGATGCGCACCGGTTTGCGATCTACGAAGATTTTAGACAGCGCCCGATCGAACTTGTCGCCGAGGATGACCTGCCGCGCGAGCTGTTTGCCGACCTCTTCAAGGCTGTCGTACACGCTGACGATCAAGGGCGTCTCAGCGCTCGTTCGCCAAAATACTACTACCTTTGACTCCAGCAGTTTCTGCAAAGAAGGCCGCCCTGTGTAGTCGTTCTGGCCCCACTGGCGTTCATGGTTCTGCACCATTTCGATGAACTGGCTGGTGTTGACTTTGAGCGACTCAGGCTTTTTCATCTTAAGGAGACCTCCTCTATTCGGATTCGTCGGATGCAGACGTGATGTCGTCGAGCAGCGCAACAATGGCCGTCACGATCTGCGTCGTCTGTTCCTCATGGCTGATCGTCGCCTGATTGTCGCCGGCTTGTTCCCCATAATAGCCGAATTGGGCGTGGTTGCCGCCCTCGATGGGGACAAAGCGCGTGTTCTGCGGCAGATCCTTCGAGCTGTTGCGAACATCTTCAGCGCGCGCGAGGCCGTCATTCGTCCCGTAGATCGACACCACCCGTAAATCGCTGCGTTCTCTCAGCGCATCGTTGGCCGGGAAAGACGCCATGATGACCAGTCCGCGCACGGTCGGGTTGTTCTGCGCGTAGAGCGCTGCCGCCACGCCGCCCAGCGAATGGCCGCCCACCGCCCACGTCTCCACATCAGGGAAGTCGGCCAGCACTTGATCCGCCGCGCCCACCCCGAAAAACGCGAGGTTCAGCGGGGCGTAGACAATCGCCGCCAGATAACCTTGCTCAGCAATGGCGCGCGCTAGCGGCGCATAAGCCTCCGCCACCACGCGCCCGCCCGGATACAGCACAATCCCCGTCTGCGGCACGCCGATCGTCGGCACAAAGCTGATGTAGCCGTTAGCGCGGTTGACAGCCACGGTCGAGCTGCTTTGCAGCGCTGCTTCAGCCTGCGGCATGATCGGGTTCGTCGTGTTCGCCCACACCACAAAGCTAACGGCGACAATTAACGCTGAGATGAGAATTACCCCCAGCGAACGTTTCCACGTCGGTTTAGGCAAACGCATCAACATACCCACTACTTCAACAAGTCAAGCGCGGCTTGGCCTGCTGCGCGCCCGCTCATATAAGCGCCCTCGACGCGCCCCTGCCCGCCGAACGCATCCCCAGCGAACACCAGCGGCAAGCCTTGCGCCGTCAAGCAGTCAAACGGGTGCGTCGTCAACGGGACGCTGTAACGCCACTTCTTGAGCTGCTCCTCCACGATCGCTGCATCAGGAGCGAGATACTGCTTCAGTTCGTCCCTCAAAAACGCGAGGGTGTTCTCATCAGGGTCATCGTAGTGAGCGCGGCTGTAGCTGGACTCGACGTGCAGGGTGATGATGCGCTGCTCAGAAATGCCTTTGCGCTGGTTGTCCGCTACCCAGTAGACCACTTTATTGAGGTTCTGGATAGCCCCCGGCTCTGGTAGGTTGACGTCCCCATCTATTACAAACAAGCCACACAAACATGGCCCATACTCGATGTGCTCTAAAGCCGCCCGGTCATCAGGGTGCAGGTCTACGCTGCCTTCCATCAGCAGTTTGAGCGACTGCGGAACCGGCGGCGTAAGAATCAACACCCCCGCAGTCAGCAGCCCCTCATCCCCATAGCGCACGATCCAGCGGTGGCTGTCATAGCGCACAGAGAGCGCCTGCGCATTCAAGCGAACGTTCAGCCCCTCCGCGAGGTGATGTGTCAGCGCGTTCATCCCACCAACCGAGACATAGCGCGGGTGGCCGTCGTTGACAGTGTGCTTCAGGCTGCCATCGCTCCAGCCATGCCCCCACACACGGACGCGCCCCTGCACCAGCCACTCATCCACTACCTGCTGAAAAACCTCCGTCCGCGCGGTGAAGAACTGCGCACCGTGATCGGCAAGGCCGTTTTGTATGCGCCGCGTTGCCATTCGCCCGCCAACGCTGCGCCCTTTGTCCATCAACAACACTCTTTTTCCCGCTGCTTGCAGCACTCGTCCCGCTGATAAGCCGCTCAACCCAGCGCCGATAATCAGCACTTCTGCGTCCATGTATCCGCCTCTCATGCGCGCTCAATCTGTGGCAATCATACCTCAAAGCGCAGGCCGCTTACACTGCCAACGCGGATGTAATACGAAGGCTTAGGCTCGGGTCATCTGAGCGGCAAACTCCAACTCGGCATAACGACGTTTGTAGCTGGTCGGCGGCGTAGGCGGGAACTGGCGATAGTAGCGCACGATGTTCTCCAGCGCTTGCGCCAGCGGTGTGTAAGTGATGCCGTAGCGCTCTTTGCTGTAGGTGTTGTCGAGGACGCTCATCCAGCGGTCGCTAAACGGTGAGCAGTCCGGCAGGAAGCCGGCTGCCTCCAATTGGCTGTATTTCGCCCACACGAGCTGCGGCATGGGGCGGCCTTTGATCTCCGCTAGCAGCGCGAGAAACTCCGACAAGCTGAGTGTCTCATCATGGCACAGGTTGATCGCATCGCCCTTGCCTTCACCGGTCATGACAAGCATCTCGATCGCGTTCACTACGTCAGCCTGATAGACGTGCCGCAAGGGCAAATCTGGCGTCTCTGGCACGAGCAGCGGCCCGCCGTCCTTGATGCGCAAGTAGTATTGGTAGAGCCGCTTCATTGGGTCGCGCTCGCTGTTGACCATCGGCAGCCTCAGCCGCGTGCACGGGAAGTCCGGCTGTGCGATGAACACGTCTTCAACGCCGCGCTTGTCCATGCCATAGGACCATTCCTCATAGGCGTATGTTCCGACTTTTGGCGCGGGCGTCAGTCGTCCCTCGTAATCCGTCTCTTTGAACGGGCGCTCCAAGCCCTCGCGCACGAGATACACCTGCCCGCTGCTGATGACGATGTAATGCCCGACTTGGCCGCGCAGCAGTTCCGTAATCATGCTGGCCTCAGCGCTGCGATACATCACAAAGTCGATCACGACGTCAAACGTTTTGGCCAGCAGCGCACGCTTCATCTGTTGGCCATTGGTACGATCCGCCCTCAGGCGCGGCAGATCTGCGGGCAGATCATCAGGCGATTTGCCGCGGTTGAGCAGCGTTACAGCGTGACCCGCCTCAATCAACCGACGTGTCGTGAAATAACCTACATTTCGCGTTCCGCCAATAATCAATATTTTTTTCATAGTGACGCAAGTCCCTTTGCGCAAGCTTTGCTTACTTCCATCATACTGGAAACACCCCACTACAGCCTAGCGCCATGATTACTGCGCTACACAGCAAGTCATGTATACTCATAAAAGGTTCATCCAGCACAGGGGGCAGGGTGTATGTCGTTCTTCAACCAGTTGATCGAAGCTCAGCGGCGCTTCCAATTAGAGCTGCTGGCCAAAGCCAACGTTGTTGGCGTCGGCATCGGCTATAAAACCGACAACGGCGTTCAAACTGATCAGTTGGCCATCGTGGCGTTGGTCGATCAAAAGAAACCTGAGATCGCGCTGCACGAGAGCGACCGCATCCCGCCCGAGCTGCAAGGCATCAAGACCGACGTCGTGGAAGTGGGCACAGTGCGCGCCCAGAACTTTGGCCCGCGCGACCGTTGGCGGCCGGTCGTCCCGCCCGGCGTGAGCATCGGCCATTACCGCGTCTCGGCCGGCACGCTCGGCGCAGTCGTGCGCGACCGGCTCACGGGGCAGTACCTGCTGCTGTCGAACAACCACGTGCTGGCCAACTGCAACGATGCCCAGACTGGTGATGTCATCTTGCAGCCGGGCGCGACGGATCACGGCATCAACCCCTCAGACGTCGTCGCCCGCTTGGAGCGCTTTACGCCGCTGCGCTTCATCGGTGATCCTATCGTCGAAACGCCGCCCCCCACGCCTCAGCCCCCTGCGCCAACGCCGGACCCGCTGCCGCATGACCCCGTGACGCCACCCCCAGTCGTCACGCCGCCGCCCCCCGTGCCCAACCCGCCGCTGACTGGCCCCAGCCAGCCCAGCACAGGCACAGGGTGCAGCTTGGCCGGCCTGCTCATCGCGTTGGGCACAGCGCTCGCCAACGCCAATCGCCCGCCCGAAACCGCCCAAGCGCAGAACGTCATCGTGCCGCCCTCGCCGGTCTACGCCACGAGCGTTCAAGCGCAGCAGGCCATCCCTGAAAACCACGTCGACTGCGCCGTCGCCCGCCCGCTGAACATCAGCAGCTTCAGCGATGAGGTGCGCTACATTGGCCGCATCACCGGCACGCGCCCGCCCTCGTTAGGGATGCGCGTCCGCAAGGTTGGGCGCACCACCGACTACACTGAAGGGACGATCACCACCGTCAACACGACGATCGACGTGGGCTATAACACGCCCTTCGGCCCGAAAAACGCCCGCTTCGTCGGGCAGGTGATGACCACGGGCATGAGTCAAGGTGGGGACAGCGGCTCGCTGGTGGTAGCGTTCGACGCGCCGCTTGCAGTGGGGCTGCTGTTTGCGGGCAGCGGCGTCGTGAGCCTCTTCACGCCGATCGACCGCGTGCTCGATTCGCTCAGCGTGATGTTCTAGCGTTCAGGGTTGAGCGCTGCCAGCAGTTCAAGGGCGCGGCTGTGCTGCGGGTTGAGCGCAAGCGCTTCCTGCACCGCTGCCAGCGCCTGCTCCGGCTGATTCAGCGTCTGCCACGTCTCAGCGAGGCGCAGCCACGCCTGCGTTGCCCGCTTGAGGTCGCCCTGTGCAGCGTTCTCGCGGGCGATCTGCGCCTGCAGGTCGGTCAGAGTGGGGTTGAGGCGCACCGCGTTGTCCCACTCGTGCAGCATGCGCTTGAGGCTGCCCTGTGCGCGGTGCAGCTCAGCGAGGCGCAGGTGCGTTTCAACCGCCTTCTCGTCCTGTTTAGCGCGGCGATACAAGCGCGCCAGCGCCTCCAGCGGTTTGGGGTCACTTGGGGCCAGCTCAACCGCCCGCAGCGTCAGCGCCAGCTCTTCCTCCAGCGATGGGCGCGGGGCGGCGGCGTCCGCCTCGCCGTTGAAGCGCGTCATCGTCAGTTCGATCCCGTCCGTCAGCCAGCTTTCGACTGCGTCGGCAGCCCGTTCGACCATCTGCCGCGCGGTGATCTGATCATCGCCGATGAACGGTTGCAGCACATAGTCCTTAGGCTGCATCCGCCCGGGCGGGCGACCGATGCCGAAGCGCACACGGGCGAAGCTATCGCTGCCGGCGTGCAGCAGGATGTTACGCACGCCGTTCTGGCCGCCGTGACCGCCCTGCCGCCGCACCTTGAGCGCCCCCAGCGGCGTATCAAGGTCGTCGTGGATGACGATCAAGCGTTCCAGCGGGATCTTGTAGAAGTCGAGCAGCGCGCGGACGGCCTCACCGCTCAGGTTCATGTAAGTCTGCGGCTTGGCCAGCACGACCGGCTTGCCTTTGATCTGACCGCTGAACACAATCGCCTTGCGCTCTTTGTTCCCCGCGCCGAGCTGGTGGCGCGTCACCAGCTCATCGACCACCCAAAAGCCCACGTTGTGGCGCGTTTTCTCGTACTCTCGCCCGGGGTTGCCCAGCCCGACGACTAGAAACTTATCGCTCATACGGCACGCCCTCGTCGTAGTGACCGTCAACGTGGCGAATCTCCGCTGTCACCAGCTGCCCATCGCGCACGTCCAGATAGGCGTAGCTGGCGGTCGTCGCCAGCGGCCCGGGGTTGATGAGCACCGTCTGCCCCAGCCGATCTACCCCAGCGGCCTCGTGAATGTGACCGCAGAGGCAAGCCAGCGGTTGATACTTCTCGATCCACGCGCGCACGGCGCGGCTGCCCACGTGCTGCCCCGTGCGGATCACGTCGAGCGCGGTGTCGTATGGCGGCTGATGCGACACGAGCAGGGTCGGCGTGCCAGTGGGCAGCCCCTCCACCGCCTCATCCAACATCGCGCTGAACTCGTCTTCGCTGAACACAAAGTCGCCATCAAAAGGCAGCGCGCCACCCATCCCCACCAACGCGACGCCGTCCACCAACTCGAAGCGGCGGTGCAAGCTCAGCCCTTCACGCGCGAGGTGCGCCAAGATCTGCACGGTATCCATATTGCCCGGCACAGCATAGACGTGCTCGTTGAACTCGTTGAGGATCGAGAACATCCGCAGCAGGTGGTTCATGCTGCCGTTGGTCATGTCGCCTGCCAACAGCACGACGTTCGCTTTCGCCAGCGGGCGGCTGATCTTCTTAAGCCACTCCGCTTGGTCGTGCAAGTCAGGTAAGCCGATGAACGTGGTCATGTGGCGCTGCGCCTCCGTGATTGATTGCGCTGCATTATAGCGCAGCAGGCGTCGGCCAATCAGCGGTTAAGATAGGTTACTCGGCCACGAGCATCTGCTGGCGGTTGAACTGTGTCTGATACAGCTCGTGGTAGAGGCCGCCCAACGCCAGCAGTTCCGCGTGAGTGCCGCGCTCGACGATCTCGCCGCGGTTCAGCACGAGGATCACATCCGCCGCCAAGATCGTGCTGAGCCGATGCGCGATCACGATGCTCGTGCGCCCTTGCTGCACGCGCTTGAGCGCCTCTTGGATCAACGCCTCCGATTGGCTGTCGAGGCTGCTAGTGGCCTCGTCCAACACGAGGATGCGCGGGTTCTTCAGGATGACGCGGGCAATCGCCAGCCGCTGCTTTTCGCCCCCGCTCAGCCGATAGCCGCGCTCGCCCACGATCGTATCGTAGCCCTGCGGCAGCCCGGCGATGAAGTCGTGGATGTTAGCAGCGCGGCAGGCCTCTTCCAACTCTGATTGTGTCGCATCTGACCGCGCGTAGAGCAAGTTCGTGCGGATCGTGTCGTGGAACAGGTAGGTTTCCTGCGTCACCATGCCGACGTGCCGCGCGAGGTCATCCAGCCGCAGCGTGCGCAGGTCGTGCCCATCCAAGCGGATCGCGCCGCTGTCCGGGTCGTACAAGCGCGGGATCAAGTAGGTGAGCGTCGTCTTGCCTGCGCCCGATGGCCCCACCAGCGCCGCCAACTGCCCGGGGGTGATCTTGAAGCTGATGTGCCGCAGCGCCTGCTCACGGGCTTGGTGTTTTCCGTTGTCGGCCACAGTCAGCGCCCCGCTGAGCGCCGCACCCACCTGTTCCACGCTGCCGATGCGCTCGACGTCGCTCAGCAGTTGGTCATCGCGCACTGTGTAGGTGAATGTCACATCGTCAAATTCGATCTCGCCGCGCACCTCTGGTAGGGGTTGCGCGTTCGGTTGTTCAACGATCTGCTGCGGCAGGTCGAGGATTTCAAACACGCGCTCGAAGCTCACAAGGCTGGTGGCGAAGTCTACTGGCGCGTTAGTCAGCGCTTGCAGCGGGTTGTAGAGCTGCGTCAAGTATGCCCCAAAGGCGACGATCGTCCCCACCGTGAACTCACCAGAGAGCACCAAGTGGCCGCCGTACCAGTAGACGAGCGCCGTGCCGATCACCCCGATGGAGCCGATGACGGTCATGAACTGGCTGCCCAGCACGGCGCGTTTGACGCCGCCATCGCGCACGTCCGCCGCGCGCGCCCCAAAGCGATCTACTTCATCTTGCCCACGCCCGAACAGCTTCACCAGCAGCGCCCCGCTGATGTTGAGCGTCTCGTTCATCATGGCGTTCATCTGCGCGTTCCACGTCATCTGGTCGCGGGCGATCTCGCGCAGCCTGCCGCCCAAGCGCCGCGCTACCAAGATGAAAAACGGCAGCACCCCCACCCCGAGCAGCGTCAAGCGCCACTCGATCGAGATCATCACAGCCAACGTCGCTACGACGGTAATCAAGTTGGTGATGATGCTGATGAGCGTGTTGTTGACGGCGCTCTGCGCCCCCACCACGTCGTTGTTGAGGCGGCTCATCAACTCGCCGGTTTTGGTGTTCGTGAAGAAGTGCAGCGACATCCGCTGCAAATGCTGATAGAGCGCCATGCGCAGGTCATAGATGATCCCCTCGCCTACGGTAGCGTTCAAGCGGCGCTGCACCACGCTGATCACGCCGCTGACGATTGGGGTCAACACGAGCAGCAGCGCCAGCGCGTTGAGCAGTTCAGCGTCGCCCGGCGGCTGCAAAGCCACGTCGATCAACTGCCGCAGGATCAACGGGCTGACCAGCCCCAGCAGCGTCGTCAGCAGGATACAGACGAGCATGCCCGCCAGCAGCCAGCGATACGGCCACGCATACGCCAGCACGCGGCGCAGCAGCGCCCGCGTAATCGGGGGGCGCTTAGACTCCCCGTGTATGTAACTCATCCAGCCGCCGCCCATCATCATATGCTTGTCCCTCGCCTCGCTTTTCGTCTGTTCTCTTATGCTAGCCCACAAGATGGGCTGCGCCACCCTAAACGATCGAGCAGGGTTATCGCAGGCTGTTCAAGACCGCACGAGCGTGCGCGAGGTCATCCGCGAACAAGATTTGACGCCCGTTGAGCTTGTCGGGGAACATCTTCATGATCGCTGTGTAACCCTGACGGACGACGTTGTTTGCCCCCACGACGATTCGGTTGCCCTCGTTGGCGCGCGCCTCGCCGGTCGCAATCAGCATCTTGGCCATGTTCATCACATCTTTGGGCAGCTTCGCGCCTTCCACGTCAATCAACACGTCCACCTGATGCTCAACGCTGGTGATCATCGCGTCCACACGGCGGATAGCGTCCTCAAGGTCGCTGAAGCTCCACTCGGTTTCAAACTCCATCAGAATCGTGGTCTTGTCGCGGTTGTCCCAACGTGTGTTAATGCCCATAGAAGCCCTCATTTGTGATGACCGTTCTGCACAGAGTATAACCCCTTAACCGCCCCCTGCGT
Source organism: uncultured Anaerolineae bacterium (assembly GCA_937944445.1). Classification (GTDB taxonomy): domain Bacteria; phylum Chloroflexota; class Anaerolineae; order Aggregatilineales; family Phototrophicaceae; genus JANWYT01. The sequence continues at coordinate 117,501 of CALDYP010000023.1, forward strand.
CACGTATGGTGAAGCGCGCGGGGCTGCCGTTAGGCACGCCGTTGATGGCAAGCTGCACGCTCCACTCGCCCGCGGTGAAGGCCACTTCAGACGGGGTGACAAAAAACCAAATGCACGCATCGCGGATCTCAAAATTGGGGGTGAAGTCATAGCTGACGACGGGCTGACCGTTGGCCGTCCACTGTGAGCTGAGCTGTGTGCCGGGCACGATATTGCGCGCGCGCGCCACCACGTAGATCGCGCTCGACTGCGGCGTAAACTCGGACGTGATGTTCAACGCACAGTCGTCGTTCCCTACGCCAGTGGCTGTCACGATGTCGGCGTACTGCGGCGCGTCAGGGTCGGCGGTGGGCAGCGCCTCTGGCGTAGGCAGCGCCAGCGGCGTCACGATGATCTCCGGTTGGCCGCTGGCTGCGTCCGCCTCAATGACCAAGGCTGGCGCGGGCGTCGGCGTCAGAGTGACCAAGCTGGCCATCATCGACGATTGAAATTGACGGATGACCTCTTGCGGCGTGCCGCGCGCTACCAGCGTTAGCTCAAGGAAAGCGCCGCGCGTGGCGGCAAGGCTGGCGCGGGTCGAGACGTAATCTGCCGTCGTTCGCAGTTCAGCCATTTCAGCTGTCGCCGTGCCCGCGAGGATGGCTAGCTGCGTGGCGGCCGCATCGCGTTGCGCGTTGATCGCGGGGTCAGCCGTGCTAGCGCAGGCCGCCAGCCACGGGATGCATAGGATGAGAGTCAAGAAGTATTTCATGCGCCTGATTGTAGTGGCACAAGCGCCATAAAAAAAGCCGCCCTCGGTTGGGCGGCTGCTGAGTGGAAGCGCCGGGGACCTGCCCCCCGGGTCCAACGAGATCGAGTCTCGCACGTCTACACGTTTAGTTTGTTGTTGAATCTCGCCTTTGGTAGCCCCAACAAACGCGGTACACCGCAGGCCAGCCGATGAATCTTGGCCCCAGCATCTCGGCTCTACTAGGGTAGCATCCTGTCTTTGGTCACGCCTGCCAATCTCCCCGAACAGGCACGGAGAGGGCAGACGGTCAGGCTACTTCGGCCTGACACCCCAGCCGCTTAATTAGGCAGCCAGAGCAAGTTTGTTGTTGTTGGCAGTTATTTGCCGTGTCAGGTTAACGTGATGACGCACGACGTGCAGTGCGGCCTCATCCCCCGCTGTCGAATCTAGTTCGCTCCCGAGAGATACTTATAATGTATCACAAGGGGTCATTCTTGTGAAGAGGGGATTTTGTGAGCGGATCAGAACTCGAACAGAAACGCCGCGGCTGAGATCTCTGGGGCGTCTCAGGCCGCTGAGTAGGGGCGCGACCTGTCGCGTCCGTCGAGGGTTGAAAACCGACGGGCAGGGCAGTCCCTGCCCTTGCGATGCCGCGCGTGCAGGGGCTTTCGCCGTGGGCGTGTCTTTTCGACTTTCCAGCGGGCGTTTCGTATAATTCTTTACAATCACGACAAACAGCTTAAAAGACCACGCCCTATGACCCATTTCAACCGCTTGACCCCTGAACTTACCGCCGAGCTGCGCCGCGTCGCAGGAGACGCCAACGTCAGCACCGCTCACGCTGACCTTGACCTGCACGCGCGCGACAGCGGCCATCACGAAGCCCACCTGCCAGAAGCATTGGTCTACGGTGAGAGCGGCCCACAGATCGCTGCGGTGCTCAAGTTTGCCAACGAGCACTGCATCCCCGTCACGCCGTGGGGTGTCGGGACGGGCTTGGAGGGCAATGCGATCCCGCTTTACGGCGGCATCCTGCTCACGCTGGAGCGCATGAACCGCATCATCGAAGTTCATGCGGACGATTTTCAAGTGACCGTCGAGGCGGGCATTCCGCACAAAGACCTCAACGCGCAGCTCGCACGCTATGGGCTGTTCTTCCCGCCTGACCCGGGGGCCAACGCCACCATCGGCGGCATGCTCGCCAACAACGCCGCCGGCATCCGCACCGTGAAATACGGCGCAACCAAAGACAACGTGCTGCGGATGGAGGTCGCCCTGCCAGACGGGCGCTTGATCCACGTTGGGTCGCGCAGCATCAAGCAGGCCAGCGGCTACAACTTGATGCAGTTGTTCGTCGGCAGCGAGGGGACGCTTGGTGTCATCACACAGGCCACGCTCAAGCTTGTGCCCGTCCCACAGTTCATGAGCGCCATCATCGCGGGCTTCCCCACTGTTGAAGCAGCCATCGAAACGGTCGTAGCGATCCGCGGCAGCGGCGTGGACGTGGCCGCGCTGGAGTTCATCGACGTGACGAACACCCAAGCGCTCAACCAAGCTGGCACTGACATCGCCCCGTATCCCACCCTGTTGATGGAGATCCACAGCGCCTATGAGCAGACGCTGGAGGTCGACATGCAGACCGTGCGCGAAATCTGCGAGGACGCCGGGGCGATCAGCTTCCGCGCGACTGCCGACAACGCTGAGCGCAAAGTGTTGTGGAACGCCCGCCATCACGCCTATGAAACGCTCGTCCGCAACCACCCGGGCCAGCGCATCTTCATCATGGACGTAGCCGTGCCCATCAGCCGCTACCCGGACTTGATTGAGTTCGCGCGCCAGTCCATCGAGCGACACGGGATCAAAGGCTACATGAAAGGCCACGCTGGCGACGGCAACATCCACGTGGAACTGCCGTTCGGCGACCCGATCACCTTCGAGAAAGTGCAGGCCGTCAACGGTGAGATCGTGCAGCATGCTATCGCGCTAGGCGGCACGGCTACCGGTGAGCACGGCGTGGGCATCGGCAAGCGCGCCTACATGCAAGCCGAGCACGGCGACGCGCTCGACGTGATGCGCCAGATCAAGCAGACGCTCGACCCGCGCGGCATCATGAACCCCGGCAAGGTGCTGTAAGCCTTAGCGCGCGGGGATGATGATCTCCTGCCCGATCTGAAGCCGATCGGGGTTCGGGATGTTGTTGATCGCAAGGATCGCCCGCACCGTCACACGGTAGCGTACGGCGATGTCATACAGCGTGTCCCCCGCGCGGACGCGGTGCACGGCTTGGCTGGCGACCGCCCCCGGCGCGCCTGACTCCAACGTGGCAGGCGCAGCGTTCGGGTCAATCGGCGCAGCGATGGGCGGCACGTCCGGCGGCGGGGGCGGCGTGGCGGTTGGGTCTACTGCGCCACAGCCCGGAATCTGGATCACCTGACCGGGGCGGATGATGCTGTTCTCTGATAAATTGTTGGCCGACAGCAGCGATGCTAGCGTGATGTTGTTGCGCAGCGCAATGCGGAACAGCGTATCGCCCGACACAATCGTGTACTCGCAGCCCTGCACCAGCTCTGGCATGAACTGCTCGGGCGTGATGATGCCGTTCGACGGCGTATCCGCCGCCAGCGGCTGGCCGAGCGGGGTCGCAGTCGGGATGACGAGCTGCATCGGAACCTCCGGCGTGATGAAGAGGCCGGGCGTTGCGGTTGGTTGGCCGCTGTTGGGCAAGGCAGCGCTGGGGGTGGGCGTGTCTGGGTCAGGGCGGATGATGATCACCGTAGCAGTAGCAGGCGGCCCCAGCGGGATCGGCGGCAGCGTGGCGAGATCGCTGCTGCTGGGAGCGCTGTCCGCCGTCACTTGGATGATCACCAGCTCGTCAGGGGCGGCTGTGGCTGCGCCATCTGGCACGATCACAATCGGCGTGGCGTCCGTGCCCGGCTCAACGCCTAAGCTGGTCGGCGCGGGGTCAATCATGACCGCCCCGCTGTTGATCGTCTCAAAGCTGTCCACCGACTGCTGATAGCATCCCGCCAGCAGCAGCACCCCGGATAAGCTCAATAGTCGTCTCCACATGATGCATGTTTCTCCCTGCGATGGTTCGCATAGGCCATTATAGCATCATCTGCGTCGGCAACTTGCGCGCGCAACGAAATTGATACGAATCGACCGAGCGCACGCCAGCCAGATCAATCCGCCGCCAAGCACATGTGCTATAATCCGCCACATGTTGACCGTGGATGACATTCTCACGATGGGGCTGCTGCCCGGGGCGCGGCTCGTCGCTGGGCAGGCGGGCTTGCAGCACCCTGTGCTGTGGGTGCACAACGCTGGCGTGCCCGACGCGCCGCAGTGGCTCAACGGCGGTGAGCTGGTCATGACCACCATCATCAACCTGCCGCCCGACGCCGCCGCCCAAGCCGACTACGTGGCGCAGATGCAGGCACGAGGCGTCGCGGGGTTATGCCTCACTGTGGGCAAGATGATCGACCACACCCCGCCCCACCTCGTCACCGCCGCCGATGCCTGCGGACTGCCGTTGATCGAAATCCCCTACACCCTGCGCTTTGTCGACGCCGCCCGCGAGATCATCGGGCGCATCACGCAGGGCAGCCTTGACATGGTGCGCCGCGCCCTCGCCATCAACCAGCAGTTGACGCGGATCGTGCTGGAGGGCGGCGGGCTGCCCGAACTCGCGGCGCAGCTCGCCCAACTCGTGCAGCACAGCATCAGCATCGAAACCGCCACCTTTGACGCCATCGCCACCGTCAACATCGCCGACGTAGACGAAGCGCGCCGCTACACCCAACTTCACGGGCGCACTGACCCGCGGCTCGTGCAGGCTCTGGAGGAACGCGGCTACCTGCCCACCATCCGCCAGACGCTGCGGCCGGTGCAGCTTCCGGTCATGGCCGATGTCGGCCTTGAGATGGAACGCTTGCTCGCGCCGATAGTGGTGCACGGGATGATCTACGGCTTCATGTGGATCATCGCCGACGACCACGCCCTGAGCGAGATCGACCTGCTGGCCATCGAAAGCGGCGCGACGATTGCCGCGCTGATGATCCTCTACCAAGAGACAGCACAGGCCGCGGAGGCGTCGCTCAAGGGCAGCCTGCTCAGCCAGTTGATCGCGGGCGACCAAGCCCACCACACGATCCTGACTGACCAATCTCTGCGCTACGGGGTGGATCTGCGCCTGCCGTATCGCCTGCTCGTGATCGACGTGGAGAGCGCCGCGCTGATGCCCCTCTACCGTCAGCTCAACCAACTGGCCGCAACGCAGGCGTGGCGCGTGGTTGTCGGCCAGTTTGCCGGTCAGATCGTCGTGCTGATCCAGCAGGATGAGAGGGCTGAGGCTGTGCTGGCGCGCATCGTCGAGCGCTTGCAGAACGGGCGCGGGCGCTTGCGCCATCGCGCGGGCTGTTCGGCGGTGGCGCAGGGGGCGCTACAAGTCAGCAGCGCGCATGAGCAGGCGCGCGACGCCCTCGTCATCGGCCAGCGCATCGCCCCGCAGGAGCCGCTCGTGCGCTTTGACCAACTGGGGTACTTGCACACGCTCTACCTTGCCGGGCCGCGCAGCCTGACCGCCAACCCCTACGTGCCGATCCTCCGCCGCCTGCGCGAGGAACGATCCTCTGAGTTGTTCCAAACGCTGGAAGCTTACCTCGACACCGGCGGGAACGGCGTGCTAGCGGCGGAAACGCTCCACATCCACCGCAGCACGCTCAACTACCGGTTGACGCGCATCGAGCAGCTCTGCCAGATCAACCTGCAAGATGCCGCCACCCGCGCCAACTTGCAGGTGGCGGTCAAGCTGCTGCGCTTATTTGAAGATTAGGGGGCAGGCGCTAGCGTCAACCAGAGAATCTGGCCGCTGCTGGTCGTCAGCACGAGCGAGCGATCATCTACGCTCAGCGCCATATCGACGATGGCTTCATCACGGCTGGCCGTCACCTGAACTTCCTCCACCAAGTTGCCCCCGCCGTCCAGCACCACGATCTGACCGGCAGCGTCCCCCACCAAGATGAGGCTGGCATCTGAGGCGACCACGAGGTGCAGCGGGTTGGCGGAATCCGTCTCCACGACGCCTAAGATGTTCGTCGGGTTGATCGACCACAGCGTCACCTCACCGGCCACGCACGGCGACGGGCTGCGCGTCGTGTCCACTCGCTTGCAGATCGTCGTCAGCAGGCGGTTGCTGTCGGTGGGGTCGAACGCAAAATCGAGCATGCCGAACTGTTCGGTAGCGTTGCTGAGCACGGCTTGCTGAACGCCGGTGACACTGTCGAGGATTACCGCGCCGTCGAAGCCAAACGCCGCAACGCTGCGCTGATCGGGGCTAAAGGCGAGCTTGAAAGCGTCGAACGGCAGCGCAGCAACCCACAGCGGGTCAGGCGATGTGGTCGAGCGCATCACGACCTCAACGCTGCTGCCGCGCTGGAACGAGACGAGTAGCCGCCCATCCGGCGTGAGCGACCAGCCTTGCAGCGCCTCATCGACGATCACATCTGGGATGACAAAATCTTGCAGATAGTCGTTCCCCTGCTTGCGGAAGATGAAGAGACTGGCCTGATCAGACACGGCAACACGGCCATCCACCAGCGTTTGAATGCCCGTCACCACGCTGGGCAGCGCCATGCCGGTGTCAGTGAAGCGCGGGCTAGCCGTGTCTAGCGCATACTCGGCCACAACGAAGATCGCCTGCCCCTCGCCGAGCGTGATCTGACCCGACACGAGGGCGAACCGCCCATCCGCGCTGAGGCCGACGCGCGCCGCGCTGGTGATGTCGTCGCGCTGCTGCAACGCGACGCTGCGGCTCAGCACTTGCCCCAGCGGCCCAGCAGGCGGCTGCCCAGTGGTCGGCTGAGGCACAACCGGGCTAGCGGGCGCTGCGTCTGAGGTCAACGGTTCAAGGAAGTATGCCCGCTGGCTGAAGTCGCTCTCGGCTGTCCAGCCTTGCACGCCGTCGACGCGCACGAGCCACCACATAAATCCGCCGCTGCACGCCGGGCCGTTGAGGACTTCATCAATCGTGCGACCGGGCTGAATCGTGCCCAATCGCGCGCCGATGCTGTCGTTGACAATCGGTTGCGAGCGGAGGACGTTCGGCAGGCCGCCGCTGCCCACGCGCGCCGTAGACGGGCCGATCTGCAAGCGCGGTGGCATGTAGCCCTCAAAGTTCGGCGGGCAGGCGTAGAGCGCCAGCGTCTGGGCGATGTTCGTGTCCGTCGTGGGCACAGTGACGCCGGCCCCACTGCCCACGCGCCCATCGTCAATCGGCAGCGCAGCGCACCCCGCCCCGGTCACATTGGCGACGGTCGCGCTCACCCACCCGCCTGAGATGAAGTACCACCGGTCGTCGGGGCGGCTGTTCTGGGCCAGCACCACGTAAGACTGGCCACTGAAAATCTGCGCAACCTGCGTCGCCTCGCGCGAGGGGTTGGCGCGCACGTTGGCAAAAGCGCCCGCTGCGCTGAGCAAGCACCCTTCACCACTTGGGACTGGCGTCATCACAGGCACAGCGTCCGGTGGAACCGCTGTGGGCACGTCAATCGTCAGGTTGAACTTGTCATCGCACAGCACAACCACCGTCCCGTCAGACGACGCGAATACCACGTAATCCCCAGTGGCGTAAGTCAACACGTAGCGATACGGGATCACCTCGCGCCCGAGATCGCCGGCCGGCGCAGTTGGGCAGCCGAGGGTGGCTGAAGTAGTCGGCGCAAGAATGGTGTACGTCCAGCTTTGGGCGCGCGTGCCCAACCGCTGCTGGGCCGCCGCCAGCGCCGCCTCACGCGGCAGGCGGTCATCCTGCGCCGCCAGCGGCACAGCCGTCATCAGGCACACAAGTAACAGAAACCATCGTTTCATGCGATCACCTCCGAAGAATGTCACGATCCTCATTGTAAGCCATTTTAAGCGCTCTCGTCACGCTGCGATCACGCGGGGAGTGTCTAAAATAAACAGACAGTCATCGACCTTCACCGTCGCGCCGAGCGCTGATGCACTCGGCTAGGGCGCGCCCACTGAAAGGGGCTGGATGAGTCCTCTGTTCGAATTTAGATACTCCCATCACGCGCCTTCCCACGTCAGCACAAAGCGGTAGCGCACGTCATTGGCGATCAAGCGCTGAACAGCGGTGTTGATTGACGTCATGGGCAGCGTTTCCGTCTGCGCGGTGATCTGATGCAGCGCGGCGAACGCCAGCATGTCGCGCATGTCAGCGCGCCCGCCGATGCTGCCGCCCGTCACCACCCACTGCTTGCTGAGGATCGCCCCAACTGGAATGTTGACAGCGTTCTCTGCTGCGCCCACGAAGCACATCACCCCATTAGGCCGCAGCGTCTTGGCGTAGCTGAACCAGTCCAGCGCGGCGTTGACGGTCACCAGCAGAAAATCAAGGCTGGAGCGGGCACGGCGCAGCGCGCTTGCCTCGCCCGTTACCACAACGTGATGCGCGCCCAGCGCCTTCACCTCATCCATCTTGCCCGCGCTCGTTGTGAAAGCGGTTACCTCCGCGCCCATCGCCCGCGCGAACTTGATCGCCAGATGCCCCAAGCCGCCGATGCCCACGACCCCGACGCGCCAATGTCCCGCCCGCGCGTAACGCTTCAACGGCGCGTAGACCGTGATCCCGGCGCACAGCAGCGGCGCAGCGTCTGCGCTGCTCATGCTGAGTGGAATCGGGTGGCAGAAGCGGCTGTCCGCGCGGAAGCGGCGCGCAAACCCGCCAAAGTGCCCCCCAGCGCACGACTGGCGCGCCATCGGGCACAAGTTTTCTTCTCCACGCAGGCAATACTCACAGGCCAAGCACGCCCCTGCCTGCCAGCCCACGCCCACCCGCTGCCCAACGAGCGCTGAATCCGCTGCGCTGCCCACGGCCACCACCTCGCCGATCACCTCGTGCCCGGGCACAACCGGGAACGACTCGCCCCAGTCGCCGCGTATGATGTGCACATCGCTGTGGCATAAGCCGCAGTGCGTTACAGCGATCTCTGCTTCAAATGGGCCGAGCGGCGGCGGATCATACTCCCACCGCTCCAACGTCGTCCCTGCGCGCTGCGCGGCATAAGCCTCGACTGTCATCTTGCCTTCACTTTCGCTATGATTGCCTGACTTGACTTGTCCACGGAAGAAGATACCTTACCGAGCGTGAAATGACGATACAGCGATTGTGGGGATGGCTGGCGGCGTGCGCCCTGATCTTGAGCGCTTGCAACCTCAGTTTTGATGTGGCCAACGGCGGCGGAAGCAGCGGCAGCGTGCGCTTTGACGAGGTGGGGCGCGTAACGCGCGTCATCGACGGCGACACCATCGACGTTGAGATCAACGGCGTCGTGCAGCGCGTGCGCTATGTGGGCGTCAACACGCCCGAACGCGATGAGGTCTGCTATCAACAAGCAGCTGACTTCAATCGACAGTTGGTCAGCGGCCAGACGATCGGCCTTGTGCGGGATCGCACCAACACAGATCGGTTTGATCGGCTGCTGCGCTACGTCTACGTGGGCGAGACGTTCGTCAACCTCGAGCTGGTGCGCGCCGGCTTCGCTGAGGCGGTGCTCTATGAGCCGGATGATCGCCATTGGCAGACGTTCGTTGATCTTGAGCGCGCCGCAGCAGCGGCTGGACTCGGCTGCCACCCAACAGGCATCTTCAACGATGGCAGCTTCACCCGCTGATGAGGTGATCGTCCTCGGCGCGGGGCTGGCAGGCCTCAGCGCCGCAGCGCATCTGGCAGCGCGGGGCGTGCCCGTGCGCCTGCTCGACGCCGATCAGCAATGGGCGGGTGGGCGCTTGGCAGGCGGCGACCCACACACGTTCGACTATCGAGGGCGCGTGTGGCAGTTCCGCGATGAGCACGGCGTCCACGCGGTGTGGGGCGGCTATCTCAACCTGCGCGCGCTGCTGGAGCGCTTCACAACGACGCGCTTACAGCCTTCCCACGGCGAAGAGTGGATCAACCGCTGGGGGCGCGAGGTGCGCCGCATGGAGGCGGGCAGCGCCGTCCGCTCGCGCTGGATTCCCGCGCCGTTTCACTACTTGCAGCTTCTGCTCAGGCCGTCCATCTGGGCCAACATCAGCCCGTGGGACTTCCTGAGCTTGCCCGGCCTGCTGAACAGCATCTTGCTCACCGTCGGCGTCGATCCGATCCGCGAGGGCAAGGCGTGGGATGGCCTGACGCAAAAACACTTCTTCTACGGCTGGACGCCTAACCTCAAAGCGACGTTTCAGGGCTTGGGGGTCAACCTGCTGGCTGCGCCCGCGGAGGAGAACTCGCTGGCGGGGTTCATCGCGGCGCTGCGCTTTTACACCCTGCTGCGGCGTGACAGTTGGGACATGAGCTACTACCCGCAGGACGCCGGAACTAGCGTGATCGCCCCGCTTGTGGAGCACATCCAGCGCTGCTGCGGCCAGCTTCATCAGGGTCAGACGGCTGTCCGCGTCCATCATGACGGTCAGCAGTGGCAGGTGGTGGCGGAAGACGCCTACGGCCACGCGCGCACGTTCTGCGCCGCTCACCTCATCCTCGCGCTGCACCCCAGCGGCGCAGAGCGCCTGCTGACCAACAGCCCATTTACGCGCCCCACAGCGGCTAGCCTGCGCTTCCCTCGCAGCGCCGCTAGCGCCGTGGTTCGGCTGTGGTACAGCGCCAGCCCGCCCGACGGCGCGCAGGGCGGGATGTTCACCGGGGACTTTGCGCCGGATAACTTCTTCTGGCTGCACCGCCTCTACCCCGATTACGCCGCGTGGCACACCGAAACAGGCGGCAGCGCGGTTGAAGTTCACTTCTACCCTTCGCACCAGCGCGCCAACCTGCCTGATCACAACCTGATGGCGCTGGCCGCGTCGGACGTGCAGTTGGCATTCCCGACGCTGCGCGGGGCGTTCGTTTACGGGGCGGTGCGGCGCAACAGCAAGGTGCATACCTGCTTGCGCGTGCCCGATCAGCACAGCCTGCACGTGCAAACGCCGTGGCCGAACTGCTGGGCGTGCGGCGATTGGATCGGTCATGACACGCCGTCGTTGTGGATGGAGCGCGCCGCCACCACCGGCATTGCCGCCGCTAACGGCGTTCTGGAGCGGCTCACCATCGAGCCTTACCCTGTGCTCTACCCGCCCGCGCCCGAGCTGCCCGCGCGCGCGCTCGGCGGACTGGTGCGGGCCGGGCGCTGGCTGCTGCGCCCGCTGTTCCGCCGCCGTAAGCGCATCCTCACAGCCCAGCACCCAGACTCGCTATAATGAACAGCCTGTAAACGATCAGGACTTAACTCATATGATCCTCACTGGGTTGATTGACTGGCTGCGCCAGAGCGCGGAGTACGCCGCGTGGCTGAACGCGCTGCGCGCAGCTCACACCACACAGACTGTGCCCGTCCTGCGCAGCGCTCGCCCCTTCCTGCTGGCAGCGCTAGCACAGGATTGGGATGCGCCGCTGGTGTACATCACCGCGCGGGGTCGCCGCGCCTACAACCTCACAGAACAGCTTCCGGTATGGCTGGGCAGCGATGAGCGCGTCTACCGCTTCGCCGAGCCAACACCGGCCTTTTACGATCGCCTGCCGTGGGATCGCGCTGTCATCCGCGAGCGGCTGCAAACGCTGGCTGCGCTGCAAGCCTCTGACCACGCGGCCCAACCGCCGATTGTCGTCACGTCGGCGCGCGCGCTGATGCAGAAGACGATCCCCCCGGCTGATCTGCGCGCCCACACGCTGAGGCTCACGCGCGGCCTGCGGCTGGCCCCAGACAAACTCATCGCCCATCTCGTCAGTGTAGGCTATGAGGCGGCATCCATTTGTGCTGAGCCGGGCACGTTCACGCGGCGCGGCGGCATCGTAGACGTCTACCCCATCCACCTGAACGCCCCCGTGCGCGTCGATTACTTCGACGACGAGATCGACACGCTCAAAGTGTTCGACCCGACCACCCAGCGCACCCGTCAGCCGGTTGAGTCCGTCTCGATTGTGCCTGCGCGCGAGGGGCTGCCCGTTCACCTGCGCTCTGTCGCCCATCACCTGCGCGAACTGCTGCGCGACCAAGCCGACGACGACGACCAGATCAGCCACCAAGCCGACCTCGACGCGCTCGAGCAGGGCATGGCGTTCCCCCACCTTGAGCACTACCTGCCTTTCATCGGGCGGGGCAGCGCCAGCCTCTTGAACCATGTGCCGCTTGGGTCGCTCATCCTGCTGGACGACGCCGACGACATCGAAGCGCGCGTAGATGAACTTGTTGAAGCCGCCGAGACCAATCGCGCCAACAACATCGCCACGCGCCAGCTGGCCGCGGCGCACCCACAGCCCTATCTCACGTGGGAAGCGCTGGCCGACGCGCTGGCCGCGCATCGTCAAGTTCAGCTTGTCGGCAGCGGCGAGGATCAAACATTTGGCCGCCTCTTCGCCCCTGAGTCGCTCTACAGCGGCCAACTGCGCGCGCTGCTCACGGCGGTGCAGTCCAACGCTCGCGCCGAAAATCGCTACGTAATCGTCTCTTCGCAGATCGACCGCATCACCGCGCTGTGGGCTGAGCTGACTGGTCAATCGCACGTTGGTCGCCGCACGGGCATCGCCGCGCTGCCCGACCCGGTGAACTTCGTAGCGGGTGAGCTGAGCGGCGGCTGGGCGCTGCACCTTGCCGACACAACCCTGCACCTCATCAGCGACAGCGAGATCTTCAACTGGCAGCGCCCTGAGCCGCGCCGCCGCAAGAACGAGGCTGTGCGCCGCAAGCAGCTCCCTGAAACGGACTACGCCGACTGGAAGGAAGGCGAGTACATCGTCCATGTGGACTTTGGCATCGGCCAGTTTATGGGGCTGCAAAGCCGCGAAACCGCCAACGGACGCCGTGAATATCTCGTGCTGCTGTACGATGATAACGCGGTGGTATTCGTGCCGGTCGATCAAGCGGATCGTCTGAACCGCTACGTTGGCTCAGACGACAAACACCCCACGCTCAGCAACATCAGCCGCCCGCTGGAGTGGACACGCGCCAAAGACAAAGCGCGCCGCGCCGCCGAGGAAGAAGCCCGCGAACTGCTGACGATCTACGCCAAGCGCGCCAGCGTGCAGGGCCACGCCTACCGCCCTGACACGGTCTACCAATCCGAGATGGAGGCCAACTTCCCCTACATCGAGACGGAAGACCAACTGCGCGTCATCCGCGAAGTCAAAGCCGACATGGAATCGCCTATTCCGATGGATCGGCTCGTGACAGGCGACGTTGGCTATGGCAAAACAGAGGTAGCCATCCGCGCGGCGTTCAAGGCCGTCATGGACGGCAAACAAGTGGCCGTGCTCGTCCCGACGACGGTGCTAGCCGATCAGCACTATCAGACGTTCGCCCGCCGCATGGACGGCTTCGGCGTCGTCGTAGAGCTGATGAGCCGCTTCCGCACCAAAGGCGAACAAGAGGCCATCGCCCGCCGCCTTGAACAGGGCAAAGTGGACATCATCATCGGAACGCACCGCCTGCTGAGCGAGGACGTTCACATCCCCAACTTGGGGCTAGTGATCATCGACGAAGAACAGCGCTTCGGCGTCAAGCACAAGGAACACTTCAAAAAATTCCGCGCCAGCGTGGACGTGCTGACGCTCACCGCCACGCCTATCCCGCGCACACTCTACATGAGCTTGTCCGGCGTGCGCGACATCAGCATCATCCAAACCCCACCCGAAGAACGACTGCCCGTGATCACGCATGTCGGCCCGTTCAACAATCGGCTGGCGCGGCAGGCCATCCTGCGCGAGTTGGATCGCGGCGGCCAAGTGTTCATCATCCACAACCGCGTGCGCACCATTGAGGCGCTGCGAGAACGGTTCGAAATGCTCGTGCCAGAGGCTAGCATCGTCGTCGGCCACGGCCAGATGAGCGGGCGCGAGCTAGAGCGCGTCATCAACGACTTCAGCCGCGGCCAGTACGATATCTTGATGGCCACCAGCATCATCGAAAACGGCATCGACATGCCCAACGTCAACACGCTGATCGTAGATCGCTCGGATTGGTTCGGGCTGGCGCAGTTGTATCAGATCCGTGGGCGCGTCGGGCGCGGCGCACAGCAGGCCTACGCCTACTTCTTCCACCCCAAAACCGGCTTGACCGAGGAAGCCCGCGAACGCCTGCAAACCCTCTCAGAGTACACCGATCTAGGCGTGGGGCTGCAAATTGCCAGCCGCGACCTTGAGATGCGCGGCGCAGGCGATATCCTCAGCATGCGCCAGAGCGGCCACATCACCACCGTCGGCTTGCAGTTGTACTCGCAGTTGTTGCAGCAAGCCGTCAGCCGCTTGAAAGCCGAGCACCACGGGGAAGCGCCTCAGCCTCCACCCACTTATGAACGCGACCGCATCATTATTGAGCTTCCCGTGGCGGCCTACATTCCGGAGGGGTGGATCCCGGAGATGGCGCTGCGCTTACAGCTCTACCGCCGCATCGGCAGCCTGCAAAACCGCGCTGACGTGGCAGACATCCGCGCTGAGCTGCAAGACCGCTTCGGCAAGCTGCCCTACGCGGTGGAAGGGCTGCTGTTCCAGATGGAGGTGAAGCTGCTTGCAGCGGAGATCAACGCGACGGCGGTTGTCAAGCCGCGTGAGCGCGTCGAGATTCGCCTGCCGTGGCTCCACGCGGTTGACCGCGCCCGCTTGGGGCGCTTGCTGGGGCTGGACGTCAACGTCACGCGCACTGCGGTTGAACTAAAAGTCAACGCGGAGACGTGGCGCGAGCGCCTGCTGGAAATCTTGGAGCGTATTCGTTTGGGAATGCCGGAAGGGGTGGGCGTCTAGGAAGGTTCAGAGATGCGCGCGACGTCCAACCATTGGCCGCGCGTCGCCTGTTCCAACTGCGCCAGCGTCAGCGGGAAGAGCGAATGAGCGCTGCCGCCTGCAGCGTAGATGACGTCATAGCGGCGCAGCATCTGATCGAGGAACGTGTGCTTCATGGGCGTGCGATGCCCCAACGGCGGCACGCTGCCGGGCGGGAAGCCCCAAACGCGCAAGCACTCGTCCGCTTTGGCGAACTTGACGCGCTTACGGCTGACGTTGAGCGCCGCCGCGATCTTGCGATCGTCGACCTGCTGATCCCCGCTGGCGACGACCAGCACAGGCTGATCCTCTACCAGAAAGCAGATGCTCTTAGCGATCTGCCCGAGGTCACAGCCCAACACAGATGCAGCAAGCGCTGACGTCGCGGTAGACTCTGCAAACGTGCGGATGCGAACATCCCACCGATGCGCGTCCAGCGCTTGCTGCACATGGTCTGTCGTCAACGGTTCCACGAGCGATCGCTCAGCCTAAATCGTTCGACTGTAAGGCTGCCAGCACACGCAGGAATGCTTCGTAATCTGCTGCTGGAACCAACGTACACAGTTTCTGATCGATCCGGCGCATCAACTCGAGCAGCTCTTCGCGTTGATCCTCGGCATGAGGTGTCAAGTGAATGCGCACTGCGCGGCGGTCGCGCTCGTCGTTATGCCTCGCAATGTAGCCCTTCGACTGCAATTTGTCGAGATTGGGTGTGAACGACGTCGCAGCACGGCCCACCTGATAGGCTAGCTCAGAGGCATTTTGACCATCACGCTCGTAGAGCGCACGCAGAATATAAAGCTCAATTACAGATAGTCCGTATGGGCGCACTTCGCGGCTGATCATTTGATCTAGACTACGCAGAGCAATGTCCATATTGCACCACAACGAACCGTCAAAGCGCAGCATGGGCATCAACTTCTCAGTCATTACTCACCTTTCATTCGATATGACAGTGTGATTATATTTTGCACTACTTTTTTCATAAACCCATACTTTATTATCAAATCCTAAACCTTTTTTTAAACTATGAGCGATCACCCTGTCTCAAAATTACTATGATCGAGCGTAGATTACGCGCAAGCCTTTCAAAGGCACTTCTAGCAGCTCCGGCGCGCATTGGCCAGTGCTGAAGCCCTCAGGCAGCAGAGCGTGCGGCTCTAAGAACGCTCTCATACCAGTTCCCGCCGCGTCGTACAGCCCAACGTGTAGGTGCGTTGCGCCATGAGGAATTTGCATTCGTAACACATCGTAAGCTGCTTGGCTGTTGGGCACGCGTGGCAGCGGCAGGCGGCCCCCTTGCGGCATCGTATCAACCTGAGCGAGGATGTGATCGGTGCGCCCGACCTCGCACGTCTGCTGATCTCGATCGACCGCGTGCAGGAACACGCTCCAATAGCCGCTGACCTCACAATCGGCCTGCCACCACAGCGCGAGCACGGCTTCATCCGTGCTCGGCTGCTGCAAGCGCACCGTCAGGCGCACGCAGGCTTGGTCTCGCCACGGCTCGCGCAAGTGCACCGTCACAGCGTCGGGTAGAATAGGCACGACATCCAAGTCAGGCGCGTAGGCGCGCGTCAGCGTCACCGGCACAAGGCTTGACGCGGCTGCCAGCCCTGCCACGAGCGGCAAGCTGAGCCAACGCGGCCACTGTGCCAGCCCCACCGCCATCAGAGCGGCCACAATGGGAAGGAGAGGATACAAGAGTCGCCCCTGCGCTGCAAGCGTTAGCTGGTTGAACTGCCACCACGCCCCCACGATCAAGGCGCTGTAGGCCGCTAACACGCCCCCCAACAGCAAACCGTTGCGCGTCATGTGCAGCCCCCGCCAACCCGCCAACCACCCTACGCCAACTGCTGACGTCAGCAGCACCGTCCACGTGTAAAAGACCGATGGCAGCGCCACGTTGAACCAACCGAACAACCCCCAGAACGACCAGTACAGCCCCAGCAGTTCCGCGCCCGTCACGGGCAGGCCACCGCGCAGGCCGGTTGCCCGCGCCACCCACGACGCGCCGGTCAGGTCGCCCAGTTCAATCCAGTTGCCTAGATACCACGGCCCCGCGATGAGCAGCACGAGCACCCCATAGATCAGCGCCCCGCGCCAAGCCGCGCGGCTGCGTTGGCGGACGATCTGCACGACCATCAGCCCGCCGAGCAGCGCCACGACGCCCACCCCGCTGGCTTTGGTGAGCGCCGCCGCCCCACCTAGCACGCCCGCCACCCACGGCAGCCACCAGCGCCCATTGGGCTGACGCATCGCCCACGCGACTAACCACAGCCCGCTCGCCGCGAGCGCTGTCAGCAGCACGTCGTTGCTGACGATCCCACCCAAGAAGACGTACTGCGGCATAAGCGCCACGAGAAGCGCCGCCAGCAGCGCCACGCGCTGCGGCAGGTGCGGCCATCCTGCCCGCGCAAACCCGTAAATCGCTGTCAGCGTCCACGTCGCCAGCGCCACACTGGCCAGCCGCAGGCCGCGCAGCGCGCCGCCGGTCCCATCTAACCTATCCAGTAAGGGAACCCCCAGCAGCACTGGCCCGCCGCGATGCGCGATCAAGTTGTGGTTATCCTGCGCCAGCGCCACGCCAATCTGCGCGTGTGGGTTCAGACGATACGCGGGGAAGTCAGCCGTATCCGCCCCCGTTACGCGCAGCAGCCCAGCCATGAGTTGATAATAGAGCGGCGCGTGAAACGCCATCTGTCGCCACGGCTGCGCCGGGAACTGGTAATCCGTGATGGGATCTGGAAGCGTGCGCGCGGGGAACTGCCCCGTCCGGGCGAGATGTTCAATCACTGCAAAATGATAGTACTCATCAGGCGCTTCAAACGCAGGCGTGTGTAAGCTGGTGTAGGCTGTAAAGCAGAAAAAGTAACACAACAGCGCGGCAAGCAGCCAATGAGATTGCGTCATAACCATCCGACAGAATTAAGCAGCGCGCTTGCGTGGGCTGAGTTCCAGCACGAGCACCGCGCTTATGATAAACGCTGCGCCCACCCATTGCAGCGGCAAGATTAGCTCATTCAAGAACGCGACCGCGATTAACATCGCGATCACCGGCTCCGTCGATGAGATGATAGACGCCTGCGCCGCGTTGATATGTCGAAGGCCGAGGTTGATGGCCAGAATGGGCACGACTGTACAGCCCACTGCCAGCGTCAGCAGCAGCACGATCAAGGTGCTGTCTGTTGGGATCGTCAGCCCGTTGAAAGGCAGCAGCAGCGTGATAAAGATCAGCGTCAGCGTCAGCGTCCACGCCGTATGATGCATCCCATCGGCCACGCGCGGCATCCAACGCGAGGCGAAGAGATAGTAAAGCGCGACGCTCAGCGCGTTGAGCAGCGCCACCACCACCCCAAGCAGGTTGTTCCCCTCGCTGAGGAAGTCGAAATCTGGGATTGTCAGCACCAAGCCGACCAGCACCAGCCCCAACGCCAACCACTGCCACTTAGACAGCGGGATACCCAGCACGAGGTAGATGAGTGCCAACATCGCGGGGTAAGTGTAGAACAGCACCACGTACAGGCTGGCGTTGATGTACTGCAAGCCGATGAAGGCGCTCATCGCCGAAAAGGCGTACAGCGCTCCCAGCAGCGCCAAGCGCGGCAGCGGCAGCGAAGGCCTCATCGCATCGCCTCGCAGGCGGATCATGACCACCGTCCCTAAGACCAGCGAGGCAATGAGAAAGCGCCAGAACGCGACATCCGTCGGACGTAAGGCCACGTCGGCG
This sequence comes from uncultured Anaerolineae bacterium, assembly GCA_937944445.1. Classification (GTDB taxonomy): domain Bacteria; phylum Chloroflexota; class Anaerolineae; order Aggregatilineales; family Phototrophicaceae; genus JANWYT01. Next base: position 135,750 of record CALDYP010000023.1, read on the forward strand.
GCCTGCGCTGTAGCGTAAAGCGCCCGCGTGATCGTCGGCAGGAAGGCGAACGACGCCGCGCTGATGGTGATGAAGAGCGCCCCTTTTTGACGATCTGTCATGCCAGTATCCGATGTTTTTGCGCGGGCAGCACCTGAAGCGCCACCACCGCGACGATGATTAAAATAGACCCCACCCACTGCAACTGGCTGAGCACCTCGCCCACAAGCAGGCTGCCCATCAGCACCGACACCATCGGCTCAAACGAGCCGAGGATAGACGCTTCCGGCGCGCCGATGCGCCGAATGCCCGCGTTGAGCGCGATGAACGCCAGCACTGTACACACAGTCGACAGAAACAGCAGGTGCGGCCAGACGTGCAGCGGCGGCCAGCGCAGCCCGAACAGCGCCATCAACAGCAGGAAGAACGCCAGCATAAAGCCGATCATGTAAAGTGTTGCCGTGAGGACAACCTCCCCGCTGACGCGCATGAAACGGCTGCTGACGATGAAATACAGCGCCGCACACAACGCCGTCGCAAAGGTGATGAGCACCCCCGTCAGATTTGCGCCTGTGAGCAGGTCGCCGCTTGGCACGGTCAACACGACACCGAGCAGCGTCAAGCCCAGCGCTGCCCAGCCCACCGCGCTGATCCGCACCCCCAACGCCAGTGAGATGAGCGCCACGATGGCCGGATAGCTGAACACTAACACCGAGAACAAGCTGCCCGGAATGTGATCTAGCGCGAAGAACGCCCCAAGCACGGCCCCGCCATAGGTCAGGCCCATCAGCGCGTGCTGCCACAAGGGCAGCGGGGGGCGCAGCCCAGCTGAACCCTGCCGCCAGCAGACCCACGCCGCCAGCAGCACGAACGCCAGACCCATCCGCCAGATGGCAACATCCGTCGGGCGCAGGTCGCTGGTGGCGTAGATGTCGCGGGCAATCAGCGGCAGCATGCCGAAGCTGCTGGCTGCCAGCGCTACCAGCAGCATCCCGTATTGTCTCTGTGTCATATCTTTCCTTCAGCAAAAAGGGTGTGCCTTGCAGGCACACCCTTGATTATGCACAGCACAGATGCCAGCGGTCAATCAGACCAGTTGTACCAGATTCACCAACCCCGTGAGCAGCGTCGGCAGGATCCCCAGCACCAACGTCCCCGCCATCGACGCATACACCGCCACCAGCAGCGGCTGCCCGACCACCGGCAGCGCCACCCCTTCCGCTTCCGAGCGCAGGAACATGTTCACGATCACGCGCATGTAGTAGAACGCGCTGACGACGCTCGTCAACACCCCCACCACCGCCAGCGCGATCAAGCCGGCCTGCACCGCCGCGTTGATGACCAAGTACTTGCCGATGAAGCCCGCCGTGAGCGGGATGCCCGTCAAGCTCAGCATGAAGATCGCCATCGCCACCGCCAGCCACGGGCGCGTGTTGAAGAGGCCGTTCAGGTCGTCCAGCATGACGCCGCTGCCGTCTTCACGCTCCACAGCGGAAACCACCGCGAACGCCCCCAAGTTGGTAAACATGTAAGCTGCCAAGTAGATCAAGATCGACTGCGCGGCGCTGTCGCCGATGCCTTCCACCAGCGGCGCAGACCCCACCGCCGCCACCGCCATCAGGATGTAGCCCGCGTGCGCAATCGACGAGTAGGCCAACATGCGCTTGAGGTTGTTCTGCGCGAGCGCGACGACGTTCCCCAGCACCAGCGTCAAGATCGCCACCAGTTGGAAGGCAGGCTGCCATGCAGCCGCTTCCTCTGGCCGAACAGCCAGTGCCGCCAACCCTACCGCCACAATCCGCAGCAGCGAGGCAAAGCCGCCCGCCTTCGCTGCCACGCTCATGAACGCTGTGACCGGCGTCGGCGAGCCTTCGTAGACGTCGGGCGTCCACATGTGGAACGGAACCGCCGCCACTTTGAAGCCCAAGCCGACCAAGATGAGCGCCGCGCCCAACAGCAGCAGCGTCCCCGCCGTGCCGAAGTCGCCCGCCGCGGCCAAGCCCTGTACGGCTTCGGCTACCGCGTTCAGGTTGGTCGTCCCCGTCGCGCCGTAGACCAGCGCCGCCCCATAGACGAAGAACGCGCTGGAGAACGCCCCCAAGATGAAGTACTTGATGCCGCTCTCCTGCGACTTCGACGACACTTCATCGGTGGGTGTGCCGTCCGTCGTGCGGAAGGCCGCCAGCACGTATAACGGAATGCTCAGCAGCTCCAGCGCGATGAAGATCAGCAGCAGGTCGTTTGCCCCCGCCATGATCATCGCCCCTGACGTGCTCAGCAGCAGCAGCGTGTAGTACTCCGGGTGGTTGATCTGCGTCATGCGCAGGTAGTCGGTGCTGCCGAGGATCGCCAAGAAGGCCGTTGCCAGCACGATCAAGTTGAGCATGTTGGCGAAGGCATCCCCGCGATACATCCCGCCGAAGGCCTCAGCGTCAGGCGGGTTGAAGGTGAACAACGTCATGATGAAGCCCGCGCTGATGAGCGACAAGGCAGCAATCGGAACTGAGTGCCTGCGCTCCCGTGGCACAAACAACCCCATCAACAGCACGATCATCGAGCCGAACATCACCGCCAGAGCGGGCAGCGCCACCCCGAGGTTGAGTTGGCCGAAAAAGTCAAGCGTCGGTGCAGTGTACATAGCCGCTCCTAGTTGTTGGCCTCAGTCGTGCCAGCCGCGCTGCCCGTCACCGCTGAGGCTTCCTCTGCGACTGGCTGCTCCCCTTCCACGACGACCGGGCCGCCGTTGCTGGCTTCGATCTGCTGCACAAGCTGATTCGTGGCGGCGTCCATTACGCGGAAGAAGGGGTTAGGCTGCAAGCCGATGTAGAAAGCCATCACGACAATCGGCACGAGCGCGGCAATCTCGTTCCACTTCAGGTTCAAGCTGAAGCCGGCTTCGTCGTGGCCATGGTCGCCGTGGGCGTCATGCCCATCGTGCGCAGGCGCTTTGAACTCGCCCATGAACACCCGCTGGAACATGTACAGGATGTAGACCGCGGCCATGATCACGCCCAACGTGCCGAACAGCGTGAAGAAGAAACCCAGATAGCTGCTGCCGAGCGCGCCCAACAGGATCGTAAACTCGCCGATAAAGCCGTTCAAGCCGGGCAGCCCCATGCTCGACAGCGCGATCACCAGCGCTGTGCCGCCGAAGATCGGCGCGATCTTCCAGATGCCGCCGTAGGCCGCCATGTCCTTCGTGTGGTAGCGCTCATAGAGGATGCCGACGATCAAGAACAAGCCGCCGGTGCTGATGCCGTGGTTCACCATCTGAAGCGTCGCGCCCTGAATGCCCTGCGCGTTCAGCGCAAAGATGCCCAGCACCACAAAGCCCAAGTGGCTAACCGAGGAATACGCCACCAGCTTCTTCACGTCGGTCTGCGCGTAGCTCACCCACGCGCCGTAGATGATGCCGATCACCGCCAGCACGCCGATCACCGGCGCAAACTCGATGCTCTCGCGCGGGAACATGCCGAGGTTGAAGCGCACCAAGCCATACGTGCCCAGCTTGAGCAGCACACCGGCCAGAATGACCGAGCCGGCCGTGGGCGCTTGCACATGCGCGTCTGGCAGCCAGCTGTGGAACGGCCACACTGGCACTTTGATCGCAAACGCGATGAAGAAGCCGAAGAAGAGCAGCGGCCCCGTCACCACCGCCGAGCTAGCCACGCCCGGGATCGCCCATGTCCAATCCGGCGCGGTCACTTTAGCGATGATGTCCGGCACGACGAACGTACCTGCCGCGTTGCCCACGTAGAGGATGGCGATCAGCATCAGGATGGAACCGGCCATCGTATACAGGAAGAACTTGATCGCCGCGTAGACGCGCTGCTCGCCGCCCCAAATGCCCACCAAGAAGTACATCGGGACGAGCGTCACCTCCCAGAAGATGTAGAAGATGATGAGGTCTTGCACCACGAACACGCCGATCATCGCCCACTGGAGCAGCAGCAGGAAGAGGTAGTAGAGCTTTTCGCGCCCGCGCTCCTCAAAGATGTTGCTGCCGAACGAGAAGAGCACTGCAATCGGCATGATGAACCCTGTCAGCAGCACGAGCAGCATGCTCAGGCCGTCCACCCCTACCATGTAGTCGGACACGATGGCGTTGCCGCCGAGCGAGATGTTCAGCCAGTTGAAGCGGTGCACCATCTGCAAGCCGGGGTTGGCGTTGTCGAAGTTGGCCCACATGATGAGGCAGAACAGCAGCGTTACGATGGTCGTGCCGAAGGCCGTCCACTTGATCTGCTCCTTCTGCGCTTGTGGGATGAACAGCAGAATGGTGAAGCCGACCAGCGGCAGGAACAGCGTGATTGTCGTCAATGAGAGACCTTCAAACATGTTTCTCTCTGTCTCCTTAGCTATTCTGGATCAAGGGCAGCAGCATCACAACGACGACCGCCACCACACCGAGTAAGAGTCCTACCGCATACGTGCGGACGTAACCAGTTTGCAGCGTGCGCATGCGGCTGCTAGCCGCGCGCGTCAAGCGGCCTACCCCTAGCACCGTGGCGTCAATCACGTTGACATCAACGCCCCGCGCCAGCAGGTTACCGACGCTCTTGTACCCCTTGTAGAGCACCGTGTCGTGGAAGTAATCGTGCAAGATGTCCCAATCGATGCGATACAACCATTTGGCCATCTGGTTGTAGGGGTTCTCAAACAGACGGAAGTAGATCTCATCCCAGTACATGCGCGCGTTGGCCAAGCTCCAGACCGGGCGGCTCGACGGCAGGTAGGTCAGTGGATCGCGGCGTTCGGTTGGCTCGCCGCTGCCGCGGACGGCTTTGCTGCCCGCGTAGATGCTGTGCGCGAAGAAGATCGCCCCCAGCGCAACGGCCGTCGCCAGCAGCGCCAGCGGGAAGTTGAACTCAGGGAAGCCCGCTGCGGTTACGCTCGGCATCAAGCTCTCCAACAAGTGGCCGAACTCATGCGGCAGGAAGACGCCGTTAATGGGCGCTGGCATATTGATGAAGCCACCGACGAGGCTGCCGAAGGCCAAGACCACCAACGGGATCGTCATCCACGCGACGCTCTCCGGGGCGTTGGCGGCGGCTTCGCTGCGCGGCTCGCCGAAGAAGACCATCTGAATCTGCCGCCACATGTAGAAGGCGGTGAACCCAGCAGCCACTAGCAGCATCCCCAACACGATAAAGCCGATGGGGTTGCCCTTGTCGAAGCCTGCGATCCACCCCTTGACGAGGATTTCATCCTTCGACCAGAAACCTGAGAAGGGGAACAAGCCCGCCAGCGCGAACGTGGCGAACAGGTACGTCCCGAACGTGACCGGCATGCGCTTCCACAGCCCGCCCATGTTGCGCATGTCCTGCGGGTCGAAGTCGTCTGCGTGGGCATGGTCGTCGTGGCCGTGCTCGTCACCGTGGCCGTTGTGCCCGTGCGCGTGGACGTGGTGATGCCCGTGCTCCACGCCGTGAATCACCGAGCCGCTGCCGAGGAAGAGACAAGCCTTGAAGATCGCGTGCGTCACCAAGTGGAACATGGCCGGGATATAGGCGTTCAAGCCGATGGCCGCCACCATGAAGCCCAACTGCGACACCGTCGAGTAGGCCAGCACGCGCTTGATGTCCCACTGGCCGATGCCGATGTAGCCGCCCAGCAGGGCCGTGGACGCGCCGACGATCGCAATCAGCGCGGAGGCCTCTGGCGCGTAGTCTAAGAACACGTTGGAACGGATCAGCAGGAAGACGCCTGCCGTGACCATCGTCGCGGCGTGCATCAGCGCAGAAACAGGCGTCGGGCCGGCCATCGCGTCTGGTAGCCAGACGAAGAGCGGAATCTGCGCCGATTTGGCCGTCACGCCCACCAGCATCAAGAAGACGATCAAGAAGAGCACTTGGCCAAACTCGAAGGTGAACGGCCCGATCTCGATCATGCGGTCAGGGTGGCCAACCGGCAGCTCGCCGAGGCGGATCGTCTGGCCGAAGACGCCGAGCTGCGACGTCTCGAACAGGCTGTTGTCGATCTGCTCCAGCGCAGGCCGCGCGTGGCCGTGATCGCCGGCGGTTGCGCCGTGGGCGTCGCCGCCGCCGTGAGCCGTCTCGGCCCCGTGCGCGGGCGCTTCGGCCGCTGCGGCAGCTTCAACCGCAGCGGCGGCTTCAGCCTCAGCGCCTTCTGCGCCGTGCTTTTCCGCGTAGCCGTGAACGTACTTGGCAAACGCCACGTTGGCCGTCTCACCCGAACGATAGTAGTCGAACGTGCCGAACGTCCAGAAGATCAAGAACATGCTGATGACGAGGCCGAAATCGCCGATACGGTTGACGATCACCGCCTTGCGCGCCGCGTTCGAGTTGCGCCAGCCCACCCCGTGCTTCTTGTCCCACCAGAAGCCGATGAGCAAGAACGAGCACAAGCCGACGCCCTCCCAGCCGACGAACATCATCACGAAGTTGTTCGCCGTGACGAGCACCAGCATGAACACGAGGAACATGTTGAGGTAGACGAAGAAGCGGCTGAACTTGGGGTCGCCGTGCATGTAGCCGAAGGCGTAGATGTGGATCAGCGAGCCGATGCCCGTCACGACGAGCATCATCGACCCCGACAGCGCGTCCACGCGGAACTGCCACGGGATGTTCAGGCCGATCGACTCGATCGCAATCCAGCCGTCTAGCAGCGGCGGATCCACCAGCACCCCGCCGCCGTGGCTGCCGTTCACGTAGCTGAAGATCACCAGCGACACGATGAACGACAACACCGACGCGCCGATGCCGATGTAGCCGCTGAGCTTCTCGCCCATCTTCGCGCCCAACCACATGTTGATGAACGCGCCGATGGCCGGAATCAGGATAGTGAGGGGGATCAGTTGTGCGTAGGCTTCCATAAATCCACCGCTTACCCTTCCATTTGATGCAGAGCGTCAATATTTGTGCTGTTGCGATTGCGGAAGATGGCCACAATCAACGCCAGCCCCACCGCGACCTCTGCCGCCGCGACGGTCATCACAAAAAACACGAACACCTGCCCTTCAAGGTGCATCCACTGTCGGGCGAAGGCCACAAACGCGAGGTTGGCCGCGTTCAGCATCATCTCGACGCTCATGAAGACGATGATCGCGTTCTTCCGCAGCATGACGCCCATCGCGCCCAGCACGAACAACACCATGCTGAGGACGATAAACGCTTCTGTCGGCACTGAAAAATTCATGCACGCTTCTCCTTGAGTGGGTCGTCCCTAGTCGTTCGACTGAGGTTGAGGCAGCTTGGGCGCTTCGTCGGTGATGCTGCCGCCGGTCTGCGTCGAGATGACGCTGGTCAGCGGGCGACTGACCTTGCGCCGCCGCACGATGCGACGATCCTGCTTTTCAGTGTCGGGGCGGGTCAAGACGACCACCCCCACCAGCGCCACTAGCAGCAGCATCCCAACCACGTTCACCGGCAGCAGATAGTCCGTGAACAGCACCTGCCCGATGCTAGCTGGGCTGCCGAACGGCGCAGACAGTTGGATCGACAGATTCGGATCGCGCAGCACCGTTGGGCGGTAGCGGCCCGGCCCCGCGCCAAACTGCAAATAATCCGGCGCGACGATGATCAGATGCTCGTTGGACTGTGCCAAGTTGAAGTCGAAGAGCGGCTTGACCACGTTGAACTGCTCATCGACCAACGCATAGGCGCTTGTGCCGCTCGGGACGGTCGCAGGCTGTGACAAGGTAAACGCCCCCGTGAAGGGAACGAGCAGCGGGTCATCCATCGTCGTGATCTGCACGGGCTGGCCGTTGTCGTCAACCACTGGTTCGCCGTTCTCGTCCAGCGCGCTGCGGCGGCGCGTGTCCACAACTTGGTTCGGGCCGAGGTCAGCTAGGCCCAACGACGGATCGCCAAAAGCGTTGAAGATGAGCACCCGCGCCGAGTTATGGGCCGTTGGCGTGAAATCTTGCGGCAGCAGGGAAAGCATCGGGAACGTGCCGCGGTCTAGGTTGAACTCACCGAACACGATCACGCTGGCCGCCCCCGTTGTGCCGTCCTCCACGCGGAACTGCGCCGGCGGCATCACTGGCGCGCCGTCCACCGTCTGCACCAGTGCGTTGTACGTGCCCGCCTCTAACTGGAAAAATGGGCTGACGTCGCCGAAGTTCAAGTCAGACAGCACCAGCGGCTCGCTCAAGCTGCCGCCGCTCACAGTGAGGTTGACCGCTTGATCGTTGGGGATGCCCGCTGCGTGGACGAAGCGCACCATCGCCCCCTGCTGCACGGGTGTGGGCAGGACGACGCCCCCGAGCACGATCGGGGCCACAATCGCCGAGAAGAACGACGCGGCTAGAACCGTCGCCGCGCCCGTCAACCAGCGAAAGCGGCGCGTGGTATCTGTCGTTTGTTCCGCCCCCAACAGCATGATCACAAACAGGAAGAGCACCATGATCGCCCCGGCGTACACGGCAATCTGCACCATCCCGATGAACGGGGCTTCCAACATGAGGTAGAGCACAGCCACACAGCCAAAGTTCCCGATGAGGAAAAGGGCGCTGTGGACGGCGTTCTCGCTCAGCAGCATGCCGACTGCGAAGAGAACCGCCAGCCCAGCCAGCGCTAGGAACAAAATCAGTTCAAAACTCATCCGCGAACCCCACTTCGTTACTTGAATGAAACGGCGTGAGTTTAACACAAGACGCGCCAGAGTTCCACGACTCCGGCGCGTCTGCGGCGCAGTTCACGCTGACCTGCGCCACAGGGCGAGAGAAGGGGCGAACCACATTCAGGCGCGCCCTCCATCATTACTTCGGATCTGGCATGTCGGGGATCGCCCGCGTGTACACGCCCGGCTCCACCTTTTGCGGGGTCGGTTTGCCGCCCGGTGGCACGGGGTCGATGAGCATTTCCTTCGTGAAGATCGAATCCCGCCGATCGGTAAAGCTCAGCTGATGTTCGTGGCCCAGCTCGATAGCTTGCGTCGGGCAGGCGTCCTCACAATAGCCGCAGTAGATGCAGCGCAGCATGTTGATCTCATACGTCTTGGCGTAGCGCTCGCCCGGGCTGTAGCGCTCGTCGTCGGTGTTCTCAGCCGCTTCCACCCAGATGGCGTCCGCCGGGCAGGCCGCCGCGCACAGCGCGCAGCCGATGCATTTCTCCAGCCCGTTCTCATAACGGCGCAGGTGATGCCGCCCCTTGTAGCGATCTTTAAAGACCGCCATCTGCTCTGGGTATTGCAGCGTGACTGGTTCCTCAAGCAGGTGCTTGAACGTTGTGCGGAAACCGCGAATGATGTTCATCCTTGCTTCGTCCTCCTATCCATGAATCAGGCGAATTAGTCGCCGCCTGTTGTTTCCTTCGGCACAATAGCTTTCTCATCCGACTTGGCAGGCTGGCCGGCCTTCTCGACTGTCTCCAAGCCACGGATCAACCCCTCCACCAGCACAAACGGGATGGCGACGAAGCCGCCCACCACGTTGAGCGCCGTCCAGACCGGGCCGCGGCGTTCGCCAGTCACGATCGGGTCATTAGCGAGGTCGGCCTCCTCGGCGCGGGTCTTGGCCTCTTCAGGATCGCGCAGGAAGTAGAAGCCACCTGCCACCACCACCACGAAGAAGATGCCCGATACCACCGTGTAAACGAACGGGCTGCCCGACGCATCGCCGATGACGGTAGCGATCGCTGTCCACGTCACAGCCAGCAGTGCCAGCGGCAGCAGCACCTTCCAACCCAGTGCCATCAAGCGGTCATAGCGCACGCGCGGCAGCGTGGCGCGCGCCCACACGAAGAAGATCAAGAAGAGCACTACCTTCCCGATCAGGAAGATCGGCCCCAAGATCGGCGCTTGATCGACCAAGAAGAAGTGATAGCCGCCGAAGTACATCGTCGCAACGATGACGCCCACCGCGATCATGCCGATGTACTCCGCCATCATGAACATGGCGAACTTCATGCCGCTGTACTCCGTCATGAAACCAGCGGTCAGCTCTTGTTCGGCTTCGACGAGGTCGAACGGCGCGCGGCTCACCTCGGCGAACAGCGTCAGGATCAAGATGCCCGCTGCCAGCGGATTCTGGAACACAAACCACTGATGGATGTACTTCTGCGCTTCGATGATCGCGCCGAGGCTCATGCTGCCCACGATCATCACCGGCACAGCCATCGCCAAACCGAGGCTCAGCTCATAGCTGATCATCTGCGCCGAGGCGCGCAGGCCGCCCAACATGGCGTACTTGTTGTTGGACGCCCAGCCCGCCAGCGTGATGCCATACGTGCCGATGCTGGTGATCGCCAGCAGCCACAGCACACCCACGTTCACATCCGCCAGCCCCAGCGGCACGACGTAGTAGAACCCGTCGATCCACGGCAGCAGGATGCTCGGCCCCAGCGGCACAACCGCCAGCACGATCAGCGCCGGAACCGTCTTGAGCAGCGGCGCGAGGTAGTAGATCGGCTTGTCGGCTTTGTCGGGGATGATGTCCTCTTTGAAGATCAGCTTGATCGCGTCCGCCGCGGGTTGCAGCAGCCCCAGTGGCCCCACGCGGTTCGGCCCCACGCGCTGCTGGAACCACGCGATGAACTTGCGCTCGAGCAGCGTCGTGTAGGCAAACCCCGTGACGATCACCAAGACGAAGATCACGCCAAACACGATCGGCCACAACACCGAGCAGGTGCTGCTGGCGCTGCACTGGACGACGCGCTGCGGGTCAACAAAGTTCGGATCGAACAGCGCCTGAAGCACGCTGACCGTAACAAAGAGGCCAGCCGCCAACGCCGCAAACACGACGACCACAGCGACCAACCCAAGACCTATCTTTACCGGTGTCGACATAAACTCAGCCTCTCTCGTCTATCGGTTACAGAGCAGCCACAACGCTTGTCGCGCGCTCGATCTGCGCGCTAGTCGGCAGCATCGGCGTCGGTTCAGCCGTCAGGTAGCGCGGCAGGAAAGCCGCGTCCGGCGCGTAAGCGTCGCTCACATGAGCGGTTACCGTCACATGGCCGCCCGCAAACGACACCGTCACCGCGTCGCCATCTGCCACGTTCAGTTTTTCAGCCGTGGCGGGGTTCAACCCGACGAAAGGCGCGGCCACGCGCGACGCGATCACCGCGCTCTGGCGGACGATCGTGCTGCGGTCGTACAAGCGCGTCGTCGGGATGAGCAGCAGGCCGTCCCCCGCGCTGAGCGCAGCTTCGTTCACCGCGCCGACCGCGACCGTGCCTTGATCGGCTTCAGACGGGATCTGCAAGCCGAGGCCGCCCTTGTTCTGGTAGGCTGTGCCGCCGTAGTACTGATCTGTGCCGCCCACGTCGGGGAACTGGCGTTCGACTTTGGCCAGCTCTTTGTAGCGCATCCCGTCGAAAGCTGGCACGTTGTTGCTGATCTCCAACATCACCGCCGCCGCGCTGAGCTTGGCGCGCGTGCCAGTGATGCGCTCGCGCAGGCGCGCCGCAGCGTCCCACAGGGCGAGGCTGTCGCCCATCGGCCCCTGCGCGGTGTAGAAGCGCTGGACACGCCGCTCGCCGTTGGTGAACGTGCCGTCACGCTCAGCAAAGCTTTGAATCGGTAGGGCGTAGGCCGCGTGCTCAATCGTCCGATCTGGGAACAGGTTCATCGTGATGAGCGTCTCAACTTTTGACAGCCATTCCGCGGCGGTCGGGTCGTCGTTCAGCGGTTCGCATTGGGCGACGATGAGCACTTTGGGCGGGTTCTGGACGATCGACAGCGTGTTCTCCACTGTATAGCCCATGTAGTGCAGCCCCATGCCGTTCGCGCCCGGCAGCACCGGCAGCAGGCCATTCTGCGGCTTGCCGACGTGCCCGCTCTCGATCAAGAAATTGGCGGCGGCCTGCGTCAGCGCAGCGCTGCCTTCCAGCGTCAAGCCTTCGCTGCCGACGACGATCACGAGGTTGGCCGCCTCGCGCAGCTTCTGCGCGATCTCAGGGGCGTGCGCGTCGATGTGGCGCATCCACTCGACCGCGCCGCCCGCCGCGTAGCGCACATCCGCCCCACGGATGGCCTTGCGCTCGGTCTGGGTGCTCACCTTGCGCTCGGTCTCGCGCGCCAGCTCGGCAAGGCGAGTCTCACGGTGGTTGGCCACCACCAGATATGCCCCGCGATCCTGCGCCTGCTTGATGCGCAGGAACCACATCGGCACTTCTTCTTCAAGGTCGCTGGCGATCACCAGCACGGCGTCACCTTTGCCCAGCTTGCCGAGATTGGTTCCCTTGCCGACGCCGACCTGTGCAGCCAGCGCTGCGCCGGCGTGAGTCGTCCATGCGCCCAAGCGCTCGCTGCCCAGCGCCTTCGCCAGCTGCTTCAACTCCCACAGATCTTCGTTGCTCGCGCCCGGGCCGGCCAGCACGGCCACATCACCTTCAGCCGCCTTGAGCGCGTTGGCCACGTCGGGCAGCGCCTCGTTCCAGACGGTGGGGCGCATCGCGCCGCCGCGCCGAATCTGCGGGCTTTGCAGCCGCTCATCGCTGCGGGTGAAGTGGTGCACAAAGCGCGCCTTGTCGCTGATCCAGATCTCGTTGACGAACTCGTTTTGGCGCGGCATAACGCGCTTGATCATCGCCCGCCCGCCAAAGTCACGGTCGAGGCGCGTGCTCAGGCTGATGTTGCTGCCGGCGGCGTCGTGCGGGTCGATGCTGGGGACTTCGGTCAGCTCCCACGGGCGCGCGCCAAAGCGGAAATCAGCCGTCGTGAGCGCCCCCACCGGGCAGATGTCGGTCGTGTTGCCGCTGAAGTAAGTGTCAAAGCCCGGGTCGCTCTTGGTGATGATCTGCAAGCGGCGGCCCCGCTCGTGGAAGGCCAGCACGTCATCGCCCACCACCTCATCTTGGAAGCGAATGCAGCGGGCGCACTGGATGCAGCGCTCTTCATCGAGGTAGATCAAATCGCCCAGCGGCACGTGCTTGTCGAGGTGCATCTTGTCGCTGAAGTCCATGCGGCTGACGCCCTTGCCGTGCGCCATCGTCAGGTTCTGCAGCGGGCACTCGCCGCCTTTGTCGCAGATCGGGCAGTCCAGCGGGTGGCTCGTCAGCAGGAACTCGATCACGCTTTCACGGCCAGCCAGCACCTTCGGCGTGTTGGTGCGAACGACCATGCCATCGCTGACCAGTTGGGTGCAGGCCGTTTGCAGCTTGGGCATCCAGCGTATCTTGGGTTGGCCGTTTTCCATCACGACCTCGCCAGTGGCGCGGTCTTTTTCGATCATGCCCTGTTCCACCACGCACATGCGGCACATGCCAACTGGGGCCATCTTGGGGTGGTAGCAAAACACCGGGATGTCCGTGTCGGCGCTCCACTTGGCCGCATCCACGAGGTTTGCCCCCTGCGGCAGCATATATTCTTTGTCGTCAATAATGACTTTTACCAGCTTGTCACTCACTGTTTGTCACCCTCCGTAAGCCCATCATCGCCCGGTCTTGCGCCACCTGCGCAATCAAACCCCACCGCGCTGTTTGCACTTCATCCTGCGCCAGCGCCAACGCCCGTTGATAGTCGGCGCTGGCAAGGTGAAATTGGCGCTGTGCTTCAAAGTACTCGCCACGCAGCAGGTAGCTGGTGGGGTTGTCCGGATATAGCTCAACGCTCATCGACAGCGCTTCTAGATCGTCGTGGCGCTCTGTTCGCCACGGCCAGCGGCGGCGCTTGCGCGGCGCGGCTGGCCTTTCCACGGGGTCGATGTGCTCATCACTCACGCTTCAAAAACCTTAATCACCCGCCATCGGCAGCGGCTTGCTGACCGCTTTCTTGCCGCTGACGTGCTTTTTGAAGTCCTCAGGAAAGTGCTTGATCGTGTGGATGATCGGGTTGGCGGCGAACTCACCCAGCGCGCACAGCGTGATGCCCGCCATGTTCTTCGCCACGTTCTCGATCAGCACGACGTCCTTCTCTGTGCCTTCCCCTGCCATGATGCGATCAAGCACCTTGTCCAGCCAGTACGTGCCCTCGCGGCAGGGCGTGCACTTGCCGCAGCTCTCGTGCTTGAAGAACTTCGTCACCTTGCTGGCGACCCATGTGATGTCCGTGCGGTCGTCCATCACGATGAGCGAGGCCGAGCCGATGATCGTGCCGAGCTTAGCGGTGTGCTCGTAGCTCATCGGGGTGTTCATCACCTCGTCGTTGAGGTGCACAATCGGCCCCGAGCCGCCTGAGGGCAGCAGCGCCTTGAACGGATGCGCCTCGTCCAGCGGCCCGCCGCAGATCTCGTTCAGCAGGTCGCCAAAGGTCGCGCTGAAGGGCAGTTCATACACGCCCGGACGCTTCACATGGCCGCTGACGCAGTACAGCTTCGTGCCGGCGCTCTGTTCTGTGCCGATAGCCTTGTAGGCCGCGCCGCCATGCTGGAGAATCCACGGCACGTTGGCGATGGTCTCGACGTTGTTCACCACGGTCGGCTCGCTGTAGAGGCCGCCGCCTTTGTTAGCCGGGAAGGGCGGGCGCACGCGCGGCTGGCCGAGCTTGCCCTCCAAGCTGTTGAGCAGCGCCGTCTCTTCGCCGCAGATGTACGCGCCCGCGCCGAGGTGCGTGTAAATCTCGATGTCATAGCCGCTGCCGAGGATGTCCTTGCCGACGAGGTTGCGCTTGCGCATCTCCTCGATGCAGGCGTCCAGCAGGTTAGCCACTTCCAGATATTCCCCGCGCAGATAGATGTAGGCCGTCTTCGCGCCGATGGCATACGCGGCGATCAAACAGCCCTCCAAGAACTGGTAGGGGTTCTTCTCCATGATGAGGCGGTCTTTGAACGTCCCCGTCTCAGATTCGTCCGCGTTCAGCACCAGATACTTCACCGGCTCGTTGACCGGGATGAAGCTCCACTTGACGCCCGTCGGGAAGCCTGCGCCGCCGCGCCCGCGCAGCCCGCTGGCCTTGACCTCGTCGATCACCTGCGCCGGGGTCATGCTCAGGGCTTTCTTCAGCCCCACCCAGCCATCGTGCGCGCCGTATTCCTCGATGTCCGTGAAATCGGCGTTTACGTCCCTATACCGTAGAAGAATGCGCTTCGTCTCTGTCATACCAATACACCCTCGCTCACTCAAACGTCTTCAAATGCTCGTTGACAAGGTTACGCCATTCTGCAATCAGCGCCTGCAAATCGGCGTCGCCGCTGCGGGCTTTCTCGATGAAGAGGCGCATATCGTCCATCGTCAGGCCGCCCGGCTTCTCCACCATGTGGAAGTTACACTGCAACATCGGCGCGCGGTCGCACGCCCCCAAGCACATCACATGCTCAGCGGTGAACATCCCGTCCTCGGTCGTGCCCCCCTCTTCAATGTGCAGCTCGTGCAGCAGCTCATGGTGGAACTCGTCGGCCCCGCGCAGCGCGCAGGCCAGATCAGTGCAGACTTGCAGCCAGTACTTGCCTTTGGGCTTCTCACTGTACATCGTGTAGAAACCGGCGATACTACGCACCTGCGTCGGGTCAATCTCGATGATCTGTGCCACTTCGTTGACCGCGTCGTCGTTCACCCAGCCGTATTCCTCTTGCGCGATGTACAGCAGCGGCATCACCGCCGAGCGCTTGTCGGGATATTTGCTGAGGTGCAGTGCGATGCGATCAGCGTATTTCGGGTTGCCAATGATAGCCATATTCTCTCCTGTCCTAGCGATCGCAGTCGCCCAACACGATGTCAACGCTGCCGATAATCGCGATCAAATCGGCGATCATGTGCCCCTCAGCCAGCGTCGGGATGGCCGCGATGTGCATGAAAGACGGCGTCTTGAAGTGGACGCGGCGCGGCTTGTTGCCGCCCGTCCCGTGCAGATAGCAGCCCAACTCACCCCGCGGCGATTCGACTGAGACGTACACCTCTTCATCCGGCGCGTCAAAGCCATACGTCCACAGCTTGAAATGGTGGATGACCGCCTCCATGCTGCGGCCTAGCTCGCTGCGCGGCGGGAACACATACTTACGGTTGTTGCTGCGGAACTCGCCCTTAGGCGTCAGACGTTTGAGGCCCTGCTGAATGATCTTGACGCTCTCGCGCAGCTCTTGCAAGCGGCACATGAAGCGGTCGTACACGTCGCCATGCTCGCCCAGCGGCACGTCAAAATCGTAGGTTTCGTAGCCGCTGTACGGCTCAGCCTTGCGGATGTCCCAATTGACGCCGCTGCCGCGCAGCGAGGGGCCGGTCACGCCCAGCGCCAGCGCCATATCTGGCTCTAACACGCCCACGCCAAAGGTGCGATCCTTCCAGATCGGGTTGTTGACCAAGAGCGCCTCGTAGTCGTCGATCTTGGCGGGGAAATACTCGATGAAGCGCTTCACCTCTGGGATGAAGTCAGCGGGGATGTCGCGCCAGACGCCCCCCGGGCGGAAGTAGCTGCCCATCATGCGCTGGCCGCTGATCATCTCGAAGATGCGCAGCACGTACTCACGCTCGCGGAAGCAGTACAGAAAGACGCTCATCGCGCCCATGTCCAGCGCCTGCGTCCCCAACCACACCATGTGGCTGGCGATGCGCGACAGCTCTAAGCAAATCACGCGGATGATCTGGGCGCGCTCTGGCACATCCAGTTCCACCAGCTTCTCGATGGCCATGCAGAAGGCCATGTTGTTGCTCATCGGCGAGAGGTAGTCCATGCGATCCGTGAGCGGCACGCCCTTCTCGTAGGACTTATCCTCAATGCTCTTCTCAATGCCGGTGTGCAAGAAGCCCACGTCGGGCAGCACGGTCACGATCTCTTCGCCGTCTAGCTCTAACAGCAGGCGCAGCACGCCGTGCGTGCTGGGGTGGTGCGGCCCCATGTTGAGCAGCATCGTCTCACCGCTCAGGGCGCGGTCGCTCACAAGGCCACGCAGCTGCTCAACGCTGCCTTCCCACGTTGCCTTTGTTGCCAGTTCGTTCGGGTTCGCTGCCATAGATTCCAATACTCCGCTTACTTTTGGGCGAACGGTTTGTACTTCATGATTTCTTCCGCGTTAAAAGAGAACTGGACAACTTCCTTGCCCAGCGGGTAATCGCGGCGATGCGGGTGGCCATCCCAATCCTCCGGCATGAGCAGGCGGCGCGGGTCAGGGTGACCCTCAAACGTGATGCCCATCATGTCGATGATTTCGCGCTCCAGCCAGTTCGCGGCTGGCCAGACGCTGGTGATGCTCGGCACGACTGGCTCTTCCTCCGGTAGGTAGACTTTCACGCGCAGGCGGCGGTTGTAGAGCATCGAGTAGATGTGATAGGCCACGCCAAAGCGTTCCGGATGGTGCGTGTCTGGGTAGTAATCAACCGCGCTGATGTCTGACAAGAAGTTGTAGACGAGGCCGGTCGTGTTGCGCAGGTGCAGCATCACATCGACGATGCGGCTCGGCTCAACGACGACAGTCGTTTCCTTGCGGAACACCTTCACATCGAGGATGGCGTCCCCCAGCGCAGCCTTGAGGCTCTCAACGGGGTCAATTGCAGGTGGAATGTGCATAGAAGTCTCTTCCCAACTCAAGCAGCGCAGGGGCAGCACTGCCCCCACGCGCGGTCAATCTAGCTCGCCCACTGGCTGATGCGCTCGCCCTTGATCTTCTCGTGCAGCGTCAAGATGCCGTGGATGAGCTGCTCGGGGCGCGGGGGGCAGCCAGCCACGTATACATCGACGGGGATAATCTCATCGACACCCTGCACGATCGCGTAGTTGTTGTACACCCCGCCGCACGACGCGCAGTCCCCCATCGAGATCACCCACTTGGGGTCAGCCATTTGGTCGTATAACTGGCGCACGACTGGGGCCATCTTGCGCGTCAAACGGCCTGCCACGATCATCAGGTCAGACTGGCGCGGGCTGGCGCGGTTGAGTTCCATGCCGAAGCGCGACAGATCGTAGTCAGAAGCCTGCGTCGACATCATCTCAATGGCGCAGCAGGCCAAGCCGAACAACAGCGGCCACATCGCACCAGTACGACCCCAGTTGACTGCTGTCTCCACCGTCGTTGTGACAACGCCTAAATTACCGAGTTTAGCGCTTAGTCCCATTCCAATGCCCCTTTCTTCCATTCATAGATGAACCCTACTACCAAAATCAACGTGAACACACCCATAACGAGCAGGCCATACACCCCCAACTGGCGCATGACAACCGCCCACGGCATAAAATAGATCACTTCAATGTCAAAAATGATAAACAGAACTGCTACCAAGTAGAACTTGACTGGCACACGCCGCGCCCCCGGGCCAATCGGCTTCATGCCGCTCTCGTAGGGCGCGTTCTTGCGGAAGCTGGGCCGATGCGGCCCGAAGATACGGCTCAAAAACAGGATGAGCACGGACAGCAGCACCGCGATCACGATCATCACTGCAATGGGGCCGAACTCCGACAAAGTCGATGGCATAACAAACTCCGTTTGTGACATTTGGAGCAAACAAGTTGTTCACAGATTAGCACATTGATTGTAGCGCGTCAAGCAAGGCCTGACCACGACAAAAATCAAATTTCTCATCTGTTTCAACTTAATTCTACCGCAGGTTAAATTAACTGCCGCAGACTTTAATTGTCCTGTAATGGGCAGGGAGCTAACGAATCCGCAGGCGCATCAGCTCTAAATCCTGAAAGCCCAGCGCGGCGTAAAAGGCGCGCGCTTGATCGTTGGCGCGCGCTTTGTTCACCCACAGCGTGTCGAGGCGCAGCTCGTCGGCGCGCTTCATGATACCTTTGAGCATGGCCGCCCCCACCCCGCGCCGTTGGAACGTAGGCAGCACCGCCATCCCGTTGATGAGGCCCGCGCTCTCCACCAGCCCGCGCACAATCGACAAGCTGACGCAGCCCACGATCAAGGGGGACACCTCCGGCATAATCGCCACGTAGACCTCCACGGTGTCGCCCTCTAAGATACGCCAACGCACTCGCTGCCAGTCCTCCGCGCTAAGCTGCCGATTCGACGGGATCAACTCCAACAGCGCCTGCACCTCGTCAAGGTCAGGCTCAGTGGCTAGGCGCATCTGCACCTCAGCGCGCAGCGGCGTGTGGGCAGCGCGCGGCAGGCCACGCTGCTCCAACCACTGGGCGATCATCTCGCGGTGGGTGCGAAAAGGCAGCGCAGGCAGCTCGGACGGCTGAAACACGCGGACATCGCTCGCGTCGTCGCCTGCGGCCAAAGTTCCCCCCACCGGGCGTGCCCGATAGAAGATCATGATCCCGCTGACCGGCGGGCCTTCAGGGAACGAGTTGATCGCCGCCAGCTCCACAATTTCGACACGCAGGCCCGTTTCCTCCGCCGCTTCACGGATGGCGGCCTCTTCGGCGCTTTCGTCCGCCTCCACAAAGCCGCTCGGCAGCGCCCATTCGCCCTTGTGCGGGTCGTGGCCACGTTGCACCAGCACAACGCCCCCGTCCATCTCGATGAGGATGCCCACGCCGGGCACAGGGTTCACAAAGTGGACGTAGCCGCAGTTGTCGCAGGCTGGGCGCAGACGTCCACCCTCCACCCGCTGAGCAAGGCGAGTGCCACAGATGGGGCAGAAGATCGGGTTACGCGGCGGCATACCTCAGCCTTGTCGTTCGCTTCAGGCAGTCTGTGAGGCCAACTTGGCTAGGACAGTGGCCATCGGTGGGCGCTCAACGTCGCCAATTTCCTGACCTTCGAGCGCCAAATGATCCTCATCCTGCCGCACGAGGTTCATCGTGCGGTTGACCTTGTTCAGCAGTTCGAGGTTGTAACGCTGGTCGAGCCGCGCCATGAACACTTGCAAGATGGCAAAGGCCATCTTGCTGAGGCCAACGAGCGTCTGGTTGTGGTGCACGCGCACCTCAAGGTTGCACTGCGCAATAGCGTCCAAGCCGTGCTGCGCCAGCAAGTCCAGCAGCAGCCCCGTCTCCACCCCGTAGCCGCTGAAGAACGGCACGTTCATCAGCGCTTCACGTCGGCCGGCATACTCGCCGGACAGCGGCTGAAGCAGCCCCGACAGCTCCGGGTAAAACATGTTGAGCAGCGGGCGCGCCATCAGCTCCGTCACGCGGCCTCCGCCCGATTCCTGCATCTTGCTCCCCACTTTGATCGGGCGCTGATAGAAGCCCTTCACGTACTGCAAGTGCGGGTACTTCAGCAGTGGGCCGAGCAACCCATAGACAAAACGCGGGTGAATGTTCGTGATGTCGGTGTCGACCCACGTGATGAGGTCACCCTTGAGCACGGCGAGGCTCTTCCAGAGGGCTTCGCCCTTGCCGCGCACACTGCCTACCTCTGGCAGGATTTCCGGGTGTTTATAGACAGGGATGCCGATCTCTTGGGCAATCTCCACGGTGCGATCGGTTGACATGCTGTCGATCAAGACGATTTCATCCACCAGCGGGACGTCATCCATCAAGGCCTTTTTCAGCGTGAGGATCACGTTGCCAACGGTCTTCTCTTCGTTAAGGGCGGGCAGGCCGATGCTGATCGTCAGGCCTTGTTTTTCTTTCAGCTCCACAAGGTGGCGCAGATCTGCAAATTCGCTGCTGTCGAACGTGTTCTCGGCAAACCAGCGATCGACGCGGCGCGGCTGATCAACCGTGCTGGCCACGACAGGTTCAGTGATTTCTTGCGGTTCAAAGGTGCGCACCAGCGCAATCGGCACGTCCATGCTGGCCCGCAGTTCGCCAATAAGCGGGCTGAGGTGGCTGCTGGCGATGTTGGCGCGCACGAAGGACGCTCCCATGACCAACGCCTTATGCGTCTGCATCTCGTTCAGCAGCCCCTCACGCACGTCATCACCCGCTGTTACGATGCGCGTCACCTGCGGATCGTTCTCCAACAGCAGCACCATCGACGGGATGTAGCGGTTGCGCTGGGCGCTGTGGTAAAGCGTGACGCTGCCCTCACCGGCCAGCATTTTCGCCGTGAACAGGCCGAGGTTCATATTCGGCGCGCCGCGCAGCGAGAGCAGCACGGGCTTTGGCTCGCTCGACACGACACCATCCAGCAGCACCAAGTCACATTCGATGTGTTGCAGCAGCCGCTCGGTGGCCGCCGTCGAATTGCGCGCAAAGTCCCACTGGACGATCATCAGATCAGGGCGCAGCTCTGCCGCGTCCTCTAGCAGTCGCAGCGTCGCATCGTGATCAACCAACACACGCACGTCATCATGAATGATGTCCGACGCTCTAGCAATCTGTGCGAGCATCTCACGGCGCGCTTGGGCGGCACGAGTCGCCTCGCTCATCGAACGGTCACTAGGCACTTCGATCACCGACCGCAGGTAATACTCAATAGGCCGAACGGGAATGCGCTGCACACTCTCAATCCAGCCTGCGGCGTGCTGCTCATCGTGAATGACCAGCATCACACGATACGGCGCTTGCTCAGTCATGTCTTCTCCTCCTGTATAGACCCAAAGGTCATTGTATGAAAAATAGTGAGCCAATGGTGAAAGGCCGTGTTAAGAAACAAGCTTGCCCGACTTGTAGTAGTCGTTGTTGTCGATGCTTCAGACCTCTGAAGAGGTATCTGAATGGCATAGGCTGCGGAGCGTTCCTCAGCAAATGCTCACATTTCGAGGTAATCGCGCAGTTGGCGGCTGCGGGTCGGATGGCGGAGCTTGCGCAGCGCTTTCGCTTCGATCTGACGGATGCGCTCGCGCGTGACGCCAAAGAAGCGCCCCACTTCCTCGAGTGTGTGGTCTTGGCCATCCAGCAGGCCAAAGCGCATCTGAAGCACTTCCCGTTCACGGTCGCTCAGCACGCCCAACGCTTGGCTGATTTGCTCTTTGAGAAGCTGGCGGCTGGCCGCGTCCACTGGGCCGGGTAGGTTGTCATCTGGGATGAAGTCGCCCAATTGGCTGCTGTCCTCTTGGCCGATGGGCATATCGAGGCTCATCGGCTCTTGGCTGATGCGCATGATCTTGCGCACCTTCTGAGCAGCGCGGCGCAGCTTGCGCTGAAGGCCAACCTCAATGGGCAGCCCTTCTTGCTTGAGATATTTGATCGCGTCGCGCTCTTCTTTAGTGAGGAAGTCAATCTCCAGCGCGATCTGTTCGGCGGTCGGCTCAGCGCCGAGCTGCTGAATCAACTCGCGCTGGATGCGCATCAGACGGTTGATCGTCTCTACCATGTGAACAGGAATTCGAATCGTGCGCGCTTGGTCGGCAAGGGCGCGGCTGATGGCTTGGCGAATCCACCACGTGGCGTAAGTGCTGAATTTGAAGCCTTTGGTGTGATCGAACTTTTGCACGGCCCGCAGCAGACCGATGTTGCCCTCTTGAATCAGATCCAAGAAGCCGATGCCGCGCCCCATGTAGCGCTTGGCCACGCTCACCACAAGGCGCAGGTTGGCGCGGGTCAGGGCTTCGACCGCTTCTTCTGCCATGCGTTCGATGGCTTCGCGCGTTTGCTGCGTCACGGCCAGCGGATCGTCGAGTTCTTCAATCCATGCCGAAAATTCCAACAACGACGGCAGCGCCCCTTGATCGCGGTAATACTGGCTTAAGCGCGCTTGCAGCTCAAGCGGCAGCAGCGCCAGCGTGTGCAGCACCTCAAACAGCACCGCGCCGTACTCTGTCCACTCTTCTACTTTCTTGTCGCTTATGCCCCAATCGCGCTGTTTGAGATAGTCGCGCAGCGCCGAGGGTCGATCCACGTCCCAATCTTGGGTGAAGGCCTGCACCTCTGAGATGAGCGTGCGCAGATCAGGCAAATCCACCTTGAGGCGTTCCGCCTTCTCAGATGCCCGCTGCCATTCATCGAGCAGAAATTGATAGCTGCGCCGTGTCACGTCTACGCTGCTCGGGACTTGTGGCTTGCCGGCGGCAACTTCCTCTGGCCGCGCCAGATCATCCGTGAGCTTCTGTAACAGGCGTTCGGCCGCAATCAACGCTGAGAGCCACATCTCGCGGTTGCTGTCGAGCAGCGGCACTTGGCCGATCTCTTTGAGGTACATCCGCACAGGGTCATCTGACGGCGCAAGCGCCGAAAGATCTTCCTCTTCCTCGAGGTCGTCGATCAGTTCGTCATCAACGAACTCATCCAAATCGTCGATGACGAGGCCCGAGGCACCAGCATCGAACCCGTTCAACTCATCGTCGGTATCGTCAAAGTCTGGCAAATCATCACGCAGGTCATCACTCATGAAGTCGTTCCGTAGCGTAGCAGCAGTACTATTGAAGGTTTTAGCATACCAACTATCTGACGATGCTGCTATGTGAAATCTTAGTCGGGGAGTGTCTAAAGATAAACAGACAGTCATCGGCCTTCACCGTCGCGCCGAGCGCTCAAACACTCGGCTAGGGCACGCCCCCTGAAGGGAGTTGGATGAGTCCTCTGTTCGAATTTAGATACTCCCTCTTAATCGATGCACTACTACATTGGCGGCTTTAATCTAGTCTGAAAGATAGCCTTCACCCGAATGATCTGCTGAATCTGCTTTAGCAGACCATTTGACGCTTCTTCTGGGGCCTCTTGCAACAATAAGCGCAGCTCAGCAAGATCACGGCTCAGCCGCTTCTCGCGCACTTCCAACGCCCGGCGCAGGCGCAGGCGGTCAACTTCTGATTCCGCTAGCGGAATACGCTGCTGCTGACGATGAATATCTTCGACATCTAGGCTCAATCGTCCGCCCATCTTGCGTTCGATCATCTCGACATCGTCCATGAGAATCTGCTCCCACGTTGAGAGCAGCGTTTCATCCAGCGCCTGTTCGACAAAGCGGATGGGCGGATGATCGTCTTGATGATAAGCCGCAATCAAGAGGTCTAGGATAATACGCAGATCGGTTTCCATAAAATCAGCGCTGGTGAGTTCTCCCCACTGGTCAGCCGCTTCGGCGAGGTTGTCGCTGCACAACTGACGGAACGTTCGGTTGATGTCATAGTAGAAGTTAAAATTCCGCGCCAAAAAGCGCAGACATTCAAACTCCGCGGCGCGGCTGGAATGGCGCGCGCTCAGCACCGGCGACGCGGGCAGCTCAGGCAGCGGCAAGCTCGGCTCGGCTGTTGCAACCGTCAGCCCGTCGTCGTCAAAAAACAGCGGTGGTTCCTCACTATTTTCTAACGCATTGGGAGGCACAATGAGGGGGGATTCATCCGTGGTTGGCGCGGACGGGCGAGGCTGCAAGGGTTTCGCTTTTGGGGCAAGGCGCAGCGCATCCGCCCAGTCGAACAAGTCGCGCTCGTCCAGCCGCAGCGCCAGCGCCAGCTTTTGCAGGTTCTCGCGGTTGTAGCTGTTGTTTTCAGACGCTGCCAAAATCGGGATGAGCGACTGCGCGAGCTTTTGGCGTTCGATGACGCTGGCGGAGGGGGAAAGGCGCGCCGTCTCTAATTGGATCACAAAGTCGGCAATCGGCAGGGCTTCATCAACGTACTGCTGCCACCGCTCGGGCGTCTCGCGCAGCACGTCGTCAGGGTCTTTCCCCTCCGTGATGCGCATGATGCGGATGTCCACGGTCAGCTTGCCCGTCCGGGTGGCCAGCGTCTCACGGGCGACCTCTAGGCTGCGGCGCATGGCGTTCTGGCCGGCGGCGTCCGCGTCGAGCGCCAGCACCAAGCGCGTTGTGTAGCGCGGCACGAGCAGATTCAACTGCGCATCGGTGAGGGCCGTGCCCATCTGTGCGATCACGTTGTGATAGCCCGCTTGATGTGCCTGAATCGCGTCCATGTAGCCTTCAACGATCACCGCATAATCCATCTGCCGAATTGCGCTTTTCGCTACATCCAGCGCAAACAACGTATGGCTTTTGTCAAACAACGCCGACTGCGGTGAGTTGAGATACTTGGGGTTGTCGTCGGGCTTGAGCGCGCGCGCGCCGAAGCCGGTCACGCGGCCTCGCTCGTCACGAATCGGGATCATCAACCGATTACGGAAGCGGTCATAGATACGGCCTTTGTCGTTGGTGCTAGCTACCCCCGCCTCCTTGACCTCCTCAGGGGTATAGCCGAGCGCCGTCAGCGCGTCGAGCATGTGCGTCCAGCCGTCGGGCGCGAAGCCGATCTGAAATTTGCGGATCGTCTCCATCGTCAGGCCGCGCTTGAGCATGGCATACTCGCGCACCGCCTCCGCAGCGGGGTCGTCGCTCAACAAGTGCTGGTGATAGTAATCGGCGGCGGTTTGCAGCAGGCCGCGCAGTCGGTCGCGTTTGGCGTCTTGTTCGCGCTGCTGTGGGGTTCGCTGGCGCTGTGTCTCCACGCCGGCCAGTTTGCCAAGCTCTTGCAGCGCCTCTCCGAACGACCAGCCGTGCCGCTTCATCGCAAAGCTGAGCAAGTCCCCCCCTTCCGCACACTGGCCAAAACAACGCCACGTCTGATTCGTCGGGTTGACGACGAATGAGGGGGTTTTTTCGCTGTGGAAGGGGCAGCACGCCTTGTACAGGCTGCCCTGCTTCTTCAGATCAGGCACGAAACGCCCGATGTACTCCACAATGTCGATGCGGTTTTTTACTTCTTCAACAACAGATCGACTCATACAAACGGCCTACTCGCACGCATATAGATCAGATGCATCGGAAACCCTGCCACGCTCTCAACAAAACGTGACGCTTCGACGAACCCAATGCGCTGGTAGAAGGCGATCGCCTTTGCGTTGCTCGCCAGCACATCGAGTTCGACGGCTTGAACGGCTTGCGGCAGGCGCTCAACCAATGTCCGCCATAAGCCATACCCTAGACCATGCCCCTGCGCGTCAGGCCGCACGTAAAGCCGCTCGATCATCGCGGGAGCCTGCACCTGCGGCAGCCGCGCAAACAACACGCCTGTTACCTCTTCTTCTACCTCGGCCACTAGCACATGATAGGCGTCGTGGTTGATCTGGCCGCGGATGACCTCGTCGCGCCATCCTCGTCGCAGCACCGCAGCAATCGCCTGTGGGGCCAACAAGCCGCTATAAGTCGCCCACCACGTAGCAATTCCCACCTCACGAATCGCCGGCACATCCTTCAGCGCAGCCGACCGATACTGAACATCCATCCATCAGAACCCGCTCATCTGGCTCAGGTCGACGTGCCCTTCCTGCATGGCGGCGATGGCTTGCAGCAGGCCGATACGATTCTGCCGCAGGGGCACGTCGTCCACGTTGACCAGCACGTTATCAAAGAAGGCCTTAATCGCTGGCACAATTGGCTCAAACTGCGTCAGAAAGTAGCCGACGTTGCCGCCGTCGAGCTTGGCGTGCGCGCGGTAAGCGTCCCACAGTGCCTTTTCCTCTGGCGTTTGCAGCAGGCTCTCGTGGACGGGGTAGCGCGCTGGCTCGGCGCGGGTGATGCGCACGCAGCGGGCGAAGTTGTCTAGGATCATCTCCCAATCGGGGCGCTGCACCCACCCCTCCAGCTCTTGAATGCCGACGCTGGCGCGGTATGGGTTCTCGGCCTGCTGCGCCAGCACGGCGTTCATGCAGAAGCGATCCACCCCCCGCTCGTCCAACAGCCACGACTCCAGCCGCCCGCGCAGGAACTCCAGCAGCGCGGCGTGGGTGGGCGCGTCAAGGGCGATGGGCTGCACAGCCGCCACCGCGTCGATTAACTGTGACAAGCGCACGTCTAACCGCCGCCCGATGAGGATCTGCACCACGCCCAACGCTGCCCGCCGCAGCCCGAACGGGTCGGCCGTGGAACGCGGGGCCAGCCCCGCCGCGAACAACCCCACCAAGCTGTCGAGCTTGTCGATGAGCGCCAGCAGCGCGCCCGGCACGCTTGGCGGCAGGCTGTCGCCCGCCCCGCGCGGCATCCAGTGCTCATAGATCGCGTTAGCCACCGCGTCCGAGTAGCCTTCCAAGCGGGCGTACTCGCGGCCCATCGCCCCTTGCAGGCTGGTCATCTCTACGACCATCTGCGTGCCGAGGTCCGCTTTCAAGATCGTGGCCGCTTCAGCCGCGACGGCTTGATCTTCCGCGGCGATCTTGAGCAGAGCGCCAACTGGCTGCACGAGCCGTTCGATACGCTCGTTCTTGTCTTTCATGCTGCCCAGCTTCTCGTGGAACGTGAGGGTAGCCAAGCGGTGGAGGTGTTCCTTGAGCGGCTTTTTGCGATCCTGCTCGTAGAAGAAGGCCGCATCGGTGAAACGCGCCCGCAGCACGTGTTCGTTGCCGTGTGCGACGATGTCAAGGTGCTGATCGTCCCCGTTGCGCACAGTGATGAAATACGGCAGCAGCGCGCCGCGGTCGTCCTGCACAGCAAAGTAGAACTGCTTCTTGCGCATGACCGTTGTCAACACGTCGCGCGGCAGCTCCAAGAAGCGCGGCTCGAACTTGCCCACCAGCGCATAGGGCGCTTCAACGAGGTTCACCACTTCCTCCAGCAGCCCCTCATCTGGCACATACTGCGCGCCTAACTCCTGCGAGAGCGAGCTGAGCTGGTCAAGGATGATGTCGCGGCGGTCGGCCGCGCTCAAGTAGATGTTCTGCTGCGCCATCGCTGAAAAGTAGTCACCGGGCGTATTGACGACACACTCTTCAGACCCATAGGGGCGCAGCCCGCGCGTGACGTTGCCGCTGATAACCCCCGCATACTGGAACGGGATCACCGTCGAGCCGTAGAGCGCGACGATCCAACGAATCGGGCGGCTGAAGGTCACGCCGGTTTCGTTCCAACGCATCGACTTCCCGAAGCGAATCCCAGCGATCAAGTTGGGCAGCGCTTCCATCATCACCTCTGTCACAGGCCGCCCCACCGTCTTGACCGTGGCCACGACGTAGCGCCCGCCGTCCACTTCCGCCACGCGCAGATCATCAACGCTGAGGCCTTTGCCCTTAGCGAACCCCTCTGCCGCTTTCGTGGGCGTGCCGTCGGGGTTGAAGGCACGCTCGGCGGGCGGCCCCTTCACTTCCACCTCTTCATCTGGCTGGCGATGGCTGAGGCCTTTCACGCTCACCACGATTCGGCGCGGCGTGGCGAACACCTGTACGCTGTCGCAGCTTAGGCGCTGCGCGTTCAACATCTCTGGCACAGCGTTCTGAAGCTGCTGCGTGACGTCCGACACGTCAGCGGCGGGCAGCTCCTCGACGCCAATTTCCAACAGCAGATCGTCCGGCGCGGTGGGGGCGGGCGGCGGCGTCGGACTGAACGCGGGCAGCGTGACGCCCCATTGGCGCTGCATCTTCAGCAGCGGGTAGCCCAGTGCTTCGCGGTTGGCGGCGTAAGCCTTTGCGACGGTGCGCGTCATGTCGCGCATGCGGCGGAAGTAGCTGGCGCGCTCCGTCACGCCGACTGCGCCGCGCGTGTCCAGCACGTTGAACAAGTGGCTGCACTTCAGCACGTAGTCGTAGGCGCTGATGAGCGCGTCGCCTTCCAGCGCGCGCGTCATCTCGCGCTCGTAGGTGTCGTAGACTTTCTTGAGCGCGTCCACGTCGGCGATGTCAAAGTAATAGCGGCAGTGCTCCACCTCTTCCGCGAACATCATGTCACGGTAGGTCAAGCCGTCCCACCATTCGATGTCCCACGCGCTGTCCTTGCCTTGCAGCGCCAGCACGATCCGCTCAATGCCGTATGTGATCTCAACTGACACAGGGTTCAGCTCAAGCCCGCCGGCCTGCTGGAAGTACGTAAATTGGGTGATCTCCTGCCCATCTAACCAGACCTCCCAGCCCAGCCCCCACGCCCCCAGCGCAGGCGATTCCCAGTTGTCTTCCACAAAACGGATGTCATGCTGGCGTGGGTCGATCCCAAGCGCTTGCAGCGACTGCAAGTACAGCTCCTGTGGGTTGCCCGGGTCAGGCTTGAGGATGACCTGATATTGATAGTACTTCTGCATGCGGTTCGGGTTGTCCCCATAGCGGCCATCATCCGGGCGGACGCTTGGCTCAACATAGGCCACGCGCCACGGCTCTGGCCCCAGCACGCGCAGCAGCGTTGCCGGGTTGCCTGTTCCAGCCCCCACCTGCACGTTGTAAGGCTCCCAAATGGCACAGCCTTGATTGGCCCAGAACTGATGAAGCGTTAAAATCACCTGTTGAAAGTTCAGCGGCTGCCCCATGTTGTATCCTCGATCTGTGATCCGCTTCAGGCGGTTAATCGCGCTGTGTGCATTATAAGGCGCAGACCGCCCCTACGCGAGAGAACAAAAAAGCCGCCTCACCCATCTGAGGGGAGACGGCCAATGTAATCAACGCTAGCGGGGGCTATTCCTTGATGATTACGACCTTGCTTGCTTGAAGCCCCTTCTGCCCCTGTGTGATATCGAACTCCACTTTGTCGCCATCGTTGAGCGCCCGATACCCACTGGACTGAATCTCAGAATAGTGAACGAAAACATCTTCGCCGCTTTCGGGGGTGATGAAGCCATACCCCTTCTCTGCATTGAACCACTTCACTGTACCGCGTTTACGTGCTGCCATGTGCTTTGAAACTCCTGAAACATAAAAGGACTGATGCGCCACATCCTTACACTCATCAGCGTTCGTGTTTCAGAAGCCTAGCCGTGTAACGTTGTAGCCGCGAGATTTCTCTCACCGCCATTAGCTTATCAGACATTTCATTTTTGCGCTACTAGTTTTTGGGTGATGCCTGATGATCGGAATAGGTTGATTCAGGCATCTCTCATCTGATGCTAGACAGAGCAGCAGGATAGCCTACGCATCTCAGCGTAACTGAACTGCATAGAGCGGGTTATTAAGGGTGAATAGCATTTCAATTAGCTCAGAGACCAGCCTATGGGACTGTTTCGGCGCAACAAGCGTAAATCGCTCAAAGAGATGGACGACAACGAACTAGTCGCCCTTGCGGGGCACGATCAAGATGCCTTCGGTGAGATTTACGAGCGCTATGTGACCAAGATTTACAATTACATCTACTATCGCACGGGCAACGCCCAAGACGCCGAGGACATCACGGCGAAAGTATTCTTCCGTGCAATGGCCCACATCCAGAACTACGAGGACAAGGGCGTGCCCTTCCAAGCGTGGTTGTATCGCATCGCGCATAACCTCGTGGCCAACTTCCACCGCGATGAAAGCCGCCGCAAGATCATCCCGCTGGATGATTACCTCGCTCAGACGCTCAAGACCGACGCGCCCGACCGCATCGCTGAACAAAACGAGGAACAAGCCGCCCTGCTGAACGCGATCCGTCGGCTGCCGCCAGAGCGTCAGCAGCTTCTCATCCTGAAGTTCGTCCATGACAAGTCAAACGCTGAAATTGGTGAGATCATGAATCGAACAGAGGGGGCCATCAAATCGCTCTACCATCGCACGCTGTTGGCGCTGCGCGATGAGATGCAGCGGCAAGACTATCCGCAGCGCCAAGACACCACCCTACCCACCAAGCAGCGCAAAGGTTAAACCACTCATGATGCCAGATACTCGGATGGAACAACTCTACACCGCTCTCACTGATGCGATCGTCAACGAAGCCAGCGATGAAGAAATCAACGCCCTGATCGAATCGCATCAAGTGCCTCACAACCGTGAAGTTGACCAAATGGTGGGGCTGATCTTGCGCCTGCATACTACGCTGCTCGGGGTGCAGCCATCGCCGCGCTTCGTGCGCGGGCTGCGTCGGGAACTGCTGGCGATGTATGAAGATAACCTCGTGCAGCGCATTCGGCATCTGCCGGCGCGCGTTCAGTTGGCTGCGCTGCTGGTGATGGTCGGCGGCTTCGCCATGCTGTTCACCCGTCGCCGTGCTGAGGCCACCAAAGTCGAAAGCGCCACGATCTAAGCCATGAGCCAAGCCCTCTGGAGCGCTCTAGACGACTACTTCGATCAAGCGCTGCTGCAAGCGCCGCCAGTGCTAGCAGCAGCGCTGGCAAACTCAGCGGCGGCTGGCCTGCCGACGATCAGCGTCGCCCCCAATCAAGGCAAGCTGCTAGCAACCTTCGTCGCCGTGATGCAGGCCAAGCGCGTGCTGGAGATCGGCACGTTGGGCGGCTACAGCACCCTGTGGATGGCGCACGCCCTGCCCACTGGCGGCCAGATCATCACGCTGGAACTCAACGATCATCACGCCGACGTCGCTCAGCAAAACTTCGCGCTGGCAGGCATGGCAGATCGGATCGAGATCCGCCGCGGCCCAGCCCTCGCCACACTGGACGGGATGATCGCCGAGGGCGCGCCACCTTTCGACCTAATCTTCATCGACGCTGACAAACCCGCCACCCCGGACTACTTCCAACGGTCGTTGGCGCTCAGCCGCCTTGGCACGCTCATCATTATCGACAACGTCGTGCGAGAAGGCGCAGTGCTCGACGTGAACAACCCCGACCCCAACGTGCAGGGCATCCGCCGCTTGATCGCTGAGATAGCGGCTGAGCCGCGTGTCAGTGCCCTTGCGCTGCAAACTGTCGGCAGCAAAGGGCATGACGGCCTCGCGTTGGCAGTCGTGACGGGCTAGACATCCCGCAAAATCGCGTTATAATGTTGTGTATGGCCGCGAGTGCAGCGATACAGGCCCCACGTTGTATCAAGAGAGGCTGCGCTCAACTTGACATTCCGCTAAGTGATCCTGTATAATTCAGGTTCACTGATCTTGTGTTATCACACACGATCACAAGACGCATGACGTATTCCGCTACCATCTGTTGTTCGTCCGCTGGCTAGCTGGTGTTTGCGCACTGGATGGCCCCGTTGTGTCTACCCACGCAGTTTGAAGGAGCGCCCCGTTGAAAAGTTACTACAACGTCAAGAATTACGCTCGTGTGCCCGATGTCGCTGAGCTTCCTTCGCTGATTGAAATTCAGTCTAGCTCATTCGACTGGTTCATGAAAGAAGGCCTGCTGGAGCTTTTCGATGAGGTGAACCCCATCGAAAGCTTCAACGGTGGTGACCTGAAGCTCTACCTGCCCGGTAACAGCCGCAGCGCGGTCGCGTTGAAAGAACAGATTGACCCCAGCCGCTACGAACGCAAGCACAAGTCAGCCATCCTCTATGAGCGCGAAGCCGCCAACGGCCTGCGCTACTGGTTCGAGGAACCCAAGCACAGCACTGAAGTTTGTATCGAGCGTGATATGAACTTCGCCGCCTCGCTCTACGTGCAAGTCGCGCTCCACAACTTGCAGACAGGCGCGGTGATCGTCAACGACATCTTCCTCGGGGACTTCCCGCTCATGACCGACAAGGGCACGTTCATCATCAACGGAACGGAGCGCGTCGTCGTCAGCCAGTTGATTCGCTCGCCGGGTGTCTACTTCGACGCGGAAGAAGACCGCGCCACCGGCCGTATGATGTCCAACGCCAAGCTGATCCCCGATCGCGGCGCATGGATGGAATTTGAGACCCGCAAGAACGACTACATCACACTGAAGTTCAACCGCAAGCGCACCTTGCCCATCACCGTTTTCCTGCGCGCGCTGGATGCCGTCGACGATGGCACAGGCGATGCTGCGCCGCGCTTAGGAACCAATGAGGAAATCCTTGCGCTGTTCGCAGAGAACGACAATGAACCCGCTCACCAATACATCGCTAATGCGATCAAGAACGAGCAAGGGATCGAGCCGAAGCGCAATCAAAGCCCCGCTGAAGCTGCGCTGATCGAGTTCTACAAGCGGATGCGCCCGGGTGACCCCGCCACCCTCGACAACGCAAAGGAATATCTCGAAAGCCAGTTGTTCGACCAGCGCCGCTACGATTTAGAGCGCGTTGGACGTTATAAACTGAACCAGCGCCTCGGGTTGGATCGCCGTATTCCACGCAGCACGCGCACCATCACCAAAGCCGACATCGTTGAAGTCGTGCGCCGCATGATCGAAATCAACAACGGGCGTATCCCGAAGGACGATATCGACCACCTCGGCAACCGCCGCGTGAAAACAGTCGGTGAGTTGATCATGAACAAGCTGCGCATCGGGCTGCGCCGCATGGAGCGCGTCGTCAAAGAGCGCATGTCCACGCGCGAGACGGGCGACCAACCTACCCCCATCATGCTCATCAACATTCGCCCGATGGTGGCCGCCGTGCGTGAGTTTTTCGGCTCATCGCAGCTTTCGCAGTTCATGGAGCAAACCAACCCCCTTGCCGAGCTGACGCACAAGCGCACGCTCTCCGCGTTAGGGCCGGGCGGCTTGCGCCGTGAGCGCGCCGGCTTCGACGTGCGCGACGTGCACCACAGCCACTATGGCCGCATCTGCCCGATTGAGACGCCAGAAGGCCCCAACATCGGCTTGATTGGCCGCTTGGCCAGCTATGCGCGCGTCAACGAGTATGGCTTCATCGAGACGCCCTACCGCAAGGTGCTCCACAGCCTGCCCATCAACAGTGATAACCTACTTGGGCGGCGCATCCGTGAAGATATTGAGGACGCCAAAGGCAAGACCCTCGTCGAAGAGGACACCATCATCACGCAAGAGGTGATTGATCGGCTCAAGAAAGCAGGCATTGACGAAGTGCCAGTAGCCCCCTTCGTCAGCGATGAAGTCGAGTATTTCAGCGCCGACGCCGAGGATCAGCTCATCATCGCGCAGGCCAACTCACGCTTGAACGACCTGAATGAGTTTATGTCCGATCGCGTCTCAGTGCGCCACAAACAGGCCTTCCGCGTTGAAATGCCCCAGAAGGTGAACTACATCGACATCGCCCCGCGCCAGATCGTGGGCATCAGCGCGGCGCTCATCCCCTTCCTTGAGCACGACGACGCCAGCCGCGCCCTGATGGGATCCAACATGCAGCGTCAGGCCGTCCCGCTGCTGCAGCCGGATGTGCCCGTCGTCAGCACCGGCATGGAAGATCAAGCCGCCTTCGACAGCGGCCAAGTCCTCGTCTCAGATGTCGATGGTGACGTAATCAGCGTCCAGAGCGAGATGATCCGCCTGCGCCTCGACAACGGCGAAGAGCGCACCTACAAACTGCGCAAGTATGACCGCAGCAACCAATCGACCTGCATCGATCAGCGCCCCACCGTGCGCAAGGGTCAGCGCGTCAAGCGCGGTGATGTGCTGGCCGACAGCAGCAGCACCCAGCGCGGCCACCTCGCGCTCGGCCATGACGTGCTGGCGGCTTTCATCTGCTGGGACGGCGGCAACTACGAAGACGCGCTGCTCGTCAGCGAGGAGATGCTGCGCAACGACAAGTTCACCAGCATCCACATCGAGAAGCATGAGATCGAAGCGCGCGATACTAAGCTGGGGCCAGAAGAGATCACCTACGACATCCCCAACGTCGGCGAGGACGCCCTGAAAGACCTCGGCGAAGATGGCATCGTCCGCATCGGTGCGGAGGTCGGCCCCAACGACATCCTCGTTGGCAAGATCACGCCCAAAGGTGAGAAAGAACTCTCGCCAGAGGAGAAGCTGCTGCGCGCCATCTTCGGCGAACAAGCGCGCGAGGTGAAAGACAGCTCGCTGCGCCTGCCACACGGTGACCGCGGCAAGGTCGTGGACGTCAAGACGCTGACGCGCGAAGAACACCCTGACTTGCCCGCTGGCGTGGAAAAGATGGTGCGCGTGTCGATTGCGCAGCGCCGCAAGCTCACCGTAGGCGACAAGATGGCCGGTCGCCACGGCAACAAAGGCATCATCAGCCGCATCGTCGCCATCGAGGATATGCCCTACATGAGCGATGGACGCCCCGTGGAGATCATCCTGAACCCGACGGGCGTGCCGGGGCGCATGAACATCGGCCAAGTGCTGGAGCTGCACCTCGGCTGGGCCGCGGATCGTCTCGGCTTCCGTGCCATCACCCCGGTGTTTGACGGAGCAGATGAGCAGGAGATCCAAGCCGAGTTAGGGCGGGCGTGGATGATCGACTACGCATGGGAAGTGATCACCAAGCGCGCGTGGGAGTGGATCGATGGCCGCTACAGCAAGGAAGACCTCGAGGACGACGATGAAGTTCGCCGCCTCTACATCAGCGAGTGGTTGGCTGATCACGACGAATACGACCCCATCCAACTAAACGAGGAACCAGTCTACGCGCGGCGCGCCGTGCTGCGTGAGTGGCTGCGCGAGAAGGGCTACGACCCTGATCAAATCCTGCTGTTCGACAACAGCCACGTGCTGCTCTCTGAGCGCGGCGTGATCGATCAGAACGCTATCGATGTGTCGCTGCGCCTGTGGATTGAGGCTACCCTGCCTGCCATACGAGTGCCAGATCAGGCAACCACCGCTCAACTGTTCGAACTGGCCAACCGCGCCATGTTCGAAACCGGCGAGCCTGTGCCACACTACGGCAAGCACAAGCTCTACGATGGGCGCACTGGCGAGCAGTTCGACAATCATGTAGCCGTCGGTATCGTGCACATGCTCAAGCTGGCACACCTCGTCGAAGACAAGGCACACGCCCGCTCCACTGGCCCGTACAGCCTCGTCACCCAGCAGCCGCTCGGCGGCAAAGCGCAGTTCGGCGGCCAGCGCTTCGGTGAGATGGAAGTGTGGGCGCTGGAAGCCTACGGCGCAGCCTACACCCTCCAAGAGATGCTCACGGTCAAGTCCGATGATGTGAACGGGCGCACCGCCACCTACGAGAGCATCGTCAAAGGCGCTGAGATCGGCGACCCGGGCATCCCGACCAGTTTCCGCGTGCTGGTGAAAGAACTTCAGTCCCTCGGCTTGGCAGTGGAGGCTATCACTGAATCCGGTGAGGTCATCCGCTTCAGCAAAGACGACGACAAAGACAAACGCCCCCAGCCGGATAACGCGCTGATGGGCTTCAGCAGCGACCTGCGCTAAGCTTTCTACCAATCCAAACGCCCAATGTTCTCATGCTAGACGTTGGGCGTTTTTCTATTCTGGCCGATTTACATCGTCAAAGAGCGAGGCCTGCTTCTGACGCTTGGCTCGCGGCTGACGGCGGGGCAAGCGACCACGGCTGCGGCTGCCATGCTTCTTGAGCGCCTGTGCCGCCTGCTCACGCACGTCAGGGCGTTGACGCATCTCACCGATCACGGCGCGCGCCTCTCGCCAGCGCTCATCGTGGTTGACGATTGGCGCGGCATAATCCGTACCGATTCGCACGCCCACCGACTGCTGAAGTTCCAGCGGCATCAACCACGGCGCATGCAGGAAGGCATCTGGCACACGGCGCAGCTCTGGAACCCAATGACGAATGAACTTGCCCTGCGGGTCGTGCTGCGTGGCTTGGGTCGTCGGGTTGTAGATGCGCAGGGTGCTGTTGCCGTTGACGCCGCTCTGCATCTGCATCTGTGACCAGTGAATGCCCGGCTCAAAGTCCGTAAACCAGCGCGCCAGCACCAGCCCCGTTTCGCGCCAGTCCAGCCACAGATCGTGCGACGCAAACGAGACGACCATCGCCCGCATGCGAAAGTTGAGATAGCCCGTTGCCCTCAACGCGCGCATGCAGGCGTCTACCAGCGGGTAGCCAGTGCGACCTTCGCGCCATGCGATGAAACGCTGCCGCGCCGCGGGGTCAGCGTCAATGGAAGGGCGCAGGCCATCATAGGCTGGAACGAGGCTGCGCCGCTCAAGGTCGGGGGCATCTTCCAGCTTCTGGATGAAGTGATCACGCCAGAACAAGCGCGATTCAAACGCGCTGAGCGCCCGCGCCCACCCCTCGCCTACGTCCTCCGCCTGCCGCCGACGCAGCGCGTGATACGCCTGCCGCACAGTCAACGTGCCCCATGCCAGATGTACCGACAAGCGCGAACACACTTGAAACGCGCTCACCGGGCTAGACATGCCGTAGTGGTAGGTGCGCCCGCGCGTGTGCAGAAAGCTGTGCAGCGTGGCATGCGCGGTGCGCTCGCCGCCCTGTTGAATGTCGCGCATGCCGTCATCGCTCAAGCCTAGCTCGTTGGCAGTCGGCAGTTGACCCGGCTCCACGTTGACCGGTCGCAGGGTGGCAGGCGCTGGCAAAGGCGGCTGTTCCATCCGCGCGGTGCGCAGGTCATTCCACAGGTCACGGTTGGGCAAACGCCGCACGACCCCGCTGTAGGGGAACTCCACCAAACGCACTCGCTGACGGGCCGCCCACGCCTGCACCTCCAGATCGCGCTCATAGCTGCGCAGGTTGCCCGTCTCCATGTGGGTGTAGATCGCTTCAAGGCCGTGCTCAGCGTGCAGTCGGTCGAACACCTCCACGGCTTCGCCCACGCGCACCACCAGCGGCTGCCCCAGCTCGGCTAGGCGCTGGCGCAGCGCCACCAGCGCGCTGCGCACGAACACGTAGTGGCGCAGGCTGGCGTCTGCGCTCAAGAGTATGCTCGGCTCAATGATGTACAACGGCAGGACAGGGCCATGCCGCGCCGCTAACGTCAATGGCCAGTGATCCTGTGTGCGCAAATCGCGCTTGAACCAGACGACGATCATGCCCAACGCCGCAGCAGATCATGCAAGTCCTCAACGATCAGATCAGGCGGATAGGGGGCACTAGCCGCGTCCTCGCGCGTGTTGACCCCCGTCAAGGCCAACACGGCCTTCATCCCGACGCGCTTCGCCCCTTCGATGTCTGTGTTGAGTCGATCCCCAACCATCACAGCCTCATGCGGCAGCACGTTCATCTGGCGCAGCGCCGTTTCAAACATCGGCGGGTGCGGCTTGCCGAGCACTGTCGGCGCGCAGTCCGTGGCCGCTTGCAGCATTGCGACAATGCTGCCCGCCCCCGGCGCCAGCCCATCTTCCAGCGGAACCGTGCGATCTGGGTTGGAGGCGATGAAGTCCGCGCCGCTGCGGATCAGGCGGGTGGCGTGGCGCGCTTTGGCGTATGTGAACTCAAGGTCAATGCCCACCACCACCGCGCGCACGTCCTCATCCCTCAAGACGAAGCCAGCCTGCGTCAGTTCCTGTTTTAGCCCGGGGCCGCCGATGACGTACAGCCCTGTGCCCGCGGGATAGCGCGTTTGCAGGTACGCGGCGGTCACAATGCCGCTGGTGAGGATGTTCGATTCGGGCACGTTGGGCACGCCCAACTTGGCCAACTTAGCGGCGTATTCAGCCGGCGTGCGACGGCTGTTGTTCGTCGCCAAGCGATAGGGGATGGCCCGCGCGTGCAAAAACTGGAACAGCTCAGCAAGTCCGGGCAGGGCCTCGTTCCCGCGCCACAACACGCCGTCCATGTCGAACACTGCCGCCTTGATCTCTCTCAAGTTCATCGCTGATCCCATCTCTAACCCCGCATCGTTGGGGGTTTTAGCCTATTATTGCGGGTTAAGTTGAGTCAAGCATTAGACTGCTCTTTGCGCCGAAACAATCTCGAATATACTAGACGCAACTGACCAAAATGCGACAGCGCTTAAACGAGATGTGACCGATGAAATGCCCTAGCTGCGATGCCAACCTCTTGATGACGACGCGCCAAGACGTCGAGATCGACTACTGCCCAGAGTGTCGCGGCATTTGGTTAGATCGCGGTGAGCTGGACAAGATCATCAGCCGCACCCGCGCCGCTGAGCAGGAGATCGAGCGTCATGCTGCGCCCTCCACTCGTCCGCGGCGCTTCAAAGACAGCAGCAGCGACATGCACTTGCGCAGTCGCCAAGACCGCAGTGAGGAATACTACGATCCCCACACCGG
Organism: uncultured Anaerolineae bacterium; assembly: GCA_937944445.1. Lineage (GTDB taxonomy): Bacteria > Chloroflexota > Anaerolineae > Aggregatilineales > Phototrophicaceae > JANWYT01. The sequence goes on from CALDYP010000023.1 coordinate 173,927, forward strand.
CAAGCACAAGCGCAAGTCAACGTCCAGACGGTTAAGCGACCTGTTTGATCTGTTTTAGTGTGCTCCGGCGCACAACATGCCCCTTAATTGTGCGCTGTTCCCACCATCCTAGAGTAGTGTGCTGTTTTTGATCCCCTTTTCAGCACACACCACCTTTGAAAGGCCGACGCCCTCACGTCGGCCTTTCTGTTACCAGCAATCGCAAATTAGCCTAGTTTCCAGTATGATCTATGGTCGTGACACACCCGAATGGAGACCCATTTATGGCCAAGACCCCTATTACTGTTGCCTATGGTGATGGCATCGGCCCAGAGATCATGAAAGCCGCTCTGCGCATCCTGCTAGAGGCAGGCGCAGAGATTGAGATTGAGACGATAGAAGTCGGCGAACAGGTCTACCTGCGCGGTGAAACCAGCGGCATCGACAAGAAATCATGGGAGACGCTGCTGCACAACCGCGTTTTGTATAAGGCGCCCATCACCACCCCGCAAGGGGGCGGCTACAAGAGCCTCAACGTGACGATCCGCAAGACGCTGGGACTGTTCGCTAACGTGCGCCCCTGCGCCAGCTACTACCCCGCCATCGACACCAAGCACCCCCTGATGAAAGTCGTCATCGTCCGTGAGAACGAAGAAGACCTCTACGCGGGGATCGAACACCGCCAAACTCATGAGGTCTATCAGACGCTCAAACTCATGAGTTCCCCCGGCAGCGAGAAGATCATCCGCTACGCCTTCGAATACGCGCGCGCCAACAACCATCGCAAGGTGACCGCTTTCACCAAAGACAACATCATGAAGATGACCGACGGCATGTTCCACCGTGTCTTTGACGAGATCGCGGCCGATTACCCCGACATCCAGACGGAGCACATGATCATCGACATCGGCTCGGCGCGCTTGGCGGATACACCCGAGCTGTTCGATGTGATCGTGCTGCCCAACTTGTATGGTGACATCCTCTCAGACGTTGCTGCGCAGCTGACCGGCAGCGTCGGGTTGGGTTCATCCGCCAACATCGGCGCTGAGTACGCCATGTTCGAGGCGATCCACGGCAGCGCGCCAGACATCGCCGGGCGCGGCATCGCCAACCCGTCGGGGCTGCTGCTGGCCGGCGTGCAGATGCTCGTCCACCTCGGCCAAGCCGAGGCCGCCGAGCGCGTCCACAACGCATGGAAGCGCACTATCGAAGACGGCATCCACACCCCCGACATCTACCGCGAGGGGCGCAGCACCCAGCGCGTAGGCACGATGGAGTTTGCTGACGCCGTCATCGCGCGGCTAGGCATGCTGCCCGAGCGGCTCACCCCTGTCAACTATGCTAAGGACGAACCCATCCGCATGGAGCCGCCCACTGCTGTCAAGGTCAAGGCCAAGAAAGAACTCTACGGCGTAGACGTCTTCCTCGATTGGGACGAGGCCAACCGTGATCCCAACGCGCTCGGCCAGAAGATCCTCAGCGAGGTCATCACGCCAGAGCTGACGATGACCATGATCACCAACCGCGGCTTGAAAGTCTTCCCTGATGTAGACGTGAACAGCTTCAAAACTGACCATTGGCGCTGTCGTTTCGTCAGTCAAACGCCCATCCACCACAACGTGATCGTCAACCTGTTGGGGCGCTTTGCCGCAGCAGGCCTCGACTTCATCAAGACCGAGCACCTCTACTACTTCGACGGACAGCCGGGCTTTTCACGTGGGCAAGGGGAGTGAGCCATCTTCTGGCGTAACCATGCGCTCAGGGCAGCAGCGTGCCCTTCTGTTCGTCCCTCTGTTCGCTGCGCTCGTGATCCTCAGCCCCTTGCTGGCTGAGGATCGCCGTTTTCACCCAGATGAAGCGTTCTTCATGACCTTCGCGCGCGATGCAGCCGTCATGGGCGACTGGTGGCTAAGCGGCCCGCTCGACAAGCCACCCCTCACTGTGTACGCCAACGCACTCTTGCTCACCCTCATCGGCATGGACACCCTGCCCGACGGCGTGCTGACGCTGGACGCGCATCAAGGTGAGTTCGTCGGGCGGCTGGCGGCTTTCTTCAGCGGTTTGATTGTGGTCGCGTTGAGCGTTCGGCTGACGCTTGACCACACCGCCCAGCCGCTGGCGGCGATAGGCGCTGGCGTCACGCTGTCGGCGCTGCCCCTGTTCCAGCTTTACAGCGCCAGCGCGTTCATGGACATGCCGATGATCGCGCTGGCGTTTGGGGCGCTGCTCGCGGCGCGGCGGGGGCAGGGCGGCTGGTCGGGGCTGCTGTTGGGGCTGGCCGTCTGTGCCAAGCCGCAGGCAGTCTTTTTCGCGCCGCTGGTGTTGTGGTACGTCGTGTGCGCGCCTGAACGCTGGACGTGCCTCATGCGTTGGGGGGTGGGGCTGAGCAGCGCCCTGCTCGCGCTGGGGCTGTGGGATGCCCTGCGAGCAGGGCAAAGCGTGATCTTGCTGGGAATGGCCAACAACGACAGCTTTCAGCTGGCGGCCAGCGTTGATGTGCTGCTGGCGCGGCTGCAAGCGTGGCTGCCGATCACGCCGCACATGCCACATGTGCCGCTGCTGACGTGGGCGCTCATCGCAGTGAGCGGCCTGTGCAGCCGCCCAACGCGCCCCTTGAGCGTATGGCTGTTGAGTTACGGGCTGGGGCATCTGCTGATCTTCGAAGTCTTATACGAGCGTTATCTGCTGCCGCTGGTCGTCGTCGGGGTGGTGAGCGCGTGGGCTGCGGCGGCGGTTTGCTGGCGTGGCCATGCCAAACACGCCACACCGCACAAAACGGCCTCGCGCCTAGCCAGCCTGCTTGTGCTCACCGCGTTAGGGGGTGGGCTTATGCTCGCCAACAGCTATCCGTTACACAAGTTGGAGGATTACCGCTGCAACAGCCAGATCGACCGCCTCGCCGCTGACTTGAACGCGCTGCCCGTGGCGACAGTCATTTACGATCATTGGTTGGGGTGGCTGCTTAATTACTACATGGGGCCGTGGCACAACAAGCGCATCGTCTACTACCCTTCGCCAGAGGTGCTCATTGCAGGGATACGCTCACTGAACGAGTATGGGCCGCGCTATGTCCTCATCCCAACGGATGCGGCCACCCATTACGGGCTGTCAAGCGACTGGTCAACCGACTGGGCGACATGGCTAAGTGCCCTCGAGAACGCATTTTACGTTGAAGAACTGGGCAGTTACGGCGCAATCCGCGTGTTTCGGGTTTACCCCAACTAACGCACCGTCCGCCCTGTGCGGATGACGTCCTGCACCGTCTTGATTAAGTTGTTGGCAAGATAGGGCTTCGTCAGATAGCGATCTGCCCCGCTCTCCAGCCCTTCACGGATCTGGTTAGGGTCTGCGAGCGCTGACAAGATGATGATGGGCATGGCATCATACATCGACTGCTGGCGTATCTGCTTGAGGAAATCAATCCCGCTGATTTCAGGCAGCATCAGGTCAAGCAAGACCAAATCAGGCAGCGGCGTCTCGCGCAGGATGTGCCTAGCTTCAGTAGCGTTCAGGGCGCTGATCGTCTCAAAGCCAGCACGCTGTAAAAGCAGAACCACCAGCTTTTGTAGGGCTGGATCATCGTCCACAATAAGAACTGTAGGTTTTCTGGGCGTGGGATCAGACACGGACCCTACCTTTACATGAGTGAATCAGGGTAACCTTGAACATTAGAAAGTATTGTACTCACGGATGAGGACAGTCACAAGTCATACCGCACAGGTAAACATGTGCAAAAGCTTAGCGTAGAGTGTAAGTTTTTGTCACAAGGCTGAGTTAACTGTCAAAGGACAAATGAACATGATGCTAGTATTTGAACAGCGGGTGCAGCGCTTTATCCAATCTCAAGCCGTTGACTGGTTCGCGCTGATCCCGGGCACGAACATGCTCTACTTCACCGGGCTGGATTACCACCTCGGCAAGCGCCCCATCCTGATCTTGTTCAGCGCCAGCCGGACGCTGGCCCTCGTCCCGCTGTTGGAGGCGGGCAAAACCCGTGAGGCGCTGCCCCATGCCCACCTCATCACATGGACGGACACCGAAGGCTACGCCCACGCGATGCGCGAACTCATCGCCGCGGCAGGCCTTGACCGAGCGGGCATGTTAGGCGTTGACGGCTACACGATGCGCGTGTTTGAGTATCTGGCGCTGAACGCGGCCGGCCTGCCGGCGGAGCGCATCCGCGACGTCGGGCGCGATCTGCTGCTGTTCCGCGCGATCAAAACCCAAGACGAGATCGATGCGATGCAACAGGCCGTGCGCATCAGCGAGCTGGCGCTGGACGCGCTGCGCCAATGGGTGCGGCCCGGCATGACAGAGAAGCAGATCGCTCAGCGGCTGATGGAAGAACAGCGCCAGCGCGGGGCGCACGACGTCGCCTTTGAGCCGATCGTGCTGGTTGGCCCGCGCAGCGCCCTGCCGCACGGCAACCCGGGCGATCACACGCTCCAAGAGGACGACATCCTCTTGATCGACTTCGGCTGCAAAGTTGACCATTACCCCTCAGACATCACGCGCACGTTCTTACTCGGCCAAGTGAGCGAGCAAGTTAAGGCGATGTACGACGCAGTCTACGCGGCCAACGCTGCCGCGCGCGCCGTGGCCGCACCGGGCGTCACATGGGGCGCAGTGGACAAAGCCGCCCGTGATGTGATCGAAGCGGCGGGCTTCGGGCCGTACTTCACCCACCGTACCGGCCACGGGCTGGGGCTGGACGGCCACGAACTGCCCCAGATCGCCAGCGGCGAGGACGCCGTGCTCGAGCCGGGCATGGTGTTCACGATTGAACCCGGCATCTACATCCCCGGCGTGGGCGGCGTCCGCATCGAGGATGACATGGTCGTCACCACGGACGGCGTCTTCTCTCTGACTAGCTACCCGCGCGAGCGTTCCTCATGATGATGAAATTCGTTCAACTGCTGATCTTGCTCATTTTAACGCCGCTCGTCACGGCACAGCAGGCGACACCCACCCCGCCAGCGCTTACGCCCCACACCGTGCTGCCCACTCAACAGAACGCCCCCTACAGCCTCAGCTTCAGCGGCGATGGGCGACAGTTGATCGTCGTCAGCGCCTCGACCGATGAAGCCACCTTCGGCCTCACTGCGCTGCAATGGTACGCGGACGGAGAAACTCGCACGATCACGCGCGAGGGCGAGCTGTTCTACAGCGCCGCGCTGCACCCCTTCCTGCCGCAGCTTTACGCCGCCACGTACAGCGGCAGCGTTGACCGCTACGACGTGCCAGCTTTCACACTGGCTGATACCATCCTCGGCCACGAGAGCGCGCCGCTGCTGCTGTTCGCCCCGGACGGCGCGCACTTCGTCAGCGCCGATTGGAGCGGTTTGCTCATCTGGTCTGGGATGAGCAGCGAAGTGACCTTCATCGTGACGGACGAAGCCGCTGCCCCGGGCGATCCAGCCCGCGCGGCCATCAGCCCAGATGGCCAGCTTGTCGCGTGGCTGAGCTACCCCTCCACCGTCATGATCACGTCGATCACAACTGGGGAACTCGTCGGGCGCGTGCTGACGGGCTACGACGTCGAGCCGTACCAGATCGGTTTCACGCCAACCAACCAGATCGCCATCGCCTACGGCACACTGGAAATCTGGGATCCTACCAGCAATCAGCTCGTCGAACGCATCATCACCACCGACGCGGTGCGCGACTTCACCTACAGCCGTGACGGTCACCGTCTCGTCCTGCTCACCGCGGACAACGTCGTGCGCATCCTTGACGCGGCTAACGGTCAGACGCTGGCGCTGGCCAACGCCGAGGGCGCGCAAGTGTGGGGGATGACGCTTTCGCTCGACGGGCGGCGGTTGGCAGTCGGGCTGGACAACGCCGTCGCCGTCTACGACATGCCTAGGCCAGTACACGCGGAGTAGGGACGCGACCTGTCGCGTCCGCGAGGCCTCATCCCCCAGCCCCCTTCTCCCGCAGGAGAAAGGGGACGTGCCGTGCCCGTGGCAACAGAAAAACGGACGAGGTAGTGTGGCTCTGACAGCGACAGGCAGCCGCGACCTGTCGCGTCCGCGAGGCCTCATCCCTTAGCCCCCTTCTCCCGCAGGAGAAGGGGGACGTGCCGTGCCCGTGGCAACTGAAAAACGGACAGGGCAGGCCCTGTCCCTACGATGCCGCGTCGGCAGGGGCTTTGGCCGCGGGCGTGGCTCCGCGCCGTCGTCTTGTATCCTGCATCTCATTTTTAAACGACATTAGAAAGAGGCTTCAGCGCCGCGCAGGCACAAAGCGCACCTCAAACAGCTTGTCCCACATCTTGCCGGTGAGGAAAAACGTCTCCGTCTCAGGGTTGTAGGCGATGCCGTTGAGCGTCGCTCCCGGGTCGCGCTGGCGCGCGGCGATGATCTCAGCGTCAGTCAGCAGACCGCTGGCGTTAATGAACGCCACGACGTTCCCGTTGCGCTTGTCGATCTGCGCGATCAGGTCGGTCTGCCACAGGTTGGCGTAAATATAATCGCCGACGCATTCCAACTCGTTCAGAAGCTGCGCAGGGATCAAGTCTACGCGGGTTTCGCCCGTCTGGTTGTTGCGCGAGACGAATAACACTCCGAAGCTCACGATGAGTTCGAACGTCTCAGGGTTGCGCACTTGCAAGTAGGACGTGCTGTCGCTCATGAACAAGTAGCGTCCATCGTAGCAGATACCCCAACCTTCCCCCTCATACGTCAGCGTGTCGATGCGCTCGAATGTCGCCAAGTCGTAGACGAACGCCTCGCCCTCCGTCCACGTCAACTGAATGAGGCGATCATTCAGCAGCACCAACCCCTCCGCGAAGTAATCCGGCAGGGGATTATCGCCGCTGAGTTCTTCCTCAGGGCGGTTGACGTTGACGAGGCGCAGCACCTCGCCCGTCGTTAGATCAACCTCGCGCAGCGACGAGAAGCCGCGCTTGCCGGTGCTCTCATACAACTTGCCGTCGTGCCAGAGCAAGCCCTGTGTAAAGGCCTGCCCGTCGTGCGGGAAGACGTTGATCACCTCCGGGACGAGGATCGGCGGTGGCGTGAGGGGAGAAGGGCGGTTCTGGGCGCTGACCGCCCCCACCACGCCGATGACAGCCCAGATCGCAATGAGGCGGCGCATGGCTAACGCACCGGCACAGCGTCGATGAACCCGCTGCGCACGCGGACGAAGCCCGCCAAGATCCAGCCGACGATGCCGTTGTAGCGGATCTGATACCAGAAGTCACTGCCGCCCTGCCGCGTCCGCCCGATGATCGACACTTGATCGCCCCACGGCACTTGGCCAAGCAGCGCCGTGCGCTCGCTCGGTCGCGCGCGGATGTTCATCACCGAGCGCGTCTGGCCGATCACCCCGATGTCTGGCGCGCCGTCGATCTGGTCAAAAATCGTATTCTGGAACGGGATCGCGTCCAAGTTGCCGGCCACTTCTAGATAGCGACCGCTGGCCCAGCCGCGCCGCGTCTCCGACAGTTGGATGAGATACCACGTGAACGGCCCCTCGCTGTTGTTCTTGGCCAGCAGCTCATACTGCGTGCCGGGGCGCGCCACACCGACCAGCGACGCGCCGATATACGGCCCTGTGCGCACCGCCAGCCCACGCACCCGCACCACCTGCCCGGTCGCAATCGGGGCAGGGGTGGGCGTGGGGCCAACGACGCTCGGCGTGCCACCAGCCCCGACTAACCAACTCACCTGAAGCACCGCCTCGCTGGTGATCTGAAGGTATTCGACGGTGAGGGTGTAAGTTCCACCGGTGAGCGCCACCGCCGCTTGGCGCGTGCGCACAGAGCCGCCTTGAAAATCGTCGATCACGATCGTGCTGTCAATCTTGAAGCGCACCCCGTCGTCATACGTCAAGATGAAGGTGTAGTTGCCTGCAGGCAGCGTCTGAACGGTGGTGAACCGCGCCGAGTAGTTGTTATTGTTGACCCCGGAGACGATATTGTTCGCCCCATCCCGTGGGAAGCCATCCGGCCACGTCTGGTTAATGCCGGTGGGGTAGGCAGCAGTTGCCACCGCAGGGGCGGTTAGGTTAGTGTTGTTAAAAAACTGCGCCGTCCAGTTTGTGCCGAACTGCGCCTGTGCTTCGACTGTCACAGCAGGGGTCAGCGCTAGCACTGCCAGCAGCCACCCCGCCACGCCTATCAGGCCTGCGCGTATCCATCCCCTCATAAGCACGTCTCCATCGCAAAAGTATTCACGATGTATTATAACAGTTTTTGCGTATGCACTGCTCAAAACGCCCCAAAGGTACTCTTGTGATCGTTCCTCATCTCACAAAGCTTGTTCTGCTCTGCGTCATCGCAGCGTGCTTGAGCGCCTGCGCCGCCCAAGCCGACCCTACCGCCACCCCGACGCCGACTCAAGCGCCGACCATCACACCCATCAGCCTGCCGATAGACGCCACCCCCAGCGTAGTAGAGCCAGCCACAGCCACGCCCAGCGTCACGCCGTCACAGACTGCCAGCGCCACGGCCACGCTCACATCCACCCCAACGCCCACTGTGACCCAAACGCCCAGCCTCACCCCAACGCTTACCCTCACACCTAGCGCTACCCCAACGGCCACAGTCACCCCCAGCCCGACGGCTACGCGTATCCCACCGACTGCGCCGCCGCCCATCACACTGACGCCGCCCATCGCCAGCGCCGCCTCAGGCTGGTCGTGTGGCGATTTCCCATGTGCTGACCAGATCGACGAGTGGCAGCGTCGCATCCGCGTTCCGTCGGGCTTCGCGCTGGAGTTCGTCGGCCAGTTCCCCGGCCAAGTGAACCAAATCACCTACGGGCCAGATGGGGCGCTCTACGCCACTGTGCTGGAGAACGGCACGCTCACGGGCGCGGTCTGGCGTCTCGCGCCGGAGGGTATCCGCCGCTTGACGCCCACGCTCTACTCACCGTTCGGGTTGGCGTTCCGCCCCAACACCGCCGAGTTGTACATCAGCAGCCGCACCAGCCCACTGCAAGGCGGCTCGCTGTGGCGCTTGAACCCCGACACCACCCTGAGCCTGCTCATCGACGACCTGCCCTGCTGCTTTAGTGAAGTGGACAACCAGCCAAATGGCATCTTCTTCGGGCAGGATGGGGCGCTCTACATGGGGATCGGCTCGTTGACCGACCGCGGGGAAGGCTCCAACCCACAGCTTCAGGCGTGGGCAAACCCGGTTCCGTTTGAGGCAGCCATCGTCCGCGTGGACATGCAAAGCGGCGAATTGACGACGTTCGCCAGCGGCATCCGCAACCCAATTGACATCGCCCAAGACAGCGCAGGCGCGTTCTACGCCACCGACAGCGGCCTTGTCTCGGGCATCGGCGACCGCGTGTTAGCCGTCCAAGCGGGGGCGCATCACGGCTTCCCGTACTATCGCAGCCGCGGGTGTGACAACTGCCCGCCGAACACCGGCCGCAGCATCCCCCCGCCTGATCTGCTCAGCCTGCCGCCCTACACCTTGCCGCGCGGCCTTGTGGCGTACAAGGGGGCGCAGTTCCCCACCAACTTCCAAGACACGCTCTTCATCGCCCTGTGGAACGCGCCCTACCAGATGATCCTCTGGCTTGACCCGCGTGATCCCGCGCTGGCCGCCGCCACGCCCGATGAGCCGTACCCGCTCACGCCGTTCGTGAGCGGCCTGCTGCGCCCTGCTGATGTAATCGTAGACGACGACGGGGCGCTGGTGATCGCCGATTGGCTGCATGGGCACGTATGGCGGGTGCGCTATGTGGGCGCAAGCGGGGGAGCGCCCGCTGTGGCGACTCCCCCGTCCTTGTTCGCGACCAACACGCCCGCCCCGTAGTGGCTAAACGACGCTAGCCGAGGCCGCCTGCTGCGCTGTTACCTCGCGCATGAAGAGTTTGACCGCGTTCACTGGCACGGCAAAGCTCACCTCTGGCCCGCGGATCAACGTGTTGATGCCGACGAGTTCCCCTGCGGCGTTGAACAGCGCGCCGCCGCTGTGACCGGGGCGCATCGGCAGATCCACCGCCAACCAGTCCTGACCCTGCATCTCAGGCAGTTGTGTGCCGCCGCCGATCAACACCCCGCCAGTCAGCCCATCGACGACGCCCCACGGATGGCCCAGCGCCATCACGTACTCGCCGGCGCGCAGCTGCGATGAATCCCCAACGGCCACGGGGGTCAAGTCAGCGCGCGCCACGTGCAAGGCGGCTAGATCGCGCTCAAGGTCATAAGCCAGCAGCCGCGCCGACAGCCGCTGATCGTCATGGAACACGGCCTCCAACGTCCGTGCGCCGCGCTGCCCAACGGCTACATGTGCGTTCGTCACGAGCAGCCCATCCGCGCGCCACACGACCGCCGCGCCGAGGCTGCCCTCTTGCCCAACGAGCTGCACGACAGAACGCGCAACAACCGACGCCACACGAGCCGCCTCGTCGTTGATCTGCTTCCACACGCTCATCGCGCTGCTAGCTCCGCTCACCGATGGTTACTTGCAGGCTGGCTGTCTGGCCGCCGCGCACGAGGTCGAGCGTGACGGTCTTGCCGACGCGCTCGCCGTGCAGCGTCAGCAGCAGCTCATCGACGGTCTCCGTCGTCTGGCCGTCTAGCGCGGTGATGATGTCACCGACCAGCACACCCACTGCCTCGGCGGGGCTGGCGCTTTCGACGCTCATCACGAGCAGCCCCGTCTCTTGATCTAGCTGTTGGGCGACGGCTGCGGGCAGCCGCACCGGCTGCACACCCACGCCCAAGTACCCCTGTTTGATCTTGCCATGCGTGAGCAGGGTCATCACCGTGTTGCGGATAGTCGTCACGGGCACGCTGATCGACGCGCCGCTGCGGAAGCCGCTGGTGTTCAACCCGTGAAACAACCCATCTCCGCTCAGCAGCGGGCCACCGCTGAAGCCCGGATACATCACGACATCGGTCTGAATGTAGCCATCTGCGAGCACCTGCCCCATCTGGCGGCGGTTGCGCTTCTTGGGGGCTTCCTCGGTTCGGCGTGTGCCGGCGATCAGCGCGCTGACCACGCCCAGCGTCGCTTGGACAGCCTCTGTCGGGCGGCCCAGCGCCAGCACAAGATGCCCCACTTGCAGTGTGCTGTTGTCGCCCCACTGCGCCGGGGTCATCGTGCCGCCCGGCACGCGCAGCACAGCCAGATCATTTGACGGGTCACGCCCCACGAGTTGGGCCGATGCGCGCGTGCCGTCGTGCAGCCCTACGTACAGGTTCTCCTCTTGTTCCACCCCGTGATTAGACGTCACGACGATCTCGGCTGACCACGCGATGCCAGTCGCCGCTAAGCGTCGGCGCGCCTCCACCCGCACGATCGACGGGCTGACGGCTGCCACCGTCTCCGCCATGCTGTCGGAAAGCTGCTTGAATAGGGAACTCATGACACACACTCCATCGGTTAAACGATCTGATGCCCTCAGTATCGTTCAGATTGAGCGCTCCCCACACGCCCTAGATGGCTAGCTCATCCCTATACCTTTTGGGGGGTTAGGGGCGTCCCGAGACATGTGCCACCAGCTTGTGCCAGTCAAGATCACCGCTTGGGGTAACAAAACGACGACTAAATAAAATTGTCATCTCGTTGACTTTGGCCGCATACAGCGTCTGGAATGCTCGATCACGCTCATGAGCTTTTTCACCGATAGGTTCAACGATTTTCTGGTAAAAATCGTCGTCACCTGTGAGAAAATACCAAAAGTCTTGACCAGCATAGCGGTAATATGTGTCATCAACGTTGTCTGACGTCGCAGCGCTCTTAAGCGGGTTTGCATCACGCCCGTAAATGCAGCCATTCACGGCCACAATCGGCAGCTGTATCCCACGCTCTATCAGATCATATCGCGCTGTCCGAAAATTTCGACGCATCGCGTTAATTTGATCGGAATTTCCCCAGTAAATACCTGACTTGATGCCAACGATAAAATAATTACCGAGTCGTTCGAACTCGAGATCAACACTAGGATACGACGATTTTTTGCCACCATACATCTCCTGTGCAACGAACACGGCAAACCCTTCCATCAGAGAGCCAAAGATCGTCTCTTCTTGCGATGACAAAAACGCATCGACTGCGCTTTTGACCAAATCACCTGCAATCTGAAGATTCTTTGCACGGAAAAGGTAAGGGTTCTTGCGGCTCACAAGCATCTCGATCGACAGATCTTGAAGCTTCTTCAAGCGGCGCGCATAAAACGACGACACCACATGATCGCTCAAATATGCCTGAAAGCTGGCTCGCAGCGGCTCACTCATTCGAAAAGCCCACGCTGCTGCGGGATGACAGCTGCGTTGGCCACGTTGCGCTCCGCCAGCGCATGGTATTCTGGTTTCAGTTCAATGCCAATGTATCTGCGCCCCAGTTGCTTAGCGGCAACCGCTGTCGTCCCTGAGCCGACAAAAGGGTCTAACACCAAATCATTGGGCTTGGTGAACAATCTAACGAACCACATAGGCAGCTCTACTGGAAACGCCGCGCTGTGACCTGTGTTGCTGCACTCTGTCGCTAGGTGCAACACGTTGTCGGGATAAGCCATCTCGCGCCCCACCCAGCTAGAAACTTTCTTGCCAAATCCGCTGCCTACTTTGGAGTTGTCGCGTCGCCTGTCTGTTTCGCTTAAGTTTCGTAGTCGGCTCTTCGCCCAGTCACCTGTGGGAACCATGACCGCTTCTTGATACATGTGGAACTTTTTTTCACGGTTGAACTGGAGGCATCGCTCCCACGCATCACGAAAGCGGTTCGGCCACTTGCCCGGGGCGCTGTTGCGCTTATGCCAGATGTATTCTTCTGTCCAGAGCCAACCCTGCTGACGCATCGCCATGATGAGTTCAAGCACGTAGGTATGTCGTTCACCATCAACCACTTTCTCTTTGATGTTGAGGATAAACGTTCCTGTTGGCTTTAGAACTCGCTGGATTTGTTCTGACACAGGCAAAAACCACTCAACGTAGCGATCTGGATGAATTCCGCCATACGTTGCCTTGCGGCTGTCCGCGTATGGCGGTGACGTTACCACCAGATCAACGCTGTTTGAGGGCATCTTAAACAGAAGCTCTAGACAGTCGCCCAGCAGAATACGATTTTCCCAGTCAGCAGTTGTTTCCATCGTCATGTCTACCATGCGCTTATAATAACCGCATGTTATCAGGTTCAAGTCAAGATCACCACAGGAAGCGACGTCTTTTCGGCTCTGGTTCAGCGGGCGCGCCGTGGGTGAGGGTCGTCAGCCCACCAAAACACAGGCTGAACATCGGGCGCAAATCGTCCAGCACGATGTCTGTTGCGCGCAGCGGAGCACGCCGCGCCGCAATCTCCAAAAATGCGCCATGCTGAACAAACTCGGCAGTGATGAACGCTTGCTCTAGCGGCCCTTCCCAGCGCCACTTCTGCGGGTAGAAGTAGAACGACACCACATAGGCGACCGCCGTGCTGATGCCCACGCCGCGGTTTTGGTAGCCCCACAGTCCCCCGTTAGCGCGCTCAGCGGCTTCCGCGGCAAGGCACAACACCCCCGCTAGTTCCAACATTTGCTGAAAGTTGCGCTCGGATTCTTTCGCCGTCAGCACGCTCTTTACGTAGCCTTCAGGGTGGATCTCGTCAACAATGCGGCGTAGATGGTCCAGAGCAGCCGCGCGGGCGGCGCTGTCATCAACCCGCAGCGCCCAGATCAAATCGGCTAGTTGCAGCCATGCTTGATCGATCAGATATTCACCAGCCGCTTGATGCAGCGCGGTCAGCCGCTCATGAGCCGCTTGATACCACGCGGCAGCTTGGTGAGCGAAGTGCGGTTCTGCGTGCAGCAAATCGGCAATCTGGACTGCGCTCGTCCATTGACGAAGGCCCTCTGCGGCGGTCTCAGTGGATGTTAAGCCGTAGCCGCTCTCGAACAGCGCAGCCGTCGCAGCAGCCCCCGCATTGGCGTCGTCCAAAAACCGCCAGCGATACGCCTGTATCAGCATCTCCTCATGGGGCGTGGTCGGGCGGCGCAGCACTGGCTCAGTCGCCGTTTTGTCCTGCCGAGTGGGCGCGGGCTTCTGGCGGATGACATCGCCGGGCTGCGCGTTGAGAAAAGCCAATGCGCTGGCCACTGGCTCACGCTCCATCGCTTTGCTCGCCGCCGCGATCAGCCCATCGTCAAAATAGAGGTTCAGGGCAGGGAAAGACATTTGCACGATCTCTTGAGTAATCCATTAGACATCGGGCAGTATAGCGGCTTTTGCTGTGTGCGGGATGAAAGACTCCCTCGGAGCGATTCTAGGGAGTGTCTAAATTCGAACAGAGGCCTCATCCAGCTGACTTCAGTGGGCGCGCCCTAGCCGAGCGCATCAGCGCTCGGCGCAACTGTTTGTTTATCTTTAGACACTCCCCGATTCTAACCTCCATGTGCGTAAAATTTGAAATTCGCTACACTTGAAAGCTATGAGTTCACAATCATGCAAAGCATTCGCTCATGACTGCTGAGGGGAAGCCGACACCACAGGACGCACTGCACGCGCTGCAACAGAAATTAGCTCAAGTGTCCGAAGAATACGCCAACGGACTGCTGAACTCGGCACAATACAACGCGATCTACCGTTACTACAGCGAAAAGCGTGCTCTGCTGGAACACATCCTCACCACCAACCCAGACAGCCCCACATGGCAAACCGTCACAGCACAAGACGATACCCCCTTCTTGCGCAAACAATTCGCATCAAAATTACTGTATTTTGCTGTCTTTCGACGTGGCAGCAAAGTTCCCCTGCTCACCGATGGGAAAATCCCACGCAAGGTTGCAGAAGGGCTTTACAAAACGCTGCAAAACCTGTGGAACGAAGGGCGATGGCAGCGTGGAATTGCGCAGAAGTCGTTAGGGGACAGCGTTTGGTTGGTGCTCTGCTTTGGTGAGCAGGCCATGACTGTGACAGTATTCTACCTGCCCCCCTCTCAACAACAGTATCAGCGCGTGCGGGCTGCTCACAACGATTTCGAGAAAGCCAACGGGCGTTTGCTGGCCCGCAACATCCCGCCGGAGCGTCTTGTCTTTCCACAGCGCGCGCTGTTCAATGAAGACCAATAATAAAAGCACAGCATACAATCTGCCGATATAATTAGGCGTAGGCAGGGTGAGGGGTCAAAGGCGAATATGATTCGTGAGGAAGACATCTTTATTGAAGGTGAGCGGCGGTTAGGGCGTTACTCAGTGGTGCTTTTGCAGCCCACTGATGGAGGTGAGCGCTGGATGCCGTCTGTGATGACGCTCAACGCCTTGATCTCGAACTTCCGTTTGATCCTTCAGCCCTACAAACGCAAGTACGCGCCAGCTGTCATACCAGCGCGTTACATCCGCGAGGTTGGCCAGAAGCAGCTCTCCGGCTACAACTGCGTCAGCCTCACGCTCGTCACTGGCGATCAGTTCTACCTCATGCTCGGCACAGGCAACCTCAACCACCTATACGACGATTTGCGCGTGATGAAGACGCCGCCTTTGAAAATTCAAATTGAAGAACCCGTCGATCCTGAGGCGATTCGTCGGCTGATTGAATTCTTGCGCAGAGCCTGAAGAAGCTTTAAAGTCACAGCATAGATTTACTTTGATGGAGACACCAAATGACTTACGAGATGATCCTTGTTGAAACACCCGCAGAAGGGGTGGGCTTGATCCGCCTCAACCGGCCACAAGCGCTTAACGCGCTGTGCAACCAGCTCATGCGCGAGCTGCACGACGCGCTGGCCGCCTTCGACCGTGACCCGACAATCGGCTGCATGGTCGTCACCGGCAGCGAGAAGGCCTTTGCCGCTGGGGCTGACATCAAAGAGATGGTCAACACTCCCTTTGGCGAGATGTTGATGGGCGACAGCGTCAGCGATAACTTCGTCTTCAACTACCACAAACCGATCATCGCGGCGGTCAGCGGGTTTGCGCTGGGCGGCGGCTGTGAGCTGGCGATGGCCTGCGATATGATCGTGGCAAGCGAGACCGCCGTCTTCGGCCAACCCGAGATCAACTTGGGCATCTTGCCGGGCGGCGGGGGCACGCAGCGCCTTACGCGCGCTGTAGGCAAAGCGCTGGCGATGGAGATCATGCTAGCTGATCGCCGCCTGACGGCTGAAGAAGCGCTGCGCTATGGGCTGGTGAACCGCGTTGCAGCACCCGAAGTTTACCTAGACGAGGCGCTCAAGCTGGCCAGCAAAATTGCCAGCATGTCACAAGTAGCGGTGCGCTTGACGAAAGACGCGATCAACCGCGCCTACGAGGGCACACTGGCCGAGGGCATCGCCGCAGAGAAGCGCAACTTCTTCATCGCCTTCGCCACCGAGGACAAACAAGAAGGCATGACCGCATTCGTTGAGAAGCGCAAGCCCATCTGGAAGCACCGCTAGCTGAACCAGCGCCGCCCGCTCAGTTCATTTTGCCATTGGTCGAGCGTGGCGACAGCCGCCGGGCATTCTGGGTTGAGTTCAAAGACGCGCTGCGTGGTTGCCAGCGCGTCTTTGTTCTGATGGAGGGTTGGGCCGTTCATAACTTGCCCTCAGTCCTTTTGCTGATGGCGTGCAGGGCCTCGGTAATCCTGCGCACTGCGCGCTGAATGCCAGCCCGCCGCGGCGTGTCCACGTACTGCGATAGGTCGAGCAGGGTCTCGCGCAGCCCTTCCAGCATCCACGCCGAATTTGATGGGACGATCGACAGCGCGACCTCGAGGTCATCAAGCGCTTGATCTTGCTTGCCGAGGGCCAGCCGCGCCACCAACAAATCGGCATAGCTCCAATAGCTGCTGTTCGCAGCGCCCGCCTCTTTAGCAGCGATCTTCTCCACCAGTTCGTAGGTAGACTGCATCCGTTCCGTTTGCCCCTTCTTCACGTACAGCAGCGCCAGATTGCTAAACCCGTAGCTGCTCTGAGGGGTCACACGGGTCGCCCGTTCGTAAGCCTCAATCGCTTTGTCGATCATACCACGCCGCCGATACAAGCCGCCCAACACCCCCCACCAGCTTTCACCGTCGTCGTCAACCAGCTTAGGTGAGAGCGCTAACGCCTTCAGCAGATACGCCTCGGCCTCCACAAATTTGATCTCCTGCTCAACACCGCCGGGCATCTTTTCAGCGATACGCCGTATCACAAAGCCCACACCAGCCAGCGCAGCTGGGTCGTCTGGACGGGCGTTGTAAGCCGTCTGATAGTGCAGCGACGCCTTGTCGATCTCGCCTAGCTGCGTGTAAACATACCCCAACCGCTGGTGAATGAAGGGGTTGCTCGGGTCGAGCATCAGCGCCTTTTCGTAGGCGCTGACAGCCCCTTCGTAATCAGCCGCTTTGAACTGAAGTTCGCCCTGTTCAAGGATGGCAATTGCAGAAAGGGCATCATCCGTCCGCCGCTGCAAAGAATCAGTCGTCTCTTGAGCGGTCATCTCGATGCGCTGGCGAAGCTGTTCAAGCAGTGCCTCGCGCTTGTTGATCTCCTGCTCAAACTGCTGGCGAAGCTGTGCAGCCTCCTCGCGCAGTTCGCGGCTGACGCGGCGTGTGTCTTGAATTGAGCGAATGCCGAACACGCCCAACACGATGCCGCCCACCGTCACCCCCGCCGTCAAGGCCAGCGCCACCCCTTCGAACACGTTCAGAAGTGACGCCGCGATGTTGATGTTTTGCTCTGCCAGCGCAGCGGCCATCTCTGCGCGCAGGACGGCGTTCTCCAGTTGGGCTGGCGTGATACTTGCCTCAGCAGGCGCTGGCACAGCCGCTTCCTGCCCCTCAACACTTACATATATCATTAGCAGCAGCACTGCAATCAAGCGCTTCATCATATGGACGACACCCCAAAATGTCGGGCGAGCTTGGCCAACATCGCTGCGGGGCCAGCGTGCAAGCTCACCAGATCGATTGCCCCGCCAGCCACAATCGCGCGGATGATGCGGCTGCTCGTCTCGCCAGTCTTGACCGCCGCGCTGACCTCATCAGCCTTGCGTCCACTGCCATCCAGCACCAGCACCGGCACAGGGGGTTCGCTGCGCGCTGTCGCAAGATAGATGTCCTGCTCAGCGACTTTGCCCCCGTTGATGAGCACCCCCAGCATCGGCTTCACGCCGCCGCTGATGGCGCGCGTCAGGTTCACGATCATCTGCGACTCGTGGCCCCAACTGCCCCGCTCCATCAACACGAAGTGCGAATGGCCGGGCTGGAGCGGCGTCTCGCCGCCGTGGTGGCGGCTGTTCGGGTAGTAGATCATCGGGCGCGGGGCCACCCCAATCAGTGGGAAGGTTGCGCCACGCTGCTGACGCGCCTCGCCTAGCAACTGCATCACCCCCGCTTGTGTCCCCCCGTCGATGACGATGAGGTTATGCTGGTGTGCAAACGACACAATCGCCTCTTCAACCATCGCGCGCACCATCCGCAGATCATCCACACCCATCAGCGCCGCACCGCCGCTGATGAACAAGACCGGGCGGGGTGGCTCAATGCCGAGCGCTGCAAGGACTGCATGTAGATTTGAACGTGAGTTAACCAACACAGCGCGAGACGCCTGCTGATCGTCAAAACGTATGGTAAACGCGCGATACTCCGGCATAATGAGGGCTACCTTCACACACTCGATGGACGTGATGCTATTCTCAGGCTCTGATTTTACCCTAAAACTCTTGAATTGGTTTGACGAGCACAGCGCAGCCCTGCCGTGGCGTGGCGCAGATGCCTATCGTGTGTGGCTCTCTGAGGTGATGCTCCAACAGACGCAGATCGCCACCGTCATCCCCTACTACGAGCGCTTCACAGCGGCTTATCCCACCGTAGAGGCGCTGGCCGCTGCCCCGTTAGATGATGTGCTCAAACTGTGGGAAGGCTTAGGCTACTACAGCCGCGCGCGCCACCTGCACCACACTGCGCAGGCGGTCGCGGCGATGGGCGGGTTCCCGCAGACCGTCGAAGGCCTCATGCAGCTCAAAGGGATCGGGCGCTACACCGCAGGGGCCATCGCCAGCATCGCGTTTGGCGTGCGCGCGCCCGTGCTCGATGGCAACGTGACCCGCGTGCTGGCGCGTCTGTACGACATCAACGACGACGTCACCCAGCGCAGCACCCAAGCGCGCCTCTGGTCGCTGGCAGAATCGCTCGTCCCAGCCGAGCGCGCCGGCGACTACAACCAAGCGCTCATGCAGCTTGGGCAGTTGGTGTGTGTGCCTGTCAGCCCACGCTGCGCCGAGTGCCCCGTGCAAGCACACTGCCGCGCTCACGCCAACGGCACACAGTCACAGCGCCCCGTCAAACCGCACAAGGGCGCCACACCGCATTACGACGTGGCCGCTGGCCTCATCCGCGACGCCGCGGGTCGCCTGCTCATTGCCCAGCGCAAAGCGGACGGCTTGCTCGGCGGCTTGTGGGAATTTCCGGGCGGCAAGCAGGAACCCAACGAGACGCTGCCGCAGACGCTCCAACGCGAGCTGCGCGAAGAGTTAGCGATAGAGGTTGAAGTCGGTGAGCTGTTCGGAGTGGTGCGGCACGCCTTCACCCATTTCAAGATCACGCTGCACGCCTTTGAGTGCCGCTACCTCGGCCCGACGCCGCCCTACGACGCGCCGCAAGCCATCGACTGCCAGCAGTGGGCGTGGGTCACCGAGGCAGAGCTTGACCGCTACGCTTTCGGCAAAGCCGACCGCCAGATCATCGCTGCGCTGCAAGCCCGCCGTGGGATGCTGCTGTGAGAGCTTAATCGTCGTCTACAACGCCCGCTGCAAGCTGCTCAGCCTGTGCTTGCGTGGCCAACTGGTCGATGAAGTCGTCAATGTAGCCGTCCATCACCGCGGGCAGGTTGTAGCTGCTGTAGCCGATACGATGATCGGTTACGCGCCCCTGCGGGTAGTTGTATGTACGAATTTTCTCGCTGCGCTCTGCCCCGCCGATCTGGCTGCGGCGCTCAGACTCGTGCTCAGCGCGCCGCTTCTCCATCTCCATCTCGTAGAGCCGAGCGATGAGCACCTGCTTGGCGCGGATGCGGTTCTGAAGCTGTTTGCGCTCATCCTGCACCTCCACCACGATACCCGTCGGGATGTGCGTCATGCGCACGGCGCTGTCCGTCGTGTTGACGCTCTGGCCGCCGGCCCCCTGCGAGCGGAACACATCCACGCGCACATCGTTCATGTCAAGGTTGACTTCCACCTCGTCGATCTCCGCCAGCACCGCCACGGTGGCCGTGCTGGTGTGGATGCGCCCTTGTGATTCAGTCGCAGGGACGCGCTGAACGCGGTGCACGCCGCTCTCGTACTTCAAGCGGCTGAACACGTTGTCCCCTTTGATCATGAGGGTCACCGATTTGATGACGCCGCCGCCGGTCTCGTGCAGGCTGATGATCTCCGTTTTCCACTTCTTCATCTCAGCATAGCGTAGATACATTCGCAGCAGATCGCCAGCGAACAAGCCCGCTTCGTCGCCGCCCGTGCCTGCGCGGATCTCCATGATGACGTCTTTGCCGTCGCGCGGATCTTTGGGCAGCAGCATCGTCTTGAGCTGCTCGTGCAGCGCTTCCGTCTCCTCCGTCAGCGTATCCACCTCGAGCTTGGCCATCTCAGCGATTTCTTCATCGTGGCTGTAGGCCAGCTCCTTCGCGCCTTCCAGATCAGCCAGCTTCTTGCGATAGTCGCGGAAGGTGGTCACGATGTCGTGAATCTCGCTGCGCTCTTTGGCCAACGCGGCCACTCGCTCATAATCGGCCATCACTGCTGGATCGGCCAGCAGCCGCTCAATCTCTTCATAGCGTGCTTCGACGCCCGCCAGCTTGTCTAACATGGTTGATTCATCCTTCATGGTCTGCCCATTCCTAATAGCAACAACGAGGCGGCATCCTCTCAAACGCAGCATGATTGAGAGCAGAAGTCAGCTAATGGGCATCGAGACGACGTAAACGGTTCATCGTGCAGCAGTATAGCACGCAGGACTCATCATGAGCAGACTGCGTCTACGGTCGGAATTGAACCCCGCGATAGGCCGCGAACAGGTCACGCAGCTTCAGGCGCTGATACTTGCCAGTAGAAGTCACCGGAACGTCCGTCCCGAACACAACGACTTTGGGCGACTTGTCGAAGCGCAGCACGTCGCGGCAGTGTGCGATGATCACCTCAGCGTTCGGCGCTACCCCTTCCTGCGGGACGACGTACAGCCCCACCTCCTCGCCGTAGTAGTCGTTCTCAAACGCAACCGCCAGCGCCAGCTTGACGCCCGGCGCGCGCAGCGCCACCTCCTCGATCTCAAATGGGCTGAACTTGACGCCGCCGCGGTTGATCAGTTCCTTGATGCGCCCAGTGATGAAGAAATAAGGCCGCCCATCCGCCCCTTCAAGGTAGAACCCCTCGTCCCCTGTACGGAACCAACCAAACTTGAACGCCTCGGCGTTGGCGTCATCGCGTTGGTAATAGGACAGCATGACGTTGTGCCCACGCACGCAGATTTCGCCGCGTTCGCCCGCGCCCAGCCGCTGGCCGCTGCCATCCGCGCTGAAGATGCCCATCTCGTTCACGTCAATCGGGCAGCCGATGCTCGGGTAGCCGTGATCGCGCAGCCAGCGTTGATGCTCGTCCCACGGCTGCGTTACCGGCAGGAAGCATGAATAGCAGGTCGTCTCGCTCAGGCCATAGCCATGCACGATCGGAAAGCCGATCACGTCTTCAAACTCGCTGGCTAATCGCACTGACAGCGTCCCCGCGCCGCAGATGAAGTGGCGGAACGCCGTCAGGTTGAGGCGGTTGATCCCGTGGCCGAAGATCGTCTCGCCCTGCGCGCTGTTGCTGTGGGCATAATCCAGCAGGTATTGCAGCAGCGTCGGCACGACGGAGACGATCTGCACCTTCTCGCGCGCGACGCGCTCCCAAAAGTGGTGCACCGTAAATTTCTGGTTCAAGACGACTGAGCCGCCCACCAACAGCGGCGTGATGAGCGTGACGACGATCCCGTTCACGTGGTGCAGCGGCAGCACACACATCAGGCGCTGATTGCCGGTGATGGCGTGCCACTGCGCGATGGCCTGCGCGTCAGCAATCAGGTTATACTGTGACAACACAACGCCTTTGGGCGCGCCAGTTGTGCCGCTGGTGTAGACGATGAGCGCCTCATCGTCGAGCTGCGGCGTGCGGTCGTTGGCCGGGCGGATGCTCAAATCGCCCGATTTAGCGCCGCTCTCGTCGCCTAAGAACGTCGTCGAGCGGCTGCGCACGATCTCCTCAAACAGCAGCGTGCCCTCCGTCGGCTCGCCCCCCATCTGGATCACGCCTTGTATGCGCGTGTCCGTCTGCTGGAGGATGTGCCGCGCCCGCTCTTGGTAGGGCTGCTGCACGAACAGCAGCTTGGCTTCGCTGTTGCGCAAGATGAAGCCGATGCGCGCGTCATCCTCGCTAATGTTCTGTGGGACGACCGCCGCCCCGATGATCCAGCAGGCCATGTAGATGAGCACGACTTCTGGAGCGTTATGCGCCATGACTGCCACGCGATCCCCGCGCTGAACCCCCAAATCATCAAACAACAGGTTGGCCACCTGATGACAGCGCGCCACGAACTCGACAAACGTCAGCTCATCGCGCTGGTTGGCCGCGTCATAGCTGATGAGGAACGGCTTGCTGCCGGAGGTCTTAGCGTGCAGCGCTAGTGCGTCGCGCAGGTTGCGGAACGGGGTGCGATGCTGCGTGGGCGGCCACGGGTAATACGTGCGAGCCTGAACAATATTGGTTTGTATGTCAGTAAGAAGGGTCATAGTTGATCATCCTTGTGCACTGTTGAGAGTATAGCGCAAACCGCGATCATTTCTCACTCACCACGGTCTAGCGGTTCCGACATTACCTTAGCGACTTCTCAACAAAACAACGAAATTCTTAGGGATCGCGTATATAATGGAAGTGTACGCATCTTTATGACTTCAACTTCAGTAATTAACTTCAGGTTAGGATGATATGCAGTTTAGGCGAAGAAACACCGCATGGCTGGCCGCGCTAGGGGTGCTCATCGGCTTAGCTCTGCTGGCTACAGGAGGAACCCTCTCTGCTCCCATACAGATCGCGCTGATCGCCATTTTTGCTGTGGCGATGATCGCCTCGCTGGTGAACGTTGACGCCAACAACCGTATTCTCGAGTCGCTGCGCACCTCACCGGTGCGTGGGCGCATGACGCTCGAAGCGCGCGAGGCGGAAAGCCGTGCCCGTGCCCGCGGGTTGTACTACCGCGGCGGGGCCACCATGCTCGACGTTGGGTTGATCGCCATCCAAAGCAGCGAAGATGGCATGTCGATGCGCCGCACCTCCGAAGTGAGCAAGGACGATGACGGCGTGCGCCCCTTCATCACTTTGTTCGTGCAGCCCAAAGACGCTGAGCGCAACGTCGCCGTCCGTTTTGAGATTTACGATCAACACGGCACGCCCAAGTTCATGTTCGAGACGCGCAAGTTTCTCCGCGCGGGTGAGATCACCATCATGTCTGACAACTACCTGCCCCTCGCGGGCAACAATCAAATCGACGGCGTCGGTGATTGGGAATCGCGCGTGTACGTCGATGGCAATTTGATGTCCGTCCAGCCGATGACGATGCTGCCGTCCATCAACGAACGCAGCAACCGCTTGAACCGCATCTCGCGCTTGGCGGATGATGCCGATGTCGTGTTCGACATCATGGACGAAGAAAAGCAGCCGCGTTCCCCGACTTTGCAGGATCTGCTCAGCAGCAGCGGCGGGACTGAAGAGAACGACATCGAGGCAGCCATACGCCGCCGCAACGCAACCAGCCGCCGCCGGAGGTAACCAAGCATGAACGACGGAAACGAAGCAACGCGCGCTTTATGGTTTTTAGTGGCTTTTCTGCTGGCTTTAGCTGTCTTTTCTAACCTTTCGACCATCTTCTTGCTGATTATGCTGGTCTTAGCTGGCATGTGGGTGGCGCGCAACGTCAACGTTAACGACCTGCGCCAGAACTTAGACGTCTTCAATCAAAACGCTGCGCGCGAGCCGTTCGATGACGACGATGAGGACGACCTTTTCGAGGAAGAGGAACGTGCCGTCCACCGTGAGCCTGTCTATCGACATGCGCTAGCCGCGGTCGAAAACGCCGGCCTCAACCCAGACACGGTCAAGGTGCTGGCGGTTGACCTCGGCGTGATTGCCTTCCGTAATGATGGCAGCGCGACCGTCTATCGCACGTGGACTATCCCAGAGGACGCGCGCAGCATCCAGCCGTTTGTCACTCTGCGCCTGCCGACGCTGGCAACCGGTCGCATCCGCTTCGAAATCCTCGACGCCTCCGGCCGCAGCGTTTTCTCGTCTGAGACGGACCACCGCCTCGAACCCGGGCGCAACTTCATCAACCCGCCGGCGCGCCTGTCACTGCGCGATCAGCCGAACCTAGACGGACGCTGGCAGCTTCGCATCAGCGCAGATGGCGTGCTGCTGGCGCTGCACCGCTTCGAATTTGCCGAGCCAACCACCGCCAAAATTCGCCAGAGCCTCG
Organism: uncultured Anaerolineae bacterium; assembly: GCA_937944445.1. Classification (GTDB taxonomy): domain Bacteria; phylum Chloroflexota; class Anaerolineae; order Aggregatilineales; family Phototrophicaceae; genus JANWYT01. The sequence goes on from CALDYP010000023.1 coordinate 198,296, forward strand.
GCGAAGACGGTGAAATTCGCGCGGACAGCCGCTTGATCCTCGACGAAACCGCCACTCCGCGCATGTCGCTGGACGATCTGCTGGCTTATCAAGACGAGGAACAGAAGTCCCGCCGCAGCGAGTTATGAGAGCAGTGCGAACCGCCCCATATTCGCTGCGACGCGCGCTGTTGAGCGGGGCACTGATCAGCCTGCTGCTGTTGACGCTTTTCCACATGGGCGCGTTTACGGCGCTGCGGCTGAGCTTGACCAACATCTACTATCTCGATTCTACACCCAGCGACCAGATCATCCTCGTCGCGCTGGACAACGCCAGCTTTGCCGCCTTCGGTCGCGCCCCTAGCTCATGGGATCGCACACTCTATGCCGATCTGGTCACGCGCTTAAGCGAGGCTGGCGCACGGGCGATCGTGTTCGACATTCTTTTCAGCGAACCAACGCCGCAAGACGCCGCGTTTGCAGAGGCGTTGGCCGCCGCGCGCGCTAGCGAGGCGCGCACCCGCATCGTCATGGCTGCCGCTGGCGTGAACATCTCGACATCGATCGATCACCCGCAGTACAACCGTGGGATCCGCTTTGAGACGGTGCTGCTGCCCACCCCAGCGCTGCAAGCCGTCAGCGACTATGTGGGCTTCGTCAATGTGCTACCAGACGCGGACAGCCGTGTGCGCCGACAGCTGTCGCTCATCCAAGTGGGCAGTGCGCCCCTGTCAGAGCCGCCCGCGCTGTCCCTGTCGCTAGCGGCTTACCTCGCCTACTTGCGCATCCCGCCCGCAGCCCTGTCGCAGGTCATCCTCCAAGCGGGTGATCAGCTTCGGCTGGCGTCCTCACAGACGCTGCAAGTTGATCCACAGGGGTTGTGGCGGCAGAACTTTTTCACCTCCACCCGTGAGGACACGCCCGCGCGTTTTGCCACGGTCTCGATGGTTGACGTGCTCAACGGCAGCGTTGACCCCGCGCTCTTTCGAGGGCGGATCGTGCTGGTAGGCATTTTGAACAGCACCGGCGCAACTGATCAAGCCCTCACCCCCAACTCGGCGTCACCAATGGCGGGCGTTGAGATTCAAGCGAACGCTATCGAGTCGCTGCTTCAGCGCCGCACCCTCACTGAGCCATCCCCCACACAAGAATCGCTCGTCATCGTGGCTTTTGCTGTGCTCTCGATGCTGGCGTATGATCGAGTCACGTGGCGCTACAAAGCGCTGCTGCTGTTGGGCGCGGTGTTGGCGTACCTAGTCGTTTCCTACATCCAATTTGACGCCATCAACCAGATCAACAACTTGTTCTACCCCCTGCTCGCGCTGATCTTGCCCTTTACGCTGTCCGTCGCGTTCGACGTGACCGATGAGATTGCGCGGCGCATCCGCAGTGAAGCCCAAGTGAACTTGCTGCGTGAGCTAAACGCCCGCACTGAGGCCGAGCGCGAGACGCTGCGCCAATTGAACGAGTTGAAAACGCGCATGATCCGCATGGCCTCGCACGACCTCAAAAACCCCCTTCAGCGCGTTCTCGGCTACAGTGAGCTGCTGCTCGATGACGACACGCTCGACGATTCACAGCGCAAGTTCGTCACCAACATCTTCAAAGCCAGCGATGAGATGTACATGCTCATCAGCGAGCTGCTCGACCTTGAACAACTCCGCAGCACGGGCGAACTCAACCTTGAACCACTAGAGTTCAACGACCTCGTGCGCACCGTTGCCCAGCGGCATGAACCCGATGTTTACCGACGTGAACAGCACTACACGCTCGACCTCGCGCCTGACCCGCTGCCTGTCAAGGTGGATGGGCGCAAGCTCTCACAGGCGATCGCCAACTTGATCGGCAACGCGATCAAATACACGCCAGACGGGGGCAGCATCACCGTTCGGGTGTGCGCTCACGATGGCATGGCACGGCTGGAAGTCCACGATACCGGCTATGGCATCCCAGCCGAGGCCTTGCCGAATTTGTTCAGCGAGTTTTTCCGCGCCAAGACCGCCGCCACCCAGCACATCAAGGGAACCGGGTTAGGCCTCAGCCTTGTCAAGCAGATCGTCACTGCACACAGCGGGCGCGTGTGGGCTGAGAGCGTAGAAGGGCAGGGCAGCACATTCTACCTTGAAATTCCGCTGTGTGACGAAAGCGCTCAGCGCACGTAGAAGAAGGGGTCATCGCGCGGCTCGCCGTAGAACGGGCGCAGCAGCTCCACTTCTTCCGCCGTGTACTCTGTTACGCTGTAGAGCCGCTCGGGCGGTAGGTTGTTCGGCAGGTGCAGCAAATCAGGGCAATTGATGTCCAGCGCCAAGCGCAGCACCCAGCCGAAATGGTTCCGAAACTGAATGCGCACCCAGTTTTCGCTCTCGTTGATCGCCATCGCTGAGATCGGCTCGCGGTCGGGGATGAACCCCAGCGCCTGATAGCCCGTGCCGATCCCACGACGCACCAGCAGGTTTTGGCCGCCATCCGTTTTGACGCTGCCCGCGCAGCCGAACAGCGCCCCTTCCAAGCGCGCGTTGTTGAACGGCTCTGACAGCGTCACCACTTGCGCCGGCACAGACAGCCACGCCATCTGCCCCGCCGTGATGCGCTGCTCGACCGCCCCGCTGACGACTACTTCCCCCTGAGCTACGGCCAGCGAGTCGGTCAGGTCAGGCAGCGACCACACCGCCGAATGCACGCCGGGCGAGGTCAACGTGTAGGGGCCGTCATCTAGACGTAGGACATACGCTGACGGCGGCGACTCCCAACGCTGAACGACCACGCCCACTAGCCCAGCTTCCACGCGCACGCCTGCGGGCTGGCTCGGCTCATAGGCGATCAGTTGCAGCTCGCTCTCTGGCAGCAGCAGCATTAGCCCGCCCTCAAACGCCAGCTTAACGCGCCCTGTCTCGTCGGTGCGCAAGCGGTCGCCGCTGCCGATGGGCATCACCGAGCCAGCCGACACCGGCAGCCAGCGCTCCGTGGCGACGCGCAACACTTCTACGCCCGCCGTCTGCACTGTCAACACAGCGGACAGCTCAAGCTCGTTCTGCGCCCCTGCCAAACCAGTGAGAACGCCCAAAAGCAGCAAAGCCCAGCCGCGCACGTCTTAACAATCCTTCACGCCAGCGTACAGCGGCTTAATCATACGGCAGGCTGACGTGTTGGACAATCCTAAGGCGCGTCTAGCTGAGTGGTAAACGGGTCGCTGAAGCGCGGGTCCGTGATGAACGTTTCATCGGTCAGCGCTTGGAGGAACGCGACTAAATCGGCGGTTTCCTCGGGCGTGATGTCAAACCCGGCGATCAAGCCGCTCTTGAGCGGGTTAGCGCGGCCATCGCCAGCGTTGGGGCCTTCTGTGATGACGCGCCCACCGTCGGCGTAGAACTGGATCACTTCCTCCAGCGTGGCGATGCTGCCGTCGTGCATGTAAGGCGCGGTCAGGCCAATGTTGCGCAGCGTCGGCGGGCGGAAGCGCCCCATGTCGGATGGGCTGTTGGTAATCTCGTGAACGCCGGTGTTGTCGGGTGGGTAAGCGCCCTGTCCGTCGAGGTTGTACAAGCCCGTGTTGAAGAACATGCGCTCATCAAACGACGAGTTGGCCGTCACCGTCGAAATGCTCATGTTGAAGCCGCTGTGGCAGTGGTGGCATTCTAAGCGCTCTGAGAAGAACAGCTCCATGCCGCGCACGGCAGCCTCCGACATCGCGGTTTGGTCACCTTGTAGGTAGCGATCAAACGGTGAATCGCCAGAGATCAGCGTGCGGTTGAAGGACGCCAGCGCGTCCACGACGTTCCGCCATGTGAACGGGTCGGCTTGCTCAGGGTAGGCCGCGGCAAACATCGCCTGATACTGCGGATCCACACGGAAGCGGCCCATCACGGCGTCCTCGTTGCCCGTGATGCCCATCTCAATCGGATGTTCGCCGAACATCGGGATGACGATCTGCTGTTCTAGCGTTAGCAGGTTGGGGTTGGCCCAAGTCAGCGTCGCGTTATAAGCGACGTTGGCCAGCGATTGTGAGTTGCGCATGTGCGCCTCGCCCGTTGCGCCCACGCCGACCACTTGCCCATCGCTGAAAGCTAGCGCCTGCACGTGGCACGACGCGCACGAGATCGTATTGTTGCCAGAAAGGCGCTTGTCATAGAACAAATGCCGACCCAGCTCGACCTTGTCCGCGGTCATCGGGTTGCTCTCAGGGACGCGCGGCAGCGGGAACCCAATCGGCAGCCGCCACTCATAGTCGCCCACGCGCATCGTCACGCGCCCATCGAGTGAGCGCGTCGCCCGCGCCCACACGCCGCTGATCTGAAAGCCGCCCTCGTTGAAGAAGTTCAACCGCCCCTCCGGGGCGTCCTCCAGCACGGGCACGCTCAGCGTCACCGACCGGCCAGAGGCGAACTCCAGCGTTAGCTCGATCACGTCACCGGGGAACAAGTCGGCTTGCAGCCGCTCCAGCATGATGTGGTTGCCCGCTGGGCTGAAGGTCACGCGGCTGTGTGGCGGCAGCGGGATGGCGTTCAGCTCGCGCATGCGCGCCATGTCGCGCTCGTCGATCACCGTCTGATGCAGCATGACGTCAGCCGCCTGTGGGCTGCTCACGCGCACCAGCGCATCGGCTTCACGGTTGGCGTTGACGATGGTCAGGTAGACGCTGCTGCTGATCGTCATGGCGGTGGGCGCGCCGTGGTCGTGCATGTGATCGTGACCGTGGTCATGATGGTGATGGTCATGGCTGTGCCACAGGTCAGGAAAGTATGGCTCGGCCAGCATCCCCGCGCCCCAGATGCCGAAGCCAGAAAGTGCCGCAACGCTCAACCCAGCCAGAAGCATGGAGGGAACAAATCGACGCACGCGCGCGGGCAAGATGTCCACCTGCGCTCGGCTCAACAACACAACAAACGCCGCGATCTGTGCCGTCAGCGTAACGATACTCGCCCAGTCCACAGGGTGAGGCGATTCTGAAAAAGGTGTCCACGTCAGATGGGCGAACAGCCAGATCACGACCACGCCGCCCGAGAGGATCACGCCGCTGAGGAACAGCGCCAACGAGCGCGACGCGCCGGCTTTGCTGCGATACGCCAGCGCTGCCCACGCCACCTGCGCCGCGCCCACAGCCGCAAAAAACGCCCCGTGCACCAGCGAATGGCTGAGGTGATCCGGCGCGATGACAAGATGCACAACACCCGCGATGAAAAGCAACAGAGGGAGGATCATTCTAACAATACCAGTAGCACCCTTCTTATCATAGCACTGTCAAGCGCTTGTCTCATAGGCTGAGAAATCGAGAGAGCCAGCAAGGGCGACTCATTCATTGGAGCCGCCCCTGTGAAGCTTGCGCCTTAGTCCATGCGGAAGAAGGCTTGACTGTCCAACTGTGCGCCAGTCTCAAGGTCAAGCCCGAAGCTGGGGAACAGATCGATGCAGTCCGGATCCTGCACGCCCGACATGCAGCCCGGCGGCTGCGGGGTGTTCTCGTTCAGGTTCACCGGCGTCAGCAGCGACATCAGATCAGCCACGACGAAGTTCTCTGTTGGGTTGAAGCCCATCAGCTCCACAGTGGCCACGTTCGGGTTGGCGCAGGGTTCGCTAGGCGGGGTGCTGCCGCTGTCAGAGACGCAGCCAGTGCTGCCCAAGTGGATGAACCACTGCGGGATCGCGCTGGTGGGCGTCTGCATGTCAATGCGCACGAACTTGTAACCGCTGCGCCAGTTCCACCACATAGCCGGCAGGTTCAGCGGGGCGGGAGCCGTGGCAGTGTCCAAGTGGTTCAGCTCAAATGGCACGCCGAGGTCAAAGCGCAGCCCGGCGTATTCACCCTCAGGGATCATGCCCACCACTTTATCGTTCATCTCCGGCGTGCCCGAGCCGCTGCAAAGCCCCGTGCCATCTTCAAAGTCCAGCAGCGCCACGTCGTTGTACTGCCACAGGCCATCTTGCGCTAGTTCAACCGGCACTTCCATGCCGTCTGCCGTCACCATGCGCACGTTCGACACGTAGAAACGGAAGTCATTCAAGCTGATGGGCGAGTTCTCCATGCCCAAGCCGCGGTAGGTGATGCCACACGCCGCGGGGCGGTTGCCCACCATCGCCGCGAAGCGAATCGTCACCTCCGGCCCGACTGTCGGCATCGCGTCCATCACCATGCCGCCGTGGCCATCGTCACTGTGATCGTGACCTTCATGCCCCCCTTCTTGAGCGACCGCCACCAAGCCCAAACACAACACAACAGCAGTGAACGCCAACCGCGCACGTTTCAACAACATCACTTTCATCTCCTCAAACTACTTGATGTTCAAATTGACATATATCCAATAATCGACCATCTCACCATACGCCATTTGGCGTATCTAGCGCCTCGAAACGTGCGCTATAATAGCATTGAACCAATTATCACAAATTCATCATATGACGCGCATTTTGCTGGTGGAAGATCATGTGCTCGTGCGCCAGAGCCTCAGCGCCTTTTTAGGGGGTGTGGGGCTAGAAGTCGTCGGGGAGGCCAGCAACGGCGCTGAAGCAGTCGCCTTAGCCAACGAACTGGAGCCAGACATCGTCATCATGGACATCCGCCTGCCGGTGATGAACGGGGTAGAAGCCGCCAGACAGCTTTTGGTGCAGCGCCCACAAACCCACGTCATCGCGCTGACCGCTTACAACGAACAAGCTTACCAGCGCGCACTCGCTCAAATCGGGGTGGAGGCCTTCGTCCTCAAAACCGCCGAGTTCTCTGAGCTGCTGCGCGCCATCGAACAGGTCAGCGGGCAACCAACGAGCGGCACATCCGCATCGACGCCCGAGCAAACCCCAACGCTAACTGAACGCGAACGCCAAGTGCTGAGCTGCGCCGCGCGCGGCTGGACGAACAAACAGATTGGCCAGCACCTCGGCATCTCCAGCCGCACAGCACAGGTACACCTCCAAGCCATCTATCAAAAGCTGGACGCTGCGAATCGCACGGAGGCGGTGCTGCGCGGCCTCAGCCTGAACCTCATCCCACCCCTTGACGTTGACGGAGACGACGCATGAACCCCCTGACTGAGCACTTGCATCACATGACCCACTTTGACGGCCTGCTGCACTGGTGCTTCCTGTTGGCGCTAGTCGGCTTCCCGCTGGTGATGGGGTGGATCGCCCTGCGCGTGCTGCTGCCGCTGCATCGCCTCGCCCGCCAAACCGAGCGCATCGCCAGCGGCGAGTTGAACTTGTTCGACGCGCCCGTAGGCGGCATCGGCGAGATTGAGAAGCTGCGGCGGTCGCTCCAGATGATGGTAGCACAGGTGGCCGCCGCCCAGCAGCGCGAGTTGATGTACCGCTCGGCTTTGACCGAAAGCCAAGAGAACGAACGCCAGCATATCGCGCGCGAGATCCACGACGAGACGATTCAATCGTTGGTGGTCGTGTCGCACAGCCTCGAGCGCGCCCTACAAACCTGCCCACCCACGTCGCATCCCCATCTGCAAGCGGCACGCCAGCAGATCGTCACGACGGTTGACAGCCTGCGCCAGATGATCGCTAACCTGCGGCCTACTGTGCTGGACGAGTTGGGGTTGGCCGCGGCCATCGAAACGCTGTGTGAACGCGACTCGCGGCTGAGCTTCGTCGTCGAAGGGATGCCAACCGCTCTGCCGCACGCCTATGAGTTGGCGCTGTTCCGCGCCGCTCAAGAAGCCATCCACAACGCCGAGCGCCACGCTGACTTCAACCGCGTAGAAATTACGCTCCATTATGATCAAGCGGGGGTCAGCTTGAGCGTCACAGACGACGGGCGCGGCTTCCATGTGCCCGTTCACCTGCGTGAGTTCGCGCTGCACGGTCACTACGGGTTGATCGGCTTGCGCGAACGCATCGAACACTTAGGCGGCACGTTTACGCTCGAAAGCGCCCCCCATCAAGGAACCCATCTGAGCGTTCATCTGCCTGTGACTCACATGGTACGCGAGCTAGCGTGAGTGTTTCGGCTCAAATTGCCGCGCGGCGCTTCTAGCGGTATACTTTGCGGTAAGTTGGCTTGATCAAGCGCACGATTACGAGGAATGCGATGCCACCCTTCACGCCGCATGAAGCCCCCGCCAGAGACCTTGCTGCACTGCCTGTTTCACGCCCGGAACGCCCCATTGGCCGCGACGACGTGCTGCGCGATGTATACGCGGCGCTGCGGTTGAACACAGCGGTGATGGTCTCTGGCGCGGCAGGCTTGGGCAAAACCTCGCTGGCGGCTGCCCTTGCTGCCGCCTATGCTCAGCAGCCCGGCGGCGTCCTGTGGCTGAGCGGCAGCACGTCCCCGCTTGCGTCGCTGTTAGTGCGCATTGGGCGGGCCTATGGCGCGCGCGAGATCAGCAACAGCGAGCAGCCCTCGGGCACAGCTGGGGCCGTGGCCGCGCTGCTGGCACAGCACAAGCCGCTCATCGTGCTCGACGACTTCAGTGATGCGATGGTCGTTCAAAGCTTTATCAAAAAGTGCGCGGACAACCTGCCGCTGCTGCTGCTCAGTGAGACACCACTGCAAGGCTCGTGGCAGAGCATGCCGCTCATGCCGTTGAGCGAAGCGGACGCCGTGACGCTCTTCAAGCACAAAGCGGGCATCAACGAGGGCTATTTTGATGAGGCGATTGCTGCGATTGCGCGGCTGCTGCAAGAACGCCCTTATCCGCTGGTGCTGGCCGCGCGTGCAATGGTCGCCGCCAAACAAACCCCACCCGATTTCCTCAACGTCGTGAGCGGCGTCGCGCGCGCCAACAACGGCCACCCTGATACGACGGCGGTTGCCATCAGCTACCGCGCACTGCACAACGCCCTACAAGGCTTGATCCTCGTGTTGGGGGCTATGCCGCGCAGCGAAGCCAGCGCGGAGCTGGTCTCGATGGCTAGCGGCACAGCACCCGAAGTCATCGACCAGACGATCAACATCCTCTCACAGTTGTACCTAGTGGAGCGTTTTACCCGCTACGGCCGCAGCTACTATCGCCTGCACAAACTCGTCGCAGAGTATGCCCTGCGCACCCTGCGCGGCAGCAACCGCCTCGAAGCACTGCAAGAGACCGTCCGCCGCGTTTTGATGACCTACGTCGAAAAATACAGCACGCCCGGCCAAGTTGACCATGAGCGCCTCGCCGCTGAGATGGACAACATCATGACGATGGCCGAGCAAACCAGCAGCGAAGGCGACAAAGCAACCGCCAATCGTCTGGTCTCGCTGCTCGTGCGTGCAGATGACTTCTTCAAAGAGCGCGGCTATCTGCACGAACTGCTCACCCTGCGCGACCTCGGCAGTTTGTCCCGCTCGGCGTTCCCCGCCTATGAAGAGAAACGCAAAGCAAAGGTAGACCTCGACGAGGACGATCCACTAGGCCTCTACGACGAGGACGACGACCTGCCCGCGATTGACGATGAGATGTACGTAGAGGACAACTACGAGGACGTGGAGGAAGAAGAGGCAGAGAGCAGCTTTCGACGCAGCCTCTTGATTGAAGAGGACGAAGAAATCAGCGATGAAGTGCTAACAGCGCCGCGCCCCTTCCCCGCAGAGCCGGTCATCAACACCCCGCTCACCTCTGACCCTGAACAGCTTCGCCAAGCGCTGCATCAAGCCCGCCAAGCGCGCGACCTCAGCCGCCAAGCGCAGATCATGCAGATGCTCGGCAAGGCGCTCGTGAATCAAGGCAAAACAACCGAGGCCATCGCCACCTACAACGACCTTGTGAGCGTTCAAGAGCAACTTACTGACGATGAGGGCCTCATCGACACGCTGGACATGCTGGCCGCGCTGCTGGTGAAGAACGGCAGCAGCCAAGCCGCCATCATGCACGCCTCGCGCGGGGTGCAGCTTGCCACGGCACAGGGCAGCATCGACGCCCAAATCAACTTGCTGCTGACGCTGGGCGACGCACAGCTTGACCTCGGCCAGAGCGAGAACGCCGCTCGCGCCTTCTCTCAAGCGCTGGAGCTAGCGCGCAACATCGGCGATGAACAGCACGAGGCGCTCGCGCTCTACAAACTAGGCACGGCACACCTCGACAACGGCGACGCCGACGCCGCCATCCACACATGGGAACAAGCGCGCGACCTGTTCAAAGCGCAGCTCAAGCGCGACTATGAAGGGCGCGTGCTGGGCGGGTTGGGGAACGCCTACGCCGATCAAGAGCGCTGGTTGGAGGCCATCGGCTACTACAAGTCCGCTTTGTATATCGCGCGCGAAGTGGGCGACCGCGAAGAGGAAGGCATCCAGCTTAGCAACCTCGCCAGCGCACAGATGCGAGCCGGCCAGCTTGCGGATGCGCTGTTGACCTCACGTCAAGCGCTGCACGTCGCCTATCAGAGCGACGACCGCGATAACATCGTGGCTGCCATCCTCGACCTCGTGCGCCTCATGATCCGCAGCAACCGCCTGCTCGGGATCGCGCGCCTGCTCATCCAAGACGCCGAGAACCTTGAGCCGAACGACCGTGACGTGATCGCCCTCTCGGATGAGATCGAAACCAAGCTGGCGGCGGCGGCGGCGCGCGGCATCGAACAAGCGCCCGTTCAAGGCACGGCCCGCGATTACGCCGCCAACGCCTACGCGCTGCTGGAAAGCTAACGCAGCACTCAACCGGGCAATCCCGCCGATTGCCCCTACTGGATCAACGTCCCAACGCTCGTATCGCCTTTCAGCGCCCGCAGCAGGTGATCGTTCTCCCAGAAGTTGACGACCAAGATCGGGATAGCGTTCTCTTGGCACATGGTGAAGGCCGTCATGTCCATCACGTTGAGGCGCTGCTCCAGCACCTGCTTAAACGTCAGATGGGTGTAGCGCACGGCGTCGGCATGCTTCTTGGGGTCTTTGTCGTAGACGCCGTCCACTTTGGTGGCTTTGATGACGATGTCTGCGTCGATCTCGCTGGCGCGCAGCGCAGCGGCGCTGTCGGTCGTGAAGAACGGGTTGCCCGTCCCACCGGCAAAGATCACCACCCGTCCTTTGTCCATATGACGGATGGCCCGCAGACGGATGTACGGCTCCGCTACTTTGTTCATCTCCACCGCTGTCATCACGCGCGTGTCAACCTGCTTGCGTTCCAGCGCTTGGCGCAGCGCCAACGCATTCATGACCGTGGCCAGCATGCCCATATGGTCGGCCGTCGTTCGATCCATCCCCCGCGCCGTCCCCACTTCACCGCGCCACAGGTTCCCCCCGCCAATCACCACAGCAATCTGCACGCCCAGTTGATAAAGCTGCAGCAGCTTCTCTGCGATGAAGTCCACCGCGTCAGGGTCGATGCCGAAGCCGCTGCTGCCTGCGAGCGCCTCGCCGCTCAGCTTGAGCGTTACACGCTTGTAAGGGGATGACATAACTGTTCTCCTTGTGTGGTAGTGAGGGTTGTATGCACAAAAAAGGGACTAGCAAACGCTAATCCCTCGCCATATCACCAAATAGTAGGCGGTGAGTCTGTAGCAGGGTCGCTCGACCGTGCTTAGTCTTCACTGCTGTCCGTGCCTTCGCCCAACTGATAGCGCGCAAAGCGGCGGATTTCGATGCTTTCGCCGACCTCGGCCACCGTCTCCTTCAGAAGTTGTTCGATGGTCTTCTTCTCGTCTTTGTAGAAGCCCTGCTCCATCAAGCAGATCTCTTCAAAGAATTTGTTCATGCGCCCCTCGGCGATCATCGCAGCCTTGTCCGCCGGCTTGCCCTCTTCTATGGCACGGGCAGTCTGCACAGCGCGCTCGTGGTCGATCACGCTCTGCGGGACATCCTCGCGCCGCACGTACTGCGGGTTGTTGCTGATGATGTGCAGGGCGATCTCGCGTGCGAAAGTGCGGAAAGCGTCTGTGTTGGCGACGAAGTCCGTCTCGCAGTTCACTTCAACGATTACGCCCATGCGCTTGTTGAAGTGCTGATAGACCTCAATCACGCCTTCGTTCATCGTGCGGCCTGCGCCCAGCTTCTTGGCGGCTTTGGCGATGCCCTTCTCACGCAGATAGTCCACTGCCTTCTGCATGTCGCCGTTGGTTTCCTGAAGCGCCTTCTTGCAGTCCAGCGGCCCAGCACCGGTTGCTTCACGAAGTTCTTTGACCATCTGTGCGTTGATCTCTGCCATGCTCTACCCTTCTGCGTCCTCGTGTATACATTAACAGGGCGCATCGTTGTGTGCGCCCTGACCATTCCCCGCGTTACTCTTCCTCATCCGTGAAGAAACTCTTGTCCCGCAGCGCCTTGAGGGTAGACGGGCCTAAGATGTCCTCATCACTGGCGTCATCGTCAAAATCAGAGATCATATCGCTCACGAACTCCACGTCTTCCTCATCCGCTGTGAACTTGCCGCCGCGCTGGCGGCCTTCGATCACGGCGTCCGCCAACGCTTGGACTAGCAACCGGATCGAGCGCATCGCGTCGTCGTTGCCGGGGATGATGTAATCCACCACGTCGGGGTTGCTGTTCGTGTCGACGATGCCCAACACCGGAATGCCTTTCGAGTTGGCCTCGGCCACGGCGGTATCTTCGCGGTCGGTGTCCACCACGATCAGCAGCGAGGGCAAATTGCGCATGTCGCGCAGGCCACCCAAGCGCGTGCGCAGCTTCTCCAAGCGGCGTTCGGCCAGCGCCGCCTCTTTCTTCGTCAGGCGCTCCCACTCGGCGCTGTTCTTCTGCTTTTCCAGCTTTTTCATCGTGTCGATGCTGGACTTGATCGTTGCCCAGTTGGTGAGCGTACCCGGAAGCCAGCGCTGGTTGACATATGGCATGTTGCAGCGCTGCGCTTCACGCGCGATGATCTCCTGTGCTTGGCGCTTCGTGCCACAGAACAAGACCGTGCCGCCGTCCGCCACCAAGTTAGCGATCATGTCATGGTAGGCGTTGAGGTTGGCGATGGTCTGCTGAAGGTCGATGATGTGGATGCCGTTGCGCGAAGTGAAGATGAAGTCGCGCATCTTGGGGTTCCACTTGTTGGTGCGATGCCCGAAGTGGACACCCGTTTCAAGCAAGTCTCTGAGTTTGACGTTTGAAGGCATGCAGTTTGATCTCCTCTGTTGGTGTTTTGCCTTCCACACCGTTCACCCCGCGTCAAGAATCGCTCGCGCGACAACACCCGCCGCAGTCCCGATGTGTGATGATAGAAAAGTCGGGCGACAACCCGACGGAAGATCATAGCAGAAACTGCTACAGCTGGCTAGGGCACATCTAACTGAGGGATGGTGAAGTTCGAACAGAAACGCTGGCAGGCACAATGCGCCCGCATCACCAGCCTAACCCCCCTCATGCAATTTGAAAATTAGACGCGGCATCGTAGGGACAGGGCCTGCCCTGTCCGAGGCCTGCCCTGTCCGAGGCCTGCCCTATCCGAGGCCTGTCCTGTCCGAGGCCTGCCCTGTCCGAGGCCTGCCCTGTCCGAGGCCTGCCCTATCCGAGGCCTGCCCTGTCCGAGGCCTGCCCTGTCCGAGGCCTGCCCTGTCCGAGGCCT
>CALDYP010000024.1 GCA_937944445.1 uncultured Anaerolineae bacterium
GGATGAGTTCCCACAAGCACATCACGCTGCGTCGCCGCTTATTTTCTTCTTACGCGGCTGTGTTAAAACAGCAGGTGGTGTATTGTTCCGACTCAATCACGGGGGTGATATGTCCCAAGCGTATACCTTTCAAGCAGAGACGCAGCAGCTTTTAGACATCCTGATTCACTCGCTCTACACCGAGCGCGACATCTTCTTAAGAGAACTCATCAGCAATGCCAGCGACGCGCTCAACCGCATGCAGTTTGAGCTGCTCACCAACACCGACGTGCTCGACCCTGACGCCGAGCTGTCGATTGACGTGATCGCCGACGAAGAAGCTGGCACGCTGACGGTCAGCGACAGCGGCATCGGCATGACCGAGGCGGAAATCCGCGAGAACCTCGGCACGATCGCCCGCAGCGGCGCGAAGCACTTCATCCAAGCGGTGAAAGAGGCCCCCAACGCTGAGGCGGCGCAGAAGATCATCGGGCAGTTCGGCGTGGGCTTTTACAGCGTGTTCATGGTGGCGGACAAAGTGCGCGTCGTGTCGCGCTCTTACAAGCCGGACGCGCAGGCCGTGGCGTGGGAAGCGACCGGTGGCACGACGTACACCGTCGAACCCGCTGAAAAGGCCGAGCGCGGCACGGACATCATCATCACGCTTAAAGAAGACGCCAAAGACTACCTGCACACGTGGAAGTTGAAGAACATCATCAAGCGCTACAGCGACTTCATCGAGTTCCCGATCCACGTCAACAACGAGGAAGAGCCAGCCAACGAACGGCAGGCGATCTGGCGCAAGGCCATCAAAGAGGTGAGCGACGAGGACTACAAACAGTTCTACCAGAGCCTGACGATGGACTTTGACGACCCGCTGCACCGCCTGCACATCCGCGCGGACGTGCCGATGCAGTACTACAGCGTGCTGTTCGTCCCCAGCAGCAGCCAGCAGACCGTCTTCAACCTGCGGCGCGAGCCGGGCCTGAAGCTCTACGCGCGCAAGGTTTTGATCCAAGACTACTGCAAAGACCTGCTGCCGGAGTACCTCCAGTTCATTCAGGGCGTGGTGGACAGCGAAGATCTGCCACTGAACGTCAGCCGTGAGAGCGTCAAGAGCGACCGCATCATGGCCAACCTGCGCAGCGCCCTCACTAAGCGCGTCCTGAGCGACTTCAAACGCCTGCTGACCAACGAGCGCGACACGTACATCAAGCTCTTCAAAGAGTTCGGGCGGTTCATCAAGCAAGGCGTTGTGATCGCGCCGCAGGATCGGGACGACGTGATGGAGCTGCTCTTGTTCCACAGCAGCCGCGAGGACAGCGAGACGGCCTACGTCACCCTGTCGGAGTACGTCGGGCGCATGGCCGAGAATCAGAAGGATATCTACTTTGTTGTGGCCGATGACTTCCAAAGCGCGCGCCGCAGCCCGCACCTTGACGCCTTCCGCCAGCGCGGCGTGGAGGTGCTCTACTTCTGCGACCCGGTGGATGCCCTGCTGCCGATGGGCCTGACGCACTACAAGGACGCCAAGCTCATCAGCGTGGACGACGCCAGCATTGACCTCTCCAACATCGGGACGCCCCAAAACGAAGAAGCCCAGCCGGAGCCGCTGGCCGAGCAAAGCGTTGAGACGCTGATCGAACGGGTGAAGCGCGTGCTCGGTGAGCGGGTGAAGGGCGTGCAAGAGAGCAAGACGCTGGTCGGCAGCCCGGCGCGCCTCGTCAGCACCGATTCTGACGGCAGCCGCCACATGTTCCGCATCAACCGTCTGATGGAGCGCGACTACAAGCTGCCGATCAAGACGCTGGAGCTGAACCCACGCCACCCGCTGATGCACAACCTCGCACAGCGCATCGCGGCGCAGCCCGACGACCCGCTGATCGACACGGTGATTGAGCAGGTGTTCGAGACGGCGCTGCTGCAAGAGGGCATCCACCCTGACCCGGCCAGCATGGCCGACCGCCTCACGCGGCTGATGGAGGCGGCCACGCGCAGCTAGCTCATTCGATCCGCGCGCCAGAGGACGGCGGCGCTGCTGCCAACGCGGCAAGGCGCTGCCGTTCTTCTTCTAATTTGCGCTGAAGCTGCGACTTGCTCAGGATGACGCTCTCGTCGTCCTCTTGCAACAGCTCGCGCGGGATGGCGATCTTGCGCTCTGTCAGATAGTCCACCAGCGCATCGCTGAACTTGCGCGTGCTGGCTTCATCCCCGTATTGGTTGCGCGCCTCGCGCAGATGGTCGATCATCCACAGGTAGACGTCGGCCTCGGTGCGGCGCTTGTCGCGGGTTAAGCCGAGGATGTTGTACTTGCGGATGAGCGTCACGGCAGGGCGGTAGACATTGTCGTACCAGTCGGCGGCAGCCTGCGCCATCGTGACAGGCTGGCCAAAGGTGCGCTCCAGCACTTGGGCATGGAGGTAGATGTGCCCCATCAGCTCCGGGTAGCGCGACGGCTCGGAGAGGTTGATCGGCACGTGGTAGGGGCGCGTCTGGTCGAGGTTGGTCTCATCGAGGAACGCGGCGTAGCTCGCGGCAGCGTTCAGCTCGTCCTCGGTCATGTTGGGGCTGAGGTGAACGCTGGTCGGCAGCTCGGTCACGTGGGCTTGGATGGTCTCATCGCCGTTCTGCTTGGCGATGCTGACGCGGTGATTGCCATCGCGCACAAAGTAGACGTCGCCCACCTTGTAGACCTCAATCGGTGGGACGCCCTGCATGCTGTTGATCGACGCATAAACGCGCGACCAGCGTTCGCGCATCTCGTTGGTGCGTGGGAGGAAGTCGCGCGTGAAGTCGTTGTAGCGCCCCACGCTGCCGACGATCTTGTTCAGGGGGATGTCCTGCAAGCCGCGGTAGCTCTCTGCTTTGAGGCGCAGGCGCGTCTTGATCTCTTCAAAGCTCAACAATTCGGTTGACTTGCCGCGCACAAGGTTAGCGAGTTCCTGCCAAAAGGCCTTCGCGCGCGCGCCCTGGAACTTGCTGATGCCTTCCAAGTAGCTCGTCTGGAATGATGCATCTTCGGGCATACCATGCTCACTTTCTTCACAACATGTGAGGACAGCGCAACCGTCATCATAGCAGAAAACGGGGCGTCTGATACGTGCAATTGTGCTAAGATTCGTAGCAAGTTTGTTAGCAACGAACAGAGAGCAGATTATGACACGTATTCTGGTGACGAACGATGACGGCGTGGATGCGCCCGGCATCCAAGCGCTGGCCGAGGCGATGACCGAGTTCGGCGATGTAGACATTGCAGCCCCCGCCTTCAACCAAAGCGCCACCGGCCATAAAAAGACGCTTTACAGCACGATCCCAATTGAAGAGACGCAGCTCGCCAACGGGATGCCCGCGCTGGCCGTGCACGGCTCGCCCGCCGACTGCATCGCCCTGTGCGCGATGGGTCTGCGCCCCTTCCCGCCTGATCTGATCGTGAGTGGGGTGAACAACGGCGAGAACCTCTCGCAAGACATCACCTACAGCGGGACGGTGACGGCAGCGCTGGAGGGCGCAATCCACGGCGTGCCGGCGGTGGCCTTCTCGCTGGCGCGCCGCGACGCGCACGACGTGGAAGACTACGCCGAGGCCGTCCGCATCGCTAAAATCGTTGTGGCCAAAGTGCTAAACCAAGCGCTGCCGCCGCTGACGATCCTCAACGTCAACATCCCGCCCGGCGAGGCCAAAGGCATCCGCGTCACGCGGCAGGGCATCCGCATCTACCGCGACGCGCTCGAACACCTTGAGGGGGCGGTGCGCATCGTGGGCGACCCGCCCGCGGGCTACTTCGACGAGTTAGGCACGGATTTGTGGGCGGTGCACCGCGGCTATGCCAGCATCACGCCGATTCACCTTGACCTCACCGCGCACCGCTACTTAGCCGAGCTGAGCAATTGGGATTGGTAACTCAAGGGGGCGCGATGCGACGTTGGTTGTGGGTGTGGCTTGTGTTGGGCCTGTGTGCGGGGGTGAGCCGTGCGCAGATCGGTGAGGTGCTGGACAGCGGCTTCCGCGTCAACCTGCGCAGCGCGCCGAACGTCAACGCGCCGATCGTGGCCGTCTTAGAGCCGCGCACGCAAGTTCTTGTGATCGCGCGCAGCCCCGGCGACACGTGGTATCAGATCGGCTTGTTGGATGGGCGCACGGGCTGGGTGGCCGCGGAGTACATCAACATCGCCACGCTGGAAGCGCCCTTTGCCTTTGACGCAGCCGTGCAAGTGCCGTTTGAGGTCGCCTCGATGGTGACGAACATCAACGATCACACAGTGGCGATCTTCCGCCGCGGGCAGGCTCTCGGCAATCGGCCTGACGTGTTCAGCAAGATCGGCGACAGCATCACCGTCAGCTCGAACACATTGGCGGCCATCGGGGAGGGCCTCTACGACCTCGGCGACTATTGGTACTTGCAGCCCGTCATCGACTACTACAGCCGCACGCCTGCCCGCCTCGGCAACTCGTTTGCAAACCGTTCGCTGGCGGCGCGCGTGGGCTGGAACACTGAGACAGTGCTCGACCCGTCGTATGCGGAACCGGGCTGGTGCGAGGTCGGAGAGTCGCCGCTGGCGTGCGAATATCGCTGGGTGCGGCCTGCGGTGGCGCTCATCATGCTGGGGACGAACGACGTGGGCTTCATGGACGTGGACGTTTTCCGTCGCAACCTGACGCGCATCGTCGAAACGTCCATCCTCAGCGGGGTGATTCCGGTGCTCTCGACCATCCCGCCGCGCCTCGACCGGCCGGAGGTCAACCGCCGTGTGGGGGATTTCAACGTCGCCATTGTGGACACGGCTTACATCTACAACGTGCCGTTGATGGACTACTACAGCGCCATGTCGCGGCTGCCGAGCTTTGGGCTGGCGGCAGACGGCTTGCACCCGAATGTGGCCGGGCGCGGCTACGTGGATTCGGCGGTGTTCAACGCTAACACGCTGCGCTACGGCTACAACGTGCGCAACCTGCTGCTGCTGACGACGCTCGACGCGCTGTGGCGGGCGGTCATCGCGCGCGGCTGAGCAGCCTCACCACCACACGTAGATCAGTTGCAGGTAGGGGCGGGTCAGGTGGAGGTAGTACCAGTTCACCCCCGCTAGCAGGTGCAGCCCGAGCGCTGCGCCTGCCAGCAGCAGGCGCGGATCGCGCCAACCGTGAGCGCGGTGATGGCGCAGCAATAGCAGCAGCGCCGCCATGAACAGCAGAAACACCCCAAACTGCGCCCCCCACATGAAGTCGCCCGCGGTCGGGTTCGAGCGGTCGATGAGCAGGTCAAGGTAAGCCGCGCCGACGAAAAACGTCAGCCATGCCACGTTGAAGGTCAGCGAGCGCGCCGCCTGCGGCAGATAGAGCAGGTAGACCAGCAGCGGGAACACCACCGACGCCGCGTGCTTGAGCAGCAGGTCTTGGTTGGCGGTCGGCTCGTAGTGCAGCGCCCACAGGTCATAGACTTCAAACGGCGAGAGTTCGATCCCCGCCCCGCCTGTCCACGTCTGCGTTTGGACGAACAGCAGCAGCCCGGCCGGCAGCACGATCCCGCCGAGGAGCAGCACCCAATGGATGGGACGACGTCGCACCATGAAGTAGAGTGTTGCCAGCGCCATCGGCGGCAGCCACGCGATGATGAAGTTCGGCTTGCTGAACAAGCAGACTGCTGTCAGCAGCGCATAGCCCAGCAGCCACAGCCCCAGCGGTCGCGGCCGCCACGCGGGGTTGAAGCACGCCAGCCCCGCGAAGAACAGCACCACCGCCGAGGGTTTCATCAAGTTCACGGTGGGGTTGTGGTAGACGTTGGGGGCGAAGAAGCCGAAGTAGAGGTTTTCAGGGTTGAAGAACGCCAGCGGCGCGACCCCCAGCAGCGCCAGCACCGCGCCGATCACCAGCGCCCCCTGCCCCCACGTGAGCGCGCACTCACCGGCCAGCGCGCGGCGAAATACCACGAACAGCACCGCCCCCAACGTCAGCGTCGCCAGCGTGACGACGATCGCCATCGCTATGGTCACGTCCACGTTGAGCAGGCGCACCACGCCCGCCGAGAGCGCTTGAAACAGGAAATGCGGGATGTTGGTGATGGCCCACCACAGGCTGTCCAGCGTGCGGACGACGTCCTCACCGTGCGGCCCAAAGTCGCTGTCGTCCATCCAGCGGATGGCCTGCGGCAGCCAGAACAGCGCAACGAGCGACAGGCTGAGGGTGTAAAGCGCGCGTTCGCGCCAGTGGGCCGCGCGGGCAGCGGTGGTGGCCTGCTCGCCAACGGTCAGAGATACACTTGTCAAAGGGGTTTATCCGTCGTTGGTCGGTTAAGTGACGCCATTATAGGGGAAATTTGTGCGATCTTTACAGGGGGTTGGCGTGCCATCCCATCACCCCAACAAACACGGACGCAACAGGCCGCGTCCATCGCTTCATTGCTACAAGATATGGTGGATGGTCAGGCCAAAGGCGCAGGGCAGCAGTGCATTTGCGCATCCTGTGCTACAATCGAAACAATAGGGCGGATGCACGAAACGTTAAAACATGAGCATTCCAACTCCTGACAACATCTGGCGCTTGCAAGCCAATGCAGATATTGATGGCCTCATCCAAGCCCTCGAGGCAGCAGACGCCACGACGCGCCGCCGCGCCGCTGCTGCGCTGCGGGCCATTGGGGCTGTGTCAGCCCTGCCAGCCCTGCGCATGGCCATCAGCCGCGAGATGGACGAAGAGACGCGCAGCCTGTTGATCACTGTCACCGAATCGCTGACTGAGGAAAGCGGCGAGGACATCAACGAGTCGCGCGTGCTGACGCCAGTTGACCTGCTGGCGGTGGAGCTGGCCAGCGACGACCTGCCAACGGCGGTTGCCGCGGCGCAGAAGCTGGCCGAGCTGGGCGACAAGACCGCCGTCGTCCCGTTAATCCTGACGTTCAATGACGTATCCGCGCCGATTAACCTGCGATTGGCGGTGGCGGAGGCGCTGCTCAAGCTGGAGAGCGCGCCGGTCGAGGTGGCGCTGCTGGCCAATTTGCGCCATCAAGACTGGGAAATTCGGCGCAACGGCGCGGCCATCCTCGGCAAGTTGAAAGCCGAGTGGGCAATTGAGCCGCTGGGCAAGGCTCTGGGGGATCCACACCCGACGGTGCGCAAGACGGCACTGGCGGCGCTCAAGTACATCGGAACGCCGGAGGCGCGCAAGGTGGTTGCGCGCTTTGCCACCGGCCTCCAGCGCAGCCAGCAGGCCACCACCACGACGACCCCTGCCAGTCAGCCGCGCAGCCGCCTGCTCGACAAGCCGCTGCCCATCCCAACCGCGGCTGCGCCGCAACCATCGGCTGCGCCTGACGAATCGAGCGCTCCGCTGGAAACGCTGCCGAAGGATGTGCCGATCATCCGCGTGTCGGATCTCAAAAACCGCAGCACGGACAACTCGCAGAATCACCAATCAACTTCCACGCTAGATGAGACCGTCTTTGACGATTACGAACGGCGCACCCAGTCTGGGGATGACCGCACACCATAAGGATATAGCTATGATGGCTCGGTTTCGGGGATGGATGCTGCTGCTGGTCTTGTGGGGGGTGATGCTGCCCACAGCGGCGCAGGGCGTGCGGGCGGTGGTCGTCAGCGAGTTTGCCAACATCCGCTTGATTCCTGCGCTTGGCGCGGAGGTGTTGGGGTCTGTGCCGGCGGGCTTCGTGTTCGACACCATCAACGGGCGGTCGGCAGATGGCGAGTGGCTGCGGGTGGTCTACTTCGGGCAGGAAGGGTGGGTGAACATCACCCCGATTCGAATTCTCGACGGTGACGTGGGCGCGCTGCCGGTGGCCGATCCGCGTTCGATCCCCTACGGCGGGTTTGAAGCGCCGCGCGCCGGTGTCAGCAGCCAGCAGGGGCCAATCGCTGCCCGCGCGCTGAACAACTTGCGCGTCCGCAACGGCCCCAGCCGCGCCTACCCCACGATCGCCAGCATCTTCACCAATCAAGGCATGACGCTCACCGGGCGCACCGAGAGCAACGCATGGTTGCAGGTCAACTATGAGGGCACGCTCGGCTGGGTGAGCAGCCGCTTCGTCGAAATCCTCGACGGCGACATCAACACCCTGCCGATTGATGGCATCGTCGCCAGCGGCCCAGCGATCATCGGCACGGGCATCGACGAGTTCGCGCAGGTGCTGCGGCTGCTGCTGGATCGCATCAACCTCGCCCAGCCCTCGCTCGACACGATCCGCGCGTATTGGGCGGACGCAGCGCTGACGGGGCGCGCGGCCTGCCGCCCCTACCCCGCCCAGCCCAGCGACGTGCAGATCTCTACGCCGACGCTGGCCGCCAACTTCGCCGTTTTGGAGCCGCTGCGCGTGGACTTCAACGACAGCATGGCCAACCTGCGGCTGGCGATTCGCTTGTTCATTGAGGTGTGCAACCAGCCCGGCACGGGCAACCCTGTTGGGCAAGCCACGGTGGAGGGCGCGCTCAACGTCGTCAACACGGTACAGGCGCAGTTCGACAGCCTGCGCAGCCGCATCAGCGCGCTGCTGCCACCTGAGAACGACGGCACGCGCTGCCAGTTGGAGTTCAACCGCCGCCGCGAGCTGCTGCCGATCATCAACAAGGGGCAAATCTACCTCGATGCGCTCAGCCCGCGCAACTACGCCACCGGCTTCTGCTTCGACGGGGCGCAAGACGAGCAAATCTTGATCCAGACGCTGCCGCTGCCGCGCTCCAACGTCGAGCTGTTCGTGGCGGTTAGCCCGCTCGACGCGCCGACGAACTTCGTCGCCATCCAGCGCATCGGCGCTAACCAGCGCCTCGTGATCGGCCCGGTGACGCTGCCGCGGACGACGCGCTACGTGGTCATCATCGCTGATCTAGGGGAGCGCCCCACGCCGCCAGACGGCCAATTTGCCTTCCTCGTCAGCACCATCACGCAGCTTACGCCGCCGTCCTTCCTCCAATTCAAGACCGATACCGGCGCGTTTGCTCTAACGCCGAACGCTTTTGATCCATTCTATGACCCGCCTATCCCCGGCATCGTCTCGCAGCCGACGCCTTTTGCCGCGCAGGCGACACCTACCCCCACGCCCGGCACGGTTGTCGTCTGCCCGTCGACGAGCTTCTCGTGTGCGCAGTTGTTCAGCTGTGCCGAGGCGCAGGCCTGCCTTGCGGCGGGCAACTTCGCGCTTGACCCGAACAACAACAGCATCCCCTGCGAGCCGAGCGAGACCGGCGGCATCCAGCTGGCCAGCGCCTGCTTCGCGCCGCTTGGGCCGTAGGGCGCGGGGGCTTTTGTTGACCGTGCCCCGCGCTGGTGGCTACCGCAACCGAATCGCAGCGACCTCGGGCGCGCCGTCCAGCGCCCCGCGAATCGTGTCATCCAGCACGTTGAAGCGCTCTAGCGACGGGAAGCGATACCACCCAACGCGCACGCTGTAATCCCCCGCGGGCAAGTCGCGCAGCGGGATGGTGAACGACTCCAGCCAGAGCGACTCAGCGGGCAGCGCGCCGAGGCTGCGGTCTTCCTGCGCGAGGGGCGCGCCCCCCTCAGGCCGCAGCACGTGCACAAAACGCACGAACGACTCGCTGAGAGGCGCGTCAAAATCCCACAGCAGCCGCACCGTCAGCACGTCGTTCGTCACCGTGAAGCTGGAGGCGATCAGCGTGATGTTGTTCTCATAGACGATCTGCGGGCGGACGTACTCACGGCTGCCGCGCGTCAAGCGGGCGTTCTCGACGGTCAGCGTGCGGCAGGCCAGCTCAGGCAGGTCTTGGGCGGGGCAGGGCGTGCTCAGCCGCAGCTCCAAACGGTGGAAGCCCGCGCGATCCACCGGCAGCGACACGCGCAGCGGGATGCGCCCATTCACGCGGACAGTCTGATAAGGCACGCCGTTGAACACGATCGTGACATCGCGCTGGCTGGCGGTCAGCACGGCGTTGAAGTCGATCCAGCCCGCTTCATTGGCGTAGAAATCGTGAACGAAGCGATCGCGAAATGTGCCAGCGCCGCCCTCGAGCAGCAGATCATCAAGGGGCGCAGCGGCAGGCGGCACATCATAGATGCGGATGTCGGCGTCGGCGTAAGTGAGTGTGCCCCATGCGTCGAGCGTGGCTTGCAGGGCGCTCGCTTGGCCGATCTCTGCCGCGCGGCGCACGTGCAAGATGACCACGTCTGCCCCGTACTCGCGCAGCAGCGCGGGTGAGAGTGACCGCTCCATCACGTTGAGGCGGGCAGGGTCAACCGGCGTTTGGCGCGTCACCTGCCCGGCGATGAGCGGCTTCTCGTGGGCAGTCTGCAAGTAGAGCGCGTCTTTGGCGGCCAGCAGGTGACCCCACGGCACGTTGAAGATCGCCCGCACGTCGTCGCGCGCGCGCAGATCGTAGACGGCCTGCGGGATTGCTGCATCGCGCAGCGGGACGGGGAAGAACATCTGCGTGTCGAACAAGCTTAAGGCAGCCAGCGCGGCCAGCCCCCCCACGCGCGCCGCTGGCGGCAGCTTCATGCGGCGCGCCCAACGCCACACCATATCTGCCCCGTAGCCGGCCAGCACGGCCAGCGCCAGCGCCAGCGTGAAGTTGAAGCGCCCGGGCGTCCGCGCGAGGTTGAAGCCAGTCACGTCCTGCACCAGCGCCCACGGCAGCGGGGCGAACGTCCGGTAGTCGCCGAGGTCGAGCACCAGCGGCTGATCGAACACCTTCAACAGCGACCCGAGCGAGAGCACATACGCCAGCAGCGCCAGCCAGCCCCACCAGCGCGCTTCCGGCCGCTGCCAGAGCGCCACCAGCGCCAACAGGCCCACCACCACGCCGACGTAGCTGCTGCCCTCGGCCATGTTGACGCCCAGCACTTGGCGCGTCCACGGCAGCCCGCCCCACAGCGGATGATAAAATGAGGGCGACACCACCGACAGCAGATCGGCGCTGTAGCGCACGACCCCGCCCGCCTCGACGTAGGCGCTGGTCGTCAGCGTGTCGCGGATCATCGGCTGCAAGAAGAGCAGCATGAAACCGCCCGCCGCCGCCACAATCAGCGCCAAGCGCTGCACGCTGCGCCATTCCTGACGCCACATCAGCCAACACAACATCGCCAGCAGCAGCGGCATCAGCACGTAGATCACTTGCAGCATGTGGCCGCTGGGGCTGAGGTTGAAGAGCACCACCGCCACCGTGCCCCACAGCAGCAGGCGCGTCTCGGTGCGCAGCGCGCGCAGCAGCGCCCACACGAACAGCGGCACAGGCCACATCACGAGCAAGCCCGCGTGCCCCTCCACAAGGTGGGCTTGCAGCGTGGGGGCCGCGAGGAACACCGCCCCCGCAAACAAGGCCGGCGCGTCCTCGCGCAGCAGGTCGCGCATCAGCACGGCCATCGCCAGCCCATTGAGCGCCATCGTCAGCCACACCATCAGGTTGTACGTCAACGGCAGGGGCAGGAACAACGCCAGCGCCCACGCCGGGAAGTATTGAAGCTGGTTGGCCGCTAGCGCAATGCTGCTGAACCCCTGCGGGTAGCCGAGGTAGGTTTGGTAGTAGAACGGCTGGCCGTTGAGCAGCGCGAAACGGAACCACCACGTGTTGCGCATCATCTCGAAGTTGTCGCCAACTGTGCTGCCCATCACTGTTGAAACCGGCGAAAGCACCGCAGGCCACGTGATCAGCAGCGCCAGCAGCAAGTACCCCACAAACCAGATGGCATAGCGCCATACATGCACGCGCCGCATGGCAGCACCCCTTTCTCGCTTACTTTGCTATTGTATGCAGCTTGTGTGGAGCGGCTAGTGTGTCATTCGACGCGGCAGGTCTGTTCGTCCAAGCGCCCGACGGCACGCCCCACCGTCTGGCAGGTGGTGATGAGCGCGTTGAGGCTGACGGTGAAGGTCTGATCGTCGGGGCTGTCCGCGCGCCAGAAGACCCGTTCGGGGTTGAGGACGATGCTGCGGCTGGCAGCGCTGCACGGCCACTCTGGGGGGAGGGTGGCACTGCGCCCGCTGAGGAAGATCAACACGCAGGTACGCCCGGGCAGAAAATCGCCGAGGGTGGTGCTGCTGTTGACGAAACGATCTGACTCGCTCAGGCCGGTGAAGGTCAGCCCGCGGATGTCCTGCGCCCGCTCACCGAGGTTAATCAGGGCCAGCACATCGAGCGCGTAGCGCAGTTGAAGTGGCTCCGTCAGCGTCACGATCGGCGATGGCGCAGTAGTGGGCGTGCGGGTGGGTCGCGGCGTGTTGGTGGCCGTGGCAGAAGGCGTTACGCTGAATTGAGCGGGCGGCAGCAGGCCATCATCTGTGCTCTCGGCTGTGTTTTCAGGGGTTGCGCTTGGCTCAGGCGTCAGCGACGGCTCAAGCGTGGCAGATGGCGCGGTCGTAGCAGTTGGCTCTGGCGTTTCGCTTGGCTCTAGCGGCGGGGCTGCGTCCTCAGTCGCTTCAGGTGAAGGCTCACTGACGAGGACGATGAGCGTGGGATCAGGCGAGAGGGTAAGAGGCACGTCCAGTGCGTTGAGCAAGCTCAGCGCGAGCAGGCCAAAGCCGCCCAAGATCAGAGCGCCTATGAGCACTGTCAGCAGCAGCGGGCGGCGGTTCGGCTTGCGCGGCAGGGTGGGCATCTTTCGGGTGATGCTGCGTGTGAAGGCAGGTGGCGCTTCCGCGATGGCGGGCATGACGGTTTGTGAGATGGGCGCGGGGACAGGGCGCGGCCCACTTGGAACCGGCGTGTTGGGCACGTTCAGTTGGCGGGTGTCTTCAACGTTGAGCGGTTCATCCTCATCGGAGCCGCGGCTGTCTAAGCCGTTGACCTGTTGGCTTTGATAGGCCGCGCGCAGCTCGCTGATGAACAAGCTGGCAGTCGCAGGGCGGGCGTTGGGGTCTTTCTCCAGCCCGCGCAAGATGACCTGCTGCATCTGCGGCGAGATCTTCGGGTTGTGGACGCGCGGTGGCTGCGGCACGTCGCGGATGTGGCTGATGGCAATCTCCATCGGCGTGTTGCCTCGAAACAGCCGCTGGCCCGTCACGATCTCGTAGACGATCACCGCCAGCGAGTAGATGTCGCTCTTGGGAGTGGCCATCGTGCTGTCGGTCGCTTGCTCAGGCGAGATGTAACGCGGTGTGCCGAAGGCCGTGCCGAGCGTTTGATCGCCTGTGGAGTAGAGCACTAGCCCAAAGTCTGACAAATATACGCGGTCGTTGGCGGCCAACAGCACGTTGGAGGGCTTGACATCGCGGTGGACGATGCCCTTCGCGTGGGCATGATCGAGTGCAGCAGCCACCTGCTCCAAAATTTTGAGCGCGCGCTCGAGTGGCATCAGCTGGTTCTGCTGTTGATAGTTGGCCAGCACGCTGCTGAGGTCATCGCCTTCGACGTAGCGCATGGCGAGGAAGTAAAGGTTATCCTGCTGGCCGAATTGGTAGATCGGGATGATGTTGTCGTGTTCGAGTTGGGCGATGGCGCGCGCTTCGCGTTCAAAGCGCAGCGTTAGGGTGTCATCTTGCCCGGCAATGTCCGGCAGCAGCACTTTGATCGCAGCATGGCGACCGAGTTTGACATCTCGCCCCAGATAGATCGTCGCCATCCCGCCGATGGCGATCTGGCGTTCGATGATGTAGTCGCCCAGTTGTTTGCCGATCAAGTCGAGCGACACGCTTATTCACCGCCCAGCAGGCCGAGTTCCTGTGCTTTGTCCCAGTCCAGCGTGCCTGTGCTGGTGCGATCTTCGAGCTTGGCTACTTCCTGCGCCACTTGGTCAAGGTTGAAGAGGCTGTCGAAGTCGCCTTCTGTGGTCACGCTGAGCAGCTTGTCAAGGTCAAGTTCGCCTTGAATGCCTTCGAGGATGGGGGCAGGCTCGGCGGCTTTGGTCGGTTCTGGCTCTGTCACGAGTTCTGCGCGGACGACGCGCGGCATGTCCTCCGTGCGCGTCTGACGGATGCGCGAGCGCGGGGCAACCGGCACTTCGACCACTGGCTCTTCGATTGACAAGCTCAGGATCATCGCTTCAGCGCCGATGATGGCGATCAAGTCTTCAACAACGCGCCGCCCAAAGCTGCGCACTGCGCCCAACTCGCGGTTGCCCCGACGCCCGTCGAACACCACCACCACCATGTGATGATAGCCCACGGAGAGCACGTAAAAATCGTAGTTCTCGCCGTCGTAGAACTGGAACAGCGCCGTCGTGCCCATGGCCATCTCGTGCAGCCCCAACAGCGACATGCTGCTGCCGCTCAGCGCGTTGCCCAGCTCGTCACGGTTGATGTAGCCAAGTGTGCCCTGTTCGACCAGCACTTTGCCGTCGCGGCTGAGCAGCAGCACGGCCATCGCGGTCAGGTCGCTCATGAATTTGTGGATGATGGGGCGCGCCTTCTCAACGTCGATCTTGGGGATCGTAATCACCTTCGGGGTGATTGTGCCAACGTTGGAAGCGGTGCTGACGGGCGGCAGCATGGCCTCACGCGGGTTTTTGCCGTCGATCACCGCCAGCAGCACACGCAAGAACTGCGCCACGTCGTAGGGCCGTTTGAAGTAAAAGAACGGTGAATCGCGCAGCATCTGATCGTCAAGATCCATGTCCTCATAATCAGCAATGATCAGCACGTGCATGTTCGGGTTAGATTGAGCGACGCGCGCGGCCAGCTCCCAACCGCGCATCCCTTCACCCACGTTCCACGAGGTGATCAGCGCTGCTGCCTGTCCTATGCGCAGCTCTTCCAGCGCGCTTTCAGCCGTCGGCACGTCGATCTGAATCACGACTCGATCAATCAAAGTCACAGCAGCGCGCACTTGCTCTTGCACGAGGCCGGTGGGGTCAACGACGATAAAGCGCGGTAATGCTGGCATAGAGCACCTCAAAGTTATGTTGCCATGCAGATATGATGGATTATTATAACCAACTTGGGGGCAATCTTATAGAAAAATGCGTGTTAAGGTTCGCTAACTTCTACGTGATGCAGCCACAGCGTCTGAGGCACACTCAGCGCGCGCACCCCGGCCCCAAACTGCCCCTGCGGCGTGACGATGGCGTACTGATTGTCGATCCACGCGATGAAGCCCAGCGGCCCGCGCGGCGCGCTGGGCGTGCGCAGCACGACCGCGCCCTCCACCCTAAAAGTCAGCGCGTCCGCTTCCCAGAGGATCTCATAGCGGCGGCGCTCTGTCAGCAGGGCTGGATCGAAGGCCCGCTCGTGAACGCCCAACACAGCTTGCGCGAGGGGGTATAAGCGGCGGTAGAGCAGCGGCACGCGCATAAACGGGATGGCCAGCGGGGCTAACGGCAGCAGCGCGCGCGCCTGCCAGCGGCTGGCGTCCAGTGTAGCGGCTTTCCAACCGTGGCCGGGCACG
Source organism: uncultured Anaerolineae bacterium (assembly GCA_937944445.1). GTDB lineage: Bacteria > Chloroflexota > Anaerolineae > Aggregatilineales > Phototrophicaceae > JANWYT01. Next base: position 15,255 of record CALDYP010000024.1, read on the forward strand.
CCCTGCGCCAGCGCGAGGTTGCTATCTGGGCTGGCGAAGAAGAACCACGCCGTCTGAGGCAGTCGAAAGCCGCGCTGAGTGGGGTCAAAGGTGTGGTTCCACAGGCCGAAGCCCGCTGTGCCGTGGGCATCTTGTGGAGGGGTGTCGAACTGCGCTTCCACGACGACGCGCAGCGGCGGGCGCAGCGTGAAGCGCCGTGCCTGCGGGTCATAGTCGGTGATCTGAGCGTTGTGGTAGCCGCCGCTGGCGGGCGCAACGCTCAGGCGCAGCGCGTCGCCCCGCTGCACCACCGTGCCTACCCCCTGCTGCGTGACATGCCAGCGCATTTGATGGTTCACAATCGTCAAAGGAATGTCTAAAGATAAACAGACAGTCATCGGCCTGCACCGTTGCGCCGAGCGCTTGAGTGCTCGGCTAAGGTGCGTCCCCTGAAGGGGGCTGGATGAGGCCTCTGTCCGAATTTAGACACTTCCATCATCAAGAATATCTGCCCTGTTCGCGCCCGACATTGTACAATACAAACCTATGGAAAAGCCTATGCAAACAACGCCACCACTCATCACCCAACACCGTTGGTTCTGGCCGGTGATTGCCCTCATCGCGCTGCTGTTCTTCTTCACGCTGGCGCTCGTGCTGCGGGCAGCGAATGCGACCCCCAACGACGAAACAACTGTCAACGGAAGCTGCGCGCCCGCCTTTCTACGCCAGTATGACCCTGTGGCGGAGGGCAGCGCCGCGCTGCCCGTGCTGGGCAACGTGGACGAAATGCTCGACCAAATCGCCCCCGTCGATGCGGTTGAAGCGGACGCCTGCGCCGCCCCTTGAGCGTTACTGCGCCTCAGCCCAGTCGATGATGCGGTTCACGCCGGTGAGCACGTGCTCAACGTCGGCGGCGATGGTGACACGGATGAAGCCCTCGCCGCTCGACCCGTAAGCAAGGCCGGGCACGACGGCTACGCGCGCGTCGTTCAGCAGCTTCTCCGCTGCGGCCAGCGACGGCATCCCCAGCGGGCGCAAATCCAAGAAGAAGTAGAACGCGCCATAGGGCGTGATGTAGCCCACGCGCCGCGGCTGGCGCTGGGCAAACGCCGCCATGACCTGCGCCCGCCGCTCGGCATAAGCCGCGCGCATCGCCTCGACGCTGGCGGCCACCTCTGGGCTGGTGACCGCCGTCAGCCCGCCGATCTGGACGAACTCCGCGACGTTGGTGATGGTATGCTGGCTCTCTTTGAGGGCGCTGCTGATGATCGCTGCGGGGGCGCACAAGTAGCCCATCCGCCAGCCGGTCATCGCGTAGGTCTTGCTGAAGCTGTTCACGAGGATGATGTGATCCTCGCCGCCGGCCAGAGAGGCCGCGCTGGTGAACGCTGCGCCGTCGTACAGCAGGTGATCATAGACCTCGTCGCTGATGAGGTAGAGGTTGTGCGTCTTGGCTAAGTCCAGCAGGGCTTGCATATACGCCCGTGAGGCGACCGCGCCGGTGGGGTTGCTGGGGGTGTTCAGGACGAGGGCGGCGGTGCGGTCGGTGATCTGGCTCTCCCATTCTTCCAGTGTGGGGAGGAAGTCGTTTTCCGGCAACGCCTTGATCTGGATCGGCCGGCCACGCAGCACGCGTACCATGTTCGCGTGGGTCTGCCACGAGGCGGCCGGAACCAGCACCTCATCGCCCGGGTTGAGGATGGCCGCCAGCGCGCAGTGGTAGGCGTGTGTGCCGCCGTGGGTGATGAGCATCTCGCTGTTCGGGTCGAAGCGGCGGCCCGTGCGCTGCTCGACGTAAGCTGAGAGGGCGCTGCGCAGCTCCGGGAGGCCGCGGCTGTTGGCGTAGTGCGTCTTGCCTTGCAGCATCGCTTGGTGAGCGGCGTCGATGATCGGCTGCGGGGTGTTGAAGTCGGGGTCGCCGGTCTGAAGGCCGATCACCGGCACGCCTTCCGCCGTCAGCCGCCGCACGCGATCCGCAAGCTGAATGGTGAACGATTCGGTGATCTGGGCGAGATTTTGGTTGGTTTTCATGACGTTGTCCTAACACAGGCGCAGTAGAACTCTGATTGTAACGCCTTAGCCGAAGGATGCCACGATCACCCCGACGGTGATGATGACCATGCCGACGATCTTCACGGGGGTGAGCGCCTCGTTGAAGAAGTAGGCCGACCCCAACGCGATGATGACGAACGAGCTGGCGATCAGGATCGGGTAGCCGATGCTGATCGGCTCAGTAGAGATGGAGCGCATCCACAGCAGCGTGCCGCCGCCATACAGCAGCACGCCCAACACGAAGGCCGGTTCCAGCAGCAGCTTGATGATGTCTGCGGGCACTTGCGCTAGCTCGCCGCCGAAGCCGCCGATGCGGTCGATGCTGTACTTCAACATCAAACTAGAGATGGCCATGATGCCAGAGGCAACCACGATCAACACGATGCCACGCGGGGTGATGCTCAATTCCATAAAAGGTCTACACTCGCATTCAATGATCTCAGGCGCGGCAACCATAGCAGGCTGAAGCCGCGTTGTACAGGCTGTGCGCAGCGCGCGCGCAGCCGAATCTGCTTCAAGGGGCGCGTTCGGGTTTGGCGCACTGCTCCCCCGATGGACGCGGCAGGCCGCGTCCCTACTTGTGCTGTGCGCCATTTTGTCGTATGCTTTTTAGAACAAACTATCTATGAGAGGGATCATGTCTCGTTTGCCTTACCCAGACAAACCCAAACCGCGGGGCGGCGTTCCGCTGTCAACGTTTAACCTGTTGTTCTTCATGGTCGTCTTGGGGGTCATGATCGGCGGGTCGGCCATGTTGGCCAGCGCGCCGACGCTCTTCAACCACCGCGCCACACAGGACTACTTCAGCACGCTTCAGGCGTGGGTGGGCCAGCGTGAGGCGTCCATCGTCGCCACGCAAGCTGCTATCGCACACGAGTTCAACCGTCTGGAGAACGCGGCAACGCAGCAGGCGATCAACCTCGATGCGACAGCTGTCGCGCTCGGCAGTGACGCGGCGCTGCTGCGCCAGACCGCCACCCAACTGACCAACTTCGCACAGGCGACGGCCACCGCTAACGCCGCCCAGACCAACCGCCAGATGACCCAAGTCGCGCTCGACTTCGTCGCCACCCAGAGCCAAATCGACCAAATCGCCACGCAGGCCGCGCTCAACTTCGCGGCCACGATGGCCGCCTTCGGCACGCCTGAGGCCGCACTGCCTGCCCAGAGCCTGAGCCTCGCTGCCCCGCCCACACAGCCGGCCCTGCCGTTCGACAGCAGCCCGACCCCCCTCCCTGTCGGGCAGCCCGTCCACACCGCCTTCTCAGGGGGCATTCCGTCGCACCGTTGGCTAACGAGCGGCAGCACCGATTGGGCACAGTCCCAGCGTGGGGTTGTGGCACAGCAAGGGGCGAACGCGTGGCTGCTGGCGCGCGCGCCTGCCAGAGGGCGGGCAGAAATCACCTTTGAGCCTGCGCTGGCCTCGCCGGTGGTGTATCGGGTGCTGCTGTTGGGCAACAACGGCGAAAATTGGTATCTTCAGATTGACACGGAAGCGCTGCGGGCGACGCGCGCCGCGCTCTATCGGTTCGACGGGGGACTGCCTGTGCAGGGCGTGGGCGAGCGGCTGGCCGAAACCGCGCTCAGCTTGCCGCTGCAAGGGCTGAACCTGCTCACGCTTGATCTGTTCAACGGCTTCGAGGCCAGCCTGAATGGGTCGGCGCTGCTGCGCGTGGCAGATCGAACGCTGCCAGCGCTGCCGCAGTTCGGCGTGCAGTTCCCGCCCGGCGCGCTGATCGCTACGGTGCTGTTGAATTAGTGTATGTTGCGGTGATCGCTCGTCACAGATGAGCGCTGCAAGGGGGTGATAGATTGTTCTTATCGTGCCCCCATTCACGGTTCGCTCATGATTGTTTGCCACACTCATCTATCAGGGAGGAAGCGATGAAAGAGATCATCAGCACGACGAACGCCCCAAGCGCGGTCGGGCCGTACTCACAGGCGGTGCGCGTCGGCGATTGGGTGTTCACCAGCGGGCAGCTCGGCCTTGACCCGCAGACGATGCAGCTTGTGGAGGGCGTGCAGGCGCAGACGCGGCAGGCGCTCACCAACTTGAAGGCCATCCTTGAAAGTCAGGGGCTAACGCTCGATCACGTCGTCAAGACGACTGTGTTCCTGCAACACATGGGCGACTTTGCCGCCATGAACGAAGTCTATGCCACGTTTTTCCCCAGCCATCCACCGGCCCGCTCCACCGTTGAGGTGGCCAAGCTGCCGTTGGGCGGGCTGGTCGAAGTTGAAGCGATCGCGCACGAATAGCCGCTGAAACCGGCTGAAGGAGAACAAACTGCCCATGTCGTTTATCGAAGCACCCACTAACTTCTACCTCGGGCGCGAATATGACCCGCAGGCGCGGCGCTTGACCGACCGCATCGTTTACTACGACTCGCGCGATCTGACGACGCATGCCATTGTCGTCGGCATGACGGGCAGCGGCAAGACCGGCCTGTGCATCAGCATGTTGGAGGAAGCCGCCCTCGACAACATCCCCGCGATCATCATCGACCCCAAAGGCGACATCTGCAACCTCGCGCTGGTGTTCCCAGAGCTGCGCCCCGAGGACTTCGCCCCGTGGGTGAACCCTGATTCGCTGCGCCCCGGCCAGACCGTGCAGGACTACGCCGCTGAAGAGGCCGAGAAGTGGCGCAAGGGGTTAGAGGATTGGGACATCGTGCCAGACCGCTTGACGTGGCTCAAGCACGCCGTCAAGCTCAGCATCTACACGCCGGGCAGCGACGCCGGCCTGCCGATCAGCATCTTGGCGTCGCTGCGCGCCCCGCGCATGGAGTGGCTGGGCAACGAGGAGATCATCCGCGAGCGCATCACGAGCACCGTCACGGCGCTGTTCACGCTGGCGGGCAAGAACGTTCAGCCGCTGCAAGACGTGGAGCATGTGTTCGTTAGCAACATCCTAGAGTTCAACTGGCGCAACGGGCGCGACCTGACGCTGGAGGACATCATCTTCCAGATCAAGCAGCCGCCGTTCGAGCGGTTGGGGGCGTTTGAGGTCAACCAATACTTCCCAGAGCGGCAGCGCTATCGGCTGGCGATTGAGCTGAACAACATCATCGCTGCGCCGTCCTTCCAGTCATGGATCAACGGCGAGCCGCTGGACATCCAGCAGCTGCTCTACCAGCCCAACGGGCGGGCGCGCGTCTCGATCTTTTACACCGCCCACCTGAGCGACCAAGAGCGCATGTTCATCACGACGTTGATCTTAGAGTCGATGATCGCGTGGATGCGCACCCAGCAAGGCACGACGAGCCTACGCGCTCTGCTCTACATCGATGAGATGTACGGCTACTTTCCGCCGCACCCGCGCAACCCCGCCACCAAACAGCCGATCATGCGGCTGCTGAAGCAGGCGCGCGCCTTCGGCGTGGGGCTGATCTTGGCGACGCAGAACCCGGGCGACCTCGACTATAAGGGCTTGGGCAACGCGGGCACGTGGTTCATCGGGCGCTTGAACAGCGACAACGACCGCCAGCGCATCATGGAGGGCTTGCAGTCGCTCGCGTCTGCCAACGACGAGATGACGCTGCGCGAGGTGGCGCAGTTGATCGCCGATGTGCCGCGGCGCGTCTTCCTCATGCGCAACCTGCACCGCGAGGGGCCGCCCGTGCTCGTGCAAACTCGTTGGGCGATGAGCTACCTCGCGGGGCCGCTGACACGCAGCCAGATCGCCACGCTGATGGAGGAGCGCAAACGCGCCCTGCTCACGTCGATGCAGTACACGTCGGCGTGGGGGCGTGCCCCGTCGGTTCCGCCGCCCCCCCCGCCCGAGACGCTGCGCCCCCCCGCCAGCGCGCCCGAGCCGCCCCCGCCCCCTATGCCGTTCGGTGGGCCACACGCCCCGACTGTACCCAACCCAAACCCTGAGTTCACGATGGTCTCGCAGGCAGCGCCCTCGGCCCCTGCCCCGCAGCCGCCAGCACCGCTACAGGCTGCGTCCACGGTGGGCGAGTTCCTCACGACGCGCCCGCCCGTCCCAAGCGAGGTACAGCAGTACTTCCTGCCCGCCACGCTCAGCGTGCAGCAGGCCTTCCTCAACCGTGGCATGACCATGCCCGCGCAAGCCTTCCTCGCCTACCTGCCCAGCCTGTTCGCGCAGGTGCAGGTGCGCTTCACGCATCGCGCCTCGCAGACCTTCTACACGCAGGAGTACGCCTTCATCGTGCCGGATGTGCCTAACAACGGCCTCATCTTGTGGGATCAGCATCAAGCGCCCACTGTGGACGCCCGCATGGTCAGCGCCGAGCCGTTCGGTCAGGCGCTCTTCCAGCAGGTTCCCGCCAGCCTGTTGAACACCCGCCGCTACACGGCGCTTCAGCGGGAACTCGTCGACGTTGTGGCGTCTACGGTGCGCTTGACGATCCTGCATCACCCCCAGTTCAAGCTCTTCAGCGACCCGAACCGCGACCCCAGCGAGTTCTACGCGCAGGTGCAGCAAGTCGCCCGCGAGCGCGCCGACGAGGAGGGCGACCGCATCAGTCAGCGCTACGGTCAGATGTATGACCGACTTGAGAGCCGCCGCCAAACGCAGGAGCGCCGCCTCGCCGCCAACCAGCAGGAACTGCGCGACCGCAAACGCGAGCACACCTACACGACGGGCGAGGCGATCTTGAGCATCTTCCGCGGGCGGACGAACTACACGCTCTCGCGCATGAGCCGCGCGGGCCGCCTCTCACGCCAGACGGAGCTAGACCTGCAAGCCAACAAGCAGGAGATCGCGGCAATTGTGCGCGAGATGGAGGCGCTCGAAGAGGAATATCGCAACGTGATGCAGCAGACGATGGACAAGTGGGCGCGCATCGCCACCCAGATTGAGGAACTGCCGATCACGCCGTTCAAGAAAGACATCGCCGTGTCGATGTTCGGCATCGGCTGGCTGCCGCATTACTACGTCCAGACGCCCGGCCAGCCGCTGCTCATCCCAGCGATGTAGCCTGTCGTGGGCTAGAGGTTCATGATGGTGCGCAGGCCGTTCAAGATGACGTCGGTCTGATCGAGAAGCTGGTGATCGCTCTCCAACAGCGCCAGCGTGACGTTGTCGTGCTCGCGGTGGTAGCGTTCGCTCTGCGCTGGATCAACCACGTCGTCGTGCGTGCCGTGGTAGATCAAGATGGGGATGTCGAGCTGCACGCCCCAACTGTCGTAGCGCTTGATGTCCTCCACGAGGCCATAGTGGACGCGCTCAGGTTGGCCTGTTGCGTAGTTGAAGAACTCCCACGCGCCGGCGCTGCGCCAGCGCTCTTCCCAGCCGCTGCCCTCAGAGCGGTCGCGGTTGGCCATGAAGTCGAACGCGGGGGCCAGCAGCACCGCTTTTTTGACCTTTTGGGCGCTGGTGTGGCGGTAGCGGTCGCAGTAGTGCAGCGCCACCAGCCCGCCCATGCTGCTGCCGACGATGAGCGTCGGCCGGTCGTCGAGGGTCTGCATCAGCGCGTCTACCGTTTCGAGCATCGCGGTGAGCGTCAGGCGCTCAAACGAAGGTTGATTCAAATCGGGGACGTAGTAACGCACGCCCAGCGCCTCTAATGGGGCGCGGAACAGGTTGGCCTTCTTGGACTGCGGCGACGAAGCGAACCCATGACAGTAGACAACGTTCCACATCTGCAACAACCTCCCAACATGTGACTGTAAGTAAAAAAGTGACTGTAAATAAAAAGAGTGGGGCTGCCCCCACTCCCACTTTTTGCCGATTCACTCAGCCTGCCATCAATTGAGCAGATAATTACGGCTGCGGCATTGGCATCGATTCATCCGTTTGAGCTTCAAACGACGTGTCGCCCAAGCGTTTGAGCGCTTCAATGGCGGCTTCGCGCAGGCGGTCTTTTTTGGTTTCGACGATGAGACGAAGCGCGGGCACTGCGCGCGGATCACCGAGCTTGCCGAGCGATTCAACTGCATGGAGGGGTGTTTGGTAACCGGGGGCCTCAAGGGCGCGGATCAAAGGCAGGACAGCGCGGGTGTCTCCCAGCGTGCCCAAGAGTTGGGCGGCTTTCCCACGGACAATGGTATCTTCGTGTTGGTTGTCGACGAGGCGGATGAGATGCGTGACTGCTTCTTCCCCGCCCAGCATGCCGAGCTTCATCACGGCTGTGCGGCGTTTTGCTTTGTCCGTATCTCGAAGTTCGGCTAGGATGACATGAAGCTGAACAGCAGGGTTAGACTCTGCCATGTTGGGCTACTGCCTTTCGCTTTGTGCATTCCCTCATCCTGCGGGTATGCGGTTGGCGTTTGCTTGCGCACCCTCATTATATACTGTCAATGAGCGTGCTGCATATAAAAAACTTGTCAACAAACGGTAGCGACGACTGATTAGATGATTCCCCTACACGCTTCCATTATGCCACATTTCGCCTGCCTGAACAGCAAAACTTCCTATACTTATGATTAGGCAGTTTCAACAAGCTCGCCCTCGCGCGCGCGCGTGATGTAAAGCTGCCCTTCATGCAGCCGCGCCACGCGATCGGCCAGCGGGACGATCTCAGGGTTGTGGGTGGCCATAATCAAGGTGCGCCCGGCGTCGCGGGTCAGTTCGAGCAGCAGGCGCAGGACACTCTCGCCGGTTTCTTCGTCGAGGTTGCCGGTGGGTTCATCAGCCAGCACGAGCAGCGGCTCATGGGCGAGCGCGCGGGCGATAGCCACGCGCTGCTGCTCGCCGCCGCTCAATTTGTCAGGATAGGCATCCGCGCGGTTAGCGAGGCCGACGCGCGCCAGCAAGTCGCGCGCGCGCTGCTGGGCTTGGCGGCGGTCCACCCCGGCCAGTTCCCGCGGCAGGGTGATGTTCTCCAGCACGGTGAGGGTGGGGATGAGGTTGAAGAACTGGAACACGATCCCGATGTGGTCGCGCCGAAAGAGCGTCTGCGCTTGCTCAGACAGGGCGGTGATCTCCGTCCCGTTGATGCGGATGCGGCCTGCGTCGGCGCGGTCAATCGCGCTGATCATGTTCAGCAGGGTGCTCTTGCCACTGCCGCTCTTGCCGAGCATGACGAAGAACTCGCCTTCTTCGATGCGCAAGTCCACTTGATCCAACACCAGTCGCTCGCGCCCACCTTCGTTGTAGCGCTTTACCAGCCCGTCAATCTCTACTAATGCCATATATGGCTTCCTATCCCAACGCTTTACCCTCTTCATCCTACAGAGGCATCGTGAGCGTCAGATAAGGCGGGGCGTTAATAGTTCATTGGTGTTAATCGTCGCTGGCTTTGATGCAGCTCCACGTCAAGTACCATGCCAATTCACCTTGATGGATGGCGTGGGGCATGACTTGGGCGCAGGCTATTGAGCCAACCTCCATGTTGAGATTGGCCCCCGTGATCTGCTGCACGACTTCGCTCATGCTGGGGTTGTGGCCGACGAACACCAACTCAGCGTCTAAGTTGAAGCCCTCTACCATCGCCTGCACATGGGCAAGCGAAAAATCGAAGTTGACCTCTTCACGGGTGATGACCGATTTGCCCAGCGCTTCGGCTAAGATGACCGCCGTCTGCTGAGCGCGGACGCGCGGACTGGCATAGATGGCTGCCGGGTTGACCCCCATCCGCGCCAGCCACTGGCTCATGCGGCGCACCCGCTTGGCCCCTTTGTCGGTCAGCGGGCGTTCGAAGTCGTCCTCATAGAGGGTTGCGTCCGCGGCTTTGCCGTGCCGCATGAAGTAGAGTTTCATTCTCTGTCCTTTGTGGTGAGCCGCCCTACCGCGTGAGCCACACTGGATTTCTCCCCCTACCGATCCAATAGGCTTTGCCATCGACTAAGGACGCCACGTAAACATTGTGCCCCATCGTAAACGCGACCATCGTGCCGGTCGGGTCGAACTCGCCCGCGGGGCGAGCGGGCATCTCGACTGCGCTGAGCCATGTCAAAGCGTCTGTTTCCAGATGCCACACAGCCATCTGAGCCGACTCACCCACTCTTGGCTCGGTGTACAGCAGGATTTGGTCGACCGCATCAGATAAGGCAACCGCCTGCACCGCATAATCAGACAGCTCAGCGGGCAAGGGTTGCTGAAAGCTGTTGCCGTTGTTGGTAAGGTCTAACACGCGCAGTCCCATCTCATCAAGGGTGATGGCTGTGGTTCCAGCGCGGTTGAAGGCGTAGTGCGTGTCGGCGTCAAGCGCAGTCAGCACGTCATCGCTGGCTAGCGAGATGACGACCAACTCCACGCGGTCATCATCCAGCGCCCGCGGCAAGACGAGAGTCTCGTTGAACAAGCGCGGCGCGCCGAAGATGCCCTCCGTGCTGAGTTCGATGGTCTCCCAATTCATGCAGGTCATCGAAGAGATTTGAACCCGTGTGCCGCTGACGCAGGCCACCGTTTGACCATTGGGGCTGAGCGCGACAAATTGGCAGTTGGGCATGCTGAACTGCACGTTATAATCGTACACGCTGCGCACATGAGTCGTGGTGTTGGTGAGGCTCCCCTCGCGCAAGAGCAGGGTTCCGTTTTGGGCGATTTCAAACTGAGGCAGAACCGACTGAAAGCGGACGCGCTGCTGTGCTGAATGGCGAACAGTGCCGTTCTTGTCTACGATCATAACGACGATTTCTGCTTGATCGCGCCTGATGTTCGTAAGATAGGTGAACTTTGAACCCGGCGTCAGCGCCGTTAAGCGCATCTGCTCTTGCGTCGAGTCAGACAGGCCGAGCAAGCGCCCCGTCAGAATGACTGCAGCGGCCAGCAGAATAGCAAAAACGATGACACTAACAGAATGTGCAGACTTCATAACAAGTTCCTCATTTAGCTTGGTTTCATTTTAGTTCATTTTGTGTTTTCCTGACCCTGTGAATGTATTAAGAAAGTGTCATGGCTGCGCTAAATCGCCAGCAAATTGAGCAGATCAACTGAGCAATGCAGTTAGGGGAGGCTGTGGGTGATCGCATGCTTATCACATGGCTTGACTGACGATGGGGTCAGCGGAAGCGGCACACTGCTTGAAGCGCTTTGCCAACCGCCCCAATCATCGCACAGAGGCAGTGGCGCGGCTTAGTCGGTTGTTCGGGTCAGGCGCTATTGAAGATGCTCCCCCCCGTTGACTTGGATCATCGTGCCAGTGATGAACGACTCGCGGGCCAGATAGACCACGGCGCGCCCCACATCACTGGCGTCGCCGGTGGTTTGCAGCGGCAGGTTGCGCCCCATCTCTGCCCATGTGTCGTCGGTCATGCCGTCGTTGGTCTTCAGCACCGGCCCGGGGACGACCGCGTTCACACGGATGTGGGGGGCGAGCGCCAGCGCGCTCACCTGTGTTAAAGACCACAGCGCGGCCTTGCTCACGCCGTGATGAGGCCGCTTGAGCCACGGTTTATGCACGCCGACATCGAGGATGTTGATGATGGCCCCGCCGGGCGGGTCTTGCGCCAGCATCATGCGGGCGCAGCCCTGCGTCAGCAGGAAGGGCGCGCGCAAGTTGACGTTCATCGTCAGATCCCAGCTCTCAAGCGTCACGTCGATCAGCGGGCCTTGTGGGAAGACGGACGCGCTGTTGACGAGGACATCGACCCGCCCGAACGCCTCGCGCAGCGCGTCGAGCGTTTGTGCGACGCCTTCTGGCTGCGAGAGATCGGCTTGGACGGTGTGGACGCGCACACCCGCCGCCTTCAGCTCGTGCACGGTATCGCGCAGCGTGTCAGGTTGGGCGCTGTTGTAGTGCACCATGATATGGACGCCGACCTGCGCCAGCTCCAGCGCGATGGCGCGCCCGACACGATGTGCTGAGCCGGTGACGAGCGCTACCTTGTCTGTCAGGTCAATTTGCATGGCTAACTCCTCATCGTGGGCGGATAAACAAACGGACGGCCTAGAGCCGTCCAGTGTGACATGGATCCCAGTTGGCAGCTAACGATATCCGCCGCCTGCGCCGACCGGCACGCCGACCAAGTAGACCACGCTGATCACGACGACGATGACCGGCACGATGAGGATGATACGGAAGATGGGGTTGTCAGTCTTGAGGTGCATATAGTACCAGACGACGAGGCCTGCCTTGCCCAGCGAGATGATGAACAGCGCCACCGAGCGGATGGCGAACAACGGCTCATCTGCGCCTTTGAGCAGTTCATAGATCAGCACTTCGAGCGCAGTGAGGACGGCCAGCATGCCAAAGACGACCGTGTACATCCCACCCGGCACGGTGATCGTCCCCAGCACGGGCAGGGTCACGGTGTCGCTGTGGGCATGGTCGTGCGCCTCGGCGTGCGGCTGCGGCTGGACGCTGGTTTCTACTCGTTCTGCAAGTTCGCTCATGGTCATTTTCTCCTAAACAGAAAGCGCAAGCGGCAGCCCCACGCTTTCAGCAGTCATCTAAATCAGGTAAATCAGCGTGAACAGCATGATCCACACCACGTCGACGAAGTGCCAGTAAAGGCCGAACAGCTCAACGCCGATGGGGTTCTTGTCGTAGAAGCCTTTGTAGCCCAGCCACATCACCTGCAAGCCGACCAGCACGCCGACGAACACGTGTACGCCGTGGAAGAACGTCGGGGCGTAGAAACGCATGCCAATCGCGCCGAATTCTTCCGTCGTGCTGTTGAGCGTCACGGCGAGGTGCGCCAGCTCGCTGTATTCGATGTACTGGCCGATCATGAAGGCCGTGCCCATCGCCACAACCAGCCCCATGAACTGCAAGAACTGCTTGCGGTTGCCCATCTGGATGGCGCGCAGGGCCATCACCATCGCCCAACTGCTGGCCAGCAGGATGAAGGTGTTGGCCGTCACCAGCGCGATGCCGAGCTGACCGTGCAGGTTCTTGACGAACTGCGGCTCATTGAAACGGAAGATGACATAACCGGCGATCAAAATCGAGAAGATTACGATTTCGCTGGCCAGATAGAGCCACAGCGCCATCTTGAGATTGTCATTGTGAGCGCGGATTTTTTTGTCCTCAGCATGAGCGAGGGATCCAGCGGTCATTTCTGCCATAGATTTTGTCCTTTGCACTTACTTTTGGCCGAAGAAGTTAGGAATGCCGCGGCGCAGGCTGCGCGCTAGGCCGCCTGCGGCCCGCCCGACGACGCGCGCCGGCGCGGGCGGCGTCAGGTCTTTCTCAGTCGGGGTGGTCTGTTTGGCTTGTTCCACGCTGCGGCTCAGGAAGTACATCAGGCCGCCGATGGCCCCACCGAAGATGAACAGCGAGAACATCGTGAACAGCACAAAGCCGAGGAAGACCGCGAGCTGGCTGCCCTCGAAGTAGCCTAACCCCAGTGGCAGATCGAAGCGCACATTTTGCGCGAACTCGACGCGGCTGGCCTCTGACTCGTTGACCGACTGCAAGAAGAAGCCGCCCGGCAGCATAGCGAAGGCGAAGATGACCACTACCACGAGCAGCGTGAACGTGAACACCTTCCAGATCTCGTAACCGAGGATCGTCACAGGCGGGGCAGGCTCTTCGTGGTGCTCTTCGTGGATCTCTTCAGGTTTGACGAGCGCCGTCACGAGGCCGCCTTCTGGCTCGTGGGCGTGGTGCTCGCTCATCTTGGGGTCAAACGCGCCCATGCCCCACAGGAAGAAACCAGTGACGGTGAACGTGCTCACCACGAGGATCACGCCTGCGTCCACCACTGGATCGACCGATTGCAGCGCCCGAATCGCAATGACTAGCAGCGCCCCCACCACGAAGCCGATCAGCGACATGGGGATGGCGCGCGTTAAACCGGGTTTTGGAGCCATAAAAATCCCTCACAAACTGAGTTGAAATGTCAAAGGCCGCGAGCGGCTGGCCGTTCTTCCAATTCCGACTTGCTACCCTAAATTATATACAACACGACGTAGAACATCACCCACGCCACGACCACAAAATCCCACAGGCGCATTGTCGCCTCTACTGACCAATTGTTAGCAGCGTGATAGCGCCCCCGCTGCCCATAGCGATATACCTGCACCATCATCACGCCGATGGCCACCGCGTGCAGCGCGTGATAGCCGATCATCAGGCGGTAAACCGAGATGTACTGCCCATCGCCGGGCGTCAGCGCGAAGAACTGCGTCAGCATGATGACGAAGAATACCGCACCGAGGCCAATCGCGCCAAGCCACTGCTGCATGAACGACTTCACTTGATCGGCCTTGACGGCCCGCAGCGCACGGTGCATCAGCACGACGCTGGCGAACAGCGCCACTGTCGCCACCGTCGGCAGCACGGCGTCAGGCCGCGTTGCGCCTTCCGCCATCCACTCTGGCGAGAAGCGCATCTGCCAGTTGACGACGATCAGCGCGACGAACACCATGATCCATGAACTCTGAAAAATCGTGATGCCCAAGCGGTTGTTGCGGGCGCGGATTACCGCTTCACGCTCGGCACGCTTACGGGCGCGTTCCTCTTTTTCCTGCGGTGTCAACACCTTGCGCGTCGTATACTGCATCTTTAATTGTCCAATACATGCTCAATCGTGCTCATTGTAACGCAGGCTGCGACAGGTTTCACTAGTGAAATGTGGGGGGCGTGGTCAATGCTGGCGCTGAGGCCTCACGGCTGTGCTGCGCGCTGAAGCAGTTTAAAAATTCGATACGGGGTAGGGCGCAGATACGCCCGCGGCTGAAGCCCCCTTAAAAATCCACCGTCCACGCCGCCAGCCAAAGCCCCCTTCAGAGGGCGCGCCCTAGCCGAGTGCTTCAGCGCTCGGCGTATGCTGGACTCGCTATGTCGGCTTGGTTCTGTGTTAATTCTTTAAACTGCATTATCGATGAGAGCCGCAGCCGCCTCAGGCCGTCAGCAGTTGACGCAAGTTGTCGATCAGCAGCAGGATGCCGAGCACGACGACGAACAGCGCGAACAAGCGCCGCAGCACCGACGGCTCGACGCGGTGCGCCAGCCGCGCGCCGATCAACGTGCCGACCAAGCCCGCCGCCGCGAAGATGCCCACGACCAGCAGATCCAGTTCGGCCCCGCCAATGTGCCCCATGAACCCCGCGAGGCTGTTCATGGCGATCACCACCAGCGACGTGCCGACGGCCTGCTGCATCGGCAGGCCGACCAGCAGCACCAGCGCAGGGACGATCAAGAAGCCGCCCCCCACGCCCAGAAAACCCGCCACCAGCCCGACCAAGCCGCCCGCGGCCAAGATCACCGGCAGGCCGCGCGGCTCAGTGCGCTGCTGTGGTGAGCGGCTGAACAGCATGTAAAGCCCGACGACGAGCATCAAGCTGGCGAACATCACCATGAGGGCTTGCGGCGGGATCGACCGCGACAGCCCCGCCGCGAAGTAAGCCACGATCATCCCCACCCCGCCGAAGAGCAGCGCCACCCGCCAGTTGACCGTGCCCTGCAGCCGGTGGAAGTATGCGCCCATCGCGCTGTTCGTGCCGACGATGACGAGCGACGCAGTGACGGCAGCCTGCGGCGTCTGACCGACGAGGTAGACCAGCGCTGGCACGGTCAAGATTGCGCCACCGCCGCCCAGCAGCCCCAGCGACAGGCCGATGAACAGCCCCAACACCGCGTCCAGCGCCGCCATCGTCAGCAGCATGAGCTAGCAGCCCTCCGTCGGCAGCGCCGCCGACCACGCAGCCACGCCGTCGCGCAGGTTGACCACCTTGTCGTAGCCGTGCGCGCGCAGCAAGCTGGCCGCAATCTGCGAGCGGTAGCCGCTGGCGCACTGCGTCACGATGGTGTGATCGCGCGGGATGTCGCTCAGGCGCTGCGGGATGCGACCTAACATGATATGCTGCGCGCCCGCGATGTGCCGTTCACAATATTCCGACTCGTTGCGCACGTCCAGCACGACGAGGCCGTTTTGGGGCAGGCGCTCGGCTAGCTCATCGGCGCTCATCGTGGGCAGCGCGGCATCCTGCGGCTGGATCACGTCCGCGGTGAAGACGGTCGGCACGTGGTCGACGCCGATGCTGCGCAGCGCGATGAGCACATCCGCGAGTTGGCGCGCGTCGGCGAGGATGAAGTGCGCCGGGCGTTGATAGTCCACCAGCCAGCCTAGATAGGTGAGGTAGCTGCTGCTGCTGGCGGGCAGGCTGATCGTGCCGACGAGGTGGGCGGCGGCGTAGTCGTCGGTGGGGCGCAAATCCGCGACGAACGCGCCGTCTGCCAGCAGCGCTTCCAACGCGGCGCGGTCGGCGAAGCTCGGCGTCGGCAGGTCGCGCAGCAGCGCCGGGCCAACTTTGTTGACGTGCTTCATCTGCGCGAAGTAGCGCGGGGCTTCTGGCTGGCCGCTCAGCAGCCAATCGACGAAGGCAGCTTCCTCGGTGAACTGGAAGGCGGGGTTGAAGAGCTTTTCATAGCCCAGCGTGGTGGAAGGAATCGCGCCGAGCGCCTTGCCGCAGGCGCTGCCCGCGCCGTGCCCCGGCCAGATCTGCAAGTAGTCGGGCAGAGCTTTGAACTGCTGCACGCTGGCGAACTGCTGTTTGGCCCCGGGCACTTTCGTCCCCGCGTAGCCTGCGGCTTCCTCCAGCAGGTCAGGCCGACCGACGTCCCCCACGAAGATGAAATCCCCGGTAAAGACGCCCATCGGCTTGTCCGCGCCGGCGGTGTCCGTCACCATGAAACTGATGTGCTCTGGCGTGTGGCCGGGAGTGTGCAGCACGTCGATCCGAATGTTGCCGACCATGAAGCGGTCGCCGTCGCGCACGAGGATGACGTGTGGGTCGTCAGCGTAGGCGTACTTCCACTCAGCCGGCCCCATGTCGCTGAGGTAGACCTGCGCGCCAGTGGCGGCGGCCAGCTCGCGCGCGCCGCTCACAAAGTCGGCGTGGATGTGCGTCTCGGCGATGTGGGTGATGCGCAGGCCTTCTTTTCGAGCGGCGTCAAGATAGGGTTGAATGTGGCGCATCGGGTCAACGATCAGCGCCTCGCCAGTGCGCGCGCAGCCCACCATATAGGAAGCCTGCGCCAGTCGGTCATCGTAGAAGTAGCGTAACAGCATGATTGTCCTCCATGAAATAGTGCGTTCGGTGATCTTGAGGGCGTCTCCCAGCGAGGTTGGCCCTCATATATTGTTAAACACCGATGACACCCTTATTAGCGCGAATTCCCCCGTTTGACGGTGTAGCCAGCGCCTTCCCAAGCCATCATGCCGCCGCGCAAGTTGACCACGCGGAAGCCCTGTTCTGCCAGCAAGCGCGCGGCAGCCGCACTACGCGCCCCACTGCGGCACACGGTCAAAATCTCGGCGTCTTTGGGCAGCTTGTTCAGGTGGCTGCTCAGGTCGTTGAGTGGCACGAGCACCGCGTTCGGGATGTGGCCGCTCTGGAACTCGTTGGGCTGGCGCACGTCGAGGATGAAGGGCGGACGGCTGCCGTTGATGAGCTGCTTGGCTTCCGCCGCGCTCACCGTGCGGATGGTGACAGGCGTCAGCGCTTTGACGATAGACTTGAAGATCTGCATAGAAAGCTCCTTTGTGTCATCTTTTCTCTGCTTATTGAACGGGCAGGCCCTGCGCTTGCCACGTGAGGATGCCGCCGAGGTCGTAGAGCGGGGCAAAGCCACGCCGCAGCAAGATGTTGGCGGCGGTCGCGCTGCGGTTGCCGGAGCGGCAGTAGATCACTATCGGTTGATCGGTCGGCAGCTCACTCAGGCGGCTTTCGAGCGTTTGCAGCGAGATGTTGACCGCGCCGGGGATGTGGCCGCTGGCGAACTCTTCTGGCGTGCGCACGTCGAGCAGCAGGTGCGGCTGACCACTGAACTGATCAAGGTAGGCCTTCGGCTGGATGCGCTCAACGCGAGCGGGGGCAGAGGCCGCGGAGCCTGCAGCGGACGATCCTACGCTGGGCGCCGCGACATCGGTTAACGCGCTGGATTGGCTCTGCGACAGGATGACCAGCAGCACGCCCACGACGAGCAAGGCAATCGCACCGCTCAGCACGAGCGGGCGGCGGGGTGTGACAGATGAAGAGGTTTTTGAGGCTTTCTTGCGGGCCATCTTGGTTGATCTGCTTTCTTTGTTCGTTGTGTCATCACTTTAAACGATCTGTTCCTCGCCCTGTGACGGTAATTCACTTATAATCAGTTTTAAGTGTTCACTTAAAACATCTGCGCTCAATGTCGTCGATTGACTTGTATCGGCTCACCATCTTTATGACCGTCACGCGCGAGGGGAGCTTCAACCGCGCGGGGCGGCGGCTTGGCATGACGGCCTCCGCGGTAAGCCAGCACATCCAAACGCTGGAGGCGCGGCTGGGCAAAGCGCTGTTCGAGCGCAGCCCGCGCGGCGTGACGCTCACAGCGGCAGGCAAGGATTTGGCCTACTACGGCGAGCGGCTGCTGGCGATGGCCACGGAGGCCGAGCGAGCGATCATGGGCGAGCCAGCCGCCCCACCTGAAGAGGTGACGCTGGGGGCCACGCCCGGCATCAGCGTCTACTTGATGCCGGAGTGGATTCAGCGCTTTCGCAGCCGCCACCCCGGCGTCACGGTCAACTTACAGACGGGGGTCACGTCTGAGGTGGTGAACGGCTTGCTAGAGGGCAAGTACGATGTGGCCTTTGTGGAAGGTGAGATCGACATGCAAGCCGCGCGCCAGTGCCGCGCCCTGCTGCTAGACGAAGTCGAGCAGATGGTAGTTGTGGGGCGGCAGCATCCGTGGTGGGGGCGCGCCGCGCTGCGCATTGAGGATCTGAACGGTCAGTCGTTCATCGTGCGCCAGCCACGCAGCCACAGCCGCCAATGGCTGGAACAAGCGCTGCTTCAGCACAGCGTGCGCATGGCCATCAGCGCCGAGTTCGACAACCCTGAGTCGATCAAGCGCGCGGTGGCCAACGGCGTTTGCTTAACTGTGCTGCCGCTCTACGCTGTCAAGCAAGAAGTGGCGTTCGGCCTGCTGCACGCCATCCCGTTAGAAGCGCAGCCGCTTGTGCGGGCGATGCACCTGCTCTGGAGCGTAGAGCGCGGCCTCTCACGCACTGCCGGGGCGTTCGTGAAGCAGTTGGCGTCTCAATATCCCTCTATCGACGCGCAGGATTTGTAAACGCGCGCGCTCAGCCAGTTGGGGGCAGCGCCGTTTTGACCTGCGCCAGCCAGTCCTCAGCTAACGGCGGAACCTGCGCGCAGTGGCACAGGCCGCGCCGCGCAAGGCAGGCGTCCACGTCCATCTGGCCGTTGTCGTCCTCGATCACAGCGTAGGCGTGGTGTGCGAAGCGGCTGTCCCCCAACATCAGCAGCAGGGTGCTGGCCGCGCTGATGCGCAGCTCGGCGTTGCTCTTGTGGTTGGCGAGTTCTAGAAACTCCGCGGTCGTCTCCCAACCGCTGACGGCGCTCATGTCGGTGGCCAACGCCTGCGCGAAGCTCATCTGAAAGCGCGTTTGCAGCTCTTGCTCGCTCTCGCGGATGAGTTCGGCTAAGCGCTCACGAATGCGCTCGGCGTCGGGGGGCAGCGGCCGCCTCTCAGCAGCGGCGGCGGCTAGCTCGGCGACTTCTTGCGTGCTGAGCGAGATGCCCGCTTGCGCCAGCAGACGATTGAACTGCTTGTAGAGCAGGGCGATCAGCTCGTGGAGCGGCGCTTCTAACAGCGGGCGGGCAGGCGACGGTGGCATAGGCGCTCAGTTGGCAGGCTTGCGCCACGCGATCGGCACGAACGAGACCCGATCGCGCACGCGGTTGTCGGACAAATCGGCCCCAACGAGCAGATCGGTCACTGCGCCCGTGTTGAGGTCAAGCATCACCAGCGTGTCGTAGCGCGGCTGGCCGTCGGTCAGCGTCCGCGAGTCCACCAGCGCAGCGGTCGGCGTGAACGGCGACACCGCCGCGGCCTCGAGCTTGAAGCGGCCCCGCGCCAGCCGGCTGCTGACACCAGTGATCAGGTTGACGACAAACGCGGCGTTGACCTCTGGTGTGCCAGCCAGATAGAACAGCGTGCCGCTGTCGCCGGTGAACTGAACGCCCGAAAAACGATCCCCGCGGCTGCTGCTCGGGACGAAAATCGGCGGGATGGTGGCCGCGTCTAGGTCGTAGGCGTAGAGGGTGGCGTTGTTGTTGGCGTCGTTGACGACCACCGCCAGCCAGCGCCCATCCGATGAGAGGACGGGCAGGCTGTTGGCCGGGGGGCGGCCCACTTGGGGCATCTGGATCGCGCCGGGCAGCAGCACCCGCTCGACGGGCGCGCTCAACTGCACCCCGACGAGCACGCCGCTGTCCGTGCGCAGGTTGTCTGGCAGCAGTTGGAAGACCGCCTCGCCGTTGGGGGCAACGATCACCTGATTGGTGCGGCTGCTGGGCAGGAACTGCGTTTTAGCTTGGCCTTGCAGCAGCAGCGTGGCGATGCGCGTCTCAAGGTCGACGCTGTAGAGTTGGTATTGGGTGGCTGTCATCCCACGCCGACAGCGAAAGCCCACTGTGACCATTACCTGCGTGGCGGTGATGCGGTCGACGCTGGCGCTGGCGTAGACGCAGCCATCGCTCTGGTTGCTGACGAGCGTCGTCACCTCGCGGGTGCTCGTGCCGTCCCAAACGTTGACGCCGACCTCGACAAATTCGTTTTGGGCGTTGCGGAACATCGTCACAAACGACGCGCCCTCTTCTGTCATCGTAAAGTCAGCGACGTTTTCAAAGTTGCCCACCAGCGCGAGCGTCTCCGCGTTGTGGATGAGCAGGCGCGCCACAGGCGTGATTGCGCCCACAGCAGGCGACGCCCACGTTAGATAGCCAACGCGCGCGCTGTCGGGGGCATATTTCACGCCCACTACGCACGTCATGGGATTGATGTTGTTGCTGAGGATGCCGAGGCGCGGCGAGTTATCGCGCATCTGGTAGAGGTTGGTTGTGCTGCCGTCGGTGACGCTGAAGGCGACCAAGCGCCCATCGGGTGAGGTGGCGCGCACGCCGCAGAGCGCAACACTGCTCACACTGCTGCTGAGCGGCAGCACAGTCTGCGGCTCGCCTGCTCCCATCAGCAGCAGCGATCCACCGCCGCCGCCCACCGGCTGCGCCCACACGAGGATCTGCTGCTCGTCGGGCAGAGAGGGTATCTCTTGTGCGCTGCTCACGCCAATCAGCACCAGCCATCCGATGATGATTGCCAATCCTATCCGCATTGCTCATCCCCTCGCTTGTTGTTTGATGAAGTCGTTTGAATGATCCGACGATGTCGATTAATTGGCAGTTTCTAGCGCTTTTTTGACGGCGTCCCACTCGCGCTGCATTTGACTGCTCAGCGTCGAACGCAGCAGCGGCGTATACCAGAAGTACAAGCAGCCCGGGTTCATCTCGATGCGGTCGCGCACCAGCGTTTCCGTCCCGCTCAGGCTGAACTCCATCGTGCGCCGAAAGCGAAAGCGCCCATACACCCCTTTCATCTCGATCATCTTGTTGCGCTGGAACTCAACTAAATCCGCGTTGATGAACGTCACGCCGAGCGGGTCGCTCTTCTCGATGTAGAGCATGGAACCCTGCCGAACGGGGTCGTTAGGCGTGACTTTGGCGAGGCGCGTGTGCGACTGCCAGCGCGGATACTCCTCAAAATTGCTGACCATCCGCCACACCTCCGGCAGCGCGCGGCGCACCGTCACTTTTTGTTCAACTAACATGCCACACCCTTAGCTGCGTAACGATTTATCCATCCATTGTAATTTTGACCTTATGCTGATGATAACGCATTCAGGTGGGATATGCGACACGCAGCGTCTGGTTGATGGCTGGGCGTTCGACGGTGACGCGGCGGCCATCGGGGAAGTCCACGGTCACCTGCTGGACTTGCTGCGTATGGCCGAGGCCGAAATGCGCCACCGGCTCCATCTGGCAGAGGTAGCCGCTGCCCGCGTCGATCACGCGGCGCTGCTGGCGCTCGGCCGCGGTCAGGGTGACAACTGCCCCGCGCGCGGGCGCGCCGTAGCGCGTGGTCGCATACACCCGCAAGAAGTTGTGGTCGTTGACCGGCCCATGATAGAGCGACAAGGGCTGAAAACCGCTTTCCCCGTGGCTGATGAGCAGCTCCAGCCGGCCGTCCCCGTCCAAGTCGGCCACGGCGGCCCCTGTGCCAAGCCCAGTTGGTTCGGCGGCGTCACCTGTCTCCACCAGCCGCCATTCCCCCTCACGGCGCGCAAACAAGCGATTGGCTTGGCCGATGTTGTTGAAGAAGATCTCTTCATAGCCGTCGTTGTCGAAGTCGGCGACGATGACCGTGCGCGCACGCGAGGGGAAGGCCATTGCCGGCGGGGCGATGTCGTCCCAGCGGCCATCGCTGCTGTAGACGAACAGGCGGTGCGGCCCCTCCCAGTTGGCGACAACCAGATCAAAGCGGCCGGCGCTGTTGGTGTTCAAAGGGGCGACGCCGCGCGCGTTCTCAAACGGGTCATCGATCCCGAACTGCTCGGCGATCTCGTCAAATGTGCCATCGCCGCGGTTGCGAAAGAGGAAGTTGGGGCCGTTCTCGTTGCCTGCGAACACGTCCATGTGCTGGCTAACGATGGGAAAGGCACACAGGCTGCGCCCGCCGGTGGTCAGCGCGACGCCGGCAGCCTCTGCCACGTCTCGCAGGATGCCGTCATCGTCCAGCTCATACAGGCGCATCGGCCCGCCGTAGTTGGCCACGAAGAAGCCGTAGCGCCCCGTGCCAAAGCGATCCACCGCGGCGACGCTGCGCCCAGCGGTGAGGTTGAGGACGTCGGCGTTATGCGGCAGTTGGAAGAGATCCACCCAGCCGTCCATGCCGTCCGCGAACAGACGATCCGCGACCATCTTGGGGCCGCTGAAGGTGTCGGTGTTGAGGATGTAGACCTCCTCGCGCCCGTCGCCGTCGATGTCGGCAGCGCACAAGCCAATTGCCCGCCGCGTGGGGTCAGCCAGCAGCGGCGGCGCAGCGTCAACATAGCTGCTGCCGTCCCAGCGCAGCGCACGGTTGGGGAAGCCAAAGCCCGCCACCACGAACTCAAACTGGCCATCGTGGTTGATGTCGGTTACTGCTACGCCGTAGGCGAGTTGAGGAAAGTTCTCACGAATCAGGTGCGATTGATTGGTGAACACGAGTGGTTACCCTGTGTGTAGGCGCAGCCAAGTATGGAAAAGGCTAGCACACAACATTAAGAGAGGGGTAAGTGTTTGCAAGAACTAAGTGTACTGCGTTGTGGCTAGGATCAAGCGTTGGCGCGTAGGGTGCTGCGCACGACCTCATCCACGATCACATCGGTGCTGATCTGGTCGGCTTGGCCGTCGAAGTTGCGCAGGATGCGATGGCGCAGGGCGGGGCGCGCGACCGCTTCCACGTCGTCGTAGGCCACGTTGAAGCGCTTTTCCAGCAGGGCGTTGACCTTCGCGCCGATCATGAGCGCCTGCGCCCCGCGCGGCGACGCGCCCACCGCCACGTACTGCTTGACGAGCGGCGGCGCGGTCGGATGATCGGGGTGAGTTGAGACGATCAGGCGGGCGATGCTCTCTTTCAGGTGGCTGGCGACGGGGGTGCTAGCGGCCAACTGACGCATGGCCAGCACGCCGCGCGCGTCGATGACGTGTTGGGCGGTCGGCTGTTCGGTGCCGGTGGTGCGCTCAAGGATCGTCACCAGCTCGGCAGCGCTGGGGAAGGCAACTTGAATCTTGAACAAGAAGCGGTCAAGCTGGGCTTCGGGCAGCGGGTACGTCCCTTCCATCTCGATCGGGTTCTGCGTCGCCAAGACGAAGAACGGCTCCTCTAACGGGTAGCGCTGCCCAGCGACGGTGACGGTCTTCTCCTGCATCGCTTCGAGCATGGCCGATTGAGTCTTGGGGGTGGCGCGGTTGATCTCGTCGGCCAGCACGAGGTTGGCGAAGATCGGCCCCGGCTGAAAGCGGAAGCGCCGCCGCCCGTCGTCAGCTTCTTCAAGGATGTCCGTGCCGGTGATGTCGGCGGGCATCAGGTCGGGCGTGAACTGGATGCGCGAGAATTTAAGGTCGAGCGCGTCGGCGAAGGTGCGGATGAGCGAGGTTTTGCCCAAACCGGGGACGCCTTCCAGCAGCGCGTGCCGCCCTGCCAAGATACAGATCAGCACGCTGCGGACGACTTCCCGCTGCCCGACGATGACGCGGGCGACTTCAGCTTCAATGGCGGCGGCGCGGTCGAAAAATTCTTCGGGCTGCATCCTTCATCCTTTGCTTGTGGTAAACAGACGGCAACGGGCTTGCAAGCTGCGCGCGGTGGCCAGCACGAGGCGGGTCATGACCTGCGCCATCGGGCAGGTGTAGACGCCGTCGGCCACCAACCAGCGCTGCCCGTCGCGCTCCACTAACAGCCCGACGCGCCCATAGAGCGTTGACACCGTGGCCACCTGCCACGCCACGCCGCCTGCAATGAACGGCTGCGGCAAGCTGGAGCGGTGCAAGCTGGCGGCGATGGCTTGGTCAAGCACGGCGGCGAGGTCGGGCGTTTGGCGCGCGCCCAGCAGCGCGTAAACGCACTGCCACAGCAGATCCGCAAAGCCGGCCACTGCAAACTCGGCTTGTTCGGGTGTGAGCTTGACCTGAGCGTTGAGGGCGGCAAGCGTCGCTTCAAAGGCGTCGATGGCGGTTTGGGCAGCGCGGCGCAGCGCGTCCTCGTCGGGCAGCGTCGTCAACGGGCGCAAGGCGTCCAAGATCGGCCCCCAGAAGTCGGCAAAGGTGACCCCGGCGGCGCTGCCCAGCCCGTCGAAGTCCTTCGGGGCGATCTGCGCAAGGCCGAAGCGCTCGTCCAGCCCATGCGCCGCGCGGAACGCCGCCAGCGGAACCGCCTCACGCAGCGGCGGCAGCTCACTCACTTTGAACTTGCTCCATAAACCACGCGATCAGCTTGGCCAGATCGGCGCGCGCCGGGAACAGGTCGCTGAGCACTTGGAGGTAAAAGCGCGGGGTGAGGACTTCCATCATGCGCTTGTCGGCCAGCAGCGGCAGGTATTGGCGCTGGGCGGCGTCACTCTCCCCGTTGAAGGCGGCTGCCAGCGCGCGCATCCGTGCGATCAAGATCGGATCAGCGTCGGAGTGCGCTATGTGTTCCTCAAAGCGCGCCCATGACTCGTCGTAGAGCGCGGCGTCATTCGTCAAGCGGGCGTATACGGCTTTCCAGAACTCGCCGCACAAAGGCGCGCCCGCGTCCTCTTGCTCAACGGTCATCGACAGGTCGATATGGCGCAGGAAGGCCGCGTCTTGCCGCAGCATGAGCGCTGCCAGCGCCAGCCAGTAGTTGGCCAGCGAACTGTCTCGATCCAACGCCCACGCCTGCGCAAAAGCCTCATAGGCGCGGTGTGGCTCGTTGAGGATGGTCAGCGCAAAGCCGCGCATCTCATGATAGTTGCGCTGGGTGGGCATCAAGCGGGCGGCGTGGGTGTACTGCTCAAGGGCTAAATCCCATGCGTCGATGTCAACGTAGATGTGCCCCAGCAAGTAGTAATGGCTGGCGTTATCGGGTTGCAGCTCTGTCGCTTGCATCAGGTCGATGATGGCCCGTCTGTAATCTCGCAAATGCTGATAGTTGGCCGCGCGCGCTTGATAGTTGAAGGGGTCGCGCGGGTTCAACTGGATGGCCTTAGTCAAATCCGCAATGGCCGACTCGTAGTCTTCCAAATCGCTGGAGATGACCGCCCGCCAATAGCGGTAAGTGTCTTTGTCTGGCTCAAGGCGGATGGCGGCGGTCAAGTCCGCCAGCGCGTCGCCGTAGTGACCTAAGCCGCGATGCCCCAACGCGCTGCTGAGGTAGCTTTCAGCGTTGCCCGGGTTCAGGGCGCGCGCGCGCTCGGCATCGGCGATGGATTCCTCAAGGCGCTCCAAATTGCGCAGGATGATCGCCCGTGAGTTGTAAACGTTGGGGTCATCGGGTTGTAAGTGGACGACAGTGTTGATGGCCTCAAGGGCGGCCTCGTGCTGGCCGCGCGCGCTGTAGACCAGCGTCAAGCCCATGTAGGCGTCGGCGTAAGTCGGGTTAGCTTTCACAGCTGCTTGATAATCGCTGAGCGCGTCATCTAGGTTGCCGAGGTGGCGATGGATGATCCCGCGCAGGTTGCGATTGTAGGGGTCGTTGGGGGCCAGCCTCACGGCCTCGTTGAGGTCTGGCAGGGCGCTCTCATAGTCGCCCAGCGTAACGTAAATCTGCCCGCGCATGTAGTAGTGGTCGTTGTCTTTAGGGGCGAGGCGGATGCACTCGGTGTAAGCGTCGAGCGCTTCGGCCAGTTCGCCCATGCGGCGGTTGATGGCCGCGCGCAGCGTGTAGTTGGCGGTGTCGCTCGGCTGTAGTTCAATGGCGCTTTCGATGTCGTGCAAAGCGCGCTCGTAGTCCTCAAGCGAGAGGTGCACTTTCGCCCGCAGGTAGAGCAGGTCGCCGTTGTGAGGGCGGCCTTCCAGCGCTTGGTTCAAGTCGGTGAGCGCTTCAAAGTAGCGGCTCATCTCGACGTAGATCTGAGCGCGCGCGTGCAGAAGATGGAGGCTGTTAGGCTGAATGTCCAGCGCGCGGTTCAACTCTTCAACCGCGCGTTCGGGCTGCTCGAGCGAGCGATAAGCCAGCGAGCGGCCAATGTACGGCTCGACGTAGTCGGGGTCAAGCTCAGTGGCGCGGTTATAATCGGCAATGGCCTCGTCATAGCGCCCCAAGTCGCGCAGGATGATCGCGCGCGCGTTGTAGACGGCGGCGTTGTCCGCATCTTGAGCCACGGCGCGATCCATCACGGCCAGCGCGTCCTCAACCTGACCCAGCGCGGCGTAGGCCATGCTCTGGCCGATGTAATGGTCAAGCTCTTCGGGGCGCAGCTCGATGGCGCGGTTGTAGGCCTTCAGCGCGTCTTGATGCCGCCCCAACTTGCGGTACAGCATGCCCAACAGGTTGAAGTTGGCGCTGTCGCGCGGTTGGAAGGCCACCGCCCGCTCAAGGTCATGGGCGGCGGCCTGCATGTCGCCCAACTCGTAGTGAATCTGCCCGCGGGTGAAGTGGTGGTTGCCGTTGGCCGGCTCCAGCTGCAGCGCCTCGTCAATCGCCAGCAGCGCCTCAGCGTTGCGCCCGAGCGCGATCAGCGCCAGCGTCTTGCCAACGCGGTAATCCGCTTCCTGTGGGTTCAAGCGGATGGCCTGCTCATAATCAGCCAGCGCGGCCTCGTGATCGCCCATGCGGCGGCGCAAAATGCCGCGGGTGTTGTAGGTGTTGGCCGAATTAGGTTGAAGATCGACCGCGCGGTTGAAAGCAGCCAGCGCCTCGTGTAAGCGATCCAACCCGCTGAGCGCCAGCCCATGCCCCACGTGGAAATCGGCTTCCATCGGGTTGAGGGCCAGCGCCTGCTCGTAATCCTCTAGCGCTTCTTCAAAGCGCGACATGCGCCGCAGGATGACCCCGCGCGCGTTGTAGTAGCTGGCATTTTTCGGCTGAAGCCGCACGGCCTCGCTGATCTGTTCCAGCGCGTGGCCCAGCCGCCCCAACGCCATGAGCGCCGCCGCGCTGCCGACGTAAAAATCTGCCTCGGCGGGCTTTAGCTCAATCGCGCGCAGGTAGTCCTGTTGGGCGCGGTTGAACTGGCCTTTGAAGCGGTAGATCATGGCGCGCACGTTGTAATGATAGGCGTCGGTGGGCTGCTGGCTGATGGCTGTGTTGACAGCGTCCAACGCGGCGTCATACGCGCCCATCCCATTGAGCGCCAGCGCCAACCCCACATGATAATCTGCCTCGCTGGGGTTGAGGGTGATGGCGCGTCGATAATCCGCGGCGGCCTCGTGAAAGCGGTTGAGGGTGCGCAGCACAATCCCACGCATGTTGTAGTTGATGGGGTCGGTGGGTTGGCGTTGGATGGCCTCGTTCAGATCGGCCAGCGCCGCCGAGAAATTGCCCAAGTGCCGCTGAATCTGCGCCCGCAGGTAGTAGGTGTCGCCGCTGCTGCTGTCGAGCGCCAGCGCGCTGTTGAGGTCACTCAACGCAGATTGATAATCCCCCAACACGTTGTAAGTGTGGCCGCGCCACAGATGATAGGTGGCGTTGGCAGGGTCGGTGTCGATGGCTGCGCTGAAGTCGGCCAGCGCGTCGCCGTACTCTTGCAGGCCATAAGCGGCGCGCCCCCGCCAGTAGAGGTGCGGCGCGGTGGGGTCTAGCTGAACAGCACGATCAAATGCGTCATAGGCGGGCTGGTAGCGAACGGCGTAAAAATGCAGCGTGCCCACTTCAAAGAACATGGCCGCGTTCTCAGGATGTGCGGCGATCACCTGCGCGAGTTCTTGTTGGCTTTCTTCAATGCGCTGGAGCTTTTCGAGCAGCCGCGCATGCTGGACGCGCCAAAGCGGATTGCTCCCATCGTGTGTTAAGAGTAGGTCAATCAGGTTGAGCGCTTGCTCCCATTCGCCTGCGTTGACGTAGGCGAGAACGCGACGAGCATACAGCGCGATCAAGCGCGTCAGATACAGATCATGCTCTGGTTTGGCCCGCACCTCTTTTAACAGGATTTGACGGATGGCCGGCGGGAATTCGTAGGCGTTGTTGGCGTTCAGCCGAACCGCTTTGGCATCCTGCATCCGCACGAGCAGCATTTGGTTGGCGTTGTGCGCGTCTGGCTGGTTGAGCAGCGCCCCCAGCACGGTCGCGTCAAACTCAGCCGGCACCGCGCAAGCGCGCATCGCCTCGGCCAGCTTAGGCTGCGTCTCAAGGATGGTCTCCCACTTGTCGATGAACTCGTTTAGCTCGAAAAGAGCTTGCGAGGGGGAAGGCGCGACAAGGTCGCTCAAGCGATCAGACGGATCATTGAGCGGGTCGCCAGCGGGTGGGGGGGCATCAGTCGGGTCAAACATGGTCGGGCAGGGCACAATCCAAAGATAGCATCTTTTTATCTGCCATTGTACGCCAAACGAAGTCAATATCAACCTTCTCAGACGGCCTCCATGCGCAGCCAAACTTCCAACGTCATCAGCGCCCACAAGCGGCGTGACTGATCGACTTGGCCGCGCTCGTGTTCCTCGATCAACCGCAGCGCCCACAGCGGGTCCATCACGTCGGCGAGGCGCGCCCCTGACCCCAACAGCAGATCGCGCACAAGGCGGCTGTCGCGGCGCAGCCACGCCCCCAACGGCACGCCGAACCCGTGCTTAGGGCGGTCGACGATGTCGGCGGGCAGGTAGTCCTTCGCCAACTGCTTGAGCAGGTACTTGGTCGTCTTGCCGCGCAGCCGCAGGTTGAAGGGCACAGCAAAGGCCGCCTCGATCACCTCTTGATGGAGAAAGGGCGAACGCGCCTCTAAGCTGGCGGCCATGCTCATCCGATCGGTCTTGACGAGCAGATCGTGCGGCAGGTACGTGTGGAAGTTGTAGACCAGCGCGTCGGCTGGCTGATGGATCGTCTCTGGGTCGGCGTCGTTGACGCCCGTGATCGACTTGACCTGCTCTCTTGTAAAAATGCGCACGTAGTCGAGGTAGGCGTGGTGCAGCGGTTGATGAGCGCTGTTGGCAAAGCGTTTGGCGCGTTTGACCGGGTCACGGTAGCTCGTTCCTTCGGGCAGCCATTCAAGCAGGGTTGATAGTTGGCCGATGCCTTTCGCCATGCCTTGCAAGCGTTTGAGCAGCGCCAGCGCGTAGAAGCGCTCATAGCCCGCGAACAGTTCATCGCCGCCGTCGCCCGTCAGCGCAACGGTCACATGGTCGCGCGTGAGCTTGCTGAGGAAGTACATCGGCAGAGCGCTGGCGTCAGCAAAGGGCTGATCATGGTGTTTGACCAGCGTCGGCAGCACGTCGAGCATGTCGGGCCTGACGGTGAACTCGGTGTGGCGCGTGCCGAGCAAGGCGGCCACGCGGCGGGCGTAGGGCGTCTCATCGAAGCTGTCATCGCCGGCAAAGCCGATGCTGAAGGTGTGGACGGGCTGGCGGCTGCGGCGCTGCATGAGCGCCACGATCAAGCTGCTGTCTACGCCGCCGCTGAGGAACGCCCCCAACGGCACATCAGCGATCATCGTCTGTTCGACGGCGTGTTCCAGCGCGGCTTTGACCTGCGGCAGGTAGTGCTCGACGCGGGCGTGGCGCTCGGCGGGCGCGTTCAGTGGGAGCTGCCAATAGCGCTGGAGCTTGGTCTCGTGCGGGGTGACGATCAGCGTGTGGGCGGGCGGCACGCTCTGCACGCCTTGATAGGCGGTCAGATGGTCAGGGAAGCAGCCGTGCGTGAGGTAGTAGGCCAACGCCTCTGGCTCGTGTAGGCGATGGCGGCGCGGCATCAGCGGGTGGGCGAGCAGCGCCTTGATCTCGCTGCCCCACAGCAGGCGCTCATCGGTCAGCGCGTAGTAGAGCGGCTTCTCACCGGTGATGTCGCGGGCGAGCACGAGGCGCTGTTCACGCGCATCCCACAGCGCAAAGGCGAACTGCCCGCGCAGGTGGCGCGGCGCGTCCACGCCGAACTCTTCGTAGAGGTGGACGATCGTCTCGCCATCGCCCCCTGTGCGGAACTGATGGCCGCGCCCGGCCAGTTCGCTTCGCAGCGCGCGGTAGTTGTAAATCTCTCCGTTGAAGGTCAGCGCGATCTGCTGATCTTCGTTGTAGAGGGGCTGATCACTGCCGGCAAGGTCGATGATGCTCAAGCGGCGCATCGCAAGGCCGACGTGCCCGCCTAGATACACGCCTTCGCCGTCTGGCCCGCGGTGCAGCAGCGTGTTGTTCATCGCGCGCAGCGCGCTCACGTCTGGCGCTTGGCCGCGTCGTTCAAAGATGCCGCAAATCCCGCACATTGCCCCTCCGCTGGTAGACGTCCGCTAAGATAGCACAACCGCCCAGCGCAGGGCTATGGAGCGTCAATCAATCACGTGCGCATAGCCCGGATCGTTGACGACGGGCGTCGCGTTGGTGTAGTTGTTGACGCGCCGTGCCCAGTCGATCACGTCCTGTGTGATCGGCGGGAAGGTGTTGAAGTGCATCGGGATGACGTGGCGCGGCTTCAGCAGTTTGATCGCCGCAATGCTGTCCTCGATGCCCATCGTGTACTTGTCCCCAATCGGGATGAAGGCGGCGTCCAAGTGCGGCTCGCCAATGAGCGCCATGTCGCCGAACAAGCCGGTGTCGCCTGCGAAGTAGAGCCGCTTGCCTGCAATGGTGATGATGAACCCCGTCGGCGTGCCGCCATAGGATCCATCCGGCAGGGAAGAAGTGTGGAAAGCGTGCGTCCACTTCACAGTGATGTAGTCGCCATAGTAGCTGCCGCCGATGTTGCCTTCCCATAGGTTCTGCACGCCCTGTTTGGCCAGCCAGCCGCAGATCTCAGGCGTGGAGAGCACCAGCGCGCCCGTGCGCTGGGCGATGGCCACCGTGTCGCCGACGTGGTCACCGTGCCCATGCGAGAGGAGGATCATATCCGCTGGGACTTCATCCGCCTTGACGGGCGCAAGCGGGTTGTTCGTCAGGAAAGGATCGGTCAACACGCTGCGCCCGTTGATCTCAAATAAGAACGCTGAATGTCCTAACCAAGTAAAAGAAAGCGTCATGGCCCGTGCTCCATGCGGTTATTTTTCTGATAGCTCTTACTATACCGCAAATGGGCTGCTGGGGGCATCTCTCGGTTTGGGGATAAAAGATGACTGGGCCACGCCCGCTCAAGCGCTCGGCTGAGGCGCGCTCCCTGAAGGGGGCTTCAGCCGCGGGCGTTCTCTCTGCCGCGGGCGTGGCTCAGGCTGCCGAGCGCTCAAGCACTCGGCTTGGTGCTGTGCCGATTTGCTTCAAGACACGACCCGCAGCGTGGCGAGCGTCTTATCTTCCGGGCCGACAACCCCGCCGCCAATGCTGCGAATGTAGCGCAGATAGTCCAAGTGCACCGGCTCGATGCGCTCACCCGGCACAATCAGAGGAATGCCCGGCGGGTAAGGGATCAAGTTCTCCGCGGAGATGTGGCCGGCGGCTTCCTCAAACGCGACGACGCGCGACGGCGCGTAGTAAGCGTCGCGCGGGGTCATGGCCATCTCAGGCAGGCCGACTGGCAGGCTGACCTCCGGCTGATCGTCGGCGGCCTCAACACAGCCAGAGGTCGCACGCAGCGCGTTCAGCAGCTTCTCGACGCTGGCGTCTGTGTCGCCCATCGTGATGGAGAAGATCACGTGGTTGCGGTCGGCAAATTCGCCATCGATGCCGTGGTCATAGCGCAGCTTGTCGTAAAACTGGAAGCCGCTCAGGCCCGTCTCGCGCACGCGCACAACAAGCTTGGTCGGGTCATAGCTGAAGATGCCGCCGCGCCCGACGAGGTCTTCCCCGTAGCACCACAGCCCATCCAGCGCGCGGATTTCGGCGCGTGCAGCCTCGGCAAGCCGCAGCGCTTTTTCTAGCAGTGCCTCGCCTTGTGTGACGGAGAAGTGGCGCGCGGCGTCAATCGAGGCGAGCAGGATGCTGCTGGGCGAGGACGTTTGCAGCAGCGACAAGATCTGCCCCACGCGCGCTACGTTGACGACGCCATCGTTGACGTGCAGCATCGACCCCTGCGTGAGGGCGCTCTGGGTTTTGTGGGTGCTCTGGATCACCATGTCCGCGCCCAAGCTCACTGCTGAGGTCGGCAGCGACGGATGGAAGGCCAGATGCGAGCCGTGGGCCTCATCGACGCAGAGGGCCGCCCCGGCGGCGTGCGCCATGTGGGCAATCGTTGCCGTGTCTGACAGGTAGCCGTAGTAATTGGGCGACGTGATGTGAACCGCTTTGACGCCGCTGTGCTCGGCCAGCAGCCGTGCGACGGCCTCGGCGCTGGTGGCCAGTGGGAAGCCGATCTCGGGGATGTAGTCCGGCTCGACGTAGAGCGGGATCGCGCCCGACAGCACGACGCCGCCGTACACGGAACGATGCGAGGCGCGCGGCATGATGACGCGGTCGCCGTCAAAACAGGTGGCCATGATGCTGGCGATGTTGCCCACCGTCGAGCCGTTGATGAGGAAAAAGGTGTGGTCAGCCCCGTGGGCGTCGGCGGCCAGCTTCTGCGCCTCTAACAGCGCGCCTTTTGGCGAGTGCAGATAGTCGATGATGCCGTTGATCTCCACAAGGTCAGCGGCGTGAATGTCCCCGCCCCAATACTCAACGAGCTTGGGGGCAGGGGGCAGCGTGCCTTTGTGGCCGGGCATGTGGAAGGAAGTCTGCCAGCGCTCTTTTTCGACCAGCAGGCTGTCTAGAAATGGCGTCTGGTCTTGGTCAAGGCGCAGGCGCACCCGTGACGTCTCAGCGAGGTTGAGTGTCATGATCGTTCCTCAGCAGTGTAAGTAAGCGACGTGCTGCGCGCTACGAAGCAGCGGCCTGTGCAGGCGCGGCCTCAGCGTACCCTGTGATGAAGCCGCGGCAGTTGGGCGCGCCACAGGCACACTCAAACGGGCGGTACAGCACGGCCTCCGTCTGAGCGTAGTCCATCGTCACGAAGTCGCCCGCGCGAATCGGCTTGATCGCGGTGAAGGTGCGCGTCTGCATATCGACGTGGCAGTTCGGGTCGCACGAGTGCAGGATTTTGCCCATGAAGAACGGGTCGTGCAGGTGCAGGTGATCGTTCACGCGCAGGGTGAACAGCGTGACCTCGCTGCTGAAGACGCCCGTAAAGCGGAACACGATGTCGCCCGGCTCAAAGTCGGTCAGCGCGACCACGCCCTGCCCAACGCCATCACCGATGTAGCGAATTTCGAAGTTGTCCGTCGTCGGCTCGTAGGCAAACTCAGGATAGAAATCGGGATAGAAACGCATGATGAACTCCTCTGCTCATGGTGTTGAGCAAAACCCATTGGTTAGACGGTTAATTGAACGGGTACAGCAGTTGTTTAACCACCGTTGAGGAGGAAAGACGAATGCTTAACGCTCTACGTGCACCACTGCGGCTGAGGCTAGCCACAGCATGGAACCTCGAAGCGAGGGGCGATGCGCGTCAACACGTCAAGCGATCTTTCTTGACTGCGCAGGCGCACATGCGCCCGCGTGTTGCCTACGGAGTTACCAATAATTATAGTGGCTTTGCCGCAGATGCAACGGATGATTCACCTACGATGAGCGCCTGAGCTATTAGAATAACTTTTGCAAAGCATTAGCTTGGGCTTATGGGGTGAGTATCGGCTTTTTTCGGGAGTAGGTTTCCGATAGAAACACCAACCCCCTCAGAAGTAAACCACCCTTAGCTCAGTTCTCAGGGTGTAAGGTGCGCAGGGTGTCGTAGACGCGCGTTCGGGCGTCGTCCACTGTGTCGGCAAAGTCGATCATACGGGCCGACTTCGGGTCAAGGCTGGCGGCGGTGTCAAAGATGCGCTTCACGAGGCTGTTCATGCCGACGATGACCATCGGGCCGCGCTGTTTGCCGTCGAGCTTGAGCAGCTCTTGGAAGTTGGCCAAGCCCTGCGCGCTGAAGATGCCGCCTTCGGGCATCTGCAGGCCGCTGCCGAGGTCGAGGATTGCGCCCATGACGCGCCCGCGCTCTTCACTGATGCGCTTCACCGCCTGCATCGTCTTGGTGAGTTCTTCCCACTTCCACTTGCCGCGCACTTCGATCAAAAAGACGGTTTCCGCCTCATCATCCCAAAAAACTTCAATGCTCATAGCTTTTTGCTCCGACTTTTCCATCAACATGGTAAGACAGCACGCTTAGCAAAACGTGAACGTTTGATGACGCTTCCTGACGATATCACGCCGAGTTGTTGACATTCGTTGTTGAAAGCTCATACAATGCCTATCGTAGAACATATTCGTTCATCGTAAAATTAAGGGGACAACTCGATGAAGATTCGCAAATGGGCAGTTGGTTTGACTGTAGCGGCGATGTCGCTTGCTGGGGTGGCGCAAGCACAGGACACGTGTTTCGGCTTGAGCGCTTCGGATTGTGCGGCCATTGCCAGCGCAACTGAGAACACGCTCAGCACCGTGATGTCCTTCAACCAGACGTGGAGCATCGACTTCCGCGTGAGCGGTATCCCGGACAGCGGCGATATCACCTTCAACGCGACCGGCAGCGGCCCCGTCATCCTCGACTTGATGGGCGCGTTCCCCTTGTCTTTCGATCAGTCCATCACGGCTTCGTTTAGCGATGGCCTGAGCAGCGGCGGCGGCATGACCGGCGCAATCCTCAAGGACGGCATCCTCTACGTCGACATGGGCGATGGCATGTGGGGGTCGCTCAACCTGTTGAGCGCGCTCGAAAGCGGTGAAGTGGGCGGGCAAGAGCTGCCGCTGGACTTGGACGCGCTGGCGAGCGGTGACGTCGACCCTGAGGCCGCTCTAGGCGCGCTTGAGGCCTTCGGCGACTTGGCGGCCATCCCCGGCTTCCTCACTTACACCCGCATGGGCGACACGTTCACCTTCGTGGCCGACTTGACCCGTTTGATCAACGACCCGAGCTTCCAGAACGGCGTTAGCAGCTTGGCCATGACCGCAGGCGAAGACGGCGCGCAGATCGCCGGGCTGGTCAGCTTGCTGCCGATGCTGCTGAGCGAAGGCCGCATCGAAGTCGTGCAGCAGATCGACAGCAGCGCTAACATTGTGACTGGCATCGGCTTCAACGTTAACGCGACCATCGATTCCGCCATGCTGACCGGCAGCGACACGCCGATCACGATCACGCTGTTCTTCCGCGTTGACCTGAGCGAGCCGAACGGCAGCTTCGACATCCAAGCGCCGGACAATGTGACGCCGCTTGACGGTGCGATGGGCATGTAACCGCCATCACAAAACTTCGTAACGCACAGGCGGCCCTCATTGGGGGCCGCCTGTTTTGTTGTGTAGAAACAGCAACGCTGCACTAGTTAAAAGTGCAGCGCCGCCGTCAAGGAGGGAGACATGCATCCATTTGCTGCAACCCATTGGGGGAAATGGGCTGCGATGGAACTTCCTGCTAACAATACAACACACCCGTCAGGAAGATGTTCACGTTCGCAACTTTCAGAACTTTGTGAACACAACTACATTGTATGGAGTTACGCTCAGGTTGTAAACCCCTACTTCGCTTTTTCTAATGTACGTGATCCACGGTGAGGAATAGACATGCATTTCAAGGGTATGCCTAAGACAAGGCTAAGCGTTGCGCGAACAGGGCGCTTTTCGTGCGACAAGATGCGACACTGATGTTACAATCAGGCTATATGAACCCATTTCGATACGCGATAGGTGCATGAATGGCCAGATGGACATCCTTCAATCAGTTTCTCAATGAGGCTCAGGCGGCTGACCCCGACAACCGTCAAACGCTCGTCGATGATCTGCTGCGTGAGCACCCTGAAACGCCGTGGATTGAAGGGACGCTTGTCACCTTTTTGTTTACCGGCGTGGGGGTGGAGCGTGTGGCCGTCAACCTTGACATCATCGAGAATGACCCCCCTTTCATCCCCATGACCCAACTGGAGGGGACGACCCTGTGGTACGCGCAGCGCCGCTTCCGTCCGGATGACCTGCTGGATTATCTGATCGTCGTTGACGACCCGATGACGCCGCTTGCCAGTGAGCAGAATTTGCTTCAGCGTATCGCTCGTCATTGGCGCATCGACGCGCGCAACCCCGTTCGCATGTCTACCGCGCAAATGGAAGTGAGCGTGCTGCGCATGCCCAAAGCGCGCCCCTTTCCCGATTGGAGCCGATTCAACGTCCCGCGCGGGCAGATCTTCGAACACGAGTTCAGCAGCGTGCAGATGCACTTCGAGAACCGCAAGTTGTGGGTCTACACGCCGCCCGGCTACGATCCGCAGGCCAACACCTACCCACTGCTGGTGTTGTTTGACGGTCAGTGGATGTTGGGGCCGCTGCAAGTGCCTTACATCGCCGATGCGCTGGTGAAACACAAACGGATGCAGCCGACCGTGATCGCCATGCTGCAAAGCGGCAGCCAGTCCCAGCGCGTGCAGGAGTTCGTCAGCAACGACCGCCACTACGCGGCCATCCTGACGGAGCTGCTGCCCTTTCTGCAAGATGCCTACTCACTCGACGCGACCGATCTCGGCGTGGGGGGGGTGGACGTCGGGGCGATTGCGGCGGCCTACTGTGCGCTGCGCAACCCGGCGGTCTTCAGCCATCTCATCATGCTCTCGCCGCCGTTGGGGCGCGGCCAAGCCCAAGAGCGTTTAGTGGAATACGCTGACCGCTTCGCCAGCGCGCGCCTGCTGCCCCAACGCATCTTCCAAAGCGTGGGGCGCTACGAGAACCGCAAGCGCTTCTACGACCCGGGGCTGGCGTTGGGGCTGATCTTGCAGCGGCGCGAGATCGAACGCGGCGACATCGACCACGAGTTCATTGAGATCGGCAGCGGGCATGGGCTGGTGGCCTTCAAAGCCGCCTTCCCAGAGGCGCTGGCGCACATCTTCCCCGTGCGCGTGGAAGAGAAGCGCCAGCCCTGAGCGGCTTCACAGCTTGGGCAGGAAGCGGCCAGCCCGCTTGCGATAGGCGGCGTAGTCAGGGAACGTGCGGCGCAGCAGGCTTTCTTCATAGTCAGACTTGACGTAAAACAGCACGAGCAGCGCCCCCCACAGCGCCAACGGGATCAGCGCGCCGTGGTAGAGCGCTACGCCGCCGGTGATCGCCAGCACAGCGGTGTAGATCGGGTGGCGGATGCTGCCGTAGATGCCGCGCTGAACGAGCTGCGTGCCTTGTTTAGGATCGGGCAGCACTTGAGGCAGCGTGGCGTTGGTCTGCGCGTAGGCTTGCAGCGCCAGCCCGAACACCACCACCCCCGCGAGGAACGCGACCACCCCCAACAGCTTGACCGGCGACTCGCCCACCGGTTCGACGAACACCGTCGCCAGCACGAACGCCCCCAACAACCCAAACTGCACGATCACCAACCCATACGACGATCTCATCTTTCTGCACTCCACAAAACGGATTTTTCCCCATTGTAGCGCAAGCGCAGTGTGAGGGTGACGCGCTCTTTTCGTCGACTGTAGACAATTTGAACGATTGGCACTAGCGCCGCTCAGGTTTCTTTCTACACTAACGTCAAGGGTTGAGCGCTTATCATCCATTCAATCGGTTGCGCAGCCTTTGCCCGCGCCGCGAGTGCGTTGTTATTCGGTTTGAAAATTAGATAAGGGTTAAGGGATGACCAGACGGAGCCACAGGCCTCATCCCCTGCGGACGCGACGGGTCGCGGTAGTTCCCGCGCTCAGGCTCTTGTGTGGGCACTCATCCCCCGCGGACGCGACGGGTCGCGTCCCTACTTAGCGTGTGCCTCGCTATGTTGGCTCAGTTCTGTGCTAATTTTTCAAATTGTACTTATCGAGTTGCTTGTTCAGAAAGGACGTATAAATGACGTTACGAGTGTCGGTCATTGGGGCGAGCTTCGCCAAAGCGGCGTATTTGCCGGCGCTGCGCACGATTGACGATGTGGAACTGGTGGCCATCAGCAGTCAGCGGCTGGAGAGCGCTCAGGCCGCCGCGGCAGCCTTCGGCATCCCACACGCCTACGACAACTGGGAGACGATGATCGCCCGCCACACGGTTGATCTGGTGTGCATCGCCACCCCTACGATCTACCACGCGCCGATGACGCTGGCCGCGCTGGACGCGGGCGCGCATGTGCTGTGCGAGAAGCCGACCGCCATGAACCGCGCCGAGGCCGAGGCGATGTATCAGCGGGCAGAGGCGCTGGGGCGCGTCCACATGATCGGCCATGAGCTGCGCTTCAACCCCAACCGCCGCCGCATCCAGCAGCTCATCGCACAAGGGGGTGTTGGGCAGGTGCGGCACGTCAACCTCTGGAACATCACCGCGTCATGGGGCGATCCTGCATCCCGCCCGGCAGGCGATTGGTGGTCGCTGGCTGAGATGGGCGGCGGGCGCTTGGGGGCCAACGGCAGCCACCAGATCGACCTCATCCGCTGGTGGCTAGGCGACATCGGCGCGGTCTGCGGCCAAGTGAAAGTAGTCGTGCCAGATCGCATCGACAAGCACACCGGCCAACGCTGGACGGCCAACGCTGATGATCTGGCGCATTTTACCTTTGAGATGGTCAGCGGCGCGCTGGTGACGGTCTTCCTGAGCGGCGTGGCCCGCCACAACATGGACAACCACACGCAGATCTTCGGCAGCGAGGGGACGATCCTGCTGGCCAACAGCGACGAGAAGCTGCTCTACGCCCGCGCGGGCGAGGACTTCCACGACATCAGCGAGCACGACCCCAACGCCGACCTGCCCGGCGTCGGCAAAGGCATCTGGAACGTGAGCGTCGTCGGCCTCATGCGCGAGCTGACGGCGGCCATCCGTGAGGGGCGGGCGCTGCGCGAGGGGGCGACTTTCTACGACGGCCTACAAACGCAGATTGCAATGGACGCCGTGCGCCAATCGACCGTAGAACGCCGCTGGATTCAACTGGCTTGAGTTCAGCGCGCCAATTGAAGAAGGACAGATGACGATGACGACACCGCTTGACCTCAAGAAACACCTCTCACAGCGGGCGCAGCGTGTGATGGGCACGCTGGGCAAGCAGACTTCGGTTCCCATTCCGGGCTTGATCAACCTCGGCAGCGGCACGCCTGACTTTGCGCCGCCGCCCCCTGTCTTTGAGGCGATGCAGGCCGCCATCCGCGCGGGCAAGGCGCAGTACACCGCGTGGACGGGCATCCCGGAACTGCGCGAGGCCATCGCCGAGAAGCTGCGCGCGGAGAACGGCCTGCACTACGACCCTGCCACCGAGATCATCGCCACCGCGGGCGCGCAGGAAGCGCTCATGCTCACGCTGATGACCCTGCTCGACCCCGGCGATGAAGCCCTGACGCCGTCGCCCAACTACGACGAGTACACCCGCGACGCGCTGATCCTCGGCGGGACGCTGGTTCCCGTTCCGACCACGCCGGAGACGAACTTCACCGTGACGGCAGCACAGATTGAAGCGGCCATCACCCCGCGCACGAAGGCGATCGTGATCGTCACCCCCAACAACCCAACTGGCACGATGCTCAGCCGCGAGACGCTCACGCAGATCGCCGCGGTGGCCACCCGCCATGATCTGATCGTCGTCAGCGATGAGATCTACGAGTACTATCGGTTCGACGGCTATGAGCACGTGAGCATGGCCAGCCTGCCCGGCATGCGCGAGCGCACGATCACGATCAACAGCTTCTCGAAGAGCTTCGCCATGACGGGGCTGCGCTTGGGATATCTGGCCGCGCCCGCTGAAATTGTCGAGGCGATGCTGCCCTTCCACCACGCGATGATGATCTGCCCCAACGTGATCGCGCAGTACGGGGGCGTGGCCGCGCTGACGACCCCGCGCGACTGGTTCAACGACGTGCTGACCGAGTATGACCGCCGCCGCCGCGTGTGGATGAGCGCGCTCGACAGCATGGGGCTGCCCTACACGCCGCCGCAAGGGGCTTATTACGTGTTCTTCGACGTGCGGCGCACCGGCCTCACCAGCGCGCAGTTCGTCGCGCGGGCGCGGGCGGAGGCACAACTCATCTTCCAGCCGGGCACGATCGGCGGCGGCGCGGGCGAGGGGTTCATCCGCGGCGCGCTGACCAAAGCCTCGCCTGAGTTTGAGCAGGGGCTGGAGCGGCTGGCGGCCTTCGTGCGGAGCCTGACATGAGCGCGCTGCGTGGGCAGTCGGCGATTGTGACCGGGGCGGCGCAGGGGCTGGGGTATGCCATCGCGCGCGCCTACGTCGAGGCGGGGATGCGCGTGGCGATGCTAGATGTGAAGGCCGACGCGCTTCAGCAGGCGGCACGCGCATTAGGCGATGCGGCGGTTCCCTTCGTCGTTGATCTGGCGGATGGAGCTGCCACGCAGCGCGCCGCCCAAGCCGCGTTGGCGGTCGTCGGCACGCCGCGCGTCATGGTGCACAACGCGGCCATCCTCATCAACCGCCCGCTGATGCAGATCACGCTGGCGGATTGGACGCGCGAGGTGAACGTCATTCTTCAGGCGGCGTTCTTGCTCACACAGGCCGTATGGGAGCCGATGATCGCGGCGGGCGGCGGCAGCCTCGTCTACGTGTCGTCGCGCTCAGGGATTGAAGGCTTCCTCGACGAGTCGCCCTATGTGGCAGGCAAGCACGCGCTGGAGGGTTTCATGAAGTGCATGGCGTTGGAAGGCGCGCCGCACCGCATCGCCGCGGTCACGGTCACGCCGGGCAAGCCGATGCACACCCCGATGAGTGAGTACAACTACCCTGCAGAACTCAAGAAGCAGTGGATCGATCCATACCTGCTGACGCCGGCGTTTGTGCGGCTGGCCGGGGAGGAAGCGCTAGCGCTCAGCGGCCAGCGCTTGAACGCATGGGAGATGGGGCGCGCGTGAGTCCTCGTGGGGCACGGCACGCTGTGCGCTTACGATGAGTAACCGCTACCACGAGAAGGCGCGCACGCTCACTTGGGTGTTGACGCGCTGGCGCTGGCGGCTGGCGAGGTCAACCACGATCAGGCTGCCGTTGGGGTGCGTCAAGCCGAGGGCGAACCGCCCATCCGACGAGAGGCGCGGGCTGTCTAAGAAGCCGATCGAGGCGCGGTTAGTGGCCGTCGGCAGCGCGTCGAGCACCGTGACAGGGGCGGGCGCAGGCGCGGTGATGAGCAGTCGCAGCGTGTCGCGGTCGAGCAGGACGACGTCCAAGATGACCTCGTCGCCGGCGTCCTCTAGCAGCGTGCGCACAACTTGGCCGCTGCTGGCGTCAATTACTGTCACTTGGTCGCTGATGACCGCGTAGAGCGAGCCGCTGAGCCATTTGCCCTGCCCGCGCAGCGGCTGGCCGATCTCTTCGCGGGTGTTGGCGTCGAACAAGCGCACTTGCCCGTCGGCGTCGTGCAGCAGCACCGCGGCCAGCCCCAACGCGGGCAGCGGGCGCTCAAACTCGCCCAGCACGAACGGGAAGGACTGGCCGCTGGTGAGGTCGGCAAAGTAGACGCCCGGAGCGTCACCGCTGGCCACGCGATAGTAGAGCCGCTGGCCGTCGCTGCTGAAGGCCGGCTGTGCGGGCGCGGCCCCCCCCTCAGCGAGGCGGAACAGCTCACCGCTGGGGCTGCCCCCAACGAGGAAGTAAAACAGCACCTCCCCGCTGACGTAGGCTACGCGCTGGCCGTCCGCGCTCAGCGTGAACTCGGTGATGCTCTCGCGCGCGGGGGTGATCGTCTCAGGCAGGGCGTCGTTGTCTGGCACGCGCCAGACCTGCGTCACGCCGGTAGAGGGCGCATCAGCGAGGATGTACGCGCCGCCCCAGCCGCTGACCGTTCCCAACTCGCGGCGGAACGCGCCCCAGCCATAGGCGCTGGCGTTGTTCACCGGCAGGGTGAAGCTCTGGCCGCTGATCGGCTCGATGAGCGCCAGCACGCCCCCACGGAAGGCCACTAGCGAGCGCCCATCTGGCGACCAACGCGCGGCGCTCACGTCCACGGGCGCTTGGCCGATAGTCTGTGTGCCTTGTGGGGTGATCGCTAACAGCCGTGCCGCTTCCGGCGCGCCTTGAAACACGAACAGGTTCGGCTCGATCACGTGGGGCAGCGTGTAGCGCTCGTCGGGCGGCAGGATGACCGTCTGCTGACTGCGGTTGAGGATGTCGAGGATGTTCAGCCCACCCGACGCGAACGCCACGTAAACGCGGTTGTCGGGCGTCCACGCGATGCTCGTCACATCAGTGATAGCGCTGATGAGGCGCGCTTGTGCCCCATCGTAGAAGTAAAACCACCAGATGTTGCCCGCCGCGCCCGCCGCGAGGAACTGCCCATCGGCTGACCAGCGCAGGTCTTGAATAGCTGCCACGTCGAGGTTTTGCGCGCGCCCAGTGCGACGGTCGATCAGGCGCAGGTTGCCCAGCGTGGCGTAGGCCAGCGCCGTGCCCGTGGGCGACCATGCGATGGTTTCGCCGCGCCCGCGAATTTCAGGGTAGCCCGCGGTGGGGCCTTCTAAGAGGGTGATCGTAGAGGGGGTACGCCGCTGGCGGGCGTACATGTCAGTAAGGAATAGACCCTCCAGCGTGCGATAGGCGAGAGTGACGCCGTCAGGGGCCACCGCAAAATCGAGGATGAAGGTCGACTCATCGCCTGCGACGGTCTCGATGCCGCTCGCCCCCAGCCCAAAGCGCTGGACGGTTCCGCTGTTGTTCAGGACGTACAGCTCGGTCGGCAGGTTGAACCCGTCCTGCGCGGCAAGCGCCCAGACGTGCAGCAGCAGCGCTGCCCCCAGCCAGCACAACCTGCGGCTCATGCGCATCCCCCTTTGTTGTGCGTGCCCGATTCAGCTTCAGCGCAAGCGCAGGCTCTGCGCTTGAACATCGGTCATCGCGTCGATCGTGTCTTGCAGTCCCGCCACTTGATCTTGAATTTCGAGGCGCAGGCGCTGCGTGCGACCACTGTCGACGTCTTTCGTGCCGAGCAGCGACATCTGCGCGTAGATCGTCCCCAGCGAGGCGAGCGTGCTCTCAAGCTGGATGCTGGCGCGCCGCACGCTGCTCATCGTCGCTTCGAGGTTGGCCTGCTGGGTTTCCAACTGCCTGAGCTGAGACTCCAAGTCTTGGCGCACGCG
This sequence comes from uncultured Anaerolineae bacterium, assembly GCA_937944445.1. Taxonomy (GTDB): domain Bacteria; phylum Chloroflexota; class Anaerolineae; order Aggregatilineales; family Phototrophicaceae; genus JANWYT01. Next base: position 58,525 of record CALDYP010000024.1, read on the forward strand.
CTCATCACGTTCAAGGGCGATGCGCTGCTTCACTTTCTCGATGCGCTGAGGGACGGCCTTCAAGTCGCGCTCGACAATGTCGTTCGCTTCGAACATGTCGATGTGGCGCGCGAGGTCGTACATGTGCGCGATCCAGTCGTTGACGTCGTTCACCGTCTGGCGCAGCTGCACCTTCATCGCGGCCTGATGGCGATCCACCAGCTTCAACATGTTGCGCCGATACTCCAGCGCTTCGTTGAGCTTCTGGCGCGAGACGGTGCTGCGAATCGCCGATATGTCGTACTGCGATTCGAACTGGCGGGCGAGCGCCTTTTCAGCTTCTTCGGGGTCAGTCAGCGCGCTGACAACCAACACGCCCTGCGTGATGGCCCCCAGCACGAGCCAGAACCACGGCTGCCACTCCAGCCCGAGGATGTTGATGTCGTTCACGAACAGGAATAAGATCATCGTGATGAGCAGCGTCACGAAGGTTTCCCAGCGGAACAGGGCGTTCATGAGCAGCGTCCCAAAGACGCGGTTGCGTACCTGTTGACGTTCTTGCATGCGACTTCTTTCGAATCGTTGCAGCGGTCATAGAGGGTGGACGGCGCGCCATGCGGCCACACCGTGCCACCATAGGCGGTGTTACTCGCTAGCCGAGCCGCCCAGCAAGCGCCGACGACGCTCTTCAAGCTGCGTGTCGATGCGCGAGTTGCCCACAGCCATATCGATTTCCTCTTGCAGGTTGCGCGTGGCCATATCGAGGCGGGCGTCTTCGCGGTCGATGCGCGCGCGGATTTGCTGCGTCAGGCTGTCGATCTCTTTGTCGCCGGTGTTGGCCAGCCCGTCGAGGCTCTTGATCGTCTTGGTCATGATCTTCTTGGATTCAGCCAGTTCGATCAGCGCCTTGAGGCGTTCGCGCTCTTGCTTGATCGTTGAAAGGCGACTTTCCAGCTTCAAGCGCATGTCGAGCATAGCCTGATACTGCTTTTCTTGCGCCTGCCACTGTTCAAAATATTCTTGCGCCAGCTCTTGCTTGGTGTTCAGCTCGGCTTGGGCTGCGCCTGCCAGATCGTTCTTGCCCTTGATGATGAGGGTGTCGATGTCACGGTCGAGCTTTTCCGCCGCAGCGGAGAATTCCTCATACTTGCGCTTGAGCGTGCGCACCGTGCCACCGACGGTGGCCGCGCTGTCCTCAAGAGCTTCAAGGTTGCGCTCAGCTTGGCGGATGTATTCATCCATCACCTTCACTGAGTTGGCTTCCAGTGCACGGTCAACCAGCCCGTGCATGTTGGCGTTGATTAAGGTCTGAATTTTCTGAAATAAGCTGGTCATTGGTGCTTTGATCCTCTCCGACACTGTATAAGGCAAAGTATAGCACAAACCGCAGGCGATGTGCCGTACTGAATGAAATCCGATTACACTGCCTATCTACGCAAGAAGCACGCAGCAAGTTGCAGCCGGCTCACATGGTGATAGGCAGGTAGATGGCAAAGGTGCTGCCGCGGTTGACTTCACTCTCGACGTAGCGCGTGCCCTTGTGCAGCCGCACCACCCCGTCCACGATGGCCAAGCCCGAGCCAGAGCCTTGATCTTCGTAGCGGTCGCGGTCGATCTGGTAGAACGGCTTCCAGATGTTTTCTAGCTCGCCCGCGGGGATGCCGCGCCCTTCGTCGGTAACGCGAATCTCGATGCTGTCGCGCACGTGGCTGATGTTGATTTGGATTCGGCTGTGATCGGAGGAAAACTTAGCCGCGTTGTCCAGCAGTTCGCGGATGGCGATGGTCAAGAACTGTACGTCGGCCTTGAAGGGCGGCAAATCTGGCGCATAGTTGAACATGAAGTCGCGCGGGCGTGTGTTGGGAAGGGCGATCTGGCGGTGGGCGTCTTCCACGATGGGGCGAATGTCGGTGATAACGCGGCTGCGCCATGCCATCGTTTTGGCGGCGTCACCGTTCTCCAGCTCGATGGTGAAGATGAAGTTTTCGACCAGCCGCCGCAGTCGATCCGCCCCGCTGTTCACCCCGTTGAGGAAGGACATCACTTCTTCCATGCTCATCGCTTCAGTGTTGAAGTCCTTGAGCATTTCGGCGTAAGCGACGATCAACGTAAGAGGCGTGCGAAATTCGTGATTGACGATCGTCATGATCTTGCGCTTTACGTCGGTGATGTCGCTCTCGGCGGCGGCTTGCAGGGCGCGGGTGCGCCGCAGGCACGATTCAACTGCCACGAGCAGATCAGGCGCTTCAAACGGCTTGGTGAGGTAAACATCAGCGCCCATCAGGCTGCCCTTGTGGCGATCTACTTTTTCGCCACGCGCCGTCAGAAAGATGAAGGGGATGCGCACCCAGCGCGTATCTTGGCGCACGTGCTCCAAGAACGTGAAGCCATCCATCTGAGGCATGCCGATGTCTGAGACGATGACATCGGGTGGTTCGGGGTGGGTTTTGAGCACCTCAAGCCCCTGCTGGCCGTTGGTGGCTGTCAACACAGCATAGTGCTCTAACTCGAGGATGTCGCGAATGCCGTGCAGCAAGTGATGATCATCTTCAACAACCAGAACAACCGCATTTTTCATAAACTACTCTACCATCCTTGCCGTAGAATTAATTGTAATGATACCCATCTCTTGCCGCTTTGTCCAAGCCAAACGTTACAGGTCAAACGTCATGGATTTGAGGGGTAGAGTTTTTGTTATCGATCATCAGTCTGCCTAAACACAGGCTGCCCCGATGACTTGTCGGGGCAGCTAAGCAGTGTTTCATCGACAGCGCGATAGCAAATCAGCGCTAACGTCCATACAGGGCTTCAATGGCGGCGATGTCGCCGGGGCTGAGGGTGCTGCGCTGGCCAATTTCTACGTCGATCTTGGGCACGATGGTATCTTTGCCGTTCTTGCTAAACGCCCAGCGCGGGTAGTGCATGATCGAATCGTAGTCATAGGGGCCGAGGTCTTGGCCGTCGTTGACGTGCTTGGCGAAGTTGTGGGCCATCCCTGCGACGATGTTCTCAAAGTAGATCGTCACGTAGTCGTCACGGTCGATGCGGCTTTGCTCGTGCCACAGGCCGAGCGCGTGGCCGATCTCGTGGATTGTGCTGCCAGTGCTGCACCCGGGGGCCAGCCCGATGAGCTGCATCCCGCCTTGCATCCCCACGTATGACCAACAGCCCATCGACGGGGTGAAGCGCACCCAGTTGGGGTATTGGCTGGCGTTTTCAGGCGTGCGTTGGACGAAGCGGATGCTCGTCTTCTCTTCCCAGTGGGCGATGGCGTCAAACACGCGATACTGCGCGGGGAAGTTGGGCGCGAAGTCCCACGGGACGATGCCGCCCGGCCACAACAGGCTGGTGCGGTTGACCGCGCTGCCAGCCGTGGTCAGCGAGTTCAGGTTGAGGGCGATGTCGCCCTGCGTGATGGCGATCGGGCCGACGCCTTCACCGCCGTCGATGATGGTGTAGGTCATCGGGGCGGTGAACCAACGCCCCATGTACATGCTGGTGACGTCACTGGTGTACCACTGCGCGCCGACGTTGATCTCATAACGCAGTGGGGCGCTAGCTAAATCAATTGATGGATCAGAAAGAGTCTGCGTTGGCTCAGGCGAGCGTGCGGGGAAGAGGGCGCTCATCACCGCGGCCAGCGCGATCATCCCGACCAAGTAGCTGAGCCAGCGGCGTTGATAGGGCTTAACAATCATTAGTCAGTATCCTCATCTAGCACTTTGACCTATTGTACACGAAAAAGAACTGCGGCACACAATTCTTCTGGTGTGTTATAGTTATACCCATGAAGGATCTAGGCATGCATTTTACGGCGCAGCGCTCGGGGGCGTATGAGTGAGAATGATGAACTGATTGCGGGGGTGGACGGTGGTGCTGGCCTCACCGATGCAGAGCTTGCGCGGCGTGAGGAATTGTTCCACAAGCGCGTCAAGAAACAAGTTGCGATCATGATGTCCCCCAAGAAGTTCAACGACAGCCAGCGCGCGGCGGCGGCGCGTTTGTTGGGGGAATACGGGGAACCAACCTCCATCCCGTACCTCGTCAAAGCGTACAAGAGTGACAAGAGCAAGGCCGTTCGGAAGGCTGCGGGCGAGTCGCTGGGCATGTTGAAGGCGCTTGGAGAGATGATTACTAGCGACGACGAGGAGATGCGCAGCGCCGCGCTCGACGTCGTGACGGACATCATCGTATACAATCGGCTGGGGCGGCCGTCGCGCGTCCCGGCGGGGGCGGTGCGCGCCTTCAGCCTGTTCTTGATTGTGCTCGCGCTGGGCGTGATCGGCGTCACGTTCGCGCTCGTCCCCAACCCGACCAATGACCCCTCGCTCATCCCGCTGGAAGTGCGCTTGACACAAACTGCCGCAGCCTTCACCCCGCCGCCCAGCCCCACCAGCAGCGACCCCGCAGTGCTGATCGAGCAGTTCCGCGACCTATACGCCACGCTCGACAGCGAAAGCCGCGTGCTGCAAGCTCAGATGCTCACCATCACACGCCAGCAGCCGCAAGATTGCTCGCTCGTGTTCAGTCCCACCGTCCCCTACACCTTGCCGGACATCCTGACGACCCGACCGGGCATTCAAGAGGCGGTCGCCGCCTATAACAACGCTGAGGCGATCATCGCCCGCGTGCGCGCGGCCTTCCAACAGAGCTGCCGCACCCAGCAGGCCATCCCGCGGCAGGACGCGCTCGCCCTCAGCCAAGAGTTGATCGAGGCACAGCGCACGTTGGCCGCGGTCGCGCCGATCTTCGCCACGTTGGGGGTCGTCTTGCCCGCCACGCCAACTGCGATCTTTGTCCCCACCAACACGCCTGAACCAACGCTCGAGCCGACGCCCACCCCCACCGTGGATGCCGCGGCAGTGCGCATCCAAATCCGCGCCATGAACACCGTCTTGAGCGACATGCTCGGCCCGCGCGGCAAGGCCACCCTCCTGAGCGTCTACTGGCAGAACGTCGCTGCTGGCTCCACAGCGGACTGCCTGCAAATGCCGCCGCCGCTCGTCCCCAGCGACATCATCGTAGTGGAGACGGCCGCCAGCGTTGCGCCTGACCTTGTGCCGCTGGCCGATTCGATCAACCAAGCGCTGAGCATCATCCGCAACAGCTACCAAGCCTTCGACACGGGCTGCAACACTCAACAACTGCGCCAGCTTGTTGGCACGCAGCTTCCGGTGGTGCAAACAGCGCTGGCGGCTCTCACCGACGCGCAGGCTCGTTTGAACGCGCTGCAAGAGCAGTTCCGCTAAGCCGACAGCAGGGGCGGCAGCACAACGCCGCCCCCGACGCGGCAGGCCGCGCTACTCGCAGTTGACGCGCTGAGGCAGCCGCGCCAACGCGCGCACTCGCGCCCATTCTTCCATGTAGAGCGCGGCGATGTCCGCGTTGCGGATGATCAGCAGGTTCTCGTCGTTGTTGTTGGCGGCGTTGCTGCTGAAGTTGAACGAGCCAGTGACCACCGTCTGGTTGTCGATCACGATAAACTTGTGGTGCAGGATGCCCGGGTTGCCGTCTTGGAAGACTGGCACGCCCGCGCAGTAGAGGAAGGTCATCTCGCTGCTGGTGGTCAGGCTGCCGGTCGTCTCAAACACGCCCGAGACGCCCACGCCCGCCTGTTCCTTGCGGTTGAGCATCGCCACGCCGAGATCGTGATCAGTGAATGAGAACGCCGCAAAGCGGATCGAGCGCTGCGCTTGGTTCACCTCGCGGATGATGAGCGCCATGACGTCGTTTTCTGGCGCAAAGTAGATCTCGATCTGTGTGCCGTCTTGGGTGAAGTTGCCGACGTTGGTCGCCAGTGAGCGCCGCCCAAACTGGCGATCCACGAACATCTCGTTGAACTCGGCGGTGAACACGTCCGCGGCTTGGCGGCTGCGCAGCATCACCACGTTGTTGTTGTTGCGGAAGAAGTCGTTGGGCTGATAGTTCATCGACCCCGTCCAGACGGTTAGGCCGTCGATGATCATGAACTTGTTGTGCATGAAGGCGCTGCGCCCGTCGTCCACGATCGGGATGCCCGCCGCTTCTAGCTCGCCGAGCGTCGTGTTGGGGTCGTTGAGGGCGTGTTCGTTGTCCACGACCATCCGCACGCGCACCCCGCGCCGAACTGCCGCCAGCACGGCATCGGTCATCTTCTGAGAGCGCCACTCATACGCGGCGATGTCGAGCGTGCGCGTGGCGCTGTTGATCGCCTCGACCATGACGTCCTCCATGCCGCCGCGCCACTGGGTGCGGTCGTTCGTTCCCACAGGCACGGTGAAGTAAACGCGCCAGAAGCCGCGCTGAAAGCCGAGCGCGTTGCTCAACGGGATATTGGAGACGCCAGCGGGGGCCTGCCCAGTGATGAGCGGCATGGGCGTGCCGGGCGCGACGGGCGTCACGGTGGGCGGGCGCAGCGTGTTCGTCCCCTGCGCGGCAGGCGTGCTGGCTGGCGCAGTCAGCATGCGGACGTCCGTCACGGCGGCGGTCGGTTGGGTCAGCGCGCCGCCTGTCAGGTCGATGTCGGTCACGGCAAAGATGATGGCGGCGATGATGACGAGGATCGCGCCGATCAGCGCACCTCCGGGGCTGGACTGCTTGGAGCGGCGTTTGGTCATGTGGGGTCTCCTGTGGTGGTGGACGCGTCAGATTGTGGGGCATGGTAGCGCAGGGCGGCCTCTAGCCATGTGCGTGGCGGCGGCAGCTCGGCTGCGGTGGGCGGCGGGGTCAAGCGCGGTGGCAGCTCGCGGTTGAGCAGGTCGAGCAGCGCGGTCAGGTTGGCGCGGACGTCGGCGCGGTCGGGCGGCAGGCAGGCCAGCACCTGCTCTGGCGTGAGGTCGTGGTAGCCGTTGAGCGGCAGCACCTTCATCAACGCTTCAAGGTAGTGCTGCTCGCCCGCTGCGTCCACGTAGGGGCGCTGGCCGACGAGCGTGTTAATCCGCGCGAGAAGCTGCCTCAGGAAGCGGTTCTTCTGCGCAAAGTCGCCGTCTTCCTGTGCCAGCCGCTTGATCTGGCCTTCGGCCCATGTCAGCAGCACTTCAGCGTCTGCGTCGTCGAGGTCTTCACGCACGGCGGGCGTCTCATACAGGCGGATGGTCTCTTCTTCAAGTTGTTTGGGGCTAGCAGGCATCTCAACGTCCTCCAACAGGCAGCACGTCCCGATAGTAAACTGCGCTCCACATGTCGGGGTCAGGCGAGGTCAAGGCTGCCTCGTCCCCGGCGCGCACGTCGAGCGTCCAGATCGTAAAATAGCAGTCCTCGGTCTGTCTATGGCGCAGGGTGTTCTGCACGATAAGGAAGGCCGCATCGTAAGGGCGGGTGTCCACTGTGCCGCTGCGCCCAAGTGTGTAGCTGGCGGCGGTCTGACCGCTGACGCCCACCAGCCGCAGCGTGATCCCGCGCCCGCTGCGCACGTCAAATTCCCACACGCCGGGCGCCACGCGCAGATAGTCCACCGCCTGCTGCTGGGTTCCGCGCTGGCCGCTGTTGATCGCGCCGACGGCGCTCACCTCGCCTGAAACCGTCACGGTCACGGGGAAGCGGTCGCCGTTGGGGTAGTCCAGAAGCAAATTGCGGATGGCCATGCGCCCGACTGCCTCTTCAACGGTCGTGCCCAACGGCTCCAACCCGTCATAGAAGGCGGGCAGGTTATCGCGGACGGCCAGATGCTGCCAAAGCTGCTCGTAGGCAGCTAGGCCCCAATCACGCGTGAGCGAGTCGATCATGACCCATTCTGCGTAGATTCGCCGCCGATCCGCGCGGCTGCCGAGGCACAAATCAGGGTTTTGGAACAGCGCGGTGTACTCATAGGCGTCGGTCAAGTCAGGGTAGACGAGCGTTTCCAGCCACACGGCCCCGCTCTCGTAGAAGCCGAAGTAGGCGTTCTTGGCGTTGTAGCCGAACTGGACAGCGTGGTGCACTTCGTGTGCCGCGGTGATGCGCATCAGGTCGAACGGGTCGGCGGTGTAGCCCTGCGCAGCGGCGCTCCCCAAGAAGTCCATGTCGTTTTCGATCACGAGATAGCTGAAGGCGCTGTTTCGTTCTACTTGGGGGGTGTTGGGGTTGTCGCCGACGATCTGCTCTGGGACAGCTTGGCCGATTGCGCCGCTCGCGATGTGCATCACGTACACGTCCAGCCGATCATCTCCGCCGAGGCCGCAGTCTGGGGGCGGTCTGCGCCAGCCCAAACGGTCAAACTGCACGCTGAGCGATTTTTCAACGGCCTCGCTTAAGGCCCGCGCGTAGTCGTGGGAGGTAGCGTCTGCGCCGCTGAGCGTGTAGTGCACGATGGCGCTAGACGATTCGATGCGCTCCACTGGGCCGCTTAGGATCGGGCGGCGGTTAGGATCTGCCTGCGTGCACTCGAAACTGACAGCGACACTGTTCGGCGTGGTTGTCAACATTAAATCGGTGTGGGCATAGCTGACACACGCCAACGCCCCAAGCATTCCCAACATCCACTGTCGCATCGCACCCTCGCCCTGCTGCTCTACGTCAGTGTATCACGATTCAGCGACGGACAGGCGCGACGCGGAGCGTTTCAGCCAAGCTGTGGCCAGCCAAACCAGCCACAGCCTGCCGAGTTTATTTCTCTTCTGGGAACTTGCTGCTCTCCCAGTCGGCTTTGCTGATGAACTTCGTCACGTTGCGATTGTCATCAGTCTTGCCGCGCAGGCCAAAGCGGACGCCGTTGCCGCTCTGGAACTTGACCTTGACGATTTTGCTGTCGTCAATCATGACTTTGCTGCGGGTTTTGACATCATAAAACTCGACGGCCATGAGACTTGCTCCTTCAAAAACTTATGTAGAAGTTGATGTAAGCAGGCATTGTACAAAGGCAAAGCTGTGCTGCAATTGCCCACTTAAGCCATATCATCGCACAGGTTCAAAAAATGTACCAGTCGAGGGGCGTTTTTTGGGGGTCTGAGCGAGGGGTTTGAGCAGTTTGAGGCATTTTACACGTTTAGAAAATGTGAAGGGCACAGGTGGGTGTGGGGGTATTATAAGGGCACGACCTACCGCGCCTGCGGCCAAAGCCACGGGCCTTTATCCCCTAGCCCCTTCTCCAGCACCCGCCGAGTAGGGACGCGACCTGTCGCGTCCGTCGAGGGGTGGAAACCGACGGACAGGGCAGACCCTGCCCCTACGATGCCGCGTCTGCAAGGGCTTCAGCCGCGGGTGTTTATCCAGTCGCCGAGCGCTCAAGCACTCGGCTAAGGCGCGCCCTCTGAGGGGGCTTCTGGCGGTGCGGGCGTTGGCTTTTTACAGCGAGGCTCACGCCGAGTAGGGACGCGACCTGTCGCGTCCGTCGAGGGGTGGAAACCGACGGACAGGGCAGGCCCTGCCCCTATTAGACTGCTCCTCAGGCCTCGTTGGTTTACGCTTGCAGCGGCAGAACGTGCTATAATGAAAAAACTTTATCAATTAGTGGAGCATGCCATGATGCCCCAGCCCCCCGATGACCCGCACAGCCGCACCGGTGAACTGCCACGCATTCCGACCGAGGCTGATCTTCACGTCGAGGCGGAGGCTCCTAGCCTATCGGAACTGCCGGAAGAACCTGACCTGCGCTCGGTGACGGGGGTACATCGCCTCAACGTGGAAACGCGCGAGGATGCCCCGCGCGACGTCGATAAACCCACCCCTCAGAAGGATTCGCCTGCATGAGCGATCAGCAAATCTTCAATGTGCTAGTCGAGTTTTTTGAAGAAGATGAGTGGGACTTCCAATGGATGGAAGGGGCATCGGTCTTGTCGATGGGCTTCAGCGGCAAGAATGGCAAGTGGCAGTGCTTTGCCCAAGCGCGCGAGGCGCAGCAGCAGTTTGTGTTCTACAGCGTCCTGCCCATCAACGTTCCACCGGACAAGCGCCAAAAAGTGGCGGAACTCATCACCCGCATCAACTATGGCATGGTAATCGGCAACTTTGAGATGGACTTCGACGACGGCGAAGTGCGCTACAAGACGAGCATCGATGTCGAGGGCGCAGAGCTGACGCCGCCAATGATCCGCCAGATCGTTTACGCCAACATCATCATCACCGATCGTTACCTCTCGGCGGTGATGCGCACGATCTACAGCGACATCACTCCACTGGAAGCGATTGCGGAGGCCGATGAACGCGCCGCCATGTCGGTGATGGAAGCGCTCGCTTCGATGTTCGATCAAGACGATGAAGACCTCGACAATGAGGACGACTTCGACGATGATGATTTCGACGATGATGATTTCGACGAAGACGACTTCGACGACGAGGACGATGAGGACAGCGGCCCCACGGCCAACGGCAGCAGCCCCTACAGCTTGAATTGAGGCCTGTGAGGATGAGCGCCCTGCAACGCTTGCCTGCGACCAAGCTGTCTTCAGTGCTGATGGCGCTGGCGCTCATCCTGCTGCTGCTGGGGGTTGTTTACACGTTCTTCCCGATCACGAACGACTATTACTACTACTTTCGGCCTGTTGCGGAGAACTGGCTGGCCGGCGAGTAGTCCATGGCTGGGAATGACGGGCGCGTTTTGCGCTATCCACCGTGGACGCTTTTGTTTGTCGTGCTGCCGATGGGGCTTCCCGATTACCGATTGGGAAACGCGCTGCTGACAACGTCCTCGCTGATGTTCGTCGGCCTATCGCTCAGCCTGCTGCTGCGGCTGTTTCCAGCGCCTCGCGTGGCGCTCATCTTCGCGCTGTGCACGATGTTCATGGCGGAGATGCTCTTCATGGGGCAGTTAGACGCGGTGACGCTGCTAGGCATGGTCACGGCGTGGTGGGCGCTGCGCCATCAGCAGCCGTGGCACTTAGGGCTAGCCTTCTGCCTGCTTGGGATGAAGCCCGTGAACGTGATTCCTTTTGGGGTCGTCGTGCTGATGGAGCTGCGCCATTGGCCGTTGAAGGCTGCGCTTCAGTCGTTCATTCTGCCGCTGGGGATGATTGTGCTCTCTACGTTAATCATCGGCCCCAGCTTTTTTACGACCTATCTTGGGCAAACAGGATCAGCCGCAACCGACTTGGCCATCACGATCTGGCTGGCGGCTGATGCGCTCGGTTTGCCCACAGCGCCTTTTGTTCTAGCTGGGTTGACGGCGCTAGGCGCGGCCTTGTGGTTGGCATGGCGCGAGGGGCTGACTGAGCGGGTTGGGGCAATTGTGATGGCCACTACGCTCAGCTTTACGATTTACGCTCACGCTGATTATTACGTCCTGTTGATTCCCGCCTATTTGTATGTGTGGAAGCGAAACTGGGGGGTGGCCTTGCTGATCTACAGCTTGACCTTCACCCCGCTGCTTCGCGCGCCCTTCGGGCGTGACATTTCTTGGATCAGCGTCGCATTTCCGCTGGCGCTTTTGGTGGCGGTGTGGCTGTTGAAGGCTCATCCATCTGAGCAATCAGCCCCTAGCCATCCGCAGCAACTGCCTGCGCGTTGAGGTCAGTCTGTTGAGCGGCGCGCCACACCTGCCGTGAAGCGTCTACGTTGAGCATCAAGATGCCCACCCCGACGAGCAAATCTGGCCAGATCGACACCGTGAGCGCGGTCAGAAAGCCCGCTGCGATGATGCCCACGTTGGCGAGGGCGTCGTTGCGCGCCGAGAGGAAGGCCGCCCGCACCAGCCCGCCCGTGTGCTTGCGGAAGCGAGCCAGCATCAGCGCGCACGACAAGTTGACCACCAGCGCGCCCAACCCTACCAACGACAAGAAGAACGGCTCCGGCGGCGTGGGGTTTGCCAGCTTGTTGAGGATCGTGACCAGCGCCAGCAGAGCAGGGATGAATAGGATCACTGCTAGGACACGCCCCACCAGCACGCGCGCGTTGTGTGACCACCCAGCCGCTGCCACGATGAGCAGGTTGACGGCGGCATCCTCCAAGAAGTCGATCGCATCGGCGAAGAGCGACACCGAACCGATCTGCTGGGCGATGATGATCTCTACGCAGAAGTAGGCAAAATTCAACACCGCCACGACGAACACGACACGCCGAAATGAGTTGAGCCATTTCATGAGATTTGCCTGTCACAAAGGGATAGAACCCTGCCAAGTATATCTGACCCTCTACCAAAATGAATCAGCCAACTGTCTAAGACGGAAACAATAGAACAGACGCGCCAGCCCTCGCAGCGGCTCTAATGCAAAATTGGGCGACATTCGCTATGATTAGCACTAATCAAAGCATGGTTGAAAGTGTATTGGTATATGCACCCTCGCCCCTCGCCGCAAGGCAAGCCAGTTTCCCTGTTCGTGACGTGTATTGTGGACATGATCTACCCGCAAACGGGCATGTCTGTCGTGAAGATTTTGGAGCACCTCGGCGTTGAAGTAGACTTCCCGCTGGGGCAAACCTGCTGCGGTCAGCCCGCCTTCAACAGCGGCTACCAAGACGAGGCGCGCGTGGTTGCCCGGCAGTTCTTGCGGGCGTTCAAAGACGCGCAGGTGATCGTCACTCCGTCGGGGTCGTGCTGCGCGATGGTGCGCCATGAGTACCCGCGCCTGTTCGCCGATGACCCCGTCCTACACGCCGAGGCCGAGCGCATCGCCAGCCTCACATGGGAGTTTACCGAGTACCTCGTGGACGGGCTGGGGATCACCGATTTGGGGCTGCGCCTGCCGCAGCCGCAGACGGTCGCGTTTCACGACGCCTGTCACGGGCTGCGCCTGCTTAAGCTGGGGGCGGCCTCGCGTGCCCTGATGCAGCACACTGAAAACGCCACGGTGGTTGACCTGCCCAACTGTGACGTGTGCTGCGGCTTTGGCGGGCTGTTCGCCGTCAAGATGGCCGAGGTGAGCAGCGCCATGCTGGAGCAAAAATGCAGCGACATCGACGCTTGCGCTGCCGACACGATCATCACCGGCGACGCAAGCTGTCTGACGCAGATGAACGGCGGCCTCTCGCGGCGCGGCTCGTCAAAGCGGGTGCGCCACGTTGCCGACGTGCTGGCCGACGCGCTGCCGGAGGTGAGCCATGCAGAATAACGCCAACAGCTTCGTCGCGCTGGCTGACATCGGCATCCACGACCCAGACCAGCGCCAAGCGGTGGCCGTCGGCACGATCCGCGCCTATGACAAACGCCGCGCCGCCATGTTCGCTGACGGCCATGAGCACGGCGAGGCGCTGCGCCAGCAGGCCGCAGAGGCCAAACGCCGCGCCCTGCGCTGCCTGCCGGAGCTGCTCGAGCAGGCCGAGGCCAACATGATCGCCAACGGCTTCACGGTGCTGTGGGCGCGCGACGCCGACGAGGCCAACCGTCACGTCGTCGAGATCGCTCAGCGCCACGGCGTGAAGACCGTCGCCAAAGGCAAGAGCATGGCGACGGAAGAGATCGCGCTGAATCACGCGCTGGAGGCCGTCGGCCTGCACATCACCGAGACGGACTTGGGCGAGTTCATCATCCAGCTCAACCACGAGCCGCCCAGCCACATCGTCGCCCCAGTGATCCACAAGACGAAGCCGCAAATCCGCGATATTTTCGTGCGCGAGCTGGGGATGCCCCCCACTGACGACGCAGGCGAGATGGTCGCGTTCGCCCGCCGTGTGCTGCGCGAGAAGTTCCTCAACGCTGATCTGGGGGTCACCGGTGGCAACTTCATCATCGCCGAGACGGGCAGCCTGTGCCTCGTGACGAACGAGGGCAACGGTCGGCTGTGCTCCACCATGCCCGATGTGCACGTAGCGGTTGTCGGGATTGAAAAGATCGTCGAGACAGTCGAAGACTACGCCACGCTGACGCAGGTGCTCTCGCGCAGCGGCACTGGGCAAAACCTGACGGTCTACACCAACATCCTCAACGGGCCGCGCCGCGCCGACGAAGCCGACGGCCCGTCGCACGTCTACGTGATCCTGCTCGACAACGGGCGCAGCGACATCTACGCGACGGACTACGCGGAGGTGCTGGCATGTGTGCGCTGCGGAGCGTGCCAAAACGCCTGCCCCGTCTACCGCTCCACCGGCGGGCACGCTTACGGCTGGGTCTACGGCGGCCCCATCGGCGCAGTGCTGACCCCGCTGCTGGTGGGCTTAGAGAACGCCTCGCCGCTGCCGCACGCCAGCAGCTTGTGCGGCGCGTGTAAAGAGGTGTGCCCCGTCGATATTGACCTGCCGCGCATGTTGATCGACCTGCGGCGCGACCTCGTGCGGCAGGGGCACGCCCCGCGGGCTTGGAAGCTGGGCATGAAGGCGTGGGCGGTTGGGATGCGCTCGCCGCGCTTCTACCGCTGGGGCGGGCTGGCGGCACGCTTGGGGCGCAACAAGATCGCCCGCGGGAACCAACTGCCCGGCCTGCTTGGCAACTGGACGCGCCACCGCGACTTCCCCCCGTTCGCGGAAAAGCCCTTCCGTCAACTGTGGGCTGAGCGGCAGAAAGCGCAATCGTCATGAGCAGCCGCGACGACATCCTCAATCGGCTGCGGCGCGCGCGTCAGCCGTTCACGGATCTGCCGCCCATCGCTGAGCGCCGACCGGTGACCCTGCTGCCCGATCAAAGCCTGCCCGCCCTGCGTGCGCGCTTCATCCAAGAGGCCGAGAAGGTCAACTGCCGCGTCCACACCCCCAGCAGCCCCGCCGAGGCGCTCGAAGTGACGCTGGAGCTGATCGGCGGGCATGCGCGCATCCTTGCGTGGGACGCGGCGCATATCGGGCTGGATGGGCTTTCTGAGGCGTGGGCGCGCGCCGGCGTGGAAGTCGCCCCGCCCAACAGCGACGGCGTCCTCGTCGGCGTGACGGGGGTCAACGCGGCGTTGGCCGCCACGGGCAGCCTCGTGCTCGTTAGCGGGGCAGGCCGCCCGCGCACGGCCTCGCTGCTGCCAGATCGTCACATCGCGCTCGTGCCTGAGCGCCGCCTGCTGCCCGACTTGGAGGCGTGGTTGGCCCTCCAACGGGGCGATCAGCTGGCGGACTTCCGCGCGCACAGCAACACGGTTATCGTCACTGGCCCCAGCAAAACCGCTGACATCGCGCAGGAACTCATCCTCGGCGCGCACGGCCCGCGCGAGGTGCACATCGTGCTGTGGTGAAGGTCGCTACTCGGGATCTTCCATGAACGCGCGGGCGACGGCCAGCAGCGCCTCGATCTCGTCCGCGCTCTTGCCGTTCGACACGAAGAAGCGGCGCAACAGCTCCTCGTGCGTCAGACCGTCGGTCTTGCTGCCCAGCCGCACGCGGTCGGCGCGCTCGACGTGCGTTTCAAACGCGGCTACGTGGTGCGCCCCTAACCCTTTGAGCTTCGCGCGGATGTCTCGCTCGTCCAACTGGTGGCGTTGGGCGTCATTGAGCACGATGCGCAGCCGCACGATGGCGTTGGCTAGGTCGTGCTTCTTGGCGCGCGCGATCACCTCAGCCGTGGGGTTGTCCGCGGTGCGGCAGTCCACCTCCACGGTGACGAGCGGGCGGGCGTTCACCTCGATGAACTCGTAGCGCGTCGCGCCGCGCGCCAGCGTCACGTAGCAGAAGCCCTTCTCTTGGCCTTCCTCACCGAAGTCGACGCGCTCAAGGCTGCCGCTGTAGACGACCGGCGGCACGCCCTCGCGGCCTGCGGTCAGGTCTTGGAAGCGGTGGATGTGCCCCAGCGCTACGTAGTCCCAGCGCGGGTCGGCCAGCACGCCGAGGCTGATGCTCTCATCTGTGCCGAGCAGGCGCGTGCGCTCGCTGCCGACTTTGGAGCCGCTCACGGTGAAGTGCCCCAGCAGCAGGCGCGGCGCGTCCCCGGCGAGTTGGTCAGCCTCTTGAGCTAGCTTATCGAGCGCGTCCGTCACGGTCTGCTGCAAGTATTGGTTGATCTCGCGCATTGACTTGAGGCCAGCGCCGCTCTCCAGCAGGCGGGCGCGAATGGGGTAGGGGGCCGTCCCGACGACGACGAGGCCGCGCGCCGTCTGCACGGGGTGCACGGCGTACGCTTCAGCCACCAGCACATTGGGGACGTTGAGCGTCTGGTAGATGTCAACCGAGCTGGCTTTGGCCGCGTTCGCTTGGATGTCGTGGTTGCCCACCAGCAAGATCACCGGCGCAAGGTCGGCTAGTTGCAAGATGCGCCGCGCAAAGGCGCGCTGGAGCGTTGGGTCCGGGCGCGCGTGTTGAAAGGCGTCCCCGGCAAACACCACGAGATCGGTCTCGTGATCCGCTGCGAACGCGACGATCTCATCCAGCCGCGCGAGGAAGTCCACCACGCGCAGGCTGACGCCGGTCTCAGGGTGCACGCCGCCGTAGTTCTCGATGCCGACGTGCAGATCAGCAAAGTGGATGACGCGCAAGCCGCTCATGAGCCGACGATGGTCTTGGCAACGCGCAGTTGCGTCGGGAAGATCGTCAAGAAGTCCGCCAGCGAGTGATAGCGGTTGCCATACTCGTTGATGTAGCGGCGCATGACGCTGATCGTCGCGCCGAGCAGCGTCATCCCGCGCACCTTGCGCTCCATCAGTTCAAAGGCGTTGGACTCAAGCTTGCTGAAGTGATCCTCAAGGTAGATGTAGACCACGCCGCTGATGAACAGCGCGGTAAATTGGTCAACCCATGTCGGGTGCTTCTCGCGCAGTTGGGGCGTGACGGGCAGGGGTTTCTTGCTGGCCTCGGCCACGCGGTCGGCGTTGTCGCGCAGGTATTCCGTCAGCAGGATGCGGCAGTACTGCGCGAGCGCCGCGCGATAGGATTGGGTGACGTTCGTCTCCTCGTCGAAGGGCCACGGGTTGCTCTCGCCCCATGCCAGCGGCGGCGGGATGAGCGACAGCAGTTGATGGGGCGTGCGCAGCCCCAACTCAACCTCAGCGGGGTAGCTGAGGTTGGGCATGACGAGCAGGTCTTCCGCAATCTCGCCGAAGAAGGGCTTCAAGAAAGCCTTCACCGCCACGGGGCGGAAGATGTTGGTCATCTGGGTGTAGGCGTCTTCCCACGCGCGGGCGCTGATCGGGTTCTGCCACAGCGACACCAGTCTCATCTCTTGGGCAAAGTTCGTCAGTTGATACAACCACTCCTCGCGCAGCCAGACCGGCGGCTTGCCCTGAAATTTATAAGTCTCAAAGTTGGTGCGCAAAGCCACACTGAAGATGTCGTGCAGCGGGATGCCGCTGTGGATCAACTGCTGCATGCCCTGCGCGGCAGGGTGAGCAGCGGCGTTCATCTCGTTGAGGTGCTTCAAGGTAGTGCGGGCGTGTGGATGAGCGTGGTAGCGCTTGACCGCCTGAGAGGTCTGTGGGTAGTCAGTGGCGGCCAGCACTGCCGAGAAAAGCCGCACGCGGTCGTCCACAATTACAGCGATATCACTCTTGGGCATAAATTCTCAACCTCGGCAGCAAGAAGAACACATTTGAATTGTAAAGCGTTGGGGAAGCCGCGGCAAGCAACGGAATTCTAAGGAAACGCGACACCGCTCAGCACGCTTATCATGTTTTTAACTGTTTAGACATGCTCTTTTCACCAAGTGCTCGTAAAGTGAACGATGACAATCTACTCATCGCAGTTGCGTGGAGCTTATGACCGAACTACTCGGACAAATCGTCGCCGCAGCAGAATACTTGATCGTGACTGGCGGCTATGCAGGCATCCTGCTGGTGATGTTCGCTGAGGCGCTCTTCCCGCCCATCCCAAGCGAGTTGTTCATGCCCTTCAGCGGCTACTTGGCGGCACAGGGGCATTTGAACCCGTTGAGCGTGTGGCTTGCCAGCGCTGCGGGGTCGCTGTTGGGGGCGTTGGTGGTCTACCACATCGGGCGCGCGGCTGGGGATGTTTTCTTCCGCCGCTTTCTGCGCGCTTACGGGCGCTGGTTTGGCATCGGTGAGGCTCAGTATGACCGCGTGCTGCGCCTCTTTGAGCGCTGCGGCGAGTGGATGGTGTTGGTAGGCCGCATGATCCCTGTTGTGCGCGGGCTGATCTCGATCCCTGCTGGGGCCAACCGCATGCCGCGCCTGCGCTTTGCGACGTTCACGTTCCTCGGCGCGTCCGTCTGGAGCGGCCTGCTGACGCTGGCGGGGTACTGGCTGGGGGAGCACTGGCGAGAAGTCACGGCGCTGCTTCAGCCGCTCACGGGCTTCATCGGGGCTGGGCTGGTGGTGTTGGCTGTAGCGTTGATCGTTGGGCTGGCGCTGCGGCAGCGCCGCCGCGCCGCCGCGGTTACAGTTGAAAGTCTCCGTTGACGTAGACCACTTTCTGACTGTAATCCTCGACATACTCCAGCAGCCGCTCGTGAAGCTCCTTCCACTCGGCGCTGTTCAAGATCGCGCGCATCGTCGGCAGGTCTTCCGCGTGCGCCTCTGCCATGATGCGCGGCTGTGCGGGGTCGTGCGCGTAGACCGAAAACCACGCCCCCAACACGCGCAGCCCTAAGCGCGTCGTCGCTGGAACCCACTCGCGCATCACAAACTCGAAATACTCCTGATCTTTGCCGTACTGGATGTTCCAGTTCATGATGAGCTTGACGGGGGTCTTCTCCGGCAGCATGATGGCTCCTAAAGGCTCTTGGACTGCGGGGTTAGCAAGACAACTTGGGGCTGCTCTGGCAGGGTGCTAACGGTCACGCGCAGGGTCTCATCCTCTTGCACACGGCTCACCCCCATCGCCTTAAGGAAGCGATCGATCGGGTCTAGCTCGATGGTGAGGCCGGGCAGGGCGTAGTGCATCGGCAGGATGTAAGTCGGCTCAATCAAGCCGATCAGCTCGGCGGCTACTGGGGCTTTCATCCCATGCCCACCGCCCACGGGGATCATCAGCACGTGCACCTCGCCGATCTCTTGGATGACACTTTGATCTGGCACGTGCGCTAGGTCACCCAAGTGCAGCGCCGTGATGCCAGTGGGGTACTCAAACTTGAAGGCAACGTTGGGCCGCCCACTCTCGGCGTCGTGCAGGGCGATGCCGTAGATGAACGTGCCGCCAATTTCATATTCGCCGGGGCCAGTCAGCACATAATTCGCGCCCTTGACGTTCTCAATGGCGTTGTGGCCCGGCTGGGCATGGCTGACGGTGACCACATCGGCCTTCCAACGCTGCGGGGGCAGCCCCAACGTGTCACCATATGGATCAGTTAAAACGGTGGTCTGACCCCGTTCGCTCAGCCGAAAACAGCTGTGCCCGTACCAGTGGATGTCCAAAATTGGCTGTCCTTGTGTGGCGCTCAAAGTCATTACATTGTGGGGGCAGTATACAAAAGAACCTGCCGAAAGTAAACAGCACGAGCCGTGTGTTTTAGAACAAATAATCGGATCAGTTTGTCATATACACCGCGTGGCTGAGCGCTTGCGCCAGCGCCCCCGCCGAGTTGAAGCGGTCGGCGGGGTCTTTGGCCATGCCGCGCAGCAGCACATCTTCTACCGCTGCCGGCGCAAGAGGCAGCGCATGGCGCAGCAGCGGCGGCGGCTGATTCAGATGGGCGAACATGACGTGCGCTGGCGAGCCAACGAAGGGGCGCTGGCCAGTCAGCATCTCGTAGGTGATCACCGCCAGCGCGTAGATGTCAGCGCGCGGATCGACCGTCTGCGCCTGTTTGATCTGCTCTGGGGCCATGTAGTCGATTGTGCCAATTGCGCCTGTGCCCGTGATGTTGGTGGCGGTGGCGCTCTTGGCAATGCCGAAGTCCATCAGTTTGACGCGCCACGGCTGATCAAGGTTCACCATGATGTTGGACGGCTTGAGGTCGCGGTGTACCAGCCCACAGCTGTGAACGTAGTCAAGCGCGCTAGCTAGCCGCTCCACTAGCATGATGACTGCCTCCAGCGGCAGCGCGCCGTGTTGTTTGAGATAGCGGTATAGCGTTGCGCCCTCTAAAAGTTCCATCGCCATGTAGAAGCAACGCGGATCCTCGCCGTAGGTGTGCACCGCTACGATGTTGGGGTGATGCAGGCTGTGGGTCAGCTCAGCCTCACGGGCGAAGCGCTCGAACAGCTCGTGCGGCACATCGTCGAAATAAGTCAGCACTTTGACTGCGTAGAAGCTGCCGTTGTGTTCAGCGCGGTAGACCTCGGCCATGCCCCCGCTGCCGATCAAGTCGAGCAGGCAGTATGCGCCAATCTGCTCGCCGCTCAGCACGCCGCGCCGTTGGATGGGCAGCGCTGATTCAGGTTGATTGAGCTGGTCAAGCTCAAAGCGCAGCCCGTACACGCGCCGATCGACCCAACGCTGCACGGCGCGCCGCGCAGGGTTGAACGAGCTGAGCGCCAAGCCCATCGCCAGCAGCAGCGCCAAATTTGTGTACTGCTCTCCCATCAGGCTTTGAATCACGATGGCCGCCAGCAGGAAGGCCACGGCCACCAGCAGGCTGACGCTGCCGTACACCAGCGACCGATTGATGACCAGATCGATGTCCCACAGGCGCGCCCGCAGCACAGCCAAGCCAACGCCCAGCGCAATCGACACCCGCGCCAGCGCTTGCAGCGCCACCGATACGAGCATCATGAACAGGCTGAGGTAAGTGTAAACGCTTTCATCAGGCGCGATGAACGGGTGTGCTGTGTTGGGCAGCAGGGCCGTGCCCCATACGATTATTTCCAAGACCATGCCCACGCCGATGCCCATCATGATGAACTTCGTCTGCTGGCGCTGCACTGGTGTGGAGTGGTGTCGATAACGCTGAACCTGACCGACGACCAACAGTCCGACAAGGCTCAGCATCCCCAACACTGCCCACTCGTACAGCTCTGACACAGGTTCCTCTCTGCGGATGTCGAGGATTGACACTTGCAGCGGCAGCGTTAGCAGGAAGAAGGGCACAGCGATCACCGTCGTGAAGCGCGTCCAGCGAGGGACGTGCCGTCCATTCGGGAACAAGTTGGGCGGAATGATGAAGAAGTAGAAGCTGATGGTGATGACCACCGCGCCCAACAGCGGGTCAAACTGGGCAACGACGTAAGACAGGCCGAAGCCGATGAACAGCAGCGTGAGGCTGATGAGGTACGCTATCGTCTCATCGGCGCGCCGCATGATGATCACCGCTGAGACGAGGCCGCAAACGATCATCACCGCGATCTCCCACCCGACGAGCCACAACGCCAGCCAGTCCATCGTCAGGCCCAAATCAGCTAAAAGGGGCGCATACGGGATGTAGCGCGGCGAAATCCGCAAAGATTGATAGTAGGACACTACGCCCACTGCGAACAATCCGCCCCCCATCAACGCCACAGCCGCCCACAGCGCGCAGCGCCACCGCAGCAAACGTTGACTCGGAAAGCTGTTAGAAGACTGGCGAGGTTCGCTCATGCGCAGCATGTAAACGGATTCACACTCCCTTTAAGGGAGAGTATAACGTGCTTCGTCACATCTCAGCGATGCAAAATAGTTGAAATATCTAGAATTGACCTAAATGAAAAGCTCACCCGCGCAGGGCCTGCCGCAGCGCAGCGTCTGTCGCGTGGATCATGTGCTCGAACGTGAAGCGCTCCATGCCGTCGTGGGTGCGTCGGGCAAGCCGTTCCCGCTGACCAGCCGCGAACGCCGTGTGCAGCGCCTCGACCAGCGCCGACACGTCGGCGTAGGGCACGAGCAGGCCGTTCACGTCGTGCTGTACCACTTCAACGTTGCCGCCGCGCGCGCTGGCGATCAGCGGTGTGCCCACGCGCAGGCTCTCTAAGAGCGTGTGCGCCAGCCCTTCATAGCCGCTGTAAAGCACAAAGTAATCGGCAGCTTGCATGTAAACGTAGAGCGCCTCGCGTGGCAGATGCCCCAAAAACTGCACACGCTCGCCCAACGGGGTGGCCAGCGCGCGCAGGCGCGGCAGGTCGTCCCCCTCCCCGGCCACGAGCAGCCGCACGTCTGGCACATGACCCAGCGCTGTGATGAGGTGATCGACGCCCTTCCACGGCTGCAAGCGCGCCGCCGTGAGCAGCGTCGGGCGCGCCGCCAGCCCCAACTGCGCGCGCGCCTCTGCCTGCGTCAGAGGTGCGCCCGAATAGGGGGGCAGTGCGTTGTAGATCACCTGCACGCGGTCGGGATCCACCCCCCAGCCGATCACCATACGGCGCAGATAGTCGCTGGGGGTGATGATGCGCGTCATGGCCTGCGCTTGCGCGCAGCGGGCGCGGCGGGCGGCCTCTACGGTGCGAGAGGCGCGCATCGTCTGGAAGGTGTCGATGTCCGTGCCCGGCGCGACCCAGCCTTTGCGGATGGCACGCTCCCACGCCACATCGCCAACGACCTTCAGCACCCGTGGCAGATCAGGCCGCGCGCGCCAGCGCGTCACCAGTGGCAGGTCGATGGTGTGCGCGTAGACCACCTCCGCCCAGCGCAGGTGCGGCCACGCCTGCGCAGCATAGCGCCCATAGCGCAGCGGCAGCGCCCCGCGTGGGACGCGCGTCACGGGGTAGGGATAGTCGCCCCCGCCTGCGCCAAACGTCAGCACGCGCACTTCCCAGCCGAGCGCTTGCAGCGCGGGCAGCGCCTCATGCAGGTACGTAGCGGGGCCGCCCGGCTCGGGGTGGAAGATGCCGCTGGCGACGAACAGCCGATTCACACAGTTTCCCCTATCAGCCACGGCAGGGCGGCATCAGCTTCATATGACAAGAACACGCGGAAGCGATCTTGCTTGCGCCCGATGATCGTACACACCACCCGAACCGATTTCACCACGGGCAGGTCATACTCGATTACGGCAACGTGGATGGGTGGGCGCTGTGGGATGCGCCGTTCGATCGTGCGGATCACGGCGAGCACCTCAAACACGCTGACTTCCTCGCCTTTGTGGCGCATGTCGGCCAGCACAAAGAGCGTATCGCCAGCCTGCTCGATGATCTGCGCTACGTGCTCCATGAACGCGGCGAACGTTGTTTCCCCGTTGGGGGTAAAACGAAAACAGTGCACCCCGCGCTCTACTGTGTACTCATAAGCGTTCAATCAAGAGCTTCCTTAGTTGGCGTTCTGATGATTCTATTGAGGGGGGAGAGCGCAAGGCAAGATGAAGCGAAACTCGCTGCCGACGCCGACTTCTGACACGACGTCGACTTCACCGCCCAGTTTGTCGAGGATGCGCTTGACGATCGACAGCCCCAACCCGTGGCCTTCCGCGCGCGATTTTTCAAGGCGCTCAAACGGGATGAACAGCCGGTCGAGCTTGTCGCGCGATAGGCCGCGCCCATTGTCGCGCACGAAGAAGCGCACCCGCCCATCACCGGTCATCTCCCCGCCCACTACCACGTGAGGGGGCGTGCCGCCGTACTTCATCGCGTTGCTGAGGTAGTTGATCCACACCTGTTCTACCCACGGCGCATAGCCCAACGCCACCGGAATCTCGTGCTCGTTGGCAATTTCGACGACTGCGCTGTACTGGTTGATCATGAAGCGCAGCCGCGTAAACGCCTCGCGCAGGAGGCGCGGCGTGTCGATTGGCTCCAGTTTGATCTCGCTGCGGCGCATCTGCGCCAGCAGCATCAGTTCATCGATGATGCTCACCATCTTGGTAGCCGTGTGCCCGATGATCTGCAGCGACTCTTTGACCTGTTCGACCTCCATCCCTTCATAGTCAGACTCTAACAGGTTCGAAAAGCCGACTAGCACCGAGAGGGGGTTTTTGAGGTCGTGGGCGACGGTGTGGGCGAAGGCGTCCAGTTCGGCGTTGCTCTCGCGCAGGGCTTCTTCGGCCTCTTTGCGCGCGGTGATGTCGGTGAAGATGCTGAACGTGCCTTGAAAGCGTCCCTCGCGATCTTGAACCGGCGCGGCGCTCACCAGCGCGTACCACTCGCTGCCGTCGCGCCGCATCAGCTTCGTCTCGTAGATGCTGCTCTCCCCTGTGCGGCGCAACTGCCCCTGATGCCGCATCATCCCACGGCTGGAGGGGTGCAAGATCAGCAGGATATTGTTGGCGAGCAGCTCTTCGCGGCTGTAGCCGACTAGCTCGCAGAACTTGTCGTTGACGAACACGAATTGATCGTTAGGGCTTTGGACGCAAATGCCCTGCGGCACGATGTCGATCAAGCGATTGAAGCGCGATTCCCCCCCACGCAGCGACGTTTCGATCTGCATCGTCACGGTGACATCGGTCACGGTGGTGTAGAGCAGGCGACGGCCATCCCATTCCACCGGCACGAACTCGATCTCTACATCGCGCAGGCTGTTGTCAGCAAGGCGATGCTTAAACACGCCGCCTGAGGACGTTTGTTGCAAGGCAGCCACCATCGCGCTGCGCATCACCTCCGGCGGCTGGGAGCTGAGCTGAGACACGTCCATCGCGCGCATCTGCTCGAGATGATAGCCGTAGTAAGCGCAGGCAGCCGCGTTGGCGTCGACGATCTCGCCCGTGCGTGGGTTTAACAGCATTGCAACTGAGCGGTTGCTGTCGAATAAGACGCGATAGAGTGCTTCGTTGCCTGTCATGATCATGACTCTGAACCTTAGCCAGCAGTCTTGTGGCACACGCGAGTTGTATGAATCATGTAACGAATTGTAGCGCAAAATCCGCAGAATGGGGGGAAACTGTGTAGAATAGGGCAGGCAAGCCAATCATAGGTGAGAACACAGGGGGACGAGAGCGATGAGACGATGGCTTGGGTTGGCAGCACTGGCAGTCATGATGGTTGCTGCGGGGTGCGGCGGCGATGCGCCCCCTGCGGCGGGTCTGTCAGATGCGCCCGCCAGCGTTAGTTGGAATCGTGACCCGTTGGCGGTGGTGTTCCGCGCGCACGTCACAGGGGGCAATCCGCCTGCCTACGTGCTCGACAACATCATCCCAGAGTGCACCCTTTACGGCGATGGCCGCGTCGTGTTCGTGCGCAGCAACCCACGCACCGGCGACTATGAGATCCTGTTTGACCTTGTGAACGACCGCGCCATTGAAGAATTCGTCTACGACCTAGTGGTGGAGTTCCGCATCTACACCTACGATGCCGGGCTGTCGCGCCAAGCCCCTGCTGCCGAGCAGCCCGTGTATGAGCAGATCGTGCTCAACGTCAACAACACCAACCACGTAACGGACTTCTTCGCTGATTGGCCGGGTTCGTATTTCTCCGACGTGGTCAAACGCTGCCAGCAGTTGGCTGCCGCGCCGCGCTTGTTCCGCCCTGTGGGGGTGTGGATCGCTGCGCAACAAGTGTCGCTTGACCTCATGCGCCCTTACCAGATCTGGGACCCGTCAGTCACTGGGTTCAGTTTGGAAGCTTTGGCGTTCGAGGGCGGCAAGCGCTGGGTTGAAGGGAACTTAGCGGAATTTTTGTGGCAGCAGGTGATTGTGTCGCCCATCCCGGCGTGGTTTGTCGAGGGGAATTTGTCGTTTGCCTTGTCGGTGCAGGCCCCGGGCATCACGTTGAACGCGCCCGCCGCCCCCGCCCAGTGATTCATCTGTCGCTCATGCTGTCGCCATACAGTGATAGAGTGAAAACAGCCGTGAGATGAACATGGACACGACGCGCTTTTACGACGAACTGCCCAGCGTTGATCGACTCGTTGACATCGTAGACGACAGCATCTACCACGACGTGCCGAATGACTGGCTGATCGCCATTACGGACGTGCGCGGCTCGACAAAGGCGATTGAGGCCGGCCGCTACAAAGAGGTCAACGGCTTGGCCGCCGCCAGCATCACGGCGCTGCTCAACGCTGTGCCGCAGGGGGTGGAAATCCCGTTCGTGTTCGGCGGGGATGGCGCGACGATCGTCTTCCCGGCGATGATGCGCGCGGCCGCTGTGGACGCGCTGATCGCCACGCAGCGCCTCGCGCGCGAACAGTTCGACCTTGACCTGCGCATCGGGGTTGTGCCCGTGGCCGACGTGCGCGCGGCAGGCTACAACGTGCGTGTGGCGCGGCTGCGCTTCTCTGAGAACTTCAGCCAAGCGATCTTCACGGGCGGCGGGCTGAGCTACGCTGACCAGATGATCAAAGACCCCGCCGTGCAGGATCGCTACCTCATCCAAGATGACGGCCAGCCGCATGAGGCCGACTTCAGCGGGTATGAATGCCGCTGGAGCGAGATGCCCAGCGCTTCAGAAGAGACCGTGAGCTTGATCGTCATGGTGACAGGGCCAGAGCGCTCCCTGAGCAACCAGATTTACCGCGACGTCATCTTGACGATTGAATCGATCTACGGCGACAGCCTCAAACGCAACCCGATCAACGTCGAGCGCATGACCCCGGCGCGCAATCTCTGGCTGTTCAGCGTCGAGACGCGCATCCGCCAGCGCACGAGCAGCCTGTGGGCGCGGCTCAAACTCATGGCTTGGACGTGGGGCGGCTATTTCCTGTGGAGCTACAAAGACAAAATCTGGGAGCCGTACAAGCAAGTCGTCGTCAACAGCACCGACCGCGAGAAGTTCGACGACGTGCTGCGGATGATCATGGCGGGCACGCCCCTTCAACGCGAGCTGCTCACCAAGTTCTTGGAGAAGCGCCGCCTCGCCGGCGAGCTGGTCTACGGTGTGCACGTCTCATCCCACAGTTTGATGACCTGCCTCGTGTTCGACCGTTTCGGGCGGCAGGTACACTTCATCGACGGCAGCGGCGGCGGCTATGCGCTAGCGGCGCGCCAGATGAAAGCTCAACTGGCTCAGAAAGCGGTGAACGCCTAGCACGCCCACAACGGACAACACCTGCCCCATCCGCGGGTATCTCTCGTCAGACTTTCGTTATAGAGCTTGCCTAGACTTGATGGTATGCTTAGAGGCAAATGAACCATCGGGAGACCCTGCAATCATGGAAGCACCCAAGAACACGCCGTC
>CALDYP010000025.1 GCA_937944445.1 uncultured Anaerolineae bacterium
ATCGTCGTGAACGGGCTGCCCGCCTGCTCGGTGATCGTGTAGTTGGCGTTCCCCAACACCAGCGCTTCAAAGTTGCGGATCGTGTCGCTGCCGATCGTCGTGTCCGTGTCCAGCGTCAGCGTCAGGTTGCCGCCGATGGCGCTGTAGTCGGCCGTGTCGATCCCGGCCCCGCCGTCGTAGGTGTTGGCCGCGCCGTCCACCTGCACCACCAGCACATCGTCCCCGCCGCCCAGCACGATGCTGGTGATGAAGCTGTCATCGACGACTGTCGCAAGCTCTGAGCCAGTGCCGGTCATCGTCAAGCTAGCAAAGCTAAGGTAAGTATCGCCGCTGGTGGTGATTATCGCGGCGTCAACCATCACCGGCAGATTAAGCACATCGTTGTGCACCACGAGTGCGTTCGTGCCTGTTCCGCCATTTACGAACATGTTGACGAGCGTTATGCCTTGGGCGATGAAGACATCATCGCCGTCTTCCAAGAAAACGAACGGCGTTGTAGAGGTTGACGTAGCGGTGACGGTGTCATCGCCCGCGCCTGTGCGAAGGATGTTAATGCCACCCGCATCCAGCGTGATGCTGTCGTTACCGCCGCCGGTGATGATTTCTTCAATCGACGATAGAACGTCGAAGCCTGCCCCGTCGTTGAACGTGCTGATCGTGCCAACCGTGCCAACAACTGGCGCGTTGTTGGTATATTGGAAGACGTCGTAGCCAGCGTCGCCAAAGAACAGATCGCTGACCCCGTCTAGCACCATCAGGAAGAGGTCATCTCCATCGCCGCCGCGGTAGCTGTCAGATCCGCCGTCGGCAGCGGTCTCAATGAACGTGTCATTGCCCATGCCGCCGAACACAGTATCGCTGCCGAGGCCCCCGCGGATTTCATCGTCGCCTGAGCCACCGAAGATGATGTCATTTCCAGCCCCACCCCAGATGGTGTCATCGCCATCACCACCCATGATGGAATCGTCGCCGTCGTTGCCGAAGATCAAGTCGTTGCCAGCGCTGCCGATGAGCGTGTCATTGCCTGAGCCGAGCAGCACCTCACGGATCGGCGAAAGCAGCGTCAGTTGAAGGTTGGTGTAAGCGGCTTGAGGGGTCGCCAAGCTCAAGTTGAGGTTCACCGGAGTTGTAATCAGGCTGAAGTCGAGTTGATCGTTCCCGCCGTTGCCGTCAATTTCGAGGTTGATCACGCTCGCCAGCGGTTGGAACGCGAACACGTCACGACCGCCCGTGCGCCCAACGATGCGCTCAAAGTTACGGATCGTGTCTGTGCCGATGTCGCCTGAGGTGCTCTCGACGATCGCCACTTGGTTCTGTGGGCCGTCGACGATGGTGAAGATCAAGTCGCCCACGGCGAGGGGAACCGTCGCATAGGTGATGATGTCGAACCCCGCCAGCCCGTTGAAAATATCGTCGGATGGGCAGCTCGTGAGGTTGAGCGGGGCATCGCCCACAAGGTCGTTGCCATTGGTAAAGTTTAGGAAGACGGTCTCGGTTGCCGCGCCACAGCTCGGGTTGATGGGGGCCGTCAGCAGCACAAAGAGGTTCGTGAGGATTTCCTGCCATGTGCCCACGATCAGGCCGCTGAAATTGGCGGCTGAGGCGTTGTCAACCGTCAGCAAGTCGCTGGTGGTGGGCGTGATTTGAACGTAGCCCTGTGCCAGACCATCAAAGTTATACGTGTTGACGCCGCCGCCGCCGTCTATCTCCAGTGGATTGGTGATCAGAGACAAGCCGTTGTTGATCTGGAAGCTGTCGTTGCCGATCCCAGTTAGAATGGCTTCAGTCGTGTTAAAAGTGACTGTGCCGTTGCTGTTGGTCAGGGTTCCAGCGTCCGCGTTGATCGTCACGGTGGTGGCCACGTCTTGCAGCGCAGCGTTGAGCGTGTCGCGCCCAGCGCCGCCCGTGACGACGTCAGTGCCGAACACCCCGGCGTTCACGTTGATAAGGTCGTTGCCCGCCCCGGCGTCGATCACGTTGTTGCCCGCCGACCCGGTGATAATGTCGGCGAAGTTTGTGCCGATCAGGTCGCTCACGTTGGTGATGAGGTCATCCGCGAGGACGCCATCCAAGCGAATGGTGCGCCCGGCCAGCGCAGCGCTGAAGTCGACGAGGTTGATGCCGGTTCCGCCGTCGATCGTGTCGCTGCCGAAGCCTGCAAGGATCGTATCGTTGCCGCCCCCTGCCAAGATGAGGTCGTTGCCCTGCCCACCTGCTAGGATGTTGGCCTGATTGTCACCGGTGATCGTGTCGTTCCCCGAGCTGCCGATGACGTTCTCAAACCCCGACAGGACATCGAACATCGTGCCGCCGTTCTTGGCAGCCGTGCCCGTCAACAGGTTGACGTTGACATCTGCCAGCAGCGCATAGGAAATGGTGTCGTTGCCCGCCCCGCCCATCAGCACATCGTCTGTCAGCACGCTGTCGAACAGCGCACAGTCTGCGCCGTTGCTCGGCGTTGAGAACACAAGGTCGTTGCCTGCCCCCGCGTCGATGTAATCGCAGTTCTTGTTGACGCTGCTGCCTGTCAGCACATCGTCAAACGCCGAGCCGATCAACACGTTGATGCTGTCATTCAACAACGTGATGAACAGCGCGCCAAACGGATTTTGAGCGACGAGCGATGACAAGTTGAAGGTGACGCCGCTGGTCACTGCTGAGAAGTCGACAACGTCATCCCCCCACTGGCTGGACAGCTGGAACGTTCCAGCGGCCCCATTCAGAAACGTAAAGGTGTCGTTGCCGTCGCTGCTGAGCGGGCCAGTCTCATCCCCACCGGTGATCGTCGCGCTGCCCGGGCCATTGACCAGCACAAGGTCATTCCCCAAGCCCAGCGTGACGACGCTGCTGCCACCGAGCGGACTGCCGATGCGCACCTCATCGTTGCCTGCCCCGGCGTGGATGGTGTCATCGCCGCCGTTGCCAAACAGGATGTCATCACCATCCAACCCGAAGAGAACGTCATTGTCGGAACTGCCAGTGATTGTGTCGTTGAAATTGCTGCCGATGATGACTTCGATGTTAAACAGCACATCGCTGCCTTGAGATGCGCTGACTGCCGTGCCGCCGACAAGTGGGTTGCGGTGATTGGTGAGGTTGATCACCACCCCATTCGGGCTGTCAGCATACGTGACAGTGTCGATTCCACCGCCGCCTTCAAGCGTGTCGTTGCCCGGGCCACCGCTCAACAGGTCATTGCCCGGCCCGCCATCGATGAAGTCGTTGCCCGGCCCGCCGAACAGTTCATCATCCCCCTCATCGCCAAAGATGATGTCGTCGCCGCCGTTGCCCAAGATCGTGTCGTTGCCCGGGCCGCCAGCCAGCCGATCATTGCCGGGTGAGCCGCTCAAGAAGTCGTCGCAGTCGGTGCTGGTGTAAATCACGGGTGAGGTAAAAAAGCGCACTTCCCCCACACCGCCAACGCATTCCTGCACCGGCGGCAGTTCCCCACGGTCGGGGCGGAAGATTTCTGTGCTGCTGGGGGCTTCCGTCGGTGGAGGCGGCAGGTTGATCTCGGTGCGACCGAATGTTGGGCTTTCGCGCACGCACTCAGGACGATTGGGCGCAGTCGTGCAGTCTTGGCGCGTTACGAGACGGATCGGATCAGACCCTGCACCGACTGTAAAGTAATAGTCGAAATAGAAAAAGTTCCCCACGTTGAACAACGGCAGTGGGATGTCTTCTGTGACGATGGTGCTCTCTTCAGGGGTTGGCCGAATGTTGACGAAATAGACCTGTCTGCCATCGCGGTTGAACCACAAGAACGTATCAGAAGGGTTGAAGCGTTCGGTTATGTCTGGCAGCTCTGCCAGCGTCCCGCGCGACGCAAACACCACCGGGCGCTGATCATAGTACGGCACATCCAACACCTCGACCAGCACGCGCAGACCTTCTTCGTTGTCACGCCCAGCCACCATGAAGGCGCGGCTGGGCAGCAGCGGATTGAGGTCGTCAAGCAGCGTCAAGTCTTGGTTGAGCGGCTCCCCTTCGAACAGCATCACCCGCGCAAGGCCGCCCTCCCCACCGGCGCGCTCAACTCGAAAGGTGTACAGATCGTTGCCAGTCGCGTTGATTTGGAAGAACGTGATGTAGGGTTGATCGGGCGGCGTTTGCCCCACACCGATCTGTGTGCCAGCAGCGTTGAAAACCCTCAATCGTGGGCGAACCAGCGCATCCAACCCGTAGACCACAATCGTGACGCGCTCACCACGCAGCGTGGCAAAGGCGTACTCTTTCGAGTCCACTGCTGACAAGTTGGCATCATCCGATTCGAAGTAGTAAAGGTACGTAAAATCTTCTTGCGCTTGCGAGGAAAAACCCAACACGAACAACACGCCCAATAGCACAAGGACGGCGATAACACGGGGTGTTGGTGATGGCAAGCGCGTCACACTACATTACCTTAATTGTCCCTTTCGCAATGATACTTCATTTTTTCTATTTCGTAGAGCTTTTGTAATGATTACAAACAAAAGTCGTGAGATACCGACAAAGCGCACAGCTCAGAGCCGTCAGAAGGCAGTCAACCTTCAAGCGGCACGGGCTGCCCTGTTTCAATTGAGCGGTAGGCGGCTTCCACAATCCGCACAGCGCGCAATCCATCTTCACCTGTGACCTTAGGCTGACGCTTGTCTTGAATGGACGCCACGAATTCATCGATCATCGCTTGGTTGGCGTCGCTGCCCCAGTAAGTGTAAATTGGGCGTTGCCGCGTGTGTTGGTAAACGGTCATGACTTGTTTGAAGGCGTTAGCAGTGACAACGCCCTTCTCACCGATCAAGTCCAGCGCCAACCCGCCCCACGTCGGGTAGTACGGCGGCTTGCTCCAGCTGCAATCGATGGTTGCGAACGCGCCTTGAGCGTAGGTGAGCATGACGAGGCCGCCGGTTTCCACCTCGGCTTCATCGGCGTAGAGGATGCGATTGGCCACAGCGTAGACCTCCGTGACCGCGTCGTCGAGATACCACGCGAGCACGTCGGCCAGATGGACAACGTGATCGCTGACCGCGCCGCCGCCCGCCAAAACGGGATCTACAAACCATGCCCGATGATGCTTGGGGCACTCCCCTTGATTGGTGCTGTTGCAGGCGTAGACCCGCCCCAGCCCATCAGCCTCAAGGAAGCGCTTCACCTCCAGCAGCGGCGCGCTAAACCGCATCGGGAAGGCGGTCATCAGGTTGACGCCCGCCGAACGACACACCTGCACGATCTGCTCAGCGTCGCTAACCGTCGTCGCTAGCGGCTTCTCGCATAGAATGTGCACCCCCTTCTGAGCGGCGAGCTGCGCCATCTCCAGATGGCGGCTGTTCTCAGAGCAGATCACGACCGCATCTAGGTTCTGTTCCAGAAGTTCTTCATAGGTGTCAAAAAACGAGAGATTGTATTGTTCTGCAAAGCGGTGGCCACGTTCAGCGTCGTCATCGGCAAACCCAACGAGATCAACCAATGGGTTGGCTCGAAGATTGTGCACATACGCCTCGGCGTGAAGATGAGCAAAGCTCATGATTCCGACACGTATCATCGCCTAACCACTCCCTGCTTGACGTGCTCAACCATAACAGGTTTTCCTGACCGAGCGCTCTCAATGGCCGCTTGCGCAATACAAACTGCTTCAAACCCGTCTTCGGCTGTGATGCGTTCTTGCGCTGCACGACCAGACAACACGTCGTAGAAGTGCCGCAGCTGCACAGCGTAGGGGTCTTCTGCTAATGGGCTGGTGGGCACAGCGATGGTTGGCATATCTTCAGCGGTCTGGTGTAAGTAGAACCCAAGCGGTGTGCTGCTTGCCGCAGGATGCTCAATCAGCCCGTGTGACCCAGCAATCTCAAGGCTCGTGCGGAACATCGGGGGCGGATACGCCCAGCCCCCTTCGACGTGAGTGATCGCGCCCGATGCGTGCGTCAAGATCGCCAGTGCGTAGTCGGCTGGCGCGTCAGCAAATCGGTTGGCGATGTTTTTGGCATACACAGAGACCACATCCCCTGCCAGCCAGCGCGCATAGTCAAAGTCATGGATCATCAGATCTAGCATCATTCCGCCGCTCTTGCTGACGTCGTGAAACCAGCTATCCACTTTGCCACGCGAGGGTTTAAAGCTGCACCGCGTCAAGCGCACCACCGCGACTGTGCCTATCTGCCCCTGCTCTACGATCGATTTGGCCTGCGCGTATTCTGGAAAGAAGCGCACCACATGCCCCACTAGCAGCTTGACGCCCATCTGAGACGCAGTATCGACGATCTCACGCGCTGTTGCTGCGTTTAAAGCCAGCGGCTTCTCACAGACGATGTGCTTGCCAGCTTTCGCTGCCGCCACCGCCATCTCACGGTGTAGATACGTAGGCGTACAAATATCGACCACATCGACAGCGTTCAACAATTCGTCAAATGATGCATACGCTGACGTGTTGAACTGCGTCGCTAGTGCCTGTGCTCTGTCATGATCCAGAGACGTTATGCCGGCAATGGTCACGGGCAGCCTGCTCCACGCCTGCGCGTGGACGCTGCCCATGAACCCGCTGCCTACAATCCCAATTCGCATAGGCGCGTTTTTCCTGTGTGCGATGTTAGGCGCTCGCTGCGGCTTCTGCTGGCAGGCTCACGCCGTGCTTTTCCGCTAGCACAGACAGCGTGTGTTGAATCTCCTGCTCGAGGCGGGCTTCATCCCAGCCCAACACGGGGGCAATCAGCGCGCCAATTTCCCTGACCAGCGCCGGCGAGTGGAACCCGAGCATAGCCAGCGCTGAACGCCGCAGCAGGATGTCGTCGATGTGGCATACTGCCTCATGCTGAGCGATAAAGACGATCTCACGCTGAGTGTAGTGTGGCGCGTGCGTCAGCGGTTGGTCGTTCCCCTCGCTCATGAACCGCGCGACTGCCTCAGCATAAGTTCCATAGCGGTCGAGCAGCGCCGACAAGTGGGCCAGCTCCAGCTCAGTCTCCTTGCGCAGTCGTTCTAGCCAATCTTGCCGCTCCTTCTCATCCTTCGGGAAGCCCTTGCCGCCACCAATCGGCAGGCCGGCCGTGTCCACCTTGCGCGCTTGCTTTAAATCTTTGAGCACCCGATCCGTGGCTTGCTCACTGAAGGCGCGGAAGGTCGTCCACTTGCCGCCAATCAGCGAATGAATCGGGAAGTGGAACGCGGCGCTGGGTTCAATCGACTGAATGCTGTGGTCACGACTGATTGCGCCAGTACGCTTATCTTTCGAGGTTGGCAAGGGTCGCACGCCAGAGAAGCGGAAGACGATCTGGCTGCTGTCGACGTGAATCGTCGGAAAGACACGCCTGACTTGGCTTAGGATGTACTCTTCTTCGGCTGGTTCACAAACCGCTTGGTCGGGGTCATCGATGCGAATGTCAGTTGTGCCCAGCATGACCTTGCCCAAGTAAGGCAGAATCAAGAGGATACGGCCATCGTCACTCTCGAAGAAGATTTCGCTGTTGGCAGCCGCCTCGAGCAATTCTGGGTTGTCAAGGATGAGATGGCTGCCTTTGGTTCCCCCGATGAACTTGGTTTCATGACCCATCGCACGATTGACAAAATCAATCCACGGGCCAGCAGCGTTCACCACAACTTTAGGCTTTACTGTGATCTCTTCGTTCGTCAACAGGTCACGAATGGTAACTGAGTCAGCATCGGCTCCTTCTACGCTGGCGTAGTTCAACGCCCACGCCTTGTCAGACGCGGCGTGAGCATCGTTCAGCATGTCTAAGCACAAGCGCTCAGGGTACGGCATGAAACCGTCATAATAAGTCGCGGCTGAAACGATTTTGGGGTTCATCTTGGGGTAGTTTTTCAGCGCCGCAGTGCGATTTAAGAACCGATGGAACGGCATCGATTGCTGCGGGCCGGTGAACTTGTCGTACATGATCAGGCCTAGTTTGATCACGATTGCGCCGCGTTCTTGGGGCTTTTCAAGCAGGCCTAAGAATTTGAACGGCGCATTGAACAACCCGGAGAACCACTTGAACATTGGGATGGTCGTCGGGAGCGGCTTGGCGTAATGCGGCGCGTTCTTCAACAGCAAGTTGCGTTCATGCAGCGCCTCGCGCACCAGCCTGAACTCACCGTTCTCCAAGTAGCGGATGCCGCCGTGCAGCATGTGCGAGGACGCCGCACTGGCCCCACTAGAAAAGTCGGATTTGTCCACGATCAGCACAGACAGCCCTTGCAGCACAAGATCGCGGAACGTGCCGATGCCGTTCACACCCGCGCCGATGATGAGAACATCAACTTCTGGCGTTTGCTTCAGTTGAGAGATGACTTGCTCGCGTTTAAACATCTTTTTTTCCCTTGCTTAGCAACATTTATATAGATTATACCCTATTCTGGCCGCATAAGGGCTGCGATCCGTTGATCACCCAAACATTGGTTGAATGGGGTTCAGTTGTCGCTGACAGCTGTTGACCACGTCAACGCCGTTTCGCCGCTGTCCAGCGCGATCCGCGCAAAGCTGACAGGGTCATAGAAACCGACGCGCAGCACAGGCGCTTGCCGTGTTTCTTCAAAAACGTGTGTGGTAGTAAGGTACTCGCCCGGCAGCCAGCTCGTGGTGGGGCGCGTCCAATTGACAGGGACTTCATCGTGCTGGTCGATGATCACCCCCTCATCATCTAATCGATGGACAAAAAGCCGCAAGTCATCCTTCAGAATGGTTGACGTTGTCCACACGAGCGAGAGCTGCCCCCCGCGCATTCGATAGCCCACCAGTTGGATGCCGTTCTGCCATGTGGCGTTTAGCGCCTGATCAATTTGAGGCTGCGTAAATTCACGAGTAGGGGTTGAGACGTTAAGGCCGCCTAAAAAGGCTTGATACACAATTTTTTCGTCAGCGTCTGCCATCTCTAACCACAGGTTATACGCCCCGTCGGCATTGAACAAAGGGACGGAAACTTGTACAGGTATGCGATACACCTCCCCTGCACGCCACAAAGCCGCGGGGTACTCAGGGGCAAGTGGCTGCCACTCAGCTGCCGTTGAAGCGCCTCCCTCCCCTGCCCAACGCAGCCGATACTGAAAGGCATCTTGTGCTGATAGGCCAGCCAACAGCTCAAGGTTGACGACGAACGCGCTGCCCTCCATCGCACCTTGTGGCAGATCAGGCGTCGTCAAGAGCGCAACGGGGCCATCGGGCAGTTCACTGATCGCAGGCGCTTCTTGAGGCGCAATCTGCACTGTCGCGAGTTTTACGTCGGGCCTATCCGCATTGCCCGTGTCGTTGATTGTGGGCAACAGAGTATCCTGAGCGTACACCGAAACAAAGACATCGTATGGACCGGGCAGCGTGCCCTCAGGCAGCACCAGACGCACAGCGTCCTGCACGTACAGGCCGACGATCCAACGCGAGGTATCCACGCCTGCAGGTTGGTAGTTCGTCCCCCGCGCAATCTCAATCCCTTCTCGATTGCGGACACTGTACAGCGTCCCGTAGTTGTTGGCCATTGGCTGCAGGGGCGTCCAATGCGTGCGGATGGCGATCTCACCGCGCTGGTTCTGTTCAACTTGAACCTCAGCCGACAGCAGCATGAGTTCTCGATTGAACACGCTCCCTCTAATTGTTAGATTGTCAAAATAACCGTCTGACCAGCGAGTTTGACGCCACAAGTTATTCGTCTGATCGACAATCGTCGCCTTGAACGCAATCAGCCCCAGCCCAGTCAAGGCGCACAGCAGGAACAATGTTCGCGACGACGCCAGCGGCTGCCCATGTGTTGTCTGCGCCGATTTGGGCCCCATCCAGAGCGCCGCAATGAGCAAACAGAGGCTCACTCCTGAGCTTACTCCTGATATGAGAAGTCCTAAGCGCTGAAAATCGCTGAGTGCATACCTGACAGAGACGTTGACGCGGCCAGATGGCAGTCTGAAAGACAGCAGCCCATCGATATTCGCGATTGTAGTAACACGAAGTCCATTTACATACACTTCCCAATTGGGCATATACAACCAAGCGAGTACAAGTCTTCTTGCCTGATCAACTGATATTTGAAATGTGGCGTGAATGCCGCCCCAAGACTCTTGTTGAATTTGGATGCCGTCGGTGTTCGTCCATCTGGGGATGACGGGGCTAGCTTCCCACAGTGGCAAGAGCGCCTCCGGGTCGAGGAAAGGGCTAGCTTGGGCTGGCAAGTACTCACTGTAAGACGAAAGAGCGACTTCCCCGTACACGCGCTCATGCCTGTGTGCCGACAGAACATCTACCGCGTCTAGCGATTGAGTCGGCCTGTAGGTGAACGACAGCGAATACAAAACCAAACCGATCAGCAGCCCCATCGTCGCCAAGCTGCCGAGACGGCGCTTTTGTGCGTAGGGTTCGATCATGTAGATGCTCAACCCTGTCAGCACGGCCAATGCAAGGCTGGCGATGCCTAAGATGCGCCATGCGAACTGGGTGTAATACAGCAGAGGGGCATACTCCCAGACCCACGCGGAGGCGGGCGTGTTCATGAACAAGCTGAAGAGCAGGACAGCCGCCCAAAACAAGAATTGAACGCGCAGGCGCTTCGTCACAAACGCTATCGTCAAGCCAACCCCGGCTGCGATCAACGCCACCCAACTAACCGTAATAGGAACTGGAGCTTGCTGTTGGCGAGGATCAATTGGCACAGGCAACGCGAGCACATCTCGTATATCGCGCAGGTGGCGCGTCACATCCAAATTCGACAGAGCAGCCGTAATCGCGGGCAGCTTGATCCAGCTTGTTTCGCCGAGCGCAGGCAGCCAAAAGAAGGCGGTCAAGCCGATACTCAAAATGCCAACACAGGCCAGTAACGCCATCGTCCGAAACGGTCTGACGCTCGTGAACGCGATCACCATCGCATAGGCCGCGATCAACAACGACCCATGCAGCGTGACGATGTTGTGCAGCGGGATGAAGGCAGCATAAGCGGCCGCGGCGATCAAAAAATTGGCCACAGAGGGGCGTTTGGCAAGCCGAGTGAGCGCGTATAGAACGACCGGCAGCAGCGCCAACCCGGCCACTTCGGTGATCGTGCCGCGCGAAACAGCGTCGTAGAGCAGGTAGGGAGAGTACAAGTACGCGACAGCCGCGATGATCCCCCCTGTCGTGTTGGTGAGGATCCGTCCGAGCAGGAACGCGCCAACCAGCGCAACCCACAGATAGAGCACCATAGCCGCCAACCAAGCATCGACAAACGACAGGCCGATTATGTGCAGTGTTCTGGGGAGGTAGTAAGCAAAAGGCGAAAAGTAGTTGAACAGCGGCGCGCCGTACCCATACGCCAACGCAGATGAAAATCGCGGATAAATGGGATGATCATATCGCAGCGAGTGATCAAGAACAATTGTTCTGTACAGGTGCAGAGCAGCATCATCACTCAGCAAGAGTTGGGACTGAGTAAAAGGTTGAATTGCCACTAGGGACAAACTCAGCAAGGCAGCAGTCAGCAGGGCGACGTTAAACAGCGAAGGCAGTCGGCGCATTCAAAACATCCTGTCTTTATGCAAGGTTAGCAACGAAGCCCTTCAACGCCTAGTGTGCTTGGCCTAGTGTGCTTGCGCTCAGGAACGACGACGCTGCCAATCTGTGAACTGCCGCAGCCCGATGAAGTACGTCAGATATCGTGCCAACGTGAGAGTCAACATCGACAGGCGCAGCAGGCGAAAGAGCGGATGCGGGTACACCCGTTTTGCGCTGCGGCGTATTCCACTCACAATGGCTCGTGCGACTTGATCGGGCGTTTGTGTTGGGGGAATGATCGGGACTTGCTCGCCTGCGCGCTGAAAAAACTGGCTGCGAGTGGCCACCGGGTACACCACCATCAGATGCGTGTTGGGCGGCATCTCGAAGCGATACCCCTCGGCAAAGCGATCGACCGCGGCTTTGGTCGCGGCGTACAAGCTGTACCCGGGCACAGCGATGTATGACATGGCGGAGGCGATCAGCACAGCAGTGTAGCCACCAGCAGGGCAGCGCTGCTGCATGACTTGGAGCGTGTAGATGGGAGAAAACACGTTGACGCGAAAAATATGCTCCACCCGCTGCCAGTCTTGATAGTTCATGCGCTCATAATAGGCAAAGCCAGCATTGGCAATCACAATGTCGATGCTGCCCATTTGAGCTAAAGCCGCCGAGATCATTTCCTCCACGGTTGCAGGGAGCGACAAATCGCCCACAACTGGGGTGATAGCTGCTGTGTGAGGTGGGAGTGCGGCAAGGGTGGTTTGTAGAGCGGCACTATCAACATCGACGCATGTGATATGAGCCGCTTCGTTACACAAGATACGCAGCAGCGCGGCCCCAATGCCAGAGGCCGCACCTGTAAGCAAAATAGTCTTGCCAGTAATTTCCATCAAGCATCCAGCAAAATCATCACACGGAACCCAACCGTCGGTGTGATCAACTCGGGTGATTGTACCATTTCACTTGTCACCAGCAGCTCATCGGCGCGGCTGCGGAAGCTGCCACCGGCGAGGTAGCGATCTGCGCGCGTGCGGTGATCGTAGGGCTTTTCCAGCCCTGCGCCGTCGAGCAGCCATTCCCACACGTTGCCGCTTAGATCGTAGTTTCCATAGGGGCCGGGGGAGTTGTAAGCGTTCACCGGGGTTGTGTGGCCGATGCCGCTGTCACGATAGTTGGCTTTGCTTGGCGTCAATTCATTCCCAAAAGGGTAGCGCCTGCCGTCTGTTCCACCGGCCGCGCGGCGACGTTGGGCGCGCGTCGGCAGCAGCACGCGCTGTCCGAGGTGCTCGCTCAAGTAGAAACAGAACGCCATCGCATTGTA
The DNA here is from genome assembly GCA_937944445.1 of uncultured Anaerolineae bacterium. Lineage (GTDB taxonomy): Bacteria > Chloroflexota > Anaerolineae > Aggregatilineales > Phototrophicaceae > JANWYT01. Next base: position 12,738 of record CALDYP010000025.1, read on the forward strand.
CCAACAAGTAGAGCACGGGTGCAGATCCTCAGATTCGGGGGCAGGGACGAGCTTTTCACTCTTTTCACGATAGTTGCGCGCGCTCGCCGCGTAGGTCCACCAGCGCACACGAGATGCCCCGTCCGGGTCGTTGATGAAGATGTTGAACTGTTGATTGGTCACCGGGTAACGCGCCAGTTCAAATGGCCGCATCGTTGCGCCAGTGTGGATCGGCAAAAATTCCAGCATCGGCATGAAAAAGTCGGGGTTACGTCGTGAGCGAAACGACGAACGACTATTCACGCTCACAGCGGCAGCATCCGGTTGTTGCTGTTGGCTGATCACCGCGCCCACTGGCTTTTTGCTGAACAACACAGCGTGAATGTTCTTGGGGTCATAGTCTGGGAAGCGCTTGCGAAAGGCTTCGTATTCTTCCAGAGCAAGCTCACGCAAGTGCGGGTTATGCGCGATGCTGCACAGCGTCCGATATTCCATGTCACGCGCGCGGTCGCTGAGCTGCTCATCCAAGAGCTTCTCGTTCTCTGAGATCATCTTGTCCACGATGCGTTTTTGCATGGGCTGCATGGGTTTATCGCGCAGCCGCTGCAAGATCATCCGCGCGCGGTCGAACTCGCCCATCTGCATGAACTCACTCGCTTGGCCGATGTGCTGCGCCGGGTCACCGTCTAAAAAGACGGGAGGTGCGCTCATGATAGAGGCAGTTTGTGTCGGGTTCTTATGAACAGATTTCTTGAGGTCAGCTTCAATTTTGAGCAGCGAATCGTGAATCCACTGCACCACTTCATCAGTCATAGCCCCAGTTAGATCTGCCCAATGCAACTTAGATATTTCTTTGGGGATGTGCGGGATGGCGGCCTCGTCGAGCAAAATGGGCATGATGCGCTTGCCATGCCGCATGGCGATGTTCAGCTCACGTTTGCAGTAAACGGACTTCAAGCTGTGAACAGAGATCAAAAAGATGAGCACATCACACCATGCCAAGCGCTCAAGGATGATCTCCCACCAATCGTCCCCCGCGTAAAAACGATCATCAACAAAAATTTCATGGTTATCGATGATGCGCACGATTTCTCGACAGAAAGGTTTATCAACGCGCGCATAACACATGAAGATTTTCATACTGGCCTCGCTCTGTTCGACCGTGCAGCAAGCAATCTGAGGGCAGCAGGATTACCGATTTGCTCCAACGCCTCCGCTGCGATTTCCCCCAACGTCAACCCATTTCGTGACACCAACTTCTCTACCGAACTCAAGAATTGGCCAATCACGGGCACAGCATCCGTCGCGCCGATCTTGCCGAGCGTTTCTAAGATGAGCGCTTTACGATCAAGATCGATGTCAGACTGTAGAAGGGTGATTAAAGCAGGCGCGGCACTTGGATCGCCTAAGCGCCCCAACGACCGAATGATCTGTTGGCTGACGAATGGGTTTTCATCGTTCAAAGCGTCGATGAGCGCTGAAACGGCCAAGCGGTTGTTGAATCGAGTGATGTCTTCGGCCACTTTAGCCCGCACTTCAGCGCGCGTGTCTTTGAGCAGTTGGAGCACCTGAGGCAGGGCTTCGTCATCGCCGATTTCAGCCAGCGCATGGGCCGCCATTGATCGAATGTGCCAATCTTTGTCGTTGAGCAGCACGAGCAAAGAGCGCGTGGCAGCCGGTTCTGCCACCAAGCCCAACACTTCTGCGGTGATCCAGCGAACGTATGGGTCATCGTGGTAAACGCCCGCTTGAAGCCGATACAGCGCATCGAGCGGACAGCGCTTGTGATGACGGCGCGCATAGGCCGTCAGCGCAGCGGCAACATGCGGGCGATCCGGCCATTCTGCTGTGTTGAGCCGATGCAAAAGGTCGTCTAGTTCATCTTGGTGCTCGTGGGGAAGAGGTGTGACGGGTGGCGTTGGCTCCAACGGGGAACTTGGGGTGGCGATTTCAAGCGCGACAGCTTCATCTTCTACGGCGGCAGGCTGTGGAGCTGACTCAACGCGCGATTCGCTCTTGTCCTTCTGGAGCCGTTCAATGACTCGATTCTTAGACTTTGAATCACCACGCTGGAAAAATGACTGGATGACGCCCATCGCTTCCTCCGTACCAATACTTTCAAGCGCTTGGTGTGCTAACTCTGCGATTGTGTGCTTACTCCATGAAGGCTTGTCTTCATCATCAGCACAAGCAGCGAGCGCCGGTATCGCCTCAACAGAACGCAACTGGCCCAGAGCCATAACACTTACCGCTCGCAGCCCTGACGACTCGTGCTGAACATACGGCAGCAAGTCGTCCACAACGCTTGCGTCTCCGATGTGCCCCAAAACGCCAATGGCAACCCGCTTATCTCCCACCATTTCAGATTGAAGCAGCCGCCGCAGCGCTGGCACAGCGGCCACGCCAATTCGGATCAACGCTTCAGTAGCCGCTTTGCGCACCCGCCAATCGCTGTCCAAAAGCAAGCGCGTGAGGTCGTTGACGGCCTCAGGCTGCGGCATGTCACACAGCGCCTGCGCTGCATTCAAACGCACATCCGGGTGTGAATCGCTCAGGGCGGCGATCAAGCCCATGCTAGAGGCCGAATCAGATAAGACACCCAGCGCCCACGCGGCCCCGGTTCGCACTTGGGTGTTGGGGCTGTGGAGCATACGCAGCAGCAAGGGGACAACTTCTTCCCCCAACGTGCGCAGCACGTCGGCCAGCTCATCACTCGGCACGCCATCCCACGATTGGAAGGGCTGCAAGTCCTCGGCGATAGGGTACGGCAGGCGGAGCAGAAACTCATGGGCGATGACGCGCTGATCCCACGATCCACTGCGCATCAAGCCCAGCAAAAAGCTGATCGTTTTGTTCAACGTGAGGTGATTCAACACTGCCAGCGTCGCGCTGAAGGCAATCGTCTGATTTGCCAGCGCGTAACGCATGAAGCTGTCCAAAACGCGCCGCTGAACCTCAGCGCTCACCTCGTGACCAGCCATCGCCTCGACTGCGAGGTAAGGGTCAACCTCAGCGACATTTGAGAGCAGCATAGACGGATCGTCAATAATGCCCGCTAGCGCAACGATCGTCGCATCCCAGTAGTGAGAGACGCGGCGGCCATGCGCGTCAAACTCGGTGTAGGCCAGAATGGTGTGCAGCGGAACTTTTTGAAGGTGATACGCAGCAAAGACGTGTAGGAAGCTGCGATGCCAGAACTTGACGCGCTTCCTGTGAACCGTCAGGATGCGCGCGCTCACCAACGCATGCAGCAAGCCTTCACTGCCTAAAAACTGAACGGCTTGTTCGGGCGTCACGCTGTAAGGATTGCCTGAGAACATGATGCGATAGGCTAGATAGCCTACGCGCGGCAGCAGCTTGTGGAAGTCTACCCAGTCGGGGTTGTTGCGCACTTGTTCGCGCTCACAGAGCATCTCAACCACTTTGAGCAGCAGACGCTCGTTATTAGCGGGCAAGTCAGCCTTGGGGCGCATACGGTAGTGGAACATCGCCGCCCGCAGCAGCAAGGCGCTGCTCTGCCAGCGCGCCGCTGGCGGATGCGCGTGGAACGCTTCCCAAAACGGGCGTGATTCGCGCCCCATGTAAGCGGCAACGTGAGCGCGCCGTTGGCCCTCCGTCACCGGGTGCATCTGAACAATTGGCAGGTCTAGGCCGTAGCGCGGGCTGTAAAAGGCTTCATCACAGGCGATGATGACGCGCTGCGGCGCTTGGTCAGAACGCAGCCAGCTGCGCAGACGTTCCATCTTTAAATCGCTGAAAACGCCTAGCTCGCTCAACCCGTCCACATAAACAGCGTAACGGCCTTTGCGAATGTTAGACGTCGGGTCACCGATGGGCCGCAGTTGGTGCACAACGAGGGCCTCAAGCGGTTCGTCCGGGTTCCAGTGGCTTAAATCAACAAAGACAGGCACTGGCACATGACGCGCATCCTCAAGGTAGGCGTGCAGATGTTCGCTCATCAAGCGCATGAGCGCAGTCGTCTTACCAACCCCGTTTGCGCCCATTAGCACGAAACGCCGCGTTTGTGCCGCCCAGTAAGGCATGTTGCCGATCTCGATTTCACGGTCAAACTGTGTGCCACGATCAACGAAGATCGCGTTGATGCCCCAACCTTGTTCCAACATCGGAGGGGGCATCAACAACGAGTGCTCATCTAGGTCAGCCGGGCGGATCGGCGCTTCAAGATAGCTCTTGTAAGTTTCAATCAGCATATTTAGGGTATTCACATAGCGGCGCTCAGGATCCAACCGAGCGGCCATCTGGACTGAGCCAGTGGCCTCCAGCGCTTTAGCCAGAGCGTTTAACCCAGCCGCATAGATGTGGTCAGCCTGCCAGCCCTCCATAGCAATCGACTGGCGATAGTCTACTTCCGTCGGGTAGTCGCTGGCTGCCAGCGAACTCAGCATGATTGGGATGATCGGGCGGTTTAGCTCCGACATGCGCTGAAGCGTGTTGCGCGCGGCCGGTGTCTGAATGCACTCAGAGGTCAGCACGACGAGCATCACACTGCACGCCGCCAGCGCTGTGCTGCTAACGTCGTTCCAGTCTTGATGAGGCGAGACGTTTAGCCGATCCATGAAGATGTTGACGCCGCGATTGCGAAGATCCGTAGCAAGCTGGAGAGCGAAGGCCACGTCTGCGTTGTGGTAGAGAAGATATGCAAAGCCAGTCTTGCCCACAGCAAGTCTCACGCGATAAGTTCGAGGTGCATAATATCAAACTGAATTCTAATGAAAATTTATCTTTTCGCAACAAATGTAACAGTATTGTAACTACTAATTGACGTAAACATACAAAAAAAGTACCTTAGTACTTATTTTAATAAAAAAAATAGACGAAGATCAACGCAGCGCGGCAAGCTGTGACCAGTTGGCCTATGAAACCCTGCCGATGAGCTACCAGCCCCAAGTGCCAGCAGCGCCCTTAAATGGCCCGACGATCTTTGATGTAATCCATCCGCCGTAGAAGTCGCCCTCTTGCGCTTGCACCTGCTCATCGCCGACGAAACAGGCGTCAACGCGGCTGGCATAGAACGCCAGATGATTTTGGATGACTTCATATCCACGCGCGGGCTGAGGGTACATCCACGCTGCGTCGATCGACTGCCGTCCATTCACCTCAATGCTCCAGTAGCTGGCAGCGCCTTTAAACTCGCAAAAGCTGCGCCGCGCTGTCTGTTGCAAATACTGCATGGCAATATCCGCCTGCGGGATGTAGTACGTAGGTGGGTGGCTCGTTTCTAACACACGGTAGGCCGACTGCGTGCGGGCGATTTCTACTTCATTAAAGACGACACGGATCAAGTCAGAGACCGGCTCTACACGTGGGGGCCGCGGATAGTCCCAGACTGATTCTTGGCCCGGGCCAACTGGAAGGCGCTTTACCATAAATCGATACTCCATAGGCTTGATTGGTGATTCTGCATCAGCGCTGGCCAGAATTAACGACACAGCGCTGACGCACTGGCAGTTACTTGGCTTTTGCTTGGTTGGCCACGGCGGCCGCTTTGGCGCGCGCTGCCTCTTGGTCGCCGAGGTAGTAGCTGGTGATGGGCTTCAGCTCGGCGTCCAGTTCATACACCAGCGGGATGCCCGTCGGGATGTTCAGCTCTACGATGTCAGAATCACTGATGTTGTCCAGATACTTGACGAGCGCGCGAATGCTGTTGCCGTGGGCTGCGATGATGAGACGCTGGCCAGACAGGATGCGCGGGGCGATGGACTCATGCCAGTACGGCAGGAAGCGCGCCACCGTGTCTTTGAGGCATTCTGTAAGCGGCAGTTCATCAGGCTTGAGCGAGGCATAGCGCCGATCGTTGCCCGGGAAGCGCTCGTCGGTTGGCTCCAGCGCGGGCGGTGGCACGTCATAGCTGCGCCGCCAGATCAAGACTTGTTCATCACCATAGCGAGCGGCCGTTTCTGCCTTGTTCAGACCTTGCAACGCTCCGTAGTGGCGCTCATTCAGACGCCATGAGCGCTCCACTGGCAGCCACAGCAAGTCCATCTCATCTAGAATAATCCACAGCGTGCGGATGGCACGCTTCAACACCGAGCTGTACGCAAAGTCGAACTCATAGCCCTCCGCCTTGAGCAGACGGCCTGCTTCACGAGCTTCCTCAATGCCCTGCTCGGTCAGATCAACGTCTGTCCAGCCCGTAAACCGATTGGACTTGTTCCATTCGCTTTCTCCGTGGCGGACAAGCACTACCTTGTACATGTAAATTCCTCCATCACTAATCAGATTTACTTTTCACTGTACATGAAATGAGGCCAAATCGACAGGTTGCCCAGACCTCAGGGAGTGTCGAAATTCGAACAGAGGCCTCACCCCTAAATCCCCTCTCCACGGGAGAGGGGACTTCATCCCCCCTTCAGGGGGCGCGCCCTAGCCGAGCGCTTCAGCGGGCGGCGCGACTGTTTGTTTATCTTTAGACACTCCCTAGACCTCAAAAACGCCGCCCTCTATCCTGAGGCTGTCAACCCGTCGATCAGCGCGCTGAGCGTAGGTGGCACAGCTTGGAGCTGCCGCACGACGCGCGCAGCGATGATCGCCCGCTGCGGCTCGTCGAAGTACTCCAGCGGCGAGCGCCCGCGCACCCGCGCCAGCACACACGCCAGCGCGTGCCGCACGATCCGCCCTTCCAGCCCGTCGAATGCATCCTCTGATTTGTCAAGATAAGTTTCACAGAATAACTTGGCATACGACTGGTAGTCGGCGCGGCGCGCCTCGACTTTGATCGCTTTGGCGATCAAGTGCGCCAGCGCCAGCCCGGCGTCAAAGGCCGGGTCGCCCCAGTGCACGATCTCGAAGTCCAGCAGCACCAGCCGCCCATCCGGCAGCACGAGCACGTTCTTGGGCGTGAAGTCGGCGTGAACGAGCGTCAGGCGCGTGCGGCGCGTCTCGTCGATCAACTGGTGGATGAAGTCCGCTGCCTCAGGAACTTGCGTCGCGGTGTAGGCGTAGAACGGCTCGAGGCGCTGCGTCTCGAAGTGTTCGAGGCTGTCGAACTGCGGGCGCAGCGTCAGGGCTTGCTCCCGCGCGCGCAGGTGCGCCTCGGCCATGAGCGCGGCGAAGCGTTGCGCCAGCTCCGGCGTGCCGTGGCCGCCCAGCAGCAGGCGCTTGAGCGTCTCGTGCGGCTGCGGGATGGCGGTCATGGCGTGGATGAAGTGGTCGAAGTCCTCGAACAAGAAGCGCGGCGTGCTGCCGCTCGGCAGCAGCGCCTCATACGTGCGCAGCCCCAACGCCTCCAGCGCGCTGCGCTCGGGCGCGACGAACCAATCCACCTTGACGCGGAACTTGCCCAGCGCCTGCTTGACGACCAGCCCGCCCCGTCGGTGCTCTACGAGCACGGTTTTGTTGGCGACGCCGCCCGTCAGCACGCGGATCGTGGGCTGCTCATCGGCTTGGACGATGCCGCGCGCCCGCAGGTAGTCGGTCAGTTGGTCGGGTTGTTCGATGTCGATCATGCGGCGTCACTCCGTCGGCATCTCTTGTGGGCGGGTTTGCATCCAGCGGAATTGCAGCGGGCGCAGCGTCAGCGGCGCGTGGGCGGGCAGGATTTCGCCGGTCACGAGGTCGGTCGCCGTGGCCACCTGCGCGAACGCCCCCACGACCATCCCATCAATCGTCTGTGGGTGCTCGCTGAAGTTGGCCACCACCACAACCGACTCGCCGACGATGTAGGACAGCACGTGGCGGCTGCCGCTCCAGAAGAAGCGGGTGCGGCCTGCGCCGAAGGCAGGCGTCTGCTTGCGGATGGCGATCAAGTGCGTCAGATGGGTGAACATCCAGCCGGCGTGGGTGGTCGGGTCGTGGCGGGTGGCGGCGCGCGCCCAGTCGAAGCGCGGGCGGTGCACCCAGCGGCTGTCGATGCGTTTGGCCTCGTCCTCCATGTAGCTGTAGTCGTTCAGCATGGCGATCTCGTCGCCCAAGTAGATCAACGGGATGCCGCCGGCGCTCAAGATCACGCTGTGGAGGAGCAGCAGCCGCTTCAGCGCGTGGTCGATGTACAGATCGTTGTTGAGTTCCAGCGCCTGCTCGAGGCCGATGAGCGAGGCGGCCATGCCGCTGATGCGCATGTCGTGGTTGATCGGGTTGTAGTTGAAGGGCACGCCGCGGGCAAAGCTGCCCTCAAACGCGCCGATGTAGAACTTGTTCAAGAACTGCCGATGCCAGTAGCCATCGATGCCGACGGCGCGCGCGTCCTCGTCGGCGAACGTCCAGCCGATGTCGTCGTGGCAGCGCACGTAGTTGATCCACGCGCAGCCGGGCGGCAGGTCGTAGCGCTTCTGCATGCTGTAGCTTAGCAGCGTCGTGTCGCGCGTGGCGGCAGCTTCCCACAGCAGGGCCATCAGCGTTGGGTTGTAGCTGATGGGGCTTTCGTGCGTGCCGATGTAGCTGGCCACCACGTCAGGGTGCACAATGGCCTCGCTCTTGAAGAGCATGGCCGGGGCCACCACGCGCACGATGGCGTTGTAGGCTTGGATGATCCAGTGGGCTTGGGGCAGCCCCTCGCAGACTGTGCCCAGCTCTTTCCAGATGAAGGCCACCGCGTCCAGCCGCATCACCTCCACGCCTTGATTAGCGAGGAACAGCAGCTCGCCCAGCATGGCGTTGAACACCAGCGGGTTACGGTAGTTCAAGTCCCATTGGAACTCGCGGAAGGTCGTCCACACCCAGCGCTGCGCCTCGGGCAGGTAGGTGAAATTGCCGGGCGCTTGCTCGGGGAACACCTCGCGCAGGGTGCGCTCGTACTGGTCGGGCAGGGTGCGATCAGGGAAGAAGAAGTAGAAGTCTTGATAGTCGGGGTCGCCGGCGAGGGCAGCGCGCGCCCATGCGTGCTCGCTGCTGGTGTGGTTGAACACAAAGTCCAACACGAGGCTGATGCCCTCGGCGCGCAGGGCACGCCCCAGCTCGGCCAGTTCCTCCATCGTGCCCAGCGCGGGGTTCACCTGTCGAAAGTCGCTGATGGCATAGCCGCCGTCGTTCTCGCCCTCGGGCGTCTTGAAGAGCGGCATCAGGTGCAGGTAGGTCAGCCCCAGCTCTTTGAAGTAAGGGATCTTCTCCTCGACGCCGCGCAAGCTGCCCGCGAACAAGTCCACATAGCACACGCCGCCCACCATCTGCTCGCTCTGGAACCAGAGCGGCGTCTGCTCGCGGGCGTGATCAAGCGCGTGCAGGTCGTCGGGGCGCGCGTTGTAGTGCTCGATCATCGTCTCAAAGATGATCTCCAGCGTGTAGAAGAAGTCGTAGTTCTGGCCGTACAAGCGGTACAGCAGGTCAAAGATCGTCGGCCAGTGCTGGCTCAGGCGTTGGGCGAACACGCCCGGCTCAACTTTGAGGCGAGACTGATAGCGCGTCAGCAGGCGCTTGAGCGTGCGCTGGGCCTCAGTGGGCAGGGTGTCGGTGGTCAGCATGAGGGGTATCCTTTCAGAGTCACAAGGCTTGAAAGTGCTGGATCAAACGGATCACATCTAGTTCTGCCAGCCCGGTTGGCGCTATGAGGTGGGCGCGGTGGACGTTGTGCTCTGCGCCGATGCCCACCGTCCAGAAGCCGCCGCCCAGCGCCGCGTCGATGCCTGCTTCAGCGTCCTCAAACACGACGGCGTGCGCGGGGTTCACCCCCAAACGCCCCGCCACCCAGACGAACAAATCCGGCGCGGGCTTGGGGTTGACCACGCTGTAGCCGTCGCCCACCGCGTCGAACGCCGTCATCAGCTCAAGGCGCTGGAGCACGTCCACGGCGTTCCTGCTGGCCGAGCCGAGGCCGAGCTTGACCCCCGCCAGCCGCGCCGCGCGCAAGAACTCCGGCACGTTCGGCAGGGCGTTGGCGGGCGTGATCTGTTTCAAGTAGCGCTGGTAGTACTGGTTCTTGCGCTCCATGTATGCCTGCGCTGTTTCTTCAGAGATGGGCGCGCCCTTCAGCAGGCGGTTGAGGCTCTCGCGCCGCGACACGCCGCGCAGCTGTTCGTTGTCCTCACGGGTGAAGGGATAGCCCTCCTCGTCGGCAAGCTGCTTCCACGCCAGATAGTGGTACTCGGCGGTGTCGGTGATGACGCCGTCCAAGTCAAAGATAAACGCCTCGATGCGGGGCATGTGTCGTCCTCCTTGTGTGTGCAGCGCCTTGATTGTAACAAGGCTTGTCAGTCGATGGGCGGCTTTCAGAGCGTCGCGGCGAACGCCTCGACCTGCTCGCGGGTGGGCAGGGCCGGAATGCCACCCTTAGCGAGCGTCGTCAACGCCCCCACCATGCAGGCATAGCGCGTGATCTCGGCCAAGTGGGCTTCATAGCCCGCGCCGAGTTCCAGCAGCTTGGTGAGGGTGGCTGCCACGAACGCATCGCCCGCGCCGGTGGTGTCCACGGCGTTCACGCGGAAGCCGGGCACGTGGCCGCTGGCGCTGCGCGTGTAGAACGTTGCGCCGTCGGGGCCGTGCGTCACCATGATGAGCTGCATCTGCGGCCGCCACAAGCCGCTGACGTCGCCCGTCCCAAGCAAGAACTCGACTTCCTCCGCGCTGATCTTGAGCACGTGCGCGTAATCAAGGCCTATCAACATGCCCGCGCGGGCGGCGGCCTCATCTGGCCACAGCGCCAGCCGCAGGTTCGGGTCGTATGAGATGCGCAGGCCGGCCGCCTGCGCCGCCTGCACGGCGTGCAGCGTGGCCGAGCGGCTCGGCTCGCTGATGAGGCTGATCGAACCGAAGTGAAAGACCTGATAGCGGCGGATCACCTCCGTGTTGATCTCGTCGGGGCGTAGGAGCATGTCCGCGCTCGGGTGGCGATAGAACATGAAGCTGCGGTCGCCCTCAGCGGTGAGCGACACGAACGCCAGCGCCGTTCGGGCGGTCGGGTCGAACAGGCAGCCGCTCGTGTCTACATGGTTGGCGTTGAGCAGGTCAACCAGATAGTGCCCGAAGGGGTCTTCCCCGACTTTGCCCATGAAGGCCGCAGGCAGCCCCAAGCGCGCCACCGCCACCGCGACGTTGGCCGGCGCGCCCCCCGCCGCTTTGACGAACCCGCTCGCCTCCCCTACTGTCACGCCCGACTCCAACGCGACAAAGTCGATCAACAGTTCACCGAAACACAACACACTCATCACAAGCTCCTCTGTGACCCTCAGGATAAGCGATGCTTAGGGGGCTGGGTCGTCTGGCGGACGATCAACTGCGAGTTAGGCAGCGTGGGGGGGGGCGTGTCTGCGCCGGCGATGAGAGCCAGCAGATACCCTGCCGCCAGCCGCCCGCTCTGCTCCAGATGCTGACAGATCGTGGTCAAACCGAGCGCCATCGCCAGCTCCGTATCGTCATAGCCGATCACCGACACGTCCGCGGGGACGTGCACATCGGCTGCCCGCAGCGCGGCGATGATGCCCGCCGCCTGCAAGTCGCTCATGGCAAAGATGGCCGTGGGCGGCTGCGCCAACTGCAGCAGCTCTTGCGTGATGTCATAGGCCATGCGGTAGCTGTGATCGCCCAAGCGCACGTAGCGAGTGTTCAGGTGGATCTGCGCTTCCGTCAGCGCGCGCTTGTAGCCGATGTAGCGCTCTTGGCTGGTCGAGAAGCCGTACTCGTCAACCATGTTGTCGCCGATGTAGGCGATGCGGCGGTGGCCCAGCTCCGTCAGATAGCGCGTCGCCACGTAGCCGCCGTATTCGTTGTCTGTGCCGATGCACGGCCACGAGCGCCCGCGCAGGTGGTTGAGGCCGACGAAGGGGATCCGTGCTTGGCGCAGGCGCTGGACTTGGTCATCGCTCATGTCAAAGTCGACGATCAGCAGCCCCTCTACTGCATTGGCTTGGACGATGTGGTGAAGCTGTGAGTCAAAATGTGCGGCTGACGAGGCGCTGAACAACGCCAAGTCAAGGCCTTGATCGCTGGCGCTGAGGGCGGTCTGAACGCCGCGCAGCCGCTCCGAAATGCTGTGATAGTTCAGCAAGAAGGGGTGGGTAATCACCCCGATGTAGCGCAGTTCCGTTTTGCGCGGCAGGCGTCGGGCGGTGGCGTTCGGGCGGAACCCCAACTCGCGGATGGCTTTCAAGACCCGTTCGCGCGTCTCAGGGCTAACGCGCGGATGGTTGTTCATCACCCGCGACACGGTTCCCAACCCAACCCCCGCGTGACGTGCCACGTCTTTGATGGTGACCCTGCCCATGCCGACAACGCCTTACAGAGAGAGATATTAACAATCTATTTTAATCAGGAAACGTTTCCAGAACAAGAAATCAGCGCCCCTCATGGCAGGCAGACAAGCGCCGCCGAGCGCTGATGCCGTTTGAAAATTTAACAGGTGGTAGGGACGCGACCTGTCGCGTCCGCACGACCTGTCGCGTCCGCACGACCTGTCGCGTCCGCACGACCTGTCGCGTCCGCGCGAGCCTCATCCCCCAGCCCCTTCGTCGTCGGGAAGAGCCGTGCCCGTGGCAATCGAAAATCGGACAGGGCAGGCCCTGTCCCTACGATGGTCGCATGCGCGGGTCGAGAGCCAGCGTGGCGCGGTGGGCGCTCAGCCGACGCCGTCTAACGGTTCAAGCGCGGATCGAGCGCGTCGCGCAGGCCGTCACCCAAGAGGCTGAAGCCGAACACGACTAACATCGTCGCCAAGCCCGGATAGAGGACGATGTGGGGCGCGGAGAAGATGAAGTTGCGCCCTTTTTGCAGCATATTGCCCCACTCTGGCACGTCGGGCGGCGCGCCCAACCCCAAGAACCCCAGTGCGGCCGCGGCTTGAATGGCAACAGCCATCTGTAAGGTTGACTGTACGATGATCGGGGCGAACACGTTGGGCAGGATGTGGCGCAGCACAATGGTGAGGTGACTGGCGCCCAGCGCACGCGCCGCTTCCACGAATAGCTCTTCTTTAATCGAGAGGGTTGAGCTGCGCACGAGGCGCGTGTAGACCGGAATCGACAGCACGCCAATAGCAATCATGGCGTTCTGTAGGCTGCTGCCGAGAAAGGCGACGAACACAATCGCCAGCAAGATACTGGGAAATGCCAGCATAATGTCGATGATCCCCATGATGATCAAATCGACCACGCCGCCGAAATAGCCGGCCGCCACCCCCATCAGGACGCCCGTCACCAGCCCAATGCCGACTGAGATGATGCTCAGCGTGAGTGAAATGCGAGCGCCGTGAAACAGGCGAGAGAGCATGTCGCGGCCGATTTCGTCGTTGCCAAGTAGGTGGGTGGCGCTAGGCCCTTTGCGCGCCATCGATAGGTTAGACAGGTCATAGTCATGGGGGGAGATCTGCTCGGCGAAGAGGCCCACAAAGATAAAGGTCAAGACGATGAACAATCCAACCATGGCCAGCGGGTTACGAATCAGGCGGCGTATGGAGGTGGGCAACTTAAACCTGTTGTGGGGCGCGGCTAAACCCGTGGGAATAGAAGCGGTCATGGCGTGATGTCCTCTAGGAATACTTGATGCGCGGGTCAAGATAGGCGTATAAGACGTCCACAGCGAGATTGGTCAACACGAAGCCGATCGAGATGGTGAGCACCGTGCCTTGAATGACGGGATAATCGCGAAAACTGATGGTATCGACTAACAAGCGACCGATGCCGGGCCAACTAAAGACAGTTTCAGTGAGAACTGCGCCGCCTAGCAGCGTGCCGAACTGCAAGCCGATAATGGTGACAATGGGTAACATGGCGTTACGCAGCGCGTGGACATAAATGACGATACGTTCTTTTTGTCCTTTGGCGCGCGCGGTGCGAATGTAATCTTGGCGCAAGACTTCAAGCATGGTCGCGCGGGTCATGCGTGCCTGAATCGCCATCGAGTTGGCAGCCAGCGCCGTGACCGGCATAACGAGGTGCTGCCATGTGCCGCTGCCTGTGGGCGGCAGGATGGGGCCTGTGGGAAACCCAATGGACGTCAGCCACTGCGGCAGCAGCACAGCGAAGAAGATCATCAACATCAAGCCTGACCAAAAGATGGGCATCGACACGCCCAGCAGCGCGAAGATCATGCTGCCGCCGTCGAACAGCGAGTTAGGGCGTGTAGCCGCTGTTACACCGATGGTGATGCCCAGCACAGACGAGACGGCTAAGCTAACAACCGCTAAGAGCAGCGTGCGCGGCAGGCGCGTTTGGATCTCTTCGACAACTGGCAGCCCGCTGCGAATCGATCGCCCCAAGTCAAAGCGCAGCATGCGCCCTAAGTAGTTGACATACTGGATGAGCAGCGGCTGATCTAGCCCAAGCTCGCGGTTGAGCTGTTCGATCATTTGCGGAGTAGCAAGCTCGCCGGCGAGTGCGACCGCAGGGCCGCCGGGGACAAGGCGGATGCTAGCGAAGACTAAAAATGAAACCCCTAGTAGAGTGGGAATGGCCAGCAGGAGACGGCGCAAAATAAATTTAGTCATCGGTTACCTTTGAAGAACATCAAGATAAATCGAGACGGCACAACGTACCGTCTCGACGAGTTTCACATGACTCGAACTGCAAAGAAGCTTATCGCTTGCTGGCGAAGGTGGCAATCAAACTTTCGTCAGGATGAACGATGAAGCCTTCAACGTTTTTACGCACTGCCGTCACCTGAATTTCGCTGTAGAGGAACAGCCATGGCGCATCTTCCCAAATAATGCGGATGGCTTCAGCGTAGGCGGCTCTGCGCTCTTCTGGATCAAGCGTAGAACGCCCCTTTTCGAGCAGCGCGTCCACTTCGGGGTTGCTGTAGAACGCACCGTTAAAGCCGGGCGGGAACTCCGACGAATGGAACAGCGCGAACAGGGCATAGTCGGCGTCCATCGTGGGAACACCCCAGCCGAGCATGGCGAACTGGATGTCATTCTCAGGTTTGGGGCGACGCACCTGCGGCACGTACTGCGGCCATTCGAGCGTTTGCAGCTCAACGTTCAAGCCCACTTCGCGCAGCTGCGCGCGGACAGCGTCCGCCACCAGCGCATCTTGGATGTAGCGGCCTGTCGGGTGATAAAGCGTTACAGTCGTGCCCTCTGCTATGCCAGCCTCGGCCAACAAGGCCCGCGCTCTTTCAAGGTCACGGGCATAGGGTTCCTGTTCAGCATAGCCAAAAATGGTGGGCGCGAACGGGGCGCGGCTTACGAGGGCTGCCCCTTCAAACAGGTTATCCACGATGGCTTGCACGTCCACAGCGTAGTTGACCGCTTGGCGCACGCGCACATCAGTGAAGGGTTCTTCGGTCACGTTGAAGAAGATATAAATAGTGCGCAGGCCGGGCGTGATCATAATCTCGATGTTGGGGTCAGCTTCCAACATCGGGATGTCAGCAGGTGGCACACGCACAGCCACGTCAACGGTGCCGGATTGAATTTCTACGAGGCGCGCGCCGCTCTCTTTGACAACCTTGAAGATAACCGTCTCAAGCGCGGGTTTTTCGCCCCAGTAGTCATCGTTGCGGGTCAAGATGACCTCTTCGTCACGTTTCCACTCGCTGAGGACAAATGGGCCTGTGCCGACGGCGTTCGAAGCGAGGAAGTCGCGGCCTTGTGCTAAGGCTGCCGGGCTAACCATCGCGTAAGCGCCGTGCGCAAGGTGAGCAGGCAGCGGCGCAAAGGGGAACTTGGTGGTGATTTGAATGGTGAATTCATCCAAGACTTCCACTTGCGCGGGTTCGCCGCCCACAACCAACAGGAAGCGGAAGGCTGAGCCGTTTTCTGGATCAAGCATGTAATCGAGGTTGGCTTTCACGGCTTCCGCGTTAAACGGCGTGCCGTCGGTGAAACGGATGCCTTCCTTCAGCTTGATGACATAAACGTTGTCGGCAGTGGCTTCAATGCTTTCAGCCAGCAAAGGTTCTAGCTCGCCTTCAGGTGTCATGCTGAAGAGCGTTTCGTAAATGTGCTCCAGCACCGAAAAAGATGGTGAGGACGTGACAAGGTGGATATTGGTGTTTTCAATATCCGTGCCAGAGGCGATGATCAGCGTGTCGGACTGCGCCTTGACGGTAGGCGCGAGCATGCTTACGAGCAGCAGCCCCACAACAACTAACACCCTAGAAAGCTTCATATCTTAATCCTCTCAATTGTAAGAGCCTTATGTAAACATTACAAGTAGCCTGTAATTATTATAATTTTACATAGAATCTAGAGAGTTCACAAGAGATGCTCCCAATTTGGCAGTGTCCTAACCCCAACATTGAACTGAACAGCGTGGATGCTGGTGCTTGTGCAATGGCAATCGAAAATCGGACAGGGCAGGCCCTGTCTCTACGATGGTCGCGTCCGCGGGCGGGGATGGCCCCTAGTTGCCCTTGCGTAGGCGCGGGTCGAGGAAGTCGCGCAGGCCGTCCCCGATGAAGTTGCACCCCAACACCACCGAGGCAATCCCCACGCCGGCAAACAGCCACGTCCACCACTGGTTGAGGTTGTCGACCCCGCTGCTGACCATGCGGCCCCAGTCGGCGGCGCTTGGCTCTGGCCCCAGCCCGAGGAAGCTCAGCCCGGCGAAGGTCAAGATCGCGTTGCCCACGTCGAGCGTGCCGAGCACGATCGCCGGCGCGATGCAGTTCGGCAGCACCGTTCGGAAGAGGATGTAAGGCCCCGTCGCGCCGATGGCGCGCGCGCCTTCCACAAATTCCTTGCTCTTGATCTCCAGCACGAGGCCGCGCACCAGCCGCGCGTAGTTGGGCCACCAGACGACCACCAGCGCGATGATCGCGTTGCGCACGTCTGGCCCCAGCGCCGCGCTGATCGCCATCGCGAGGATGATCGTCGGGAAGGCCATGAACAGCTCAGTGATCCGCATGATCGTCTCGTCGATCCAGCCGCCGATGAAGCCCGCCACCGCCCCGACAAGTGTGCCGATCACCGTGCCGAACAAGATCACCATCAGCCCGGCCGGGATCGTCACGCGCGCGCCGTACAGCACACGGCTGAACACGTCGCGCCCCAGCTCGTCCGTGCCCATGATGTGCTCGGCATGGGGGGGGCGCATGCGGTTCGACACGTTCTGGCGCAGCGGGTCATAAGGCGCGATGAGCGGGGCCAGCAGCCCCAACACGAGCCACACCAGCACCAGCAGCAGCCCTACCCCCACCAGCGGGTTGCGCCGCAGGTGGCCCCACGCCGTCGACCGCGTGCTACGTGAGGCGGATGCGGGGATCGAGGAAATAGTAGAGGATGTCGACGACAAAGTTCACTCCTACGAAGATCAGCGCGATGAGGATGCTCACGCCCATGATCGCCGGGAAGTCCTGCGAGGTGGACGCTTGATACATATAGCGACCGATGCCCGGCCACGCGAAGATGCTCTCCGTCAGCACCGCCCCGCTCAGCAAGCTGCCGTAGGACAGGCCGATGACCGTCACGATGGGGATCATGGCGTTGCGCATGGCGTGGCGGCGGATCACGAAGCGCTCGCGCAGGCCTTTGCTGCGCGCGGTGCGGATGTAGTCCTGCCCCAGTACCTCCAAGAGAGATGAGCGGGTGATGCGGGCGATGATGCCGCTCACGTAGCTGCCCAGCACCAAGCTCGGCAGGATCAGATGCGACACGGCGCTCTGAAACGTGCGCAGGTCGCCGCGCAGCAGGCTGTCAATCGTGTACCAGCCGGTGACCGCGGGCGGCTGGCGCGTTTGCAGCACGATGTCTAAGCGCCCTAAGCCCGACGTCCAACCGAGCTGCACGTAGAAGATGCTCAGCGCGATCAACGCCAGCAGGAACACCGGAAAGCTCACCCCGACGAGCGAAAAGACGCGCGCGGCGTAGTCGACCACCGTGTTGCGATACAGCGCCGAGACCACCCCCAGCCCGACGCCCAACGAGATGCCGACGACGATCGAGAACGTGGCCAGCTCCATCGTGGCGGGCAAAAAGCGGCGGATGTCGTCTATCACGGGGCGGCGCGTCTTGATGCTCGTGCCGAGGTCGCCCTGCACGAGGTTCGAGACGTAGGTAAGGTAGCGCTCCACGGGCGGGCGATCCAACCCCCAGCGCCGCCGAAACGTCTCGACGATTTCAGGGTTGTTCAGGGCGCTCTGCGGCAAGTTGGCCGTCACCGGGTCAGCC
This sequence comes from uncultured Anaerolineae bacterium, assembly GCA_937944445.1. Taxonomy (GTDB): domain Bacteria; phylum Chloroflexota; class Anaerolineae; order Aggregatilineales; family Phototrophicaceae; genus JANWYT01. The sequence goes on from CALDYP010000025.1 coordinate 30,709, forward strand.
GGAACGGCGTTGGCGATGAAGAACGCGAAGAACGTGATCCCGAACACGACCGGAATGACGAACAAGATGCGGCGCAGGATATAGCGTTGAAACGACATACCACGATCCAGAGAGAATGGGGGGCGAGGCATGCCTCGCCCCGACGGTGAGTTTTATTCCGAGCGGCTCAACAGCGAGACGTCGAGCAGCCACTGCGGATGCCAGATGTAACCTTGCAGGTTGGCGCGGAAGGCCGTCTGAATGGCGGGCTGGATGAACGGCGCGTAGGGGCCGCTCTCTTGGTTGAAGCGCTGAAGCTGCGCGAACATCTCAACGCGCGCTTCAGGGTCGGTCTCCACTTTGGCCGCGGCGATCAGCTCCATGATCTCGGCGGGGCCTTCATTCCAGTTGGTGCGCTCGCTGGCGACCTTGCCGCCCGGCAGGAAGGCGAAGAAGTCGGAGGCGTCGAGGATGTCCGGCCCCCAGAACCAGTAAGCGAAGCCCTGCTGCCCCGCGCGGTACTCCGCCAAGCCGATCTGAAGCTGCTGCGTGTTGAGCGTGACGCGGATGCCCACCTCCGCCAAGTCGGACTGGATCTTCTGGGCGTTGATGTTCATGTTCACGCCTTGGAAGCTGAAGTCGGGGTAGCTGAGGGTGATCTCGAAGCCGTCAGGGTAGCCTGCCTCTGCGAGCAGGGCGCGGGCAGCGTCAAGGTCACGGTCGAGCGCGTCTTCTTCGCCCAGCGCGCCCAACAGCCCAAACGCGAGGTTGGCCGCGGGCTGCACGCCGCCCCACAGCTCTTTGAAGCCGTCATAGTCCAGCGCGAGGCGGATCGCCTTCTGCACGCGCGGGTCGCTCACGATGCCGCCGATCTCGGGGTCTTGGTTCATCAAGAGGAAGTGGACGATGTTGGCCGGGAAGCGCGCAATGGCGACGTTCGGGTTGCCCTCCAGCTCGGCGATCTGGTCGGCGGTCAGGTCAAGCGCAAGGTCGATGTCGCCTGCTTCCAGCGCGGCCTTTTGCGAGGCGGGCGTGGGGATGTTGACGACGATCACGCGGTCAAAGTAAACCTCGCGGTCGCGCCAGTAGTTGGGGTTGCGCACGAGCACGGTGCTCACGGTTGGCTCCCAGCTTTCGAGGATGTAGGGGCCGCTGCCTGCGGAGTTGGTGTCCAGCCATGCGCCGGCGGCGTCGGTCGTGGCGGCGTCTTCGGCGTCGGTGCCCCCGTTGGCGATGACGACGGCGGCTTCAGTGATCGAAAAGGCGTAGTTGCACAGCAGGTTGAGGAAGGCCGGGTTGATGCGCGTCAGCTTGAACGTCACCGTGCCATCGTCGTTGGCGACGACGCTTTCAATCACATCCGCGAGGAAGGACGGGTTGCCTTTGACGTTCTTCAAGCGGTTGATGCTGAACACGACGTCGGCGGCGGTGACGGGGTTGCCGCTGGCAAAGCGCGCGTTCGGGTCGAGCGTGAAGGTGTAGCTCAAGTCGTCGTCGCTCACCTCCCAGCTCGTGGCGAGCAGCGGCAGGATTTCGCTGGCGTTTTCATCCGGGAAGGTGACCAGCGTCTGATAGGTCACGCGGTTGACGAAACCGGTCGTCTGGGTGAAGCCGCGCGCGGGGTCGTAGCTGTCGGTGCTCTCGGCGTGGCCGATGACCAACACGCGCTCCTCCTGCGCGGCGCTGACGAACACGCCCAACATGAGCGCGGCCAGCATGACGCTGAGCATCATAAAACGAAATATTTTGTGCATCGCAACCTCCTCAAAAATAGGATCGTCCTCGATTGGTTATAGCGTTGATATTGCTATCATGGTGTCGATTGTAGACAATATGTCGTAATCTGCCAATAGATTGGTGTCACGGGGAGTGTCTAAAGATAAACAGACAGTCGCGCCGAGCGCTGAAGTGCTCGGCTAGGGCGCGCCCCCTGAAGGGGGGCTTAAGTCCCCTCTCCACGGGAGACGGGATTTAGGGGTGAGGCCTCCACCGTCGCGCCGAGCGTTGAAGCCGCGGGCGTATCTACCCTGTATCTTCTACAGACATGGCATAGAAAGCATTTTCACGAAAGGAACCTGTTATGATCGTTTATGTTGACCGCCTAACGCAGTTTCAGGCGCTCATGAAAGGCCAAGCCGACCTCGCGTTCTTCCCGACCAGCGCCGACTTGGAATATCTGACCGGCGTGCCGCGCGACATCCCCAACTTCGGCCTGACGATGCACCCGGGCGCGTGGCTGGAAGGCGCGTGGATCACGCCGCATCATGCCCCCGTGCTGCCCCTGCCCCGCATGAGCGCCGAGTTCAGCGGCTTGGGGCGCGTGCAGGGCATCGACGTCCGCGTGTTAGGCGATTGGGACGACCCCACCGCGCTCGTGCGCGACATCCTCAAAGGCTTCGACCTGCCCGCCCGCCCCACCGTGGCCATCAGCGACCTGACCAGCGGCGAGACCGTCGTGAAGCTCCAGCGTATCTTGCCTGACGCGGTGTTCATCAGCGCGACCGACATCCTGCGCGAGCTGCGCGTCATCAAGAGCGAGGACGAGATCGCCCTGATGCGCGAGGCCGGGCGCATCACCGAGGCGGCCTTTGCCGACGTGGTCGCCCAGCTCAAACACGGCATGACCGAGCTGGAGATCCTCTCCGAGGTAGACTATCAACTGCGGCGGCACGGGGCGCTCGGGCCGTCCTTCACGACGTCGTTCTACAACAGCGGCCCCAACCACCCGCTCAAGTTCGGCGACCGCCTGAACACGTGGCCGCGCGTGCTGATGCCACCCGTCTCGCTGCTGTTCGACTTTGGCGCGGTCTACCGCGGCTTGTGCTACGACTTCGGGCGAACGGTCTTCTTCGGCGACCCAACGCCGGAAGCGCAGCGCGTCTACGATCTGGTGATGCAGTCGCAGGCGGCGGGCGTGGCGGCGCTCAAGGCGGGGGTGCACACCTGTGAAGAGGTGGACGCGGCGGCGCGCCGCGTGATCGACGAGGCGGGCTACGGCGAGGCCTTCCGCCATCGGCTGGGTCACGGCATCGGCATGGACGTCCACGAGCCGCCCTTCCTGACCAAAGGCGACACGACCCCGCTGCGCGAGGGGATGCTCTTCACGGTTGAGCCGAGCATCACCCTGTTCGACACGTTCAGCGCGCGCGTGGAAGATGTCGTTGTGGCGCGCCCCGACGGCGGCGAGAAGCTCACCAACGGCTGGCAGTCGCTGATTGTGATTTGAGCGGGACGCGGCGCGCCGTGCCTCACTTGACGTTGTTTTCAAAATCTTTCAACAAACTTTCGACAAACTTTCGACAAACAGGTAGCTCAGAGCGTATGTAAAGGCTATCATGGCAATTTAAATCGTTCTTGCAAAGCCAACAGAGGGTGTATGCAGCGGCACGAATGGAAACGGCACGGGCTGCGCTGGGCAACGGCAGGCGTTGCGATGGCGCTGCTGCTCGGTGTGCTGCTGACAATGGACTTTCGCGCGTTCGAGCAGTACGCGGGGCGGCTTTCGCTGGGGGCGCTGCTGGCGGCGTTTGCCGCCTACGGCGCACAGAACATCTTCCGGGCGCTGCGCTATCGGGCGCTGTTGGGTCGGCCTGATCTGCCGCTGCCCACCCTGACCGCGATTGCGCTCTATCACAACGGGATGGTGCGGCTGCTGCCCTTCAAGCTGGGCGAACTGACCTACGTTGTGTTGATGCAGCGGCGTATGGGGGTCAGCCTGCAAGCGGGGGTGACGAGCCTGCTGTGGTCGCGGCTGTTGGAGCTGGTGATGATCTTGGCGGTGGCCGCGCTGGCGCAGCTGCTGACGGGCGATCTGCCGTGGGAGGCGCGCTTGCTCGTGTTGGGGGTGGCCGCGCTGGGCGTCGGCGCGGGGGCGGCGGTGCTCTACAGCCCGTCGGCGCTGCGGCGGCTGCTGCGCGGCGCGGCCCAGCGGCTGCCGCTGCTGCGGCCTTTCATCCCCGCGCTGGAGCGCCTGCTGGACGAGGTGGAAGCCCTGCGCGCGCCGCGCCGCCTGATCGGCGGGCTGCTGTGGTCGTGCGGGACGTATGGCAGCACTTTCTTCACGAGCCTCGTGCTGCTCAACGCCCTCGGGGTGGCGCTGCCCCCGCATGAGTTCGTGATCGTCATCAGCTTGGGGATGTTTGCGACGGCCTTTCCGTTCAACATCAGCGGGTTTGGGCTGGTCGAGTGGAGCTTGGCGTTCGGGCTGACGCGCTACGCGGGCCTATCGCTGAGCGAGGCCGCGGCGCTGGGGTTGCTGCTCAACGGCTTTCAGCAGTTGGCGGCCTTCCTCTGGGGGGGCATCGGGTTCGTGGGGCTGCACGCGACCGCGCAGCAGAAAGAAGCCGCCCCATGACCCTAGACGTGTACAATCGCGCACAGTTCCCACCGCTGATCATGCTGCGCGCCGCCTTCGTCGTGGTGGCGGCGGCGTCGCTGAGCTTGTACTGGGTGTACTTCCAAGCAGCCCTGAACCATTGGGGCGCGCAGGGCGGCATCCTCGGCTTGCAGGGGATCCCGCTGGCAGTGCAGATCCCGATCCTTTTAACGGTTGAGGGGGTGGCAGCGCTGACGTTCTGGGGCGCGTCGGTGTATCTGCTGGCGCGCCGCCCCAACAGCAAGATGGTGCTGCTCACGGCGATGGTCGGGTTCATGATGCCGGTGCGGGTGGCGTTCGTGCAGGTCATCCCGCTGGAGGCGCTGCCGTCGTGGTATCCGCCCAGCGTGCAGGCGGCCTTCCTCACCTTGTTCGCCACGCTGTCCTACCTCGTCTGTGCCCTGTTCCCGGATGGCACGCTGCGCCCGGCTTGGGTCAAGTGGTGGGTGCTGGCGCGCCTGCCCGTCGTCGTCAACTACGCCTTCAACATCGTCCCGCTCACCACAGGACAGTTTGTGTTCCTCGACATGACGATGTTCGGGGCGCTGATGGTGGGGCAGTATCAACGCTTCCAGCAGAGCCGCTTCTCGCTTGAGCGCCAGCAAACCAAGTGGATCCTCTTGGGCATCGGCTTCGGGCTGGCGTTCTTCTTCATCCGACGGCTGGCCGACGCCTATCTGCTGGCGAGCTTCCCTGAGCTGTACCTCGTCCTCTACACAGCCGCGCGAATTGCAACGCTCTCGATCCCGATCGCGGTCACGTTTGCGCTGCTGCGCTACCGCCTCTACGACGTAGACTGGATCCTGAACCGCAGCGCCGTCTACGGTTTGATGAGCGCGCTCGTCGTCGGCGTGCTGGCAGTGGGCTTGCTGATCGCTCAGGCGCTGCTGTCGCAGTGGGTGAGCGCTGGCAACGCCCGCCTGATGATGGCGGTGCTCGCGGCGCTGGTGATCGCGTGGTCGTATCAATCGATGAAGGAACAGCTTCAACGTTGGATTGACCGACGGCTCTTCAGGCTGCGCGTGTCTACAGGAACGTTCAAAACACGTGACGAAAAGCCTAAAAACTCGTGGACGGGCGCTGTGCTCGATGATCTCGTCATCGGCGAGTGGGTGGCGCGTGGCAGCATGGGCCAAGTGTACGCGGCCACGTACCGCGGCCAGCGCGTCGCCGTGAAGCTCCTGCCCAAAAACGACTCTCAAGATGAGGCGAGCACTCGGCTCCTGCTGCGCGAGATGCGGCTCTTCCACAGCTTAAGCCACCCCAACATCTGCCAGATGCTCGGCGGCGGGCTGTATCAAGACACGCCTTACATCATCATGGAGTACATCGAAGGCCGAGAACTAGAACAGGTGCTGACGGCGCGCGGGGTGCTGACGTTGGAAGAGACGCGCCTCATCGTCCGTGATGTGGCCGCTGCACTGGACTATCTGCACGAGCGTGAGATCATCCACCACGACGTGAAGCCGCGCAACATCATCCTGCAAGACCTGCGCGCGGTGCTGACCGACTTCGGCACGGCGCGGCACATCAGCGGCACGCAGGGCACGGGTGCGCTGCTCTTGGCGACGCCTGACTACAGCGCGCCAGAGGTGCTGCGCGAGGGCGACCAAGCCACCCCTGCCAGCGACCTCTACTCGTTGGGGGTGGTGGCATACCGCATGCTGACCGGTCAAAAGCCGTTTGAGGGGACGCTGCGGCAGAAGCTGGTGGCCATCGTCCACACCCCCGCCCGCGACCCGCGCGAACTCAACGCCAGCATCCCTGAGTGGACTGCCAAAGCGATCCTGCGCGCGCTGGAAAAAGACCCTGCGCGCCGCTTTGCGACCGCGGGCGAGTTCGCGCGGGCGCTGTGAAGGGCGTGGCACGGTGTGCCCTGCCCCCCTACCACGTCGCGATCAACGCTTGCGCCAGCGTCTGAACGCCGCGCGCGTCGAGGTGCACCGGGCTGTCTGTGAAGCGCTCAGCGGGGACGGCGTCCCACAGGTCGAGCAGCTGCCAGCCGTTGGCCGCGGCCTGCTCAGCGTACACCGCGCGGAACTGGTCGAACGCCCACCGCGGATACCATGTGTTGTAGCGAAGATCGCTGTTTTGGCCGCTGGAGATGAAGATGGGCTGGTTGACGAGCAGCAGCGGCACATCCCCGAGCATGGCGTGCGCCGCCGCGACGACGTCGAAGGCCAGCGCAGGCGTCAGGTCGTCCGGCGCGTCGAACGACTTCCACGAGCGATCGGCCGCAAAATCGCTGCGGCGCGGGGTGTATTCGGGGTAGACTTGGTCGATGCCGGTCGTCGCCCACGCGAAGCCGAACCACTGCAAGCGCCACCAATCGGCCACCAAGCGCCGCTGCCCGATGAACGTCTGCTCGGGCCAAGCGGGCGCGGGCAGGCGGGCCACGTCGAGGCGCAGGCGGTAGCGCGCGGCCAGAGCGCGCACGCGGTCGGCGTTGGCTTGCAGCAGCGGCGGGCGTAACTGCTCGGCGCGGTAGAACGATTCCAGCGTGTGCAGCCAGATCACCCTGTCCGGCTGATAGGCGCGCGCCACGTCCAGCAGCAGCAGGTCTTTGGTGAGCGACATGATGGGGTGCGCGAGGTTGTAGAAGCGCATGCGCCGCCCGTCGGGCGTGACGAGGCCGCGCGCGTTCAACTGGCTGGTGAGCGTTTCGTCTGGCCGCAGCAGGATGCCCCATGTGGCGCTGTCGCCGATCACGATCACGCGGAACTCGTCGGCGGCTTTGGGCGCGCGGACGGCGTGGGTGGCGAACATGGCCTCAAGGCTGTTCGTGCTGAGGTTGTAGGCCGCGGGGGTCTCGCCGTAGGGCAGACGCTCACGGTACGGGACGAGCCAGCCGTACACGCTGAGCGCCCCCAACGCGGGCATGGGCTGGGCGATCAGCCACAGCCCGTTGAAGGCGAGGAAGAGGCCGGCGGCCTTCATCAGCACGCGCAGCACAGACGACCTATCGCCCCTCACCCCACCCCCTGCTGGCCGCCAGCAGCGGCGCGATGTGGGCGGCGGCGGCGGCCTCGGTGCGCGGCTCGGGCACGTCGGCCCACAAGTGCCACGTCTCGGCGTGTTCGGCGCTTTCGTTGGGCGCGAGCGTCGTCAGCGGGCTGAGCGTCTCCACCTCCATGATCTGGTAGTTGGTGAAGAACTCATACGAGCAGCCGTAGTCGGGGTACTCGGCGTGGGGCTGATGCGCGGCGCGGCAGGCGAAGAGCGTGCCCGCGTGCCAATGAGCAGCCCACCCGTGGACGTTCGCTAGGCCGAACTTCTGCGGCGCGGCGGCCTGCGCGTCGTGGCGCAGCAGCACGTACTCGCGCCCCCACGTCCAGCGCGGGTCGCTCATGTCGGTGTAAGGCCACAGCGTCAGCCGCGTGTTGGGCAGCAGGTCGGTCTCGTGGCTGCCGCGCGGGGGCAGCGGGACGATCGTCACCCCGCCGTTGGCCATCACCGAGAGCGCCCACACGGCCAGCGTCACCGGCCACAAGCCTTTGTTCGTCAGGCGGTGCAGCACGGTAACGCGGGCGGCTGCCGCGTCTAACGTGATCTCGACCTGCTTCTCAATGCCCGCGTGGTCAACGGCTTGGGTGACGACGAGCGTGCTGCCGTGCTGAGCGTGCGCCACGGGGAAGTTGTCGCGGCTGTAGGTGCGCTCGAACGTCTCCGGCGCGTGCCACAGCCGATGCCCGCCGTAGATGCGCCACGCGTCGCCCCCGCGCGCCCCCAACTGCTCTGGCACTTCTAGGAACTGGTTGGGCTGGCCGATGAAGCCCAAGCGCATCACGCGGATGCCGATCTCCTGCGGCACGATCAACTCGATCAAGCCGTTGTGCAGGCGGGTGCTGCGCCAACCGTGATACTCCACTGTCTCAAACACGACGCTCATGAGGGAACAACCCGCTTTCTTGGTGTGGTCACTGCTGGCTTGAATTGTAGCGCAATCTTGGTCAGTTCTAACCCATTTATCATGGTATTTTTGTCTGCTAATCATTAGACTGGCAAATGATTGGAGTACAAACGATTGGGATACCTTGTATGTCTGACAAGCTGCGCCACGCCGCCGCTGAGCTGAAGATGCTGGGGGCGCTCATCATGAAAGTGGGACGCGAGAGCTTCGAGCAGCGCATGCAGCGCGAGGGCTACGAGATCAGCGCCTTGCAGTTTGGGCTGATCCGCATGTTGGCGATGGACGGCGAGCACTCGCTCAAAGAGCTGAGTCAGAAGTTCATGGTAGACCCGTCAACGCTCGTGCCGGCGATTGACGCGCTAGAGCGCAAAGCGGTTGTGTTCCGCCATCGGGACGCGCAAGATCGCCGCCGCGTGGTGATCGGCCTGACGGAGCACGGGCACAGCCTCGCGCAGCGCTTCCACGCGGTAGGCGACGACGACGCCATCTATCAAGCCATCCTCCAAATGGGCGAGGCGGACGTCGAACGTCTGCTGGGCCTGATGCGCGCGCTGATCCAAGCGCTGCCGGACGGCGACCAGATGATGGACAGCCTGTGCGCCCGCCTGCGCAGCGCGCAGTCGCCACCGCCAGCCAATCAGGAGGACACGTAAGAGCGAGGCCGATCGACACACACCGGGTGACTTACAGCTACTTTCACGTCGTTTCGCGGGTTTAGCACAGTCTCAAAGGGGATCTATCACATGCAGGCAGCTATGTCGCAAGGTCAAACGGGGCCGCGGCCCAAACGCCGCGAGAAGCGCGGCAGCGGCGCGCTGACGCGCGCCATCGGCTATTTGCGGAACCACCGCCGCACGACGGGCATTGCGCTGGGGGCGCTCATCGTTGCCACCGTCGTTCAGCTCATGGTTCCGCAGCTCATTCAGAACATGTTCACCTTCATCACCGACGGCTTCCGCGCGGACGTGCTGCTCTCGATTGAGCCGGAGTTCGCGCGGCAGGCGGCGGTGCGCCTCGCGGGCGAGACGGTCGAATCGCTCGACTTGCAGCGCGTGGCCGCCGGGCAGCTGCTGCTCAACACAGCGGTGATCGTCGTCGCGGCGGCCATCTTCCGCGGCGCGTTCGCCTTCGTGCAAACCTACATGGCGGAGACGACCTCGCAAGGCCTCGCCTTCGACTTCCGCAACGCCATCTTCAGCAAGATCAGCCGCCTGTCCTTCAGCTACTACGACCGCAACCAAACCGGCCAGCTGATGATCCGCGCGACGAGCGACGTCGAGAACTTGCGCCTGTTCATCGCGCAGGGCTTGTTGGGGGCGGTGCAGGCCTTCCTGCTGCTCTCGCTGACGTTGGTGATCTTGTTCCTCAGCAGCGCGCGGCTGGCGCTGGTGGTGGTGGCCATCCTGCCGCTGACGTTCATCATCTTCGCCGTCTTCGGGCGCATCTCGCAGCCGCTCTTCGCTGAGGTGCAGCGCCGCCTGTCGAACCTCAACACCGTGCTGCAAGAGAACGTGGCGGGCATCAAGGTCGTGCGCGCGTTCGTCCGCGAGCGGCAGGAAGCCGAGCGCTTCTACGCCGCCACCGATGCCTTCTACGAGCAGCAGCTGCTCGTCGGGCGCACGTTCAGCTTCCTCTTCCCGCTCATCTTCTCGATTGCGCAGGCCGGCACGCTGTTGATCTTAGGGGCCGCCGCCGAGCCGATCCTGCGCGGCGAGCTGACCATCGGCCAGTATCAAGCCTTCTCGCTCTACTTGGCGCTGCTCTTCATCCCGCTGGGCAACTTGGGCTTCATCGTGTCGCTGCTGGCGCAGGCCTCGGCCTCTGCTGAGCGCATCTTTGAGATCCTCGACGCCGAGAGCGACGTCAAAGAGAAGCCCAACGCGCTGCACTTGGACGACATGCGCGGCGATGTCGCCTTCGAGCACGTCACCTTCCGCTACTTCAACAGCGGCGAGCCTGTCCTCAAAGACGTGAGCTTCACGGTGAAAGCGGGCCAGACGGTCGCGCTGCTCGGCTCGACAGGCAGCGGCAAAACGACCATCATCAACCTCATCCCGCGCTTCTACGACGTGAGCGAGGGGCGCATCACCATCGACGGCCACGACATCCGCGACTTGACGCTGGACAGCCTGCGCAGCCACATCGGCATCGTGCTGCAAGAGACGAACCTCTTCAGCGGCACGATCCGCGACAACATCGCCTTTGGCCGCCCCGACGCCAGCGATGTGGAAGTGATGGAAGCCGCCAAAGCCGCCGCCGCCCACGACTTCATCATGAGCTTCCCCGAGGGCTACAACACCCCCGTTGGCGAGCGCGGCAGCACCCTCTCTGGCGGCCAGAAGCAGCGCATCGCCATCGCGCGCGCCCTGCTGCTCAAGCCCAGCATCCTCATCCTCGACGACAGCACCAGCGCCGTGGACTTCGCCACGGAGGCCAAGATTCAACAGGCGCTGGATCACCTCATGCAAGGGCGCACGAGTTTCGTCATCGCGCAGCGCATCAGCACCGTGCGCAACGCCGATCTGATCCTCGTGCTCGACAAGGGGCAGATCGTCGCCAGCGGCACGCACGACGACCTGCTCGAACACAGCCCCGTCTACGCCGAAATCTTCAACAGCCAACTAGTGGGCGATGCCGCCCCGAGCACACAAGGAGCCTAAACCATGTTCATGGATGGGGGTCGTCAACTCTTAAATCAAGAGACCGCTCGCCCGAAGAGCGTCGCCGCGACGCTGGGCCGCTTCTGGGCGTATTTCCGCCATTACTGGGTGGCGCTGCTGTCCGTGTTGGCGTTGACGTTGGGCGCGGTGTGGGCGGGCATCCAAATCCCGCTCGTGACGGAACAGGCCGTCAACTGCTACCTCGTCCCGAACCCGCAGGCCTGCACCTACGTGCAGGTTCCGCCGGAGTGGATGACCGCCGCCGGGGCGACAGGCGACGCGCTCGGCGCTCGGCTGCGCGGGGTGGGCGAGTTGGTGCTGATCGCGCTGGGGCTGCTGGCGATGAACGGCACGCTCATCGGCTCGGCCTTCTACGCGATGCGCTACGCCGGCCAGAACGTCATCCGCCGCTTGCAGCGCGAGATGCTCCATCAGATTCATCGCCTCTCGCTGGGCTACTACAGCAAGAACGAGGCGGGCGACGTCATGAGCCGCGTCACCAACGACGTTGACACGCTTCAACAGACGTTCGGCTTTGCGCTGATGCAGGTGGTGACGGCGGTGCTCAACGTGGGCTGGATCATCATCGTCATGCTGCAGCGCCAGTGGGAGTTCGCGCTGTTGAGCTTGTCGATTGTGCCGGTCATGCTGGCCGTCACGTGGTACTTCAGCGGCCAAGCGCGCAAGGCCTTCCGCCGCGCCCGCCGCGAGATCGGCAGCGTGAACGCCAACCTGCAAGAGAGCATCGCCGGCGCGCGCGAGGTGCAGGCCTTCAACCGCGAGGAAGAGGCCATCGCCCAGTTCATGACGAGCAACGACGCCAACCGCGCCGCCAACGTGCGCGCCGCGCTCTACACCAGCGCGCTCTCGCCCGTGTTGGAAGCACTCAGCTACGTCAACTTAGGGATCGTCGTGGTGGTGGGCGGCTTGGGGCTGCTGGGGATGATCCCGTTCATCGACAAGAGCACCATCTCGATAGGGTTGGTGATCGCGTTCATCCTCTACACGCAGCGCGCCACCCAACCCATCCAGCAGATCGCCCTGCTGTGGGCCAACGTGCAGAGCGGCATCGCCGGCGGCGAGCGCATCTTCAGCTTCCTCGACGAACGGCCCGACGTGGTCGAGCTGCCCAACGCCAAGCCGCTGCCGCCGATTGAGGGGCGCGTGACGTTCGAACACGTGTCCGCCGAGTACGTCAAAGGCGAGAAGGTGCTGGACGACGTCAACTTTGAGGTGCAGCCCGGCCAGATGATCGCGCTCGTTGGGCCGACCGGCGCGGGCAAGACGACCGTCATCAACCTCATCCCGCGCTTCTACGACGTGAGCAGCGGCGCGGTCAAGATCGACGGGGTGGACGTGCGCACCGTCACGACTGACAGCCTGCGCAGCCAGATCGGCATCGTGCTGCAAGATACGTACCTCTTCAGCACCACCGTGATGGAGAACATCCGCTATGGCCGCCCCGACGCAACCGATGAAGAGGTGATCGCCGCGGCCAAGCTGGTGGCCGCCCACGACTTCATCGAACGGCTGCCCGACGGCTATCAGACCGTCCTCGGCGAGCGCGGCGGCGGCCTCTCGCAGGGGCAGCGCCAGTTGATCGCCATCGCGCGCGTGGCCTTGATGAACCCGCGCCTGCTGATCCTCGACGAGGCAACGAGCAGCGTCGACACGCGCACCGAGCGCATCATCCAAGCGGCCTTTGACAAGCTGCTGCGCGGGCGCACGAGTTTTGTGATCGCCCATCGCCTGTCTACGATTCGCAGCGCCGACCAGATCTACATGCTCAAGGCCGGGCGCATCGTCGAGCACGGCACGCACGAGGAACTCATGGCGCGGCGCGGCGAGTACTACGCGCTCTACATGAGCCAGTTCAAAGCGCAGGAAGACGCCCCGCAGCCCGTGCCCGTCGCCGGGGATTAGAGGCAGGGGGCGTGTTTTGGGGCACGGCCTGCCGTGCCCCTACTCGTAGCGCAGCACGTTCAGCGGCTTCTCGCCAGAGGCTCCCCATGCGGTCGTCAGCGCCGCGCTGAGCGCCACGCCCACGCACAGCGCCATCAGCAGCAGCACCGTCGGCCAGTTGATCGGCGCGTCGACCTGCCCTTGCAGCAGCACGATCAGCCCCACCAAGCCCAACCCGACGCCCACGATCCCGCCCACCAAGCCCAAGATCGCGTTCTCGATCAGCAGCATCCCTAGCACGCGCTCGCGCTGGAGGCCGACGCTCTTCATCACGGCGATCTCGCGCCGCCGCTCCAACGTCGAGAGCGCCACCGAGTTGGCAATCACCACGCCGCCCACCACCAGCCCCAACAGCGCCACCAGCAGCGGGAAGGCCGTGAACTGGCCGAGCAGCGCCTCAAACAAGCGCACGAACACCTCCGTTTCGATCAGGAAGGTTTGCGGCACGTCAGCGATGGCGCGGCGCAGCGGCGCGATCTGATCGGGCGGGATGCTGGCCGCGATGCTGATGCTGTTGGGCGCGAGGTCCTCTGGGATGGACGACTGCAGCACGTAGTTCGTCGCTTGGCCCAGCGCAAAATCCGTCGGCTGTGGGCGAACCCCGACGATGGTGTAGCGCAGCTCGTTCGTGCGCGCGCCGAGGCCTAAGAAGCCGCCCACGCTGTAGCGGTAGACGATCGTATCGCCCACTTGCAGCCCGGCATCCGTGATGAGCGAGGACTCCGTCAGGACGAGGCCGCGCGCGTCGTCGGGGGTGAGCTGCCGCCCGCTGAGGAAGGGGACTTGCGGCTGCGCGGCCAGCTGCTCGGGTGTGAGCGCGCCCAGCCCGCCGATGACCTGCACGAACTCGTTGCGGCGGCGCAGTTCCTGCGCGCGCAGCTGCCGCTGGCGATCCAGCGAGACCTCTTCCCCGGGCGCGGGCGTCGCGCGGAAGGCGAGGAACGGATCCGTTGCGATCAGGCGGGCTTGAATCTCGTCAAGCGTCAGGGTGCTGCCGTCCGCCCGCACGACTTCCACGAAGTCGAGGCGATAGGCGAAGTTGACGCGGTACTGCACGTCGCCAGCCAGCGCGTTCAGCTCGGTCTCCACCCGCGCGAGCGCGGTGCGGTTGGGCACTTGGATGAAGACGTTGTCCTCTTGTTCCAGCAGTTGGCCGATGCTCTGGGTGACCGTGTCGGCCAGCAGGGTGATCAAGCTCAGCGAGAAGACGCCGACCACCAGCGCGAGCAGCGTCACCGCCGCCCGGCCGCGCGTCACGAGCATCTCGCGCAGGGCGATCTTGAGGTCAACGAGGCCGAAGCTGGGCAGGAAGCGCCCGATCAGCCAGATTGTGAGCAGCAGCAGCGCGAACAAGACCCCGGCCACGAGGAACGCGCCGACGATCACCGCGACGGCTTGCAGCGCGCTGCCGAGGATGCCCGCCGCCACCGCGCTGAGCGCCGCGATGACGACCAAGAGCGCCCCGAACGTGCTCAGGCCGCCCGTGCGCGGGATGAGCGTGTCCTCTGGCCGCAGCACTGTGGCCGGGCGCACCTTGCCCGCCGAGAGCGTCGGGATGAAGCCGAACACCGTCGTGACGAGCGTTCCGACGACGACGCCCGCGATCACCGCGTTGGGCGCGATGACGAACCCCAGCGGCTGGCCGAGCAGGCCTTCCGCCACGCCGCGGATGGCGAACACCAGCCCCCAGCCCAGCACCACGCCGAACGCGCTGCCCAGCGCGCCCATCACCGCCGCTTCGAACAAGAACAGCGCGGTGATCTGGCCGCTTTGCAGGCCGAGCGTCTTGAGCACGGCGATCTCCAGCACGCGCCGCCGCACCACGACTTGCATCGTGTTGATGATGCCCACGCTGCCCAGCAGCAGCGCGATCAAGCCCATCACCGTGACCAGCTGGTTGACGTTCTCGGAGACGCGCTCATAGGTGCGGCGCAGGTCTTCGGTGGTCGTGGCGCGCGTGAACGAGAAGCGCTGCCCCAGCGCCCGCTCCACTGCCACCACGTCCGCCCCATCAGGCAGGCGCACGTAGATCGGGTCGATGCGCAAGGCCTCGGCGTTGAAGCGCGCAAAGGCGGCCACGTCCAGCATGTAGAAGCCGTTGAGCGCCGCTAGAAAGTCCTGTGTGGGGTTGCGCACTTCTGCGTCCGTCGGGACGACGCCGCGGACGGTGAACGTGCCCGCCACGCCTTGCAGCGTCACGACGTCGCCCACGCCCACACCGAGCTGTTCGGCTACCAGCGTGTTCAGGGCGATGTCGTCGGGGCTGGTCAGCAGTTCGGCCAGCGGCGCGCCGTCCACGCTGAGCACCTCGCCGTAGAAGGGGTAGCGCGCGGCTTCGATCACAACGGGCAGGATGCCGTTGGCCTCTTCGCCCGTTTGGGGGTTGGCAAGGACGACGCCCTGCCCGCTGCCGGTGAACAGGGCGATCGGGCTGGCCACGTTGACGCGATAGGTGACGTCCGCGCCGGGGTAGGTGGCTTGCAGCCAATCGCGGATCTGCTCATAGCCCGCCGCGCTGAAGAAGTACTGCGTTGTGCCAAAGCCGCCAAACGTGAGCGGGGTCGTCACGAGCAGGCCGGCCTCAACGGCCGCTTGCAGGGCGGCCTCGCCGTCCTCGCTGTTGCCGCTGGCGGGGCGCACTTGCAGATCGCCGCGGTTGCTCTGCTGGAGGTTGGCGGTGAGCGTGTTCTGCACCATCACGGCCAGCGTCTGCAAGCTGACGATGGCGGCCACGCCCGCCGCGATGCACAACAAGGCGAACGCGGTGCGTTGGGGGTTGCTGCGCAGGTCGTTCCACGAGTGCGCCGCGTAAAAGCGTAGTTGATCGAGCATCAGGCGAGTTCCCCCACGAGGGGCGGCACGACGGCCGCTGCGGGCGCGTCCTCTGCCACGCGCCCATCCACGATGCGGATGATGCGGTCAGCGGTGGCGGCGATGTCCATGTCATGGGTGACGAGGATCACCGTCGTGCCGAGGTCGCGCTGAATCTTGCGGAAGGCGTCGAGGACGATCTGGCTGCTGGTGGTGTCGAGGTTGCCGGTCGGCTCATCGGCCAGCAGCATCGGCGGGTTGTTAGCCAGCGCGCGGGCGATGGCGACGCGCTGCTGCTGCCCGCCGGAAAGCTGTGATGGGCGGTGGTGCGTGCGGTCGCCGAGGCCGAACAGCGTCAGCAGTTCGCGGGCGCGCGTGACCGGGTGATGGGTGCGAAGGCGCGAGAACTGAATGGGCAGGGCGACGTTTTCCTCAGCGGTCAGGGTGGGGATGAGGTTGAAGGATTGGAAGATGAAGCCAATCTTCTCGTTGCGGATGCGCGTCAGCTCGCGCTCGTTCATGCGGGTGATGTCCACGCCGTCGATGAACAGTTGGCCGCTGGTGGGGCTGTCAAGGCCGCCCATGAGGCCCAGCAGGGTGCTCTTGCCGCTGCCGCTGGGGCCGATGACCGCCACGAACTCGCCGCGCGCGACGCTCAAGCTCACCCCACGCAGCGCATCTACCTTGACTTCCCCCACTTTGAGCTGCTTGGTCAGGTCAACTGCCCGCAGCACTTCGTTGCTCGTCTTCACCGATGATTGCCTTCTGCTCAACATTTATAACTTCGACTAGTCTACAGGAAGATTGTGTAAGAATGTCGTTGAAAAGGTGAAAAAATGCCAAGAGAACACGAGCAAGAACGGGCGCGCCGCGGGCATGGCAGCCGTGCCCCTTTTCGCCTCAGCGCGCTATAATCTAGGCCAACATCCGACCGCACACGTGAGGGAACGCACATGACAGAGACGCTAGGCTTCATTGGGCTGGGCATCATGGGGCGCGGCATGGCGCGCAACCTGCTGAAGGCCGGTTACCCCGTCCACGTGTGGAACCGCACCGCCGCCCGCATGGACGAACTGGCCGCCGACGGCGCACAGCCGACGACGTCGCCTGCCGCGCTGGCCGCCGTGTGCGACGTGATCTTCACCTGTGTGAGCGACACGCCCGACGTGCAAGCCGTCATCTTGGGCGAGGGCGGCGTCATCCACGGGGCGCGCCCCGGCTCGCTCGTCGTCGACATGAGCACCATCAGTCCGCAGGTCACCCGCCAGATCGCCGCGCAGCTCGCAGACCACGGGGTCGGCTTCCTCGATGCGCCCGTCAGCGGCGGCAGCGAGGGCGCAGCCCGCGGCACGCTCAGCATCATGGTCGGCGGCGACGCGGCGCACGTCGAACGCGCCCGGCCCTACTTCCAAGCGATGGGCCAGACGATCACCCACATGGGCGACGTTGGGTGTGGCCAGCTCGTGAAGCTCGTCAATCAGATCCTCGTCGTGATCAACATGCTGGCGGTCAGCGAGGCGCTGGTGTTCGCGCAGGCGGGCGGCCTCGACCTCGAGAAGACCATCCAAGCCGTGGCGGGCGGCGCGGCGGGCAGTTGGATGCTCAGCCACCGCGGCACGCAGGCCATCGTCCGCGACTTCCGCCCCGGCTTCACGATTGACCTCCAGCAGAAAGACCTGCGCCTTGCGCTGGAGGCCGCCGACGAGATGGGCGTGCCCGCCATCGGCACAAGCCTCGTCTTCAACCTCTACCGCGCGCTTCAGCGCGACGGGCTGGGCGATCAGGGCAACCACGCCCTGATCATGGCCTTAGAGCGGCTGGCCAACCTCACCGTTGGAGCGCCCCGATGATCCACCTCTTCACCACCGGCGGCAGCATCGACAAGGCCTACTCGACCGCCGCCAGCGATTTCCTCGTCAGCGAGCCGCAAGCCGCCCACCTGCTGCGCGAGGCCAACGTCAACTTCGACTACACGATCACTGAGCTGCTGCGCAAAGACAGCCTCGCCCTGACGGACGACGACCGCGCTCAGATCGTGCAGGCTGTGCGCCGCTCCCCGTGGCGGCAGATCGTCATCACCCACGGGACAGACACGATGCCGCAGACCGCTGAGGCGCTGGCCGCCATCCGCGGCAAGACGATCGTGCTCACCGGCGCGATGCAGCCCGCCGCGTTCAAGTCGTCTGACGCGGCCTTCAACCTCGGCACGGCCATCGCCGCCGTGCAGATCCTGCCCGCGGGGGTCTACATCGCCATGAGCGGGTTGATCCTGCCCGCGGCGCAAGCCCGCAAGAACCACGCCACCAACCAATACGAGCGGGTTGAGCCAGCATGAGCGCCCTCTCCCCCTACCCCACCCTGCCGCCCGCGCTGGCGCAGGCCGTTCAGCTTTGGGCGCAGGCCACCACCCGCGCGAGCAGCCCGCGCTATCGCGATTTGCTTCACGATAAATGTCAAGCGCTGCTGGGCGATGGCGCAGGCGGCACGGCGGCCGGCTTCTTCGCTTACGCGCGCCTGCTGCCCCACCAAGTCAGCCCGCTTGACGTGCAGGCGTGGCAGGCCTATCTCGCCGAGATGCAGCTCAAACCGGCCACGGTCTACGCCCGCGTCAGCCGCTTGTCGAGCTTCTTCGAGTGGCTGCTGAAAGAGCCGCGCTTCCGCGATCAGCTGCGCGGCAACCCCGTTCGGCTGGCGCGCCCCAAAGCCCCCGCCCCCTACCAGACCGAATACAGCCGCGCCCTCAACGACGCCGAAGCGCGCCAACTGCTGGCCGTCGTGCAAGCGGACGCCGCCACGGGCAGCCTCGCCGCGCTTCGGGACTACGCGCTGCTGCGCTTCTACTTCGCCACCGGCAAGCGCCGCGAGGAGATCATCCGCCTGCGCTGGGGCGACCTGCGCCTGACTGCGGACGCGCTCATCGTCGAGGCCAAGCACAAGGGCGGCCTCTACCACGCCAGCGAGATACGCGACGTAGGGGTCAAAACGGCCCTCGTGCGCTATCTAAAGGCCAGCGAACGTTGGGACACGCTGACCGACACCCCCCTGATGGAACCCGACAGCCCGCTGTGGCTGCGGCATGATCGCGCGGCGCGCCGCCCCGCGCCCGTCACGTCGCATGGGTTCGTCAAGGCTTTCAAGCAGTACGCCCGCCGCGCCGGGCTGGGCGACGTCCACCTGCATCAGACGCGCCACACCGTCGCCCGCATCGTCGGCGAGGAGAGCGGCAGCCTGACCGACGTGCAGACCTTCCTCGGCCATCAGAACCTGAACACGACGCGCGTCTACTTAGAGCGCATCGCCCTCAAGCGCGACCGCCACAGCGAGCGCATCGCCCGCCGCTTGATCGACGACGACGAGGCGGGTTAGCTCTCGAACCACGTGCTTTGCAGCAAAAATTCGCTCGTCGTGATGGTGTGGGGAAGCGTCGCCAGCCAGTAGAGCGCCTCTGCGATGGTGGCAGGCTGCACCAGCAGCTTGGGGTCAAAGTTTGGTGTGGCCGCCCAGCGCATCGGCGTATCGGCTGGCCCGGGGGCGAGCAGCACCACGCGCACGCCGTGCGGGCGCAGCTCGGCGGCCAGCGCGCGCGTCAGCCCCAGCAGGCCCGCCTTGCTCGCCGTGTAAGCCGACACGTCAGGATAGCCGCCAAAGGTCGTCTTGCTGCCGACGTTGAGGATGGAAGGGTTGTCGCTCTCCATGAGGACGGGCAGCAGGGCTTTGATCACGAAGTAGGGGGCGCGTAGGTTGGTGTTGAGGATGCGCTCCCAGTCGTCAGGCGTCGTCTCGCTGATGGGCTTGATGAGCGACTCCCCTGCGCTGTTGATGAGACAGTCGGCGCGGGGCACGTGCTGCGCAAGGGTGGCCACGGCGTCGAGGTCGGTCACGTCCATCGGGATGACGTGCGCCGCTCCGCCTCGGTCTGCGGCGTCGGCGGCGGTCGCTTCCAGCTTGTCCGCCGTTCGTCCGATCAACACACAGTTCCACCCGCGTTGTGCGAAATGTAAGGCTGCCGCTCGTCCGATTCCCTGTCCCCCACCTGTGATGACGACTGTTTTTCTGCTCATTTGCCTTTGCTCTATTTGACTATAAGAATTATCGCGTGTCGATCAAGGCGAGGCCGTTCACCTCAAGGCGCACGCGGCGTTCGCCCACGTCGGGCGCAAACGTGACGAGAAATTCGGGCGCGTCGGCCACGCCGTAGCGATCGGTGTTCAGGTTGGTCACGCCGTAATCAGCCAGCAGCACGAAGTCCAGCGCCATGCCCGAGCGATAGCCCGGATCGACCAAGCCCCACGCCGGAACCCAATCAAACGTGCGCTGCTGCGGCCACAGCGCATAGCCCACCGTGACCGTCGTCCGCGGCGCGATGGCCGCAGCGATCTCCCCTGCGACCGCGTGCAGCGTGCGATAGTACCACGCGCGCGGGAAGAGCGTCGCATCGCGCCCGATCAACCGCTGCTGATGATGCGCCACCGACAGCGCGCACGCCGCGATCACCAGCGCAAGGACAGGCAGACGCAGCCAACGCCACCGCCCCGCGATGATCCCCAGCGCCGCCCCCGTCAGCGCGATGAACCAGCCCTGCAGGCCCGCCAAGTAGCTGGCGTTCTCCGTCGGGTAGACGCGCAGGACGAGCATCCCGACCACCAGCGCCGCGGGCAGCGCCAGCAGCAGGCTGATGCGGTTTAGAGGCCTCATTGCACGCCACAGCGCCGCCCCGCTCACCCCCAGCAAGGCGAGCCGCAGCGCCCACGTCAGCGCCAGCCCCAGCGCGGCGGTCGGGCTGTCGGCGGGTGGGCGCGTGATGAACTGCGTCTGACTGTCGGCCACCAGCGCCAGCTCGCGCGGCAGGCGCAGCAGGAAGCGCAGCACGCGGCTCTCTGGCTCTGACACAGCCGGCCGCGGCGCGGGCGACACAGCCGGCGCAGCCGCCACCGGCGCAGCCTGATCGCGCGCCAGCCGCGCCACCTCCGCCCGCACCGCGTCGAACTCATCGCGGGGGATCTGCACGCGGCGCGCCAAGAACGCGGGCAAGTCGCGGAAGTCGCGCTCGGCTTGGAACGCCAGATAGGGCGCGAGCAGCACGCCCGCCAGCGCGCTCGTCAGCAGCAGCCAGCGCCAGCGCACCACCGCCCCGCTCAGCAGCCAGAAGACGACCATGGCCGGCAGCAGCAGCACCGCCGAGAAGTGCGTCATGAACGCCAGCAGCGCGATCAGCCCCGCCGCCAGCATCCACCCGCCGCGCCCCGTCCGCTGCCAGCGGAACAAGCACAGCGCCACCCCGACGAAGAACGTCGGCAGCAGGAGCTGCGCCCATGCGATCGTCGACGCGGCAATCGTCGTCTCGCTGAAGGCGAACAGCAGCGCCGCTGCCGCCCCCCCCAGCGGATTGCTCAGCTCGCGCCCCAGCCCATACGCTGCGAACGTCCCCAGCATATTGAACCACAGCAACGTGAGCACCATCGCCAGCCACGGCGACGACGTGACCATCAGCGCGGGCAGGTGCAGCCACACCAAGCCGGGCAGGTTGTAGGCCGCGACGCTGGCCAGCGTGCCGTGCGTCGGGAACGGGCCGCCGTGGTGCAGCCACTCCCAGCCCAGCGCCACCACGGGCACGACGTCGTAATCAAACACCACCGTCTCGGCGAGGCTGAGCTTGAACGCCGCGCTCAACAGCCAGCCGACCACCACCAACCACAGCATGCCCGCCCTGAAAGCACGTGGTGATCTTGCCCCCTTCTCAACGGAGGGGATGAGGCCTTCGCTGCCCTCAACGCGGCGCATGCTCACGCTCGATCAACGGCAGCAGAACAGCCTCAATGTCGGCGAGCGTCGTCGCGCGCACGATCTGATTGCGGATCGTCACGCTGCCGTCCTCGTCCAGCCGATACTTGCTGAGCTGGCCGCGCAGCTCCAGCACGCAGGCCGCTTCGCGAAAGATCGACGTGCGCACGAGGCGGCGGGCGTGCTCCAGCGCCAGCGCGGCGCGTTCCGCGCGGGATGGCTCCGGCAGGCGCTCGCCCGTGGCCAGAAAGTGCGCCACGTGGCGGAAGATCCACGGGCGGCCCAGCGCCCCCCGCCCGATCATGACGCCGTCGCAGCCCGTTTCATCGAGCATGCGCGCGGCGTCCTCAGGCGTCAGCACGTCCCCGTTGCCGATGACGGGCATCGTCGTCACCGTCTCTTTGACGCGGCGGATGACGTCCCAATCGGCTTGGCCGCTGTGGCCTTGCCCGGCGAAGCGCGCGTGCACCGCAATCGCCTTGACGCCGCACTGCTCGGCGGCTTTAGCAAACGGAACGGCTGTCACCACCCCATCCTCAAAGCCGCTGCGCACCTTGACCGTCACTGGCACGCTGACGGCCTTCACCACCGCCTCCACGACCGCCGTCGCCGTGCACACGTCGCGCAGCAGCGCCGCCCCCGCCCCCTTCTTGGCCACTTTGGGAACCCAACAGCCCATGTTGATGTCCACGATTGCCGCCCCGTGGTCAACCACGATCTTGGCCGCCTCGGCCATCACAAACGGATCGCTGCCGAACAGCTGCACCGCAATCGGGAACTCGTGCGGGTAGAAGTCAAACCGCTGCACCGCCTGCTTATAGCGCCCGCGGTTCTGGAACGCCTCGCTGCTGATCAACTCAGTGCAGACCAAGCCGCAGCCGCCCTGCTCGCGGATCAACGAGCGGAAGGCGTAGTGCGTGTGGCCGGCCATCGGCGCGAGCGTTAGCGGCGGGTCAATCGGGATGCCGTCGATGGTGAACGGCTTGAAGCGCGGGTGGGCGCGCGTCGTCGTGGATGGGATCACGTCATCCTCCCTGTGCGAATGCGCCAATCGACGATGAAACTGGCGACCATGTACCACAGCGGGAACAGCCCGCTGATGAGGATCAACTCTAGAGGCGGCGCGGGTTGGCTCAGCAGGTAGAGCACCAGCGCCAGCCACAGCGCCCCCAGCGTCCACGCCGTGCGCCAGAGCACTTCCCCCTTGCTCGGGTAGAGGTAGCGCGTGGGGACGAACGACAACACCGACGGGACGAGCACGAACAGGACGGCGATCCCATCGGCTGGCCGCAGCCAGTAGAGGTAGAGCGCGATGACGTTCCAATACGTGGGGAAGCCGATGAAGTAGCCGTCGTCGGTCTTCATGTTGGCTTGGCCGTAGGCGTAGAGCGCCGCCAGCACCCCCGGGACGATCCACAGCGGGTGCGGCAGCAGCTGCTCGTTCAGGATGATGAAGAACGGAACCCATGCGTAGGTGAGGATGTCGATCACGTTGTCCAGCATGGCCCCGTCGAAGTGGGGCAGCACCTCGCGCACGCGCAGCCGCCGCGCGATCAAGCCGTCCGTCGCGTCGATGACCATCTGCAAGATGAGCAGCACGTAGGCCTCGCGCACGAGGTTGAGGCCGGCCAACATCAACGCGAACACGCCCAACACCCCGCCCAGCGCGGTGTAGGCGTGCACGCCCCACGCCAGCCAGCGCGCGGCGCGGTTCTCTGTCAGCGGCGTTCCCGTCACAAAGCGACCCCTCACAACATCCGCCGCCCAGTATACAGGAAATCCGCCGCCCATCTGTAGGGACAGGGCCTGCCCTGTCCGTGGGGCCTGCCCTGTCCGTGGGGCCTGCCCTGTCCGTGGGGCCTGCCCTGTCCGTCGGTTTCCA
>CALDYP010000026.1 GCA_937944445.1 uncultured Anaerolineae bacterium
CTCCCTTGCCTATTCGGTTGTGCAGTTACCCCGCACTCCCTCCGCTCTCGGTTGTTAATCGCTCCGCCCAGCGCTCTCTCCCGCTGAACGTGCCGAACTATATATCCCACTTCGTGGCCTGTCAAGGGTATTCGTGAGAAAAATCACGACGAGTTTTCTTCTATCCACGATATTTGACAATCAGCATGGTTAGATCATCGAAGGGGGCCGTCCCGTCGCAGTGGGCAAAGACGTCTCGCAGAATCCCTTCACGGATTGCAGCAGCATCTTTCGACGCATGCCGCATTACGCTCTTTGCTAGGCGCGTTTCACCAAACGGCTCGCCATCGCTGTTTTCCGCGTCGGTTAGCCCATCCGTGTAGTAGACGAGGACGTCGCCCGGGCTGAGCTTCATCTCCGATTCTGAGACTGGGTTATTAGGGAACCAACCCAACGCGCGCCCCCCCACCTCGAGGTAGGAGACATCGCCACCAGCACGACACAACACCGGCGGATTATGACCCGCATTGACATGTGTCACACGCCCATCTGGCTGGAAACAGCTGTAGTAGACGGTGACGAACATGCCGCTGTCCTCAGCATCGGACACAAGCAGGTCATTCGTGCGGCGGACGGTCTCACTCGGGGAAAGCCCCGCTTTGGCGTGACTGCGCATCAGGGTTCGCGTCACCGCCATGAACAGCGCGGCGGGCGCGCCCTTATCGGACACGTCGGCGATCACCGTTCCAAACGCGCCTCCCTCTAATTCAAACGCGTCGTAAAAATCACCGGCCACCTCGCGAGCAGCTTCCCAGTGCGGCGCAATCTCATAAGCTGGTGTCACAGGCATCTGCTGTGGAAGCAGGCTGCGCTGAATCTGGCTGGCCATGTGCAGCTCTTGCTCTAAGCGCCCTTTCTCTCGTGCGACGAGGTACAGGCGGGCGTTCTCGATGGCGCGCGCCGCCAACCCTGACACAGCATCCAGCAGCGCCACGTCGTCAGGACGGAAAATCCCCGCTTTCATTGAGGTATCTACGTACACCACCCCGATCAGGCGGTCCCCCACGAGCATCGGCGTGCACAGGATCGCCCGCAGCCCGCGCATGATGATGCTGTGCCCGGCGCTGAAACGGCTGTCGAACTCGGCGTTGTTGGTGATGAGCGTCTCGCGCGTCTCGACCACACGCCCCACAATCGTTGTGCTGTAGCCCTCTGCTTCGATGTCTGAGCCGTCAATCCCACGCGCCACCAGCACACGCAGCGTATTCTCTTCCTCGTCGAGCAGCATCAGAAAGCCGCGCTGTGCTTTGGTGACCTCCATGATGGCGTCCATGACGTTGTTGAGCGCGGTGTCAAAGTCCAACGTCGAGTTGATCCACATCGACACACGATACAGCGTCATCAGATGCTCAGGCGTCAAATTAGAAGAAGGCGCTGGATGTGACATAGAATAGCCCCAAGATCGGCGTGCGAGAATATGCCTAAAGTATACCGCCAACACCGCTTTCATAAACAACGGGTTATAATCACACCCATACTTAAAGAACCGAGGTTCCCATGAAATTTGACGTGACGATTTTCCCTGACGATTTGAACAAGGCGATCGAGATTGGCCGCAGCGTCGAGGCGCTTGGCTTTGACGGGTTGTGGACAGCTGAAGCGCAGCACAACCCATTCCTGCCCTTGACGCTGGCCGCCACAAGCACGCAGCGCATCGACCTCGGCACACAGATCGCCGTCGCCTTCCCGCGCAGCCCGATGGTCACGGCGCAAATCGCGTGGGACTTGGCCGCACAGTCCAAAGGCCGCTTCATCTTGGGGTTGGGTACGCAGATCAAGATCCACATCGTCAAGCGTTTCAGCGCCACGTGGATCGACAAGCCGGTGACCCAACTGCGCGAATACGTCGAAAGCCTGCGCGCCATTTGGAAAGCCTTCCAAGAGAACGGCGCGCTGCGCTATCGCGGTGAGGTCTACAGCTTTGGGTTCCTGCCGCCGTTCTTCAACCCGGGGCCGATTGAACACCCCCACATCCCCGTGTACATCTCTGGCGTAGGCGCGCCGCTGTGCAAGCTTGGCGGGGAAATCGCCGACGGCTTCCACGTTCACCCCTTTCACACGACAAAATACCTGCAAGAGGTGATCCACCCAGCTATCGCCGAGGGAGCCGCCGCTGCGGGCCGCGACCCCAACGCGGTACAGCTTTCGTGTGCGATCTTCGTCGTAACGGGCACAACGCCTGAAGAGATCGAGCAGAACACCGTCGACATCAAATCGCAGATTGCCTTCTACGCCAGCACCCCCAGCTATCACCGCGTGTTGGAGATGCACGGCTGGAAAGATTTCGGTGAGCGCATGAACCAACTGAGCAAAGAGGGCAAATGGACAGAGATGCACCGCGAAGTGCCAGACGAAATCCTGCACGAGATTGCAGTGGTTGCGCCGCCTGACGAACTGCCTTACAAAGTGCGCGCGCGTTACGAGGGGCTGCTGCACCGCGTTGGCTACTACTTCCCGTTCAAGCCAGAGGAAGAGACGCGCCGCGTCGTGTGGGAACACGCCTCGCGCGCGATGGCAGTCTCTTCATAAGCTGTGGGTTTGTAAACAAGCTCACCTACCAACCAATCTATCACTTACCTCGAGGAGCGCAACACCATGCAACAAGCTTTGAAATACGCCGCAGAGCAAGCCACTCGCTTCGAGCAGGAATTGTTCGACCTGTTGAAAATCCCCAGCGTCTCTACCGATCCAGCCTACGCCCCACACGTGCAGCAGGCGGCGGAGTGGGTCGCGGGGCAGTTGAAGGTCATCGGCGTGACCGCTGAGATCATCCCCACCGGTCGCCATCCGATCGTCTACGGCGAGTGGATGGGCGCAGGCCCGAACGCGAAAACTGTCTTGATCTACGGCCATTACGACGTGCAGCCTGCCGACAAAGCCGACGGCTGGAGCACCGACCCATTTGAGCCAGTCGTCAAGGATGGCGTGGTCTACGCGCGCGGCGCAACCGACGACAAGGGGCAGTTCTTCACTCATCTCAAAGCAGTAGAGGCGATCCTCAAGACAGAGGGCACGCTGCCCGTCAACGTCAAATTCTTGATCGAAGGCGAAGAGGAAAGCGGCGGCGAGAGCCTCGCGCAGTACGTTCGCGAGCACGGCCAGCGCTTCGCTGCGGACGTCTGCATCATCTCTGACGGGAGCATGCCCAGCGTTGACACGCCGACGATCGTCTACAGCGTGCGCGGCATCGTCGGCTTCGAGATCATCGTCCACGGCCCCGCCACTGATCTACACAGCGGCATGTTCGGCGGCACAGTGCACAACCCGATTCAAGCGCTGGCCGAGATCATCGCCCAGCTTCATCACCCTGACGGCAGCGTGAACGTGCCGGGCTTTTACGATGACGTCGTGCCGCTGAGCGAAGCCGAGCGCCAGATGATCGCCAGCGGGGGCGGTTACACCTTCGAGCAGTGGCAGCAGACAACCGGCGCGCCCGCTGACTGGGGCGAGAAGCAGTACACGATCAACGAGCGCATCGGGGCACGCCCAACGCTTGAGTTCACCGGCTTCGCAGGCGGCTACGCCGGGCAGGGGCTGAAAAACGTCATCCCCGCGCGCGCCATTGCCAAAGGTTCCGCGCGGCTGGTCGCCAACCAAGACCCACAGAAGACCTTTGACCAGATCAAGGCGCAAGTGGAACGCCTTGCCCCGCCCACTGTGCGCGTGGAGGTGAACTACCTCGCCAGCGGGCTGCCCGCGGCGGTCGACGTCAACCACCCTGCCATGCAGGCCGCGGTCAACGCCTACCAGCACGGTTGGGGCTATGCGCCAGTGTTCAAACGCGAGGGCGGCAGCCTGCCCATCGTGGCTGACTTGAACAACCACGTTGGGATGCCCGTCCTGCTCGTCGGCTACGGCCTAGATACCGACGGCATCCACGGCCCGAACGAGCACTACGCGCTGTCGATGTTCCACAAGGGGATTGAAACTAGCATCCACTTCCTGTATGAAGTGAGCAAACTCTAACGTGAAGGAAACCATATGACGCCCCCTTTTGAATACGCCGCCGAACATCGTGAGCGCTTCGTGCGCCAGCTCAGCGATTGGCTGCGCATCCCCAGCATCAGCACTGACCTCGCCTTTAAGAACGAGATTCTGCGGGCAGCGCACTGGTTGGCTGACGACATGCGCCGCATCGGGTTGGAGAACGTGGCTTTGCTGGAAACCGGCGGCCACCCCGTCGTCTACGGCGACTGGCTGCACGCTGGGCCAGACAAACCCACCGTGCTCATCTACGGCCATTACGACGTGCAGCCCGCCGTGATGGAAGACGGCTGGACGAACCCGCCGTTTGAACCAGTTATCCGCGATGACAAGCTGATCGCCCGCGGCGCATCCGACGACAAAGGCCAAGTGATGATCCAGATGAAGGCGATCGAGTCGCTGCTAGCCACTGGAACCTGCCCCGTCAACGTGAAGTATCTCATCGAGGGCGAAGAAGAGAGCGGCTCTACGAACTTGACGCGCTTCATCAACGACCACAAGGCGCTGCTCAAAGCTGACCTCTGCCTCATCAGCGACACGGGCATCCGCAGCGCTGATCAGCCCGTGATCGTCTACGGCCTGCGCGGCATCCTGAGTATGGAACTGATCGTGACCGGCCCCAAGCGTGACCTGCACAGCGGCGCGGGCGGCAACATCCACAATCCGGCTCAAGCGATCTGCGAGATGGTCGCCCAACTGCACCACCCCGACGGCAGCGTGAACGTACGCGGCTTCTACGACCGCGTGAACACCTTGAGCGACCAAGAGCGCGTCTTGCTCAACCGTGCCGACGACACCGACGCCGAATGGGAAGCCTACATGGGCGATCTGCCCGTATGGGGAGAGCCGGGCTACAGCCGCGTGGAGCGACGCGGCGCGCGCCCGACGTTGGAGATCAACGGCCTCGCCAGCGGCTACGCGGGAGAAGGCTTCAAGACAGTGCTGCCTGCCCGTGCAATTGCCAAGATTTCCTGCCGCCTCGTGCCCGACCAAGACCCCAAAGAGATCTTTGAACTCGTCAAGGCGCGCATCGCAGAGCTGACCCCGCCCACCGTGCGCGTCGAACTCAAGATGCTCGATTACGGCTACCCGGCAATCACGCCTGTTGACCACCCCGCCACCCAAGCCGCCGTGCGCGCCTACGCCGCCCACTTCCCCAACGAGCCGCTCTACGCGCGTGGGGGTGGCAGCATCCCCGTCGTGGCAGATTTTCAAAATCTGCTGGGGCTGCCCGTAGTGCTGTTGGGGTTTGCCCTGCCTGACAGCGGCGCGCATGGCCCCGATGAGAACTTCAGCCTGACGATGTTCGCGCGCGGCATCGACACCGTCATCACCTACTTCGACGAAGTCGCCAGCTTGACGGCGTGATCCGCTGCTGCTCGGCACTGAACAGCGCTGAGCAGCTTGATCTTGGCTTGGCATTCAGCACTTTCAGGGGTGAGCGCACAGGCATCACTTGCTACAATACTGCGAGCGAACTCATGCTTGGAGGCAACCCGATGAACACAATCGACCTGCGGAGCGACACCGTCTCTCATCCCACCCCAGCCATGCGCGAGGCGATGGCCAAAGCCGAGGTGGGCGACGACGTCTACGGGGACGATCCGACGGTCAACCAGCTTGAACAAGACGCCGCCGACATGTTCGGGTTCGAGGCCGGTCTGTTCGTCGCCTCTGGTACGCAGGGCAACCTCGTCAGCCTCTTGACGCACTGCGAGCGCGGCACTGAAGCGATTATCGGCGATAAGAGTCACATCTTCCGCTATGAAGCTGGCGGGATCGCTGCGGTGGGGGGCATCATGCCACACACTGTGCCCGTCCAGCCGGACGGCACGCTGCGCTTGCAGGACATTCGCGCGGCGATCCGCGGTGACAACCAGCACTTCCCACGGACGCGCCTTATCACCATTGAAAACACCCAAAACGCTGCGGGTGGGGTCGCCCTGCCGCCGCAATACGTGCAGAGCGTGGCTGCGCTGGCGAAGGAACACGGCCTCAAGTTCCATATCGACGGCGCACGCATCTTCAACGCTGCCGCTGCCTACGATGTGCCCGTCGCGGAGCTGGTGCGCGGCGCAGACAGCGTGACCTTCTGCTTGTCGAAGGCGCTGTGTGCGCCGGTGGGATCGGTCGTCGTGGGCAGCCGCGCGTTCATCGCGGAGGCGCGCCGCAAGCGCAAGATGCTCGGCGGCGGGATGCGCCAAGCGGGGGTGCTGGCCGCAGCCGGGTTGATCGCCCTGCACGAGATGTCCAAACGCCTGCACGAAGACCACGTCAACGCCGCCTATCTGGCCGATTCGCTCTCAACCGTGCCGCATCTACACGTGGTCAGCCAACACACGAACTTCGTCTTGGTCGATCTGACGCCCAGCGCCCCCTTCAGCGCGGATGAGCTGGCGCGCCGCTTGAAGCTGCGGGGCATCCTCATCAGCGGCTACCCAAATGAGCCGCGCATCCGTCTCGTCACTCACTACTGGATCACGCGAGAATCCATCGACACGCTGACTGCCGCGCTCAAAGAGGCGCTGAACGAGGTACAGATCGCCCAGTGAACCCGTATCCACCTGAGGATGAGCCGATTCGCCTCGGCGCGGATAACCTGCCGCCTGCGCCTGAGCCGCGCATCCGCTTCTACCGCAGCAACGCCAATGACCCGTTCTTCGGCCTGTTGATCGCGTTGGCAGTCAGCGTCGGCATGACCGGCCTGCTGCCCGATCAAGCGGATTTGCGCTACACCGTCGTGATGGCCGTGCTGGCGGGCATCGCTGTGACCTCATGGCTGCTCGGCTCGTTTGATCACATCACCCAAGAGACGCCAGAGAACCTCGCGTGGGGAGTGGGGTTTGCGCTGCTGTTCAGCGTGCCGTTCGTGCTGTTCTTCTTCGACACGCTCAGCCGCGCCACGCGCCTCGTCTTCCCCCAGACGAGCAGCGGTGCGCTGCTCGCTTACCTGATCTTCGTGATCCCACTGGCCGAAACGCTGTTCTTCCGCGGCATCATTCAGCGCAGCTTAGAGTTTTGGGCGACGGGCATCGTGGCCGGCGTGTGGAGCGCTGTGCTGTTCTTCCCCGTCATGTGGGGGGATATCGTGCGCGCGCCTGCGGTGGCGTTCTTCCTGCTCATTGCGCTGCTGGCGATCAACCTACTCTACAGCTACGTCCGCGAGCGCAACGGGCTGGCCGCTGCGTGGCTGTGTCAGATCGTCGTCGGGCTGGTGATCTTCTTCCTGCCCAGCCTCTGAGCGTTCAATGCCAATCACGGAAGGCGTGCAGCGCGTGGATCACGCGGAGCTGCTCTTCAGCCGTCATGCTGTTGTAGAACGGCAGGCGCAGCAGCCGATCGCTGACGTCTTCCGTCACAGGGCAATCGCCCGCCTTGTAGCCGAAGGACTGCCCCATGTCGGACGTGTTCAGCGGCAGATAGTGGAACACGGCCTGAATCCCCAAATGCTTCAAGTACGCAATTAAGCGCGTGCGCACTTCCAGCGAGGGCAGCAGGATGTAGAACATGTGATAGGCCTGTTCACAGTGCGGCGGAACAGTGGGGAGCTGCACGCCGAACTCAGCCGCCCAGCCCTCCAACCCGCTGTGATAGCGGTTCCAGATCAGGGCGCGCTTCGCTTGGATCGCCTCACGGTTCTCAAGCTGAGCGAACAAGAACGCTGCCAAGATGTCGCTCGGCAGGTAGCTGCTGCCCACGTCCACCCACGTGTACTTGTCCACTTGGCCGCGGAAGAACCGCGAGCGGTTCGTCCCCTTCTCGCGGATGATCTCCGCCCGTTCGATCAGCGCGGGGTCGTTGACGAGCAGCGCGCCCCCCTCGCCGCTGGTGAAATTTTTCGTCTCATGAAAGCTCTGCGTTGCCAGCGCGCCAAACGTCCCCGTGTAGCGCCCCTTGTACTTGGCCAGCAGACCGTGTGCGTTGTCCTCGACCACGGCCACACCGTGCCGGCTGGCAATCTCGGTGATCGCGTCCATCTCACACGCCACCCCTGCGTAGTGAACAGGCACAATCGCTTTGGTGCGCGGCGTGATAAGCGCTTCGAGCTTCGTCTCGTCCATGTTGAGCGTGTCGGGGCGCACATCGGCGAAGACAGGCCGCGCCCCGCGCAGCACGAAAGCGTTCACAGTGCTGACGAACGTAAACGACGGCACGATCACTTCATCGCCTTCCTGTACGTTGAGCAACATCGCCGACATCTCCAGCGCGTGGGTGCAGGAAGTCGTCAGCAGCACCTTCGGCACGCCCAGCATCTGCTCCAGCATGGCGTGGCATTTGCGCGTGTACGTGCCGTCACCGCTGATGTGCAGGTCGTTCTTGATCGCCATTGAAATGTAGGCGAACTCGTCGCCGGTCAGAGTTGGCTTGTTGAAGGGAATCGTGTAGTCCATGATCTTAGAGTTGTCCCTCGTCTGCGTCACATCCATGAAACCACTTGTGATACCAGAACTGCACGTGCCGCGTCATAAAGCCCAGCCGCTCATAGAAGCGCACGGCTGGGACGTTGTGCCCTTGTGTCGTCACGCTCACCGTCTCCATCCCATGCTCGCGCATCCAGACGCAGGCCTGTGCCAGCACCCGCTGACCAATGCGCCCGCCGCGCTTGGTCTCGTCCACGCCCACCAGTTGGATCACCCCTTCTTTGCTGTTCTCCCCTTTGCCCAGTTGGCACGACGTGTACCCGACTGGCACGCCGTCCATCTCCGCCACAACGACCTCATCCGCCATCTCGTGGTGCAGGTTCTTCGTCAGCCAGATGTCGTACAGCTCGGCGCTGCGCTCACGCGGGAAACACGGATCGGTAAAAAAGCGCGTCAGGTGGTAGGCGCTGCGGGCAATCGGGCGCAGGTACTCCAAATCCGCTGGCGTGCCGCTGCGCAAGGTCACGTTCTCGGCTGGCGGCAGCACGATGTCATCCAGCGCCTTCAGCGAGCGCTCCAACACCATGCGCACGCTCTGAAAGTAGAAGGTATGCTGCTCTGCAAGCCGAATCGTAGCGGGGTCGGTGGGGTCAGCCAGCAGGTAGAGACAGTCGATGTCGACTTCCTCCGCCCAGCGCATCACATCGGCCATCTGCGCGGCGTTCAAGCGGCTGCCGCGCACTGACCCAATCTTGCGCCCGAAGAACTCTGAATCCCACGACAGGAAATCACACGGGGCTGCTGTATGTGTCATCGTTTTAGTCCAATCTGTTGACAGCGCGCTACGCTTCCACTGCGACGACGAAAACAGGCCGCTCCATCACTCGGAAGTATACCCGCGCGAGGTACTCGCCCATGATGCCAAGTATGAACATCTGCGAACCCGCAAAGATGCTAATCATCGACGCCAAGAAAGTAAAGCCGGGCACTTCATATTGGCCAAAGATCAAGGCCCGCACGACGAGGATGTACACCATCAGCACCGCGCCAAACCCAGTGAGCAGCAGCCCCAGCAGGCTGGCAATCCGCAGCGGCAGCGTGCTGAACCCCACCAGCAAGTTGACTGTGTGGGTGATGAGCTTGCCCAGCGTGTAGTTAGACTTGCCGATCGTGCGGCGGTTGTAGTGCACTGGCACACGGTTGAAGCGCTGTGCCCCCCACGTCAGCAGCACGTCGATGTTGACGTAGTGGCCGCTGTAGTGTTTGAACGCCTCGCGGATGTGTGTGCGAAACGCGCGATAAGGCGCGATGTAGCGGGCGTTATCGCGCCCAACCGCCCCTTGCAGCACCAACTTCGTGACATACGTCGCCACTTTGCGCAGGAACCCGCTGTACTGCACCTCGTCGGGGTAGCCGTAGACGACATCGTAGCCGTTGAGCGCCTCCAGCAGCCGCGGCAGTTGATCGGGCGGGTGTTGCAAGTCGTCGTCCATCGTCACGCACACGTCGTAGCGCGCGTGAATGATGCCACATAACAGCGCGTTGTGCTGGCCAAAGTTGCGCATCAAGCGAATCGCGCGCACCGCGTCATGAGCACGGGACAAGGTTTCTAACGTCGGCCACGTGTCAGCGTCGGGGCTGCCATCCTCCACAAAAATCACCTCGTACTTCAGCGTGATCGTCGGCAGCACTTCCAGCAGGCGCTCAACCACGAGCGGCGCGCTGGCAGCGCTGCGATAGGCTGGAATCACTACTGAGACACCCGGCTGTAATGCAGACACCTTCAAACTCAGCCCCCCTTGTAGCGCTGGACGAGCGCGTCGTGCATGCGATTGGCGACACGCAGCACCGCGTCTGGGTTGTGCGTCCCCACGACGCCGCCTTCTTCTTCAAAAGCGTTAATCAAAATGCGCCCGTAGTTGCCGGTGCTGCGGCACGTGGGGTCGGCGATGTACTGCTCGATCGTCTCCGCGACGATGCCGCTGGGCGGCTCCAGCATGCGGTTGAGGCTGGTGTAGACCTCGTCAATGTCGCGCGGGGTAACGCCGGGCACACCGATCAGCTTACGGTGCATGTAGCGCCGCTTCATCTCGTAAAACTCTACCAGCGACATCTTCGTGCCTGCCGCCGTCTCGATCTCGACATCTGTGCAGTAGCGATCCGATAAGTCCTGCTGTGCGGCATATTTCTCAGTGCTGAGCGGCCCAACAATCGCCCACAGCGTCTTGTCTTCCATCATCGGCTCTAAATTCGTCCCGTGCTTGCGGAAGTAATTCTCAATCAGCACATGAGTGAACTCAAAATCGGTGAGGGCGGCGGCTTGTCGGCTGGCGCTGATGTTGGTCGGCATGCCCGTGCTCTCCATCGTGCAGATGCGCTTAGACGGGCTGAGATCTGGCCGAATACGCCCGATAGGGTTGTGCATCACGCTGATGTCCTCGCCGAGCGACCCATCGCACAGCATCGCGCGCGCGACGGCGTTCGCCTGCTCGCTGTGGATGAGGTAGCTGTAGCGCGCCAGCCCGTCAGGCTGCAAGTGCGGGGTGATAGGCATCTCTAGGTAACGTCCCGTGACCGTGGTCTGCCGCAGAAATTCACGGGTGCAGAGCAGTTCCGGATCGCACGTCCCGTTCACGAACGGGCTGCCCTTGAGCAGGGCGCTGTTGGCCAGCGCGGTGGCGCTGCGCAGCATCGTGTAGAACGTGAAGAGCGCCAGCGCTTCGCTTCGCCCGGCGATGTCAAGGTGAATGTGGCAACCTTGATTGCGGAACACTTCCACGATGTTTGCGTCCGCGTTGATGTTGTAGCGCGCGATCACATCCGCTTTGCGCTTCAGATACTCTGGAAACCGTGCATTTGCGCTGGTCATCACGTCAACCGCGCTGTGCACCTTTGGGTCATCGGTCAAGTGAAAATCGCTCAGGATAGGATAAGAGGCGATGATGGCAGTCATCAGGCCGGTCTCTTCACAAGCTGCAATGAGCGCCTGCATGATGCCGTTGATCGACGCGCGTGTCTTCTGATACCCCACGCCGGGCGCAACGTGCACCTCCACTTGATACATACAGGCTTCGCGGTCAACCGTTGGCGTGATGCCTAAGCGGCGCGCGTGAGAACGGTACAGCTCAGCGAAGCGCAGCACCTCTTGATCGCTAGGCGCGCTGCCGTCACGGTGATACAGTCCTAGCTCTAGCTCTGCCCCCAGCGCCCGCAGCGACGACGTGGGCTGTTCGGTCTCGTGCAGGTTGGTGTGGTTCACCGCAGGGTTGAAGTTATACGGCACGATCGTCTTGAGCAGCGGCTTGCCAAAGCGAAAGCGACTGCTGACAAAGCTGCCGAGCACAAACGGCACATCGTTCACATACCCCAGCAGCACGTTGCCGCGCTCGTGCGTCTCGTACTGCGTCGTGATCCGCGTTCCCGCCGCTTCCGCCAATTCGGCGAGGGGCAGCTCATCGTCTTGAGCCGTGGCAGCCAGTTCTTTTAACTTTTCGTTGAACCGTTTCTTATGTTGTTCAATCTGCTGCCACGGCACTCGAGACGAGTAAGCTTCGGTGGTGTCGTTAGAGGGAAGCGGGCTGTCCATGAATGGCGTCCTGCGTGCTGGAAATTAAGTAATTGGTCAGTATTGTGTGCTGAGTGGGGCAACTGTGCAAGTGTGACAAATGACAAGCAAACCGTTGACCGTTTCGTGCATACAACCTGTGATCAGCTTGTGCGTTTCAAGAAGTTGGCCAATGTCTGCCGAAACGCCTCAGGCTGTTCGGTGTGAATTGCATGGCCACAGTTGAACATTACCAACTCGCCGTGGCCAGCGCGCGCCAAAAACTGCCGCGCAAACGCTGCCGGGTTTAGTCGATCTTCGTGCCCTAACATCAACAGCAGCGGGCACGTGATCTGTGAAGCGCGCGACAGGCTCACATCCCCCCCGCTGTCGATGTACTGCACCACTGCGCGCACCCACGAGCGGCCAAACTGCACCGGGTCGATGCCATGTAGCGCCACCTCTTGCGGCGTGATCGCCTCCCCACTGATCATGCGTGGGTTCTGCGCGACAGGCCGCATCTGCTCGCCAAAGTAACCCACTGCCCCCCATGCTGCCACACTCAGGCAGCGCTTCGGATACTCCCCTGCGCACACCAGCACCACCTCTCCGCCGTCGCTGTAGCCGACCATGTGGGCTTGTTCGATGCCCAGCGCATCACAAAACGCCATGACGTCCGCCGCATCCCGATCATAAAAACGCGGCGGAAAGTCACGCGGCTTGGGGGTTGACTCACCGTAGCCCCGCAGCGTCGGCGCGATCACCCGCCACCCCAACGACGCGATGTAAGCGTTCGTCTCAGCAAGGTCAACCGTCGCTGTGCCCAACATCCCATGCACAACGATCACGGGCGCACCCGATGCTGCGCTGTTCCACTCTTCATAGTGCAGACGTGCGCCTGTTGCAATGTCCACAAACGGCATTTTTTCTCTCTCAAGCTGGTCTGATCATTTTTAGGAGTATACGCGGTAGCGTCGCATTCGGCGACGCTTTCGTACAAGGCATCTCAGAGCGGCTTAAGGCTCTACTCAGGCCGCGCTCGTAAAATGACCTTTGTTCTATTCGTAGGGAGAAGCCTATATGTTACAAGGAAAAACTATTGCCGTCACCGGCGCGACCAACGGCATCGGCGAGGTGGCAGCGCGCGAGCTGGCCCGTTCGGGCGCGGAGGTGATCATCATCAGCCGCAGCGAGAGCAAATGCGCAGCCACCGCTGCCAAGATCAAATCTGAGACGGGCAGCCAGCTTGTCAGCTACATCGCAGCCGATTTGTCCACCTTGGATGGGATGCGCTACGCCGCCGATACCATCCGCGAGCGATTCCCCAAGCTGCACGTGCTGCTGAACAACGCCGGCGGCCTGTTCACCAAGCGCCAAGTGACCGCCGACGGCTATGAGATGACCTTCGCGCTCAACCACCTCAGCTACTTCGTCGTGACCAATGCGCTGCTCGACTTGCTCAAAGCGACCGCCGCCAGCGACGGTGAAGCCCGCGTCGTGAACGTGTCGTCTGGCGCGCACTACTCTGCCCGCGGCGTGAACTTTGACGACCTGCTGCGCAAGCAAGGCTACAACGCTTTCGGCGTTTACAGCGAAACCAAACTGATGAACATCCTGTTCACCAACGAGTTAGCGCGTCGCCTAGAGGGCACAGGCGTCACCGCGAACAGCTTGCACCCGGGCTTCGTGCGGACAGGCTTCGGCATGAACAACGGTGGTTGGTTCGTGCGCCTGTTCGGGATCGTGTCACAGTTTGCGGCCATTTCGCCAGAAGAGGGCGCTCAGACCAGCATCTACCTCGCGTCATCCCCTGAAGTGCGCGGGGTCACCGGTCAGTACTTCACTAACAAGCAGATCAAAACCCCCAGCGCCGCCGCGCGCGACAGCTATCTACAAGAGAAGCTGTGGCGCGTGAGTGAAGAGCTGACAGCCGCCCGCGTAGTTTAGTCATTCCTGACAAAACCCTTTACAAAACCCCTCGCAGTGAGGGGTTTTGGTTAAATCTTGTATAAAAAGCATAAAAAAATAGCTGGTTTACTTGTATAACCAGCATAACTTGTGATAGAATGCACATAGGTCGGAGCACACACTACATTTTGGAGATGGATTGACATGCAGCTCGATACGGAATACGTGTCCCTCGTGATGTTCAAGCAGCGCCAGCTCGAGCTGATTAAAGAAGCCGAGCAGCAGCGCCTCATCAATCAGAGCGTGAAGGCCAGCAAGCAGAAGGCCGAGGACAAGAAGAACAAGGGGCAGGCTCGTTAGGGCAAGCCCTTTCCACTCAACCACACACAGGCATCCTATTTTGACAGGATGCCTGTTTTGTGTCCCTCAACGCAGGCGGCGTTCGACTTCATCCGCCCCATACCACACGATCAGCAGGCCGTCATCCACGCTGAGGCGGTACGGTGAGTTCCGGCCCAAGCAAATCGGCTGAGTGTAGTCCGTCACGTAGCGGCAGAACAGCCCATCGCACCGGGCCAGCACAACGTCACATGACGCGCTCAGCGACGGCTCGACGTAGAGCACATAACGAGTAGCCCCTACCGTGAGCGA
Source organism: uncultured Anaerolineae bacterium (assembly GCA_937944445.1). GTDB lineage: Bacteria > Chloroflexota > Anaerolineae > Aggregatilineales > Phototrophicaceae > JANWYT01. The sequence continues at coordinate 14,488 of CALDYP010000026.1, forward strand.
CGTCACGTGAACGACGTTACTGCCGTTCAAAAGCGCAACCACAGGGCTGATGAGCGCAAATAGCGCCACCGCAGCCGTCGCCAGCGCCCACCCTATTGTGCTCCCAACACGCCCACCACTGCGCGCTTTCAGCACGCCCCAAGCCAGCGCTGAGAGGACTACCCACGCAGGCAGCAGCGGCAAGCGCCCGAACACGTCCAGATACAGCTCAGCGATGAAAGGCTGCCCCGCGCGGATTTGCATCGGCGTGTAGCGCATCGCCACATCTGCCAGCGCCAGCGCCAGCAGCCCACCCCCTATCAGCCAGCCAGCCCAACGCTGCATGCTTTCACCACAAGAACAAGATGCTAATGCCAGCCAACGCCAAAACAGTGCCTACGATGCCCACTCTAGTTGGGCGTTCGCCATAGAACATAAACGCCACTGGGATCATGAACACCGGCATCAACGATTGCAAAGTGGATGCCACGCCCGCCGGAATCAACTGCACCGAAAACAGCGACAGCGAGACCCCCGTCACCGGCCCGAGCAGCGCGCCCAACACCAGCAGGCGCATCGTCCCCTTGTGAGCGCGCAGGCGGCGCACCGTCTCACCCGCGCGGCCAGCCGCCAGCGTGATGAGCCAGATCACCACCATCGCCGCCCCCAAGCGAATCACGTTGCCAGACAGCGCCGGAAAATCGCCCGCCAACCCCTGTTTGCTGAAGATAAGGCCAACCGCCTGCCCGACCGCACCGCCCAGCGCGCACCCTAAACCGATCAAGTACGCGCGCGACCCCGGACGGGCAAAGATCGTCTCGTGCGTTCCGCGTCGCTCGCTCACCACCATCACCACCCCTGTGAGCGTGATGGCAATGCCCAACAAATCAACCGGCAGCAGCCGCTCATGCAGAAAGACCCAAGCCAGCAGCACCGTCAAGATAGGAGCTAGCGACATAACCAGCAGCGCCAAGCGCGGCCCGATCATGACATAGGCTTGAAAGAGAAACGCATCTCCCAGCACAAAGCCGATGATCCCGCTCAGCCCCAAGAACACAAAGCGTTCAGGCGCGGCGTCGAACGGCAGCGGCGCGCCATAAGCCACCGTGTGCAGCGCCGCCACAAACCCAAACGCCAGCACCAAGCGCACGCGGTTCACCACCGGTGAGCTGACCTTGCGCCCAGCCGCCGTAAACGCAATCGAACTCAACGAGAACAGCAGCGACGTCCCCACCGACGCCAGATACCCGAATGTTTCAAGCACAGCCCGCTCATTTGCTTTCAACTGGAACCGCGTCCATTGTACGACGAGCGGCCCGCGCTGTGTGCTACCAAAACAGTCCAACTCAATTATTGGCGGCGCAGACGTCCTGTCGTCACAAACGCACTCAGTTCTTGCAGGCGCTGCGCGATGACTTGGTCTGCATTGGGCATCAGGGCGCGATTGTGGGCGACCCAATGCAGGCTGGCAAGCTGGCGCGCTGCCAGCCACGGCTCAAGTTCAGTATGCGGCTGGCCGCCAGCGTCAACGTAACCTGCGAGAAACGCCGACTGCAAAGCAGGCCAATCAGCACGCCCTCGCACTTGCCACAAGAGCGACGCCAGATCATAGCGTGCATCGCCCACCCGGCTGTATTCCAAATCTACCAGCGCGAGAGACTGATCAGTCACAAGGACGTTGTGCAACACGAAATCGCCGTGCAGCAGCGTTTGCCCTGTCACGTTCAGCGTCGGCGCAAGCAGTTCCCAAACGCGCTCAAGCGCTGCCTGCTGCGCGTGTGTGAGGAACTGCCGCAGCGCAGCCAGCGGATAGAACCCGTCAACGCCGAACAACGCTTCTGCTTCAGTGAGGGCGTTGTGGGGGATGATCTGCTGATGGAGCAGCGCCAACAAGCCGCCAAGACGTGTCATCAACGCCGCGTCAACGTCAGCAAGCGCCTTGCGTTCACCGCTCAGGCGCACCATGAGCAAACCCAGCGTGTCCCCCGCAGCGGCAATCGGTGCGCCGTCGCGGGTGGGGATAACCTGCGCCACAGGCACACCATGCGCTGCCAGCAGCCTCAAGTGCGTCACCTCTCGCTCCAGTCGCGATCGCGTGGCCGTTGGCTGCACCCGCAGTATAAACTCGCCCTCTTCACAAGTGACAAGGTAAACGCGGTGATGGGTCTCAGCATGAAGCTGTGCCTGTGGGTTGGTCAGTGCATATTGACGCAGCAAGTCAATTGGCATATCTGTCCATCTCGTGGGTTGAAAAGTGGCGCAGCATGATTCTAAACTGACCATGTATCACGTACAATGAACGCTGCATCCACGCACACGAGGCCACCATGACCGCACCTTTAACGCTGCACCTTGTTCGACACGGGGAAGTCCACAACCCGGACAAAATCCTGTACGGGCGGCTGCCCGGGTTCTACCTGAACGCCACTGGGCGCGAGCAGGCGGCAGCTATCGGGCGTTACCTTGCGACGCTGCCAATTACACGCCTCTTCACTAGCCCGATGGATCGCACACAACAGACGGCCAGCATCGCACGAGATGCCTTGAACAACGCGCCTAGTATCACCGTGGATGAGCGCCTCAACGAGTGCTTGACGCCCCATCAAGGCCGCCCGCTCGCAGAGTTAGAGGCATTCGGATTTGAAATCTACCACAACAACACCCCACCCTACGAAACCGTAGCAGACATGCGCCGCCGTCTGCTCAGCTTTGCGCAAGACATGCTGGCCCAGCACGCAGGCGAACACATCGCCGCATTTACCCACGGTGATATGCTGGTGGTGGGCCTGCTGTACGCCGCTGGACAGCCAGACACCACCATCGGGCGTACTATCCTGCACGATGTTGGCCTGCCCACTCGTTACCCAGAGACGGCCAGCATCATCAGCTTGACTTTTACCGATTTACAGTCGCTGCCGACATGGTCATATCACTGGCCCTACGGCGCAGAAAATCCGCAAGTCACGACAGGAACTTAGCCCGAAATTAAAAAACTCTTAACGACCATTGCTTATGATAAGATTGCTATGCTGTATAGTGAGGGAACTGTATGGCGCGTTTTGACTTTGCAAAAGCGCTCGCTAAGCGCACGAACAGCATTCACACTCAACGCGCTTACTATCGCTGGGTGGATCGCTACTTGGTCGATTTTGCGGGGTTTATCCCCAGCAAGGGGCCGGTGCGCGCGCGGCGTATGGCGATGCTCACCGTCAGCACCCTTGAGCGCCACCTCACCGAGCGCAAACTGTTCAACTGGCTGCAGCGCCTCATGGAGGAGAATCAAAGTCGGCAAGCGCTTGACCAAGCGCGCGCCGCCATCGTCACGCTCTCAGAGTTGTTCTACGAAGCCGGCCACATGGATCACAACATGCTAATTTCCATTCAAGATATCCACGTGCCCAAAGTAGAGCACAAGGCCGTGCCAGAACGGCTGCTTTCGGTCGAGGATATGCAACGACTTGCCAACACCATGATCAGCATGGCTGGTTCTGAGAACCAGCGGCTTCGAAACGCTGTCATTGTGAACCTGCTGTGGGGGCTTGCGCTGCGCCGCGATGAAATTTCTGCGCTGCGTTGGCGCGATGTCATGCTGCGTGATGGCAAACCCTCGCTGATGGTGAACGATGAACCTTTAGAGATGTCACGCAGCCTGCTCGTGGCGCTTGACCAATGGCGGCGCGCTCTGCCGGGTGGCTCGCACGGCCCTAACCCAGATACGCCCCTGCTGCGCCGCATTTGGAAAGGAGGGCGCATCGCTCGGGACGGCCTTTCGCCTGATGGCGTGTGGCTGACGATCCATCAAGCTGCAGCTCACGCAGGGCTAGGGGCTGTTACCCCAGATGACCTGCGGCGCTCTGTCGCAGCTCAGATTTACCAGCAGACCGGCAGCGTAGAGGAAGTGAACAAGCTGCTGCGACACCGCAGCTTAGTTATCACAGAGCGCTTCCTCGCGCGCATCGGCTATTCGGTTGAGCCTACCAACAAAGAAAACATCGCCAAACCCAAAACCTCCGAGTTTTAGCCCTGTTCGATGCGCGTTTTCGGTGTATGATAGGGTACTAATGTGTTTTTGCGTTGACTCCAAACTAATTTAGCGTCGTCCTCAAAAATTTCTTAACTAGTTTTTTTACGAGAAAGACATTACAGACCGTTGTCTGTCCCGTCTGGCGCTGAGTATGCCAGCGGGTGTTTCAATTTTGGAGTCAGTATGGCAAAACACAACCTACGTATCATCCCTCTTGGCGGCAGCGGTGAAATCGGCAAGAACATGACCGTGTTCGAATACGGCAACGAGGCGATCGTCATCGACTGCGGCATCATGTTCCCAGCCAACGACATGTACGGCGTCGATTACATCATCCCGGATTTCAACTATCTCGTGCAGCGCACCGACCTTCGCATCCTCGCGCTGCTCATCACCCACGGCCACGAAGACCACATCGGCGCAGTGTCCCACTTTGTGACGGCCTTCCCCAACGTGCCGATTTACGCCACGCGCCTGACCGCTGGCCTCATCAGCGTCAAACTGCGCGACAGCCAATCCAAAACAGAGGTGCGCGTCTTCTCAGCCAACGACACGCTGAACTTCGGCCCCTTCAAGGTCGAGCCGTTTCACGTCTGCCACAGCATCCCAGACTGTGTCGGTTTTGCAGTCGATACGCCGCACGGCCTCATTATCCACACCGGCGATTACAAGTTCGACAACTCGCCCATCGACGGCAAACCAACAGACTATCAGAAACTCGCCAGCTTTGGGGCGCGCGGGGTGCGCCTGCTCATGGCCGACAGCACCAACGCCGACCGGCCCGGCTGGACGCCCTCTGAAGCAACCATCGAACCCGCGCTCGACCGTGCCTTCACCCAAGCCAAAGGGCGGATCATGGTGGCGACCTTCGCTTCATTGGTGTCGCGCGTTCAGATCGTCGCTCATCTTGCCGCCAAGCACAACCGCAAGCTGTTCGTCAACGGTTTCACGATGAAAGAGTACGTCAAACTCGCGCGCGAGAAGGGCTACCTCGACATCCCCGACAACCTGCTAGGCGACATCAACAAGCTGAACAGCTATGAGCCGCACAAAGTGGTCATCATGGTAACTGGCTCACAGGGCGAGCCAAGCGCTGTCCTCAGCAAGTTGGCCACTGGTCGTCAGCGCACGATGGACTTGCAAAAAGGCGACACCATCATCTTGTCCTCGCACCCTATCCCGGGCAACGAAGAGAGCGTCTACCGCACCATCAACAAGCTGATCGAGCGCGGCGCAGACGTCGTCTACGACGCGCTCGATCGCGTCCACGTCAGCGGCCACGCCTGCCAAGAAGAGATGCGCCTGATGATGCATCTCATTCGACCTCAGTACATGATGCCCGTGCACGGCGAGCTGCGCCACCTCGTGCAGCACGGCAAGCTCGCCCAAGAGAGCGGTATGCCGTCTGACCGCGTCATCGTGGCAGAAAACGGCGTTGTGATCGAAGTGGACAAGTACACCGTTCGCACGACTGAGCGCATTCCCGGCGGCTACATCTTCGTGGACGGCAGCAGCGTCGGTGACATCGGCAAGGCGGTCATCCGTGATCGTGAAATCTTAGGCGCAGATGGCTTCTTGATCGCCAGTGTGAACCTCAACAAAGCGACCGGCGCAGTGCTGGCCGAGCCACAGATCATCTCGCGCGGCTTTGTTTACCTGCGCGACAGTGACGACCTGATGGACACGATCCGCCAGACGATCCTCAACAGCCTACAAGCCACCCGCCACAACACTGAAAAGCGCCGCGAAATGCTCGAAGAGAGCCTTGAGCGCACCATCTACAGCGAGACCAAACGCCGCCCGATGGTGTTCGCCATCGTGAACGAGTTCTAAAAACGAACACATCCCCGCTTGTGCGCCCAGCGGGGATGTTTCGTTCTAGCCCTGTCCTAGCCCCGTCGGAAGGGGTTTAGGCGTTCCAGCCAGCGGCGCAGGATGCTGCGGCGGGCGTCTTGCCATGCCTCGTCTGTGGCGGTGATCTCGTGCTCGTCGCCGCCGATGCGCGCTGGGCTGAAGCGCTCCCGAATGTACGAGCGCGTGATGTACGTCACGGGCCTTTCCGCGCTGGGGATGTGCTGGACAATCGCGCGGCGTTTTTCCTCTGGGGTTTGCTGCTCGCGCAGTTTCAGCCCTGCCAGCGGCAGATAGCGCTCCAAGCGTTTGTAGGCCCGCGCCACCGGGCTGAGGCCGCCCATCCCGCGCCACTCCCAATACCAGTAGAGGAAAGTCAGCAGCAGGGCCAACAGCACCAACAGCAAGAACAGCAGCAAGGCCGAGCGCAGCGCCGCCAACAGCGTTTGCAAGAAGTCCGTTTGTGGCGGCGATGGCGGCTGCGCCGGCGGTGGAACAGTCGGCACGATGACTGGCGTCGGCGTGGGGGTCGGTGTGAAGGTCGGCGTCGGTGAGGCCGGCGGGAGGTCTTGCTGGTTGGGGTCGGGCGGCGTCGGCGTGAAAGTGGCTGTTGCCTCAGGCGTGGGTGTGGGGCTAGGCGTAGCGGTCTGAGTTGGCTCGACGGTCGGCGGCAGGATTTGCGCTTCTGGTTCCTGCGGCGGCGCAAAGTCGGTATCGCCCTCGCGGCGGACTGGCTCTTGGCTGCTGGTTGGCTCAAACTCAATCCAGCCGTAGCCGGGGAAGAACACCTCCACCCACGTGTGCGCGTCGCGCTCACGCACCACGAACTGCCCGATGGCAGGGTCATACGTGCCCTGACTGAACCCCGCAGCCATGCGCGCCGGGATGCCCAACGACCGCAGCATGGTAGCCATCGCCGTGGCGTAGTACGTGCAGTAGCCCTCACGCTGCACGAACAAGAACCACTCCACCGGGTCAACATCTGGTGGGGGCGCAGCGATTTTCTCGTTGTAGCGGATGTTCAGCCGCAGCCACGTTTCAATCGCTTTCGCTTGGTCATAAGGGGTGGTGGCCCGCGCGTTTTCAACGATGCTGCGCGCCAGCTGCACCACCCGCGGGCTGAGCGCCGTCCCCAAGAAGGTGTTAGGGTTGATCGCCCATTCGGGGTAGTCCGTGCCTGCCGCGCGCAGTTGATCCGCTGTCGCCACCGAGACCATGCTCGTCACCGTGTAGGTGGCCCCCGTCTCCAACACGCGCAGCGGGCGTATCACACTCATATTGACCGGGGAGGCATCCCCCAGCTCTTCATCTAGGCGCGCTAAGTCAATGCGCCCCGTCAGCGAGAACGTCTTAGGCTGTGGCGCACCGTAGACCAACCGCGCCCCCCCGTTGCCCACCGTGAAATGCTGCACCACGGGCACGCGCGCCGTCCCTAGATATTCTGCCGAGAGCAGCAGCTCAATCGGGATCGTGGCGTCCGTCACACGCCACGTCGCGCTTGGCGACCAGCGCCCGACCTCGTAGCGCTCAAACACGCGCGAACGCCAGTACCAGCGTCGATCGGTGGGCGCTTGCACGAACATCACCGGCTGATCGCCCAAGCGGATCGCCCCGCCGAGGCTGAGCAGATCTGTTCCGTAGTAGTCAGCGGTCGCCGGGCCATCCGCTTCAATCGGCGTGAACAGGCGGCTGAAGATGTCGCTGATCTCTTGAAAGAGGTCGCCACGTAGGAACTCTTGAAAGTTCTGCAAGCGTTCTTGAACGTCACGCTGTGGCACGAGATACGCCAGCAGCAGCGCTATCACTGCGACAGCAACGCCCGTGCGCATGAGCAGCGGGCGCACCTGCCGCGGCACACGCACGCCGCTTGTCAGCCAGAGCGCCTCACGCGCGTCGGTCGCACTGCGGATGAGCAGCAGCATCACACACAGCAGGAACCCCGCCAAGTACACATCCAGCGAGGCGCGCCCGCTGTAGATGGCGAGGTTGGTCAGCAGCGCCACCGCTGGCATCAGCACGGCGCGCCACGGTCGGTTGATGCGGAACACGTGCCACGTCGCGTTGTAGGCCATGAACCAGAAGCCCAACGACACCAGCAGCGTGAACACCGTGTCATCTTGGTTGATCCCGCCGGTAAACGCATCGTAGACCCACTGCACCACGCGGAACATCACCTGATAGATGCCATCAACAAGATGGGTCGGCTCGTTGAACCCAGCCAGCACCACCACCGCCACAACGCCGTACATGAGCACCAAGATGAGCGCAAAAAACTCATCGTAGCGGCTGCTGGCCAAGAAGTACCCGAACAAACAGCCGACGAGGATCGTGCCGACAACCGTCCGCATTTCCAGCGACCAATCCGCCGCGCGGAAGGCCAGCGCGGGCATCAACAGCAGCCCAAACACGACCAACAGCGCGAACCAGTCGCCGCGGTCAATCAAGTTCACGCGCAGCCGCTGCAAGCTCAACCGCAGGCGCGTTTTTATTCTGTCTAGCAATTTCAACGGAACTCGTTCCTACTTCACCATGCGGCCATTATAAAGCCGTGGTCATGCCGCGCAATTGTCGGTTGCCCTACGCTTGCTGAGCGAAGAGAGTGCATGGTTGCAGAGAGCCGTAAACCCTGATACAGTCTCGACTGATTGAACGCGCCTTTATTGCTTTGACGAGGAGCCTTGCTTGCACATCTCAATTGAAATTACGCCGCGCGATGAAAGCGTTGTGCTCCACGAGGTCGAGCAAATTCGCCAACATCTGCCCAGCGTCAACACGATTAACATTCCCGACATTGTGCGCCTTCCAGTGCGCAGTTGGGAAGGATGCGCGCTAGTCAAACCGTATTATCCGTTGGCCATTCCGCACGTGCGCGCCATCGACTTTGACCCTGAGAACCCTGACCCGCTGCTGTGCTTGTTGGATGAATGCGGCTTAGACACGTTGTTGGTCGTCACAGGGGATGCCATCAAAAGCACGCTGCGTCCCGTCTATCCTAACAACAGCGTCGCGCTCATTCGTCAGCTGGCCAACCTGCGCCCACAGTGGCGCATCTACGCTGCCATCGATCCCTACCGTCAGCACCTGCAGGCAGAGTATCGCTACTGCATGGAAAAGCTTGAGGCAGGCGCGGTGGGCTTCTTCACACAGCCCTTCTTTGACCTACGGTTGATGTCCATCTACGCCGACTTGTTCGATGAGAGCGTGCCGATTTTTTGGGGCGTCTCGCCCGTCTTGTCGGACAAATCGCGCGCCTATTGGGAGACGGTCAACCGAGTTGTGTTCCCCAAAGACTTTGATACCTCGCTAGCATGGAATCGCTGGTTCGCCAGCGCAGCGTTGGACTTTGCCCGCGCTCATAGCGGTCACATTTACTACATGCCGATCCGCGTTGACGTGGTCAGCTATCTTGAGGGTATCGTCTAGGATCCTCTGTGAGTCGGCTCATCTTGATTATTTTGTGCGTTCATGACTTCCCCTCAGCTAATTCGCGCTGCCCTTTGCGGCCTGTCGTGCGTTATAATGGATTCATCGGGTGTGTCAGGGAATCGCGGCAGGCGCTGACCTGCTGAGGAAAGTCCGCTCTCCACAGAGCACGATGCCAGTGAACAGCTGGGCGGGGTGACCCGACGGAAAGTGCAACAGAGAAGTGTATTGCGCGCAAGCGCGAGGGTGAAACGGTGGTGTAAGAGACCACCAGTGCGGGTAGTAATACTCGCAGCTAGGCAAACCCCATCGGGAGCAAGGTCAAATAAGGCGCATTGGGGCTGCTCGTCCCGCAAAAAGCGCCGGGTAGACCGCACGAGGCGGCCAGCGATGGCCGTCCCAGATAGATGATTCCCCTCGACAGAAAGCGGCTTATCGACACACCCGACCGTCTTCATCTAGGGCGCAGCCTCTGCGCCCTTTAGTAAGCTGAACGTCCTTTCGTATGCTGCACACAAGGAACCAACAGATGGAATTTGCCGATCAAGCGCTGCCGTGGCAGTCTGTGTACAAAATCATGACCGGGGCCATCGTCCCGCGCCCGATTGGTTGGATCAGCACGGTTGACGCACACGGCGTCCCCAACCTTGCGCCCTATTCGTTCTTCAACGCCGTGTGCAGCAACCCGCCAACTCTGCTGTTCTGCCCAGCCATCCGCGCCAAAGACCGCGAGCGCAAAGACACCCTCAAGAACGTCATTGCTACAGGCGAATTTGTCGTGAACATCGTCACGGAGTCGCTCGCAGAGGCGATGAACCTCACCTCTGGCGAATACCCGCCCGAGGTCAGCGAGTTTGACGCAGCCGGCTTGACCCCTGCCCCATCCGTAGCCGTCCGCGCGCCGCGCGTGGCCGAAAGCCCGATCCACTTTGAATGCAAGCTCGACCAGATCATCACCATCGGCGAGACGCCGGGCGGCGCGAGCATCGTCGTCGGGCGTGTGGTTCACATTCACGTAGCAGATGAGGTGTTCATCGCCCCTGACAAGATCGACGTGCGCGCGCTAAAGCCAATCGGGCGGCTGGCAGGCACGACCTACAGCCGCACCCAAGACTTGTTCGACCTGAAACGCCCCAACGTCTGACGCGCTGCCTAGTCGTCTAGGCGCTCAAAAGCGTCCACAGCGGGCGCAGGTTTGTACAAGGTGGCAACGAATGTGATCAAGAAGCCGATCACAAAGCCGCCCACGTGGGCAAAGTGCGCCACGCCCACGCTCTCGATCCAACCGATGCCCTTCACAAAGTCCAGCGCCACCCAGATCAGTAGGTAGATCCACGCGCTGATGTAAAGCACCTTAATCGGCAGCCAGCCGAAGATCACAATCGCCGTGCGCACCCGCGCCCCCGGGTAGAGGAACAGGAACGCGCCCATCACGCCCGCGATGGCCCCGCTCGCGCCGACTAAGTAGCCCGTGATGTTCGTGCCGGGGATGCACACCGTCCCGCCAAACAGCAGATGCCCCAGCGTCGCCCCCAAACCCGCCAGCGTATAGAACACTAAGAACCGCCGACGCCCAAAGTAGCTCTCGACGCGCGGGCCGAAGATCCACAGGAACACCATATTCCCCAACAGGTGCACAAGGCTCGCGTGGACGAACAGACTGCTGAAGCCTTTGAACAAGCTGGCCGTCACTGGCTCCACCCCGACGCGGCACACGTCCAGCGCAAACTGGCTGACGAAGCCCAACAGCGCTGCCTCACCGCGCAGGCTGACGAGGAACATCCACAAGAAGATCAACGTGTTGACGACGATCAGCGTAAAGGTAGCATAAGGGCGATACTTAGAGCGCCCTGCCACGCCTAATGGCATCATGTGCTTGCCTCCTAACGATCTAGGTATTCAAACGGGTCGCCCGGCGGGGCCGACTTGAAGAAGTTGGCCACGAACGCGATCAAGAACCCCGTCACGAAGCCGCCCACCTCATCCCAATACGGCGCGAGGTTGCCGCTCAAAGGGCCGCCCTGCGATGAAAACACGGCAATCGCCAGATACGCAATGATGAACACAATTGCCGGCAGCGCCATCGTTCGGTTGAGCACCGGCACGAAAGCGTCCACTAACTTGAGCGGGCTGAGGAAGAAGAACGCCCCCAACACTGCTGCCATCGCCGCGTTCGAGCCGACTACCACATGGCACTCGCGCAGCATCAACGCGGAGAGCGCCAGCCCGCCAAAGCCGCCCACCACGTAAAACACGGCAAATGGGCGATGCCCGAAGAATTCTTCCACCCGCGGCGCAAAGATCCACAAAAACAGCATATTCGTCGCAAACGCGAGGAAGGTCGTGTGCATGAACAAGCTGCGCAGCCCATCGCCGAGCATGTGCAGCACCGGCTGCTCGCCCACTTCGCACGTGCGGAAGGCGTACTGCGGCAGCAGCTCCTCAATCGGCTGCCCCGCTTGAGAGGTAATCAGAATTTCCCACAAGAAGAAAGCAAACGTAACAAGGATCAAAGCGAACGATGTATACGCACGGAACGACGTTTTGCCGACGACGCGATAGGGGATCATAACCAGCCCACTTCAACTGACGTTTCACGCTTACCATATCACAGTTTACGTCAGCAGTTCAATAAGCGTTGCAGAAAAAAAGGGCGACCCGTTGGATCGCCCCGATTGCAGAATTTGAGCAACTAGCGCTGATCGACTGGAACCCACTTCAAGCCCATCGGGCCGACGTAGTTGGCATCCGGGCGAATCAAGCGGCCAGACATCTGATCGATCACGTTGGCCGCCCAACCGACGATGCGCGACATGGCAAACAGCGGCGTGAACATGTCGATGTCCAGATTTAACGTGTAGAGCACAATCGCGCTGTAGTAGTCCACGTTCGGGTAGAGCTTGCGCTCGATGAAGTATTCATCAGCCCGCGCAAGGTTGGCGAGGTCATCGGCGATCTGGAACCACTTCGTGTTGTTCGAGGCCTCCGCCAAGCGCTTGGCGTGGTCGCGCAAGATTTGCGCGCGCGGGTCAAGCGCCTTGTAGATGCGGTGGCCGATGCCCATGATGCGGCGATCACCGCTCTTGATGTGCTTCTCAAACCACGGCTTGACGTTCTCTACCTCGCCGATCTCGAGGAACTGCTCCATCGCTTCGGCGTTGGCTCCGCCGTGGCTGGGGCCTTTCAGCGCGCCGATTGCGCCCACAATGGCGCTGTGCATGTCTGCGCCGGTCGCCGTGATGACGCGCGCTGTGAAGGTGCTGGCGTTCATACCGTGCTCGGCCAGCAGCACCATATAGACGTTGAAAGCCGCCGCCACCGTCGGGTCAGGGTCTTTGCCTGTGAGCATGTAGACAAAGTTCTCAGATAGGTTGAGGTCAGCGCGCGGCGCAATCGGCTCATTCCCCTTGCGGATGCGATCCCACGCGGCGCAGGCCGTCGTGATCTGCCCCGTCAGGCGCACCGCTTTCTTGAGCGCCACCGCCTTGTCCATGCTCTCGCTGTCAGCGTCGTAGTGGGCAAGCGCGCTCACGACCGTCCGCAGGACGGCCATCGGCACGGCATCTTTAGGCAGCGCCTTCATCAGGTCGATCACCCCCTGCGGCAGGGCGGCCTCCGCTGCAATCTCAGCGCGCAGGCTCTCCAGCTCCTCAGCTTTCGGCAGGCGATGATGCCACAGCAAGAACGCCACATCCTCAAACAGCGCATTAGCGGCGAGATCCTCGATCTCATAACCTTCATAAATCAGGCGACCATTTTCGCCGTCCACGAGACTAGAGGTAATGTCCGCTACCACCACTCCTTGCAAACCACCCTTGCCCATCTTCGTTTTCTCCTGTGTGATTTAAGAAACTCTTGGTTTGTCCGCACGATGCGGCTGTACAGCTCTTCTCAAAAAAGTCCTTCAGAGTATAACACTCGTCAGATAGTGGATCAATGTGGATCGCACAAGCAATGTTTAACGATGCTTTCAACTGGCACAAATCGGAATTAGGGCTTTATTTGGGAGTATCTAAATTCGAACAAAGGCCTCATCCAGCTGACTTCAGGGGGCGCGCCCTAGCCGAGCGCTCGGCGCGACTGTCTGTCTATCCTTGGACACTCCCTCAAGATTTACCATCTTGCCATCCTTTAAAACCTATGTTAATCTCTGGGTTATGGAAACCATAAGCTATCTCGTGTCAATGTGTTGTTGTACGGTCACACCCCCTGCCCGGTAGGTGTCTAGATCGTGCTGTCTTGTTGACAACCGAGCGCACCCATCGGGTCAGCCACAATCAGGCTGACTTTTTCGTTATACTTTGAGGGAGGAACATGGCAGTTTTCATGCCCGCTGGCTTACAACAAACCATTCTAACACAGATGGAAGCCACCTTCCCTAACGAAGGCGGTGGGTTCCTGATTGGTGAACAGCGCGAGGCAGATGTCTACGTGTATGAGGTGATAGCAGTTGACAACGTCTTCCCAACGGAAGAACAATATCACCGGTACGCGATGACGCCGCAAAATTGGTCAGAGATGGAAGACCGCGCCGACGCATTGGGGTTCAGCCTCATCGGCTACTACCATAGTCACCCCAACTCACCCGCTATCCCGTCTGAGTTTGACCGTGTGCACGCTCTGCCCAATTTCACCTATCTCATCACGTCGGTGATAGACGGACGTGCTGCCGAACAGCGAGTGTGGTTCTTAAAAGCAGATCGCAGCGCCTTTGATGAGGCCACCCTCCATATCGAGCCGTCCGGATAATCAACAACAACCTTTGACTGTACTGGCGAAAGCGTCCCCCCTCCTGACGCGCACCATAGTCGCCCAAGTAGCCGCAGACAGTCGCCAATTTGACAACCAGTGACAATCAAAGGATCGATCCATCATGACGCAAGAACACGGCTTCAGCACACGCGCCCTCCACGCTGGCTACACCCCTGACCCCACCACCGGATCGCGCGCTGTGCCGATCTATCAGACCACCAGCTATCAATTCCGCGACACAGATCACGCGGCAGCGCTGTTCGCGCTGCAAGAGCCGGGCAACATCTACACCCGCATCATGAACCCGACCAACGACGTCTTTGAGAAGCGCCTCGCTGAGCTGGAAGGCGGCATCGGCGCGCTCGTCACGAGCAGCGGCCAATCCGCCCAAACGCTGGCCCTGCTGACGCTTGCCAACACTGGCGACGAGATCATCTCCAGCAGCGCCCTCTACGGTGGCACTTACACCCTGTTGAAGTACAGCCTCGCCAACCTCGGCATCACCACTCACTTCGTCGAGAGCGACGACCCCGCCGATTACGAGCGGCTGATCAACGACAAGACGCGCGCCATCTACCTTGAAACCATCGGCAACCCCAAACTTGAAATCCCTGATCTGGAAGGCATCGCCGCCGTGGCGCACAAGCACGGCGTGCCCGTCATCCTTGACAACACCTTCGGCACGCCTTACTTGATCCGTGCGTTCGACCACGGCGTAGACATCACCGTCTACAGCACGACGAAATGGATCGGCGGCCACGGCCTGAGCATCGGCGGGGCCATCGTCGACAGCGGCAAGTTCGACTGGAAAGCCTCAGGGCGGCATCGCGGCCTCGTAGAGCCAGAACCAGCCTATCACGGCGTCGTCATCGCCGACTTCGCCGGGCCAGCCGCCTTCATCGCCCGCGCGCGCGTCGTTGGCCTGCGCGATTTCGGCATGTCACAAGCGCCGTTCAACACCTTCCTGAACCTGATCGGCCTCGAGACGCTCGCCCTGCGCTTGCAGCGCCACGTCGATAACGCCCTCGCCGTCGCCCAATGGCTAGAGACAAACCCCCACGTGGCATGGGTCAACTACCCGGGGCTGCCCTCGCACAAAAGCTACGAGCGCGCCAAGAAGTACCTGCCCAAAGGCGCAGGCGCGGTGATCGGGCTGGGGATCAAAGGCGGACGTGAAGCCGGCCGCGCCTTCATCGACAGCTTGAAGCTCTTCAGCCACCTCGCCAACGTCGGGGACAGTCGTTCACTGGCCATCCACCCTGCAACGACCACTCACAGCCAGCTCTCGCCAGAGCAGCAGCGCGCCACTGGCGTAACGGACGACTACATCCGCTTGGCCATCGGCATTGAGGACGTCGACGACATCATCGCTGACCTCGCGCAGGCGCTGGAAGCCGCCGCGCAAAAAGTCGGCGCGCTCGCCTGATGTTTGCTTGCAGCCTGCCCGCATTGGGCAGGCTGCGGCTCAGCAACTCATGGGTGAAGACAGCCAATGAACACCATGACCGCCACACGTTCTTATGATCCGTCCTCTGTCGGGGTCGTCACCCGCCAGTATCTGGACGTGGACAAACCGTTGACACTGCGATCCGGAGCCGTGCTGGAGCGTTACACGTTAGCCTATGAAACCTACGGCACGCTCAACCCACAGCGCAGCAACGCCATCTTGATCTGCCATGCCCTCTCAGGCGATTCACACGTGGCAGGCTACTACACCGACGACCCGAACGAAAAGCCCGGCTGGTGGGATGAGGCCGTCGGGCCGGGCAAAATGTTCGACACGAACCGCTTTTTTGTCATCTGCTCGAACGTGATCGGCGGCTGTCAAGGCAGCACGGGTCCGTCCTCGTTCGACCCCGACGGGCGGCGCTACGGGCTGCGCTTTCCGTTCGTCACGATTGCAGACATGGTCAGCGCGCAAACGGCGCTCATCGACGCGCTTGGCATCGAACGCCTCTACGCGGTCGCAGGCGGCAGCATGGGCGGCATGCAGGCGCTGCAATGGTCAGTCGATTACCCGCAGCGCGTCGCGCGGGTGTTGTTCATTGCCAGCACGCCCGTCTCTTCCGCGCAGAACATCGCCTTCAACGAGATCGGGCGGCAGGCCATCTACGCCGATCCGTGCTGGAACCACGGCAATTATTACGACCACACGCCGCCCAACAGCGGCCTTGCCGTCGCGCGGATGATCGGGCACATCACCTACATGAGCGAGCACAGCCTCGAGATGAAGTTCGGGCGGCGCTTGCAGCATCGCCCGCAGCTCGCCTACACCTTTGACACTGAGTTCGCTGTGGAAAGCTACCTGCACTATCAGGGTGAAAAATTCACTGAGCGCTTCGACGCCAACAGCTACCTCTACATCACCAAAGCGTTGGACTATTACAACGTCGCCGACGGCTACGGAAGCATTGACGCAGCGCTCGCCCGCACGCAGGCCGATTTTCTTGTCGTCAGCTTCAGCAGCGACTGGCTCTACACCGAGGCGCAGGCCCGCTTGTTGGTCGACGCCCTTGAGCGTTTGGGGCGCAACGTGGACTATCACCACGTCATCGCGTCGTTCGGTCATGATTCGTTCCTCGTCGAAGTCGAGACGATGCACAAGATCGTAAGCGGCTTTCTCGCCAAGCCATCAACATCAAAAGGAAAGTGACAGCTCATGGCAAGCATCAAAATTCCAACCCCTCTGCGCGTCTACACGGGCAATCTAGCCGAAGTGCAGGTTAGCGGGGCCACCGTGGGCGAAGCGCTCGATGCCCTCGTAGCCGCCCACCCTGACCTCAAAACCCACCTCTTCGTAGATGGCAAGCTGCGTAACTTCGTCAACATCTTTCTAGGCGATGAGGACGTCCGCTTCTTGCAAGGCATCGACACGCCCATCAGCCCCGATGCCAAGCTGCGCATCATCCCTAGCATCGCCGGTGGAGATGACGCCCCACTCGTCGACCGTCAGCGCATTCGCTTTGCCAACGGTTTGACGATTGCCCTGCTGGTGCTGGCGTTCGTCCTGAACGCGCCGCTGTTGGTGCTGCTCGTGGCAGTGGCGCAGTTCTTGGGGGGCATCAACAGCCCGTTCGCACCGTATGACTGGGCCTATCGTGCGCTCATTCAGCGCGGCCTGCTCAGCACTTATCTCGTCAGCGATGATCCGCAGCCCCACCGCTTCGCCTCGCTGGTGGGCGCAGGGGTCAACGCGCTGGGCTGGCTACTGCTGACACTCGGCAGCGGGCTGGGTTGGCTGGCGGTGTGGATCGTCATCGTGTTGGCCAACCTCAACTTCTGGTTGAGGTTCTGCATGGGATGCTGGCTGTACTATCGCTTAGGGCAGCTAGGGGTGCGCGGTTTCAACGCGCGTTAAACGAGGAGGGTCGTATGCTTGAACGCTTGATCTTGGCGCTCGCGCTGCTGGCGGTCGTCTACCTGCTGGTTCGACACTTCCAGATCAACCAACTCAAGCGCGCTTCAGCCGCTGACCCGCTCTTGGCCGACCTCGCGCCAGACCGCCCAACGATCGTGTACTTCACCACGCCCGGCTGCATGACGTGCAAGACAGCCCAACAGCCCGCGCTTCAGCGGTTGCAGCAAGCGCTCGCAGGCCGCTTGCAGATCATCCAAGTGGACGCCAGCCAACACCCTGACGCAGCTACCCGCTGGGGGGTGCAAACCGCCCCGACAACCTTTGTCTTAGATCGCAGCGGCAAGCCGATTGCTGTCAACAACGGCTTTGCCGATGAAACCCTGCTGCGCAAACAGTTAAACATCCCATAGGAGGCATACCCTCATGCAGCCGCTCGTTCACCAATTGGGCGAACTCTCACACGACGAGATCAACCGCTACAGCCGCCACCTCATCATGCCTGAGGTCGGCATCGAAGGCCAGCGCCGCCTCAAGGCGGCCAGCGTCCTGCTGATCGGCACGGGCGGCCTCGGCAGCCCGACCGCGCTCTACTTGGCCGCCGCCGGCATCGGCCAGATTGGCCTCGTCGATTACGACGTGGTCGATCACACCAACCTTCAACGCCAGATCATCCACGGCGTGAGCACCGTCGGCCTCAGCAAGCTCGACAGCGCCGAGAAGCGCCTGCGCGACCTCAACCCTGACATCGAGATCGTCAAGTACAACGTGCCGCTCACCAGCGATAACGCCCTTGAGTTGTTCGCGCCCTATGACGTCATCATCGACGGCACAGACAACTTCCCCACGCGCTACCTCGTCAACGATGCCTGCGTCAAGCTCGGCAAGCCCAACGTCTACGGGAGCATCTTCCGCTTTGAAGGGCAGCTCAGCGTGTTCTGGGCGCAGCATGGGCCGTGCTATCGCTGCCTCTTCCCCGAGCCGCCCCCGCCCGGCCTCGTCCCAAGCTGCGCCGAGGGCGGCGTGCTGGGCATCCTACCCGGCACAGTCGGCACGCTGCAAGCCACTGAAGCGATCAAGCTCATCCTCGGCATCGGCGAACCGATGATCGGTAGGATGCTGCTCTACGACGCGCTGGAGATGAGCTTCAACACGATCAAAGTGCGCAAAGCGCCAGACTGCCCTGTGTGCAGCAAGCACCCCGACGAAGTCGCACTTATTGACTATGAGCAGTTCTGTGGGATGCCCGCCCACGACCGCAGCACCTACAGCAGCCTGACCAGCGACCAGCCGAACGGCCTGCACGAGATCGACGTGCACGAACTGAAGCGCCAGATCGAAAGCGGCGCGGACGTCGTCGTGCTAGACGTGCGCGACCCGCACGAGTGGGAAATTGCCGCCATTGACGGCACGCTGCGCATCCCGAAGGGGGAAATCCAAGCAGCCAAGAACGCCGTCCTAGCAGGCCGCAAACTGCGCGATGAAACAGTGCTAGCGCAGATCCCGATGGACAAGCCGCTGCTCGTCCACTGCCGCAGCGGCAAGCGCAGCGCCGACAGCATCCTGTTCCTCGCCGAGGTTGGCTACGACATGGATAAGATGTTCAACGTGGCGGGTGGTATCCTCGCGTGGGCTGACGAAATCGACCCTACCCTGCCGAAGTATTAGCGGCTTCACACAAAACGGGGCGATCTTTACGAGATCGCCCCGCACGTTGACGTTTTAGCTCGTTACTTCCAACCGTGCCACCACCACGTTGTTGGACTCTTCAAGGCTGAAGCCCATGTTGCGCACGATGTTGAGCATATTCGTGTTCTGCGGCGCAATCAGCCCGTGCAGCTCTTCTACGCCCTCAATGCGCGCGATTTCAAGCAAGCTGCGCATCAACTCACGCCCAAGCCCCTGCCCCTGATAGCGGTCGCTCACGATCAAGCCGAACTCGGCGCTGTTGCCCACCACGGACTTAGCCATGCGCGCCACCGCCGCGATGCTCTTCTCGCCCGTGCGCGGGTTTGTGCGCTCGGCCACCAGCGCAATCTCACGCGCGTAATCGTTGAACACGATGCGCGTCAGCCGTTCGTGGTCGGTGCGCTGCTGCAATGACAGCGGCGCGAAATAGCGAAGCTGCACCGTGCGCTCACTCAGCGTCTCGTGGAACTCCACCATGAGCGGCTCGTCCTCTGGACGGATCGGTCGGATGAGGAATTCCATGCCCTCGTCACTCTTGAACGGGTGGGTGTATTGATTGGGATAGGGACGGATGACCGGCTGCGGCAGGTCTTCTTCGGCCATCGTCGGCGGGTGGAGCACCACACGCCCATCGAGGGCGATGATCTGATCGGCTGAGACCACCAGCGGGTTGATGTCGCACTCGGCGATCCACGGCTGTTCGACAATCATCTGGCTGAAGCGCACCATCAGCTTCTCCAGCGCTTCAAGGTCAACCGGCTTGCGGCCACGGATGCCGTGCAGCGCTTCGTAGATCTTCGTGCCTTCCATCATGCGGCGCGCGAGGGTCGTCGTTAGCGGCGGCAGGCCCAACGCACGATCTTTGAACACCTCCACAAGTGTGCCACCTGTACCGAACAACAGCACCGGCCCAAACTGCGGGTCAATCGAGCTGCCGATGATGAGTTCATAGCCATCCTTGTTCGTCACCATCGGCTGGACGGATACCCCCTGAAAGTGCTCTGCCCCGCGCCGCTCGGTCACGTTCCGCTTGATGAGGTCATACGCCGCCCGCACTTCATCGGCGTTTTGCAGGTTCAACTGCACCCCGCCCACGTCCATCTTGTGGGTGATCGTCTCGCTGTTGAGCTTCAACACGACCGGGTAGCCCATTGCCTCGGCAAAGGCTACAGCTTGTTCTGGGTCGTCGGTGATCTCCATCGGCGTGATGGGAATGTTGTACGCGCCGATGACGGCTTTGCTCTCCGCTTCAGTGAGGATCGTGCGCCCTTCGGCGCGCACCTTGTCGATGATCGCCTTCACTTTGTCGCGGTCGGGTTGGCGCTCATCGTCAGCAAAGACTGGCGTCTCGTACAGCGACCGCAAATTGTAGGTGTAGCGCCACATGTGGTTGAACATACGCATCGCGGTATCAGGATAGGCAAAGGTGGGGATGTTCACCCGATTCAACACCTGAACGCCTGCCGCCACCATCGCGCCGCCCATCCAGCTTGCTAGCACGGGCTTGCCCTCAATCTGTGCGTAGGGGCGCAGCGCCTCAGCCGTGCGCGTAGGATCAGTCATGTCCTGCGGCGTGAGGATCACCATCAGGCCGTCGCTGTTGGGGTCGCGCGCGGCGATTTCCAGCGCTCGGGCGTAACGCTCTGGCTCCGCATCGCCGAGGATGTCGATGGGGTTGTTGTGGCTCCATGCGGCGGGCAGAAAACTGTTCAGCTCGTTCATCGTCTCGTCGCTAAGCGCCGTCAACCTGCCACCGCCCAAGATGAGCGCGTCCGTCGCCAGCACGCCCGGGCCGCCGGCGTTGGTGACGATCGTCAAGCGGTTGCCTTTGGGGCGCGGCTGTTTGGCCAACACCTCCGCCATGTAGAACACATCTGAGATGTGATCCACCCGCAGCACACCCGAACGGCGGAACGCCGCGTCTAGCACTTCATCGCTGCCCGCCAACGACCCCGTGTGAGAGGCCGCAGCAGCGGCGGCCTGTGCCGTGCGACCCGCTTTGATGACGATGATTGGTTTCTTCAACGCCACCTCGCGCGCGGCGCTCAAGAAGGCGCGGGCGTTGCCGATGCTCTCCATGTAGATCACGATGCTCTGCGTCTGTGGGTCGTTGCCGAGGTAGTAGATCAAGTCGCCCCAATGCACATCCAACATCGACCCGATGGAGATAAACGCGCTGAACCCTACATTTTCCTCAAACGACCAGTCCAGCACGGCGGTGCAGATGGCCCCCGACTGGCTGATGAACGCCACGTTGCCGGGCCGCGCCATGCCGCCAGCAAAGGTCGCGTTCATCCCATAGAACGGCAGCATCACGCCCAAGCAGTTCGGACCGATGATGCGCATCTTGCCTTTAGCTTTTTCGAGGATCTGCTCTTCCAACTCTACGCCAGCCGGGCCAATCTCTTTAAAGCCCGCCGAGATGATGATCGCCCCTTCGATGCCCTTTGCGATGCACTCATCAATCACGCTCGGCACGGTCACAGCAGGCGTCACAATGACCGCCAGATCGATGTCAACCGGGATCGCCTCAACTGAAGGGTACGTCTGAATGCCTAACACGTTAGGCCGTTTCGGGTTCACTGGGAAGATCGTCCCGCCGAATGGATTGGTGATCAGGTTCTTGATGATCGTGCGCCCAACGCTGCCGGGCTTCTCAGTCGCGCCGATCACCGCGACGTTGTTCGGCTTGAAAATCTTGTCAAGCGATGGGTAACGAGTTTTGATGAGCTTCTCGCGCTGTACTTCCATAAAACCGCCTTATGCCTTTCTGTGGCTGTCTAGACTAGGATGCTGTCATTATAGCGATGGCAGATTAAGAAATGTAAGTCAGACACGTTACAGCCCAACAAGTTTGCGCTATAATCGTATCCAATCAAATTATCGTTAAATTAGACAGCTAGGATAGCTTATGGAACGCACGATTTTTACGGACGAACATCATATGTTTCGGCGGGCCTTCCGCCAATTTGTCGAGCGCGAGATCGTCCCCTATCACCATCAATGGGAAGAGGCCGGCATCGTCCCGCGTGAGGTGTGGCTGAAAGCCGGCGAAAATGGCTTCCTCGGCATGGACGTGCCAGAAGAGTATGGCGGTGGCGGCATCAAAGACTTCCGCTACAACACGATCATCACCGAGGAGTTGGTGCGCGTGGGCGCAAGCGGGCCGGGCTTCGCGCTCCACAACGACATTGTGATCCCCTACATCCTGCATTACGGAACCGAGGAGCAGAAACAGCGCTGGCTGCCGAAGATGGTCACAGGCGAGATCATCACGGCCATCGCCATGACCGAGCCGAACACCGGCAGCGACCTTGCCGGCGTGCGCACCACCGCCATCCGCGAGAACGGCCACTACCGCGTCAACGGCGCGAAGACGTTCATCACCAACGGCATCAACAACGACTTTGTGATCGCCGTCGTCAAGACCAACCCCGAGCAGAAGCACAGCGGCATCAGCCTCTTGTGCATCGAGCGCCAACACGAAGGCTACAAGCGCGGGCGCAACCTTGAAAAGATCGGCCTCAAAGCGCAAGACACCGCCGAGCTGTTCTTTGAGGACGTATGCGTGCCTGTTGAGAACCTGCTGGGCGAGGAAGGCAAAGGCTTCATCTACCTGATGGAGCAGCTCCCACAGGAGCGCTTGGGGATTGCCGTGGCCGCCGTCGCCGGCGCTGCCACCGCGCTGGAGATGACCATCAAATACTGCCAAGAGCGCACCGCGTTCGGCAAGCCCATCGGCACATTCCAGAACAGCCGCTTCAAACTAGCCGAGATGAAAACGGAAGTCACCATCGGCCAAGTGTTCATCGACCGCTGCATCACAGAACTCAACGCGGGCACGCTGACGACCGAACAAGCCAGCATGGCCAAGTGGTGGGCCACCGACATGCAAGAACGGATCGTCGATCAATGCTTGCAGCTTCACGGCGGCTATGGCTACATGCTGGAGTATCCCATCAGCAAGTTCTATCTGGACGCGCGCGTCATGTCGATCTACGGCGGGACGAACGAGATCATGAAAGAGATCATCGGGCGCAGCATGGGGTTCTAATCAGCTCAAGCGCCTGCTGTCTCGGTTTAAGGGCGCACTGGCGCAAGGACAAGGCGTGCCTTGCCCAGCTAAGCACGGTAACGCTCTGGCATCGGCTCGTGCGTCTCACGGACGATGCGGAAGCCGCGTTTGAGGTAGTTGTCGAGGGCTTGGGGCGCGTCTAGGTTGCACGTGTGGACGATGACGCGCTCCGCGCCCATCTCCCACGCGCGGGCGATCGCATAGCTCAGCAGGTGCTTGCCCAAGCCCCGCCCGTGAAACGACGGGATCAGCCCTAAGTATTCGATGCTGACCGCTGCGCTGATCGGCAGCAACTCTACGTAACCCGCAGGTTCCCCGCTCATCACGAGGCGGTGCAGTTCAGCAGCGGCCAGCGCCGCCATGAGCGCCTCATCGGGCATGAGCAGTCGATCCCGCCATGCGTACTGGCTGCCTACGGCGGTGTACATCGCGCGGTACGCCTCCGCCGAGGCAGGCTGCCAGCGCTCGATCCCGCCATCCGTCAGCCGCATGAACGCCGGGCGAAATTCCGCGCGATGTGTCATCTCCAAGTACCACGTGATGAGTGTGTCGGGCGTGTCCATTGTCATTTACTTACTTCTCATCTTTGATTATCATGAAGTGTATATGAAAAACTTGTCAGGCTGTATTTGAAAGAAAGACGAACTCAAGCCGCTTTTACTTGTGAGAACTGCCTGATCTAGAGCAAAGGTGACGTCAAGATGAGCATTGATTTTTTGCTGAACGAAGACCAATTACAAGCGCGCCGTATGGTGCGCGAGTTCGCTGCCAAGGAGGTGATGCCGGTCATCGCCGAGTGGGATCGCAAGCAGGAGATGAACCCGGCATTCTTGCCGCGCATGGCCGAGCTGGGCATCTTGGGCATCAGCATCCCCGTGCGCTACGGCGGGCAGGGGTTCGACTACATCACGCTCGGGCTGGTGTGTGAAGAACTCGAACGCGCGGATACACACCTGCGCGTTGTGATGAGCGTGCACCACGGCCTCAACAGCCAAGCCCTGCTGCAATGGGGCACGGAGGAGCAGAAACAGCGCTTCCTCGTCCCGCAGGCGCGCGGCGAGAAGTACGCGGCCTTCTGTTTGACCGAGCCGGGCGCAGGCAGTGACGTAGCGGCCATGACCAGCACCGCCCGTCGCGTCGGCGATCGCTACATCCTCAACGGCGAAAAGATGTGGATCAGCCTCGCCACCAAAGCGCATCACTTCCTCGTCGTCGCCAAGACCGATCCCGACGCAGGCCACAAAGGCATGAGCGCGTTCATCGTCACTCGCGACATGCCCGGCGTCATCACTGGCGACATCCACGGCAAGTTGGGGGTGCGCGCTGGCTCGACGGGTTGGGTTAAGCTGGAAGACGTCGAAGTGCCGCTTGAGAACCGCCTCGGCGAAGAGGGCGAGGGCTTCAAGATCGCCATGTCCTGCCTTGACAACGGGCGCTACACCGTCGCGGCAGGCGCAACTGGCCTCATCCGCGCCTGCCTCGAGGAGAGCGTCAAATACGCCCACGAGCGCGCCACCTTCGGCAAGCCCATCGGTGAACACCAGCTCGTCAAGCAGAAGATCGCCTACATGCGCCAGTGGTACGACGCCGCCAGCCTGATGCTCTATAAGGTCGGCACGATGAAGAACCGCGGCCTGCGCAACACGCGCGAAACAGGCCAGTTCAAGTGGTACGCCACCGATCACAGCGTCCAAGCTGCGCTGGAGGCCGTTCAGATCCACGGCGCGTATGGCTTCAGCGATGAATACCCCGTTGAGCGCTACCTGCGCAACAGCAAGGGCGCGGTCATCTACGAAGGCACGAGCGAAATTCACCAACTGATGCAGGCCGATTACGAGTTGGGCTACCGCGCGGACAAGCCGCTGCGCTGCGAGATGCCCGCCTACGACGTCGAGTTCTTCCAAGGTGAGCCGCAAGCTGTCGCTGGGGATTAAGCCGACCCAAAACCATCATCATCGGGGCGGGCTGCGGCTCGCCCCGACTGGCTTTCCCCCTGCGCGGTCAGCGCCTCCCTTCATGCTATACTACAGGAAACCAGCACGAGGTGACCGATGGTGCTTGAAACGACCGCGCCCCCAACTCCCCCCGGCATTCCGCTCTACGGCCAGATCATCGCCACCGGCGTTTCGTTCGACGACTTCATGAACGGGTACGCTCAGCAGCGCGTGGAATGGGTAGAAGGATCTGTGATTGAAATGCCGGGAATCAGCTTACAACACGCCAACCTGAGCAAGTTCCTGCTGTTCTTCTTGCAAGCCTATTTAGAGGCCAACAACGGCGGCCAAGTGTTTCAAGACCCGATGCTGATGGTGCTGCCCGGCGGGGCCACCCGCGCCCCTGACCTGCAAGTGATCCTGCCTGTTCACGCCCACCGCATCGGCCAAAAGTTCATCCTCGGCCCGGCCGACCTCGTTGTCGAGATCGTCTCCGAGGGCAGTCAGAACATCGACCGCGTTAACAAGCTGACGGAGTATGCCAAAGGCGGCGTGCCCGAATACTGGATCATCGACCCGATCTTCAACGAAGCCCTGTTCTACGTGCTGACCGACCAGCGCGAGTATCAGCGCGTCGCCCCTGTCGATGGTGTCTACACGAGCCGCGCCCTGCCCAAGCTCAAGCTGCCCGTCGCGCTGCTCTGGCAAGAGCCGCTGCCCACTCTCGCCCAGACCGTCGCCCTTGTCGCCGAAATGCTCAAACCGTAGGCCAATCAACCAGTAAGGCCTACTTTTTTCATGGTTAAATAGCATCAGCAGTAGCACAATCGAGGGGGAGGCTGTATGAAAAAGTTCAACGTTCTGAAGTTCATCATCCGAATGTTGAAAGTTGGCGCATGGCTGGCTGTCGTGTTCACATTTCTAATTGCAGCGTTTGCTGGTTGGAATGTGTTGGAAAATATTGCGCGGTGGCCAGCAGCGTGGTCAATTGGCAGCATTCTGAATCAAGTGTTGGCTTTCAGTCTTGGGATTTCCTTCGGCTTGGTCGTCGCGTTGATCATCTACGGCCTTGCAGAGCTGCTCGATCTGCTCATCAGCATCCAAGAGAACACCTACAGCACGGCCAACGTGCTGCGCAACATGTACCGCGACCAGTTGAACTCACAGAACGTCGCCGCCATCCACGGCGGCCAAGATCGCAGCGTGCGGCTGCGTGATGTCACTCTGGAGGGCGATGTAGTGGAGACCGAACTGCCGCGCAGCAACGGCAGCACCCTTCGCTAGCTCACTGGCCGTATTTGGCCACGCTGTAAGCGTACAGCGCCCCCACCAACAGCACCAGCGCCCCACAGCACGCCAGCAGTGGGTTGGCCTGTGCAAAGCCTGTCACGCTGTCGATTGCGCCCTCCACGCCTGCGCGCGGGGTCGCTGTGGGCAGCGCTACCGCGGTGAGCGTCGCTTGCACGCGCTCTTCAACGGCTGCCGTGGGCGTCCCCTGCGCAATCTCTGTCAGCCGCGCCTCCACGGTCGCTTGGATGATCGCCTCTGGCTCTGGCGTAGACGTGATACGCTGAATCAATGGGCTGACGGCCAGCAAAATCAGCGGGAGCGCCAAGATGAGCAAACCGATAAAAAAGGTGCGAGTGCGACGGGACATAGGGCGCTTCCTTCTTTGCGTTTTGTGTTATCGTTCTTTGCGTTCTGTGGTATCCTGTTGGCAAATGTTGAGAGGTGCAAGTGCCTCTGAATCGACATGAGGATCAAGTGCCTGCCCTCGTATTCATTGATTTTCATCAACAGCCCATACGCTTGACAGAAGAAAGGCACAACCACCTGCTCCAACATCCTGAGATGGAAGGCCAGCTTGACCGCATCAGTGAGGTGCTGGCAGCCCCCCACCAGATTATCGCAACTTGTATCGACCCTTCTGTGCACGTTTATCAACGTTTCTATGGAAGATACCCCCATCTCGAGCAAGCACTTACTCGTCGTCGTGAAGAAAACGGACGTTGATGCATTTATACTTACTGCATTTTACAGTCGAAAACCAAAATTAGGAGATGTCATATGGTCGGCATGAAAGTCCACTATGACCTAGAGGGTGATCTGTTGGAAGTCACCTTTAGCGATCAACCCGCCTATGCCGAAGAAGTGGCAGAAGATGTCTTCCAACGTGTGTCGTCGGACGGCAAAGTGGTCGGTTTAGTGATCCTGCACTTCAGCAGACGGGCGTTGGATCCTCTCAGCTTGCCACTGGCTGTCACTGCCGTGCCAATCTCGTAAATTGCCAACTAGCATCGGTTTTAATTGATGAACCTTATCTTTCTCGGCGACAGCCTGACCAACGGCAGCTACGGCGGGGATTGGGTCGCTCTGGTGCGCGCGGCGCTGCCACAGCACACGGTCATCAACGCGGGGGTGGGCGGGGACACAGTCCTGAACCTGCTCGCACGCTTGGAAGCAGTGCTCGAACAGCACGCACCGGACGCCGTGTTCGTCATGGTGGGGGGCAACGACGCCGTCAGCTACACGATGCCCGACACGCGCGGTTACTACCGCTCAGCTAAGAGGATCCCCGATGGCGTCGTCACGCCTGACCTGTTCCGCACCACCTACCGCGAGCTGCTGACGACCCTGCTGCTGCGGCACGTTCAGCCGCTCGTCGGCCTCGCCCCCACCGAGTACAATCAGACCTTAATCGAAGCCAAACGCCAGTACAATCAGATAGCGCGCGAGGAAGCCGCAGCTCTCAACGTCCCAGTCTGCGACCTTGAGACAGATCTCACCCCCGCTCAGCCGGTTGAGCGCGGGCCGGTCACGCTGGCGTTCATTCAGGAGATCGGCCAGCGGCAAGCCAGCGGCTGGCGTGACTTCGCGGCTGCGCGCGCCGCGTGGGGCTACACCTACACCTTTGACGGCATGCACCTCATGCCAGAGGCTGCGCCGCTGTTCGCTCAGCGCGTGACGGCCTTTCTGAAAGATCACCTTGTGTTGTGAGCGATGGAGGCTGACTTGTGTTGAAGTGGCGGCGCGTGTGGAACACCTTTCGCCCGACGGAGAAACTGCTCGCAGAGCTGCGCGGCGCAGACAACGACCTTGCCCTGCTGCTGCTTGAGGAGATCAAAGAACGCTGCTTGCTGCAAACAGGCGCGCTAGAAGG
This sequence comes from uncultured Anaerolineae bacterium, assembly GCA_937944445.1. Lineage (GTDB taxonomy): Bacteria > Chloroflexota > Anaerolineae > Aggregatilineales > Phototrophicaceae > JANWYT01. Next base: position 42,730 of record CALDYP010000026.1, read on the forward strand.
CGTTGATTTGCACGGCGTGCGACTCGCTAGAGGCACATTCGCCGTTGGTCGCTTGCGCGGTGTCAACTTCAGCCATGCCGACCTCACCTACAGCTACTTCTACGATGCTGACCTCCAACAAGCGCAGATCACCCAAGCCGATTTCAGCCACGCCAACCTACGGCAGATTCGGCTGGATGGCGCGTCGGCGATGGGCGCGCGCTTCGTCATGGCAAACCTCGCGCGCGCATCGCTGGTGGGCTGTGACCTGCGCGAGGCCAAGCTAGACTCGGCGAACTTCTGGACAGCCGACTTGCGCGGCGCTGACCTGCGCGGCGCGTCCACACACGGGGCGAACTTCCACGACACGCTGTGCGACGAGACGACGCGCCTGCCAGACGGCAGTTTCTGGTCACCACAAGTCGATTGGCGTGTCCTCACCCGCCAGAATTAAACGCCTGTTTGATTGTCTTGCTATCAGGTACAATTTCAGGGGCAGTTGTATACTGCGTTGATAACACTTAGATCAATTTCAGGAGGAGTTGGCTTTGAACATCGTCACATTCACAAGGAGCACGCCGGACACCGCCGCCAAAGTAGAGGTGGACGGCAGCGGGGCAGTCACATGGGGTGGCGCAGCGACGGTCGTCAACCCGTGGGACGAGTACAGCTTGGAAGAGGCTATCGTCCAAGCGAAGAACATCGGCGGCAAAGCGACTGTCATCGCCATTGGGCCGGAGATGCACAACGAAGCGCTCAAGCACAGCATCGCCATGGGCCTTGACGCCGCCATCCGCATTGAAGGCGTTGACCCCATCGACAGCCTGCAATGGGCGGCTGCCGCAGCAGCGGCGGTCAACAAGATTGGGGACGTCAAGCTCGTGATCTTCGGCAAGGAAAGCGTCGACGTAGGCACGGATCAGCACATCTACCAGACAGCGCGTAAGCTCGGCTGGACGATGCTCAGCTATGTGTCCAAGATCCTTGAACTGGATGCCGCCGCGGGGACGATCAAAGTTGAAAAGATGCTGGAGGGCGGCAAGCAGATCATCTCGGCTAAGCTGCCTGTCGTCATCAGCGTGATGAAGGGCATCAACGAGCCGCGCTACCCTTCTTTCATCGGCATTCGCAAGGCTGGCAAAGCTGAGATTCCCGTCTGGACAGCGGCAGAGTTGGGCGTGGCCGTCAGCAGCGGCGTGCAACTCATCGGCTATGAGAACCTGCCCGTGCGCGAGGTGAAAACTGAGATGATCGATGGGGCTACCCCTCAGGAAAAAGCTGAAAAATTAGTCGAAAAGTTGTTGGAGGCAAAAGTCTTATGAGCCGTGTCGTTGCGTTTATCGAAGTCTTCGATGGAGTGGTCAACAACAGCAGTTGGGAAGCGCTGGGCGAAGGCGCGACCATCGCTAGAGCGTGGGGCGTGCCGCTTACGGCGCTCGTGCTGGGCAAGAACGCCGCCAGCATGGCGCAGGAGGCCGCCCACTACGGGGCCGATCACGTCGTGGTCTGCGACGATGCCGCCCTCGACGTCTACCGGCTGGAACCCTACGCCGCGCTCATCAGCGACTTGGTGAAACAGCATCAACCGAAGCTGGTGATCGCTGTCGGCAGCAGCATCGGGCGCGAGCTGCTGGCCACCGTCGCCGCTGACACAGACTCGCCGCTCGTCTCTGAGGCCGTTGAGGTGCAAGTGGACGGGGAGCGCTTGATCGTAACCCGTCCAGCTTACGCGGGCAAAGTGATGTCCAAAGTGGCGCTGGGTGGCGCTGGGACGGTGATGCTGCTCATTCGCCCGCGCGCGTTCCCGGCCCCGTCGAAGGACACCTCACGCGCGCTGAACGTCGAGAAAGTCAGCGCTCCAAACGTCGAAAGCGTTCAAGTAGAAGACTTCCAAGTTGAAAGCAGCAAAGTGAACTTGTCCGACGCGGCGATCATCGTATCTGGTGGGCGCGGCATGGCCAACAACCCCGCTACCCCCCCCTCTGGCGTGGCCGATCCGGCGGTGTGGAAAGCGCAAGAAGGCTTCAAAAACGTGCTCCAGCCGCTGGCCGATGTGTTGGGCGGCGCAGTCGGCGCGAGCCGTGCCGCGGTCGACGCAGGCTACATCAGCTACGATCATCAAGTAGGGCAGACCGGCAAAACCGTCAACCCAGACTTGTACATCGCCGCAGGCATCAGCGGCGCGATCCAGCACCAAGCAGGCATGCGCAACAGCAAGGTCATCGTGGCCATCAACAAAGACGCAGACGCCCCCATCTTCAAGATGGCGCGTTACGGCATCGTCGGCGACATCTACGAAGTCATCCCCGCGCTGACCGAAGTGCTCAAAAAACGCCTCGGCAAATGATGAACGACGCCAGCCACCTTCGGCTGGCGTCGATTGGTTATATCCACACGCTTCGAGAGTTGTGAATCTGTCGTAAGAGTCATAGAATCAATCGGGCACTTAAACGAACTGCTCTGGGTGGATGACAACCTTTGGGGTTTCAAGCTTAGCTTGAATTCAGGACTATCATTACATGGACATCGCTTTAATCAACTTGACGCCGTTTGCGCTGGCTGCGTTGTTTTTGGTTTCGCCGCTGCGCCCACTTTGGTCACGCCCGATTCGAACGGCCATCTCAACCGGCGTGATGATCGTGTTGTTTGTGGCGCTCGCAGGTTACTTTCCATACCTTGAAGCGGCCTCGCCCACGATGGGCGCAGTCGTGCGCTCGACTGAGTGGGTTCCTGAGTTGGGCATCTCGCTGTCCTTCTACTTGGACGGCCTCTCGCTCTTGTTCGGCCTCATCATCACCGGCATCGGCGCGGGGATCATGCTCTACACCGGCTACTACTTCGACAATGAAGAAGAGGGGCTGCGCTTCATGCTCACGCTGCTGGCGTTCGCGGGGGCGATGCTCGGCGTGGTGCTGGCGGGCAACCTCTTCACGCTGTTCGTCATGTGGGAGCTAACCAGTATCACCTCGTTCCTGCTCATCGGCTTCAAAGGCAAGAAAGACCCCGCTGCCCGTGCGGGCGCGCTGCAAGCGCTGTGGATCACCGGCGGTGGGGCGCTGGCGTTGATCCTCGCCTTCGTCATGCTCGGCACGGTGGCTGGGCAGGCGCTGGGCACAGCGCCCATCTTCGACCTTGAGCCGATCCTCGCGCTTGACCCGATTGCAGGCCATCCGTGGTACAACGTGATCGCCCTGCTGCTGATGATCGGCGCGTTCACCAAGAGCGCGCAGTTCCCCTTTCATTTCTGGCTGCCCAACGCCATGAGCGCCCCGACCCCTGCCAGCAGCTTCCTGCACTCGGCGACGATGGTCAAAGCCGGCATTTACCTGCTGATGCGCCTCTACCCTGTCATGCAAGGCGGCACAGCGTGGACGATGGGGCTGGTGCTCATTGGGGCGTTCACGATGCTGCTTGGGGCGTACTTCGCGCTCGGCAAGCGTGACCTCAAAGGGCTGCTCGCCTATCTGACGGTCAGCACGCTGGGGGCGATTGTCGCGCTCATCGGCTTTCCGCACTATGAGGGTATGCTGGCCGCAGCCCTGATGATCCTCGGCCACGCCCTCTACAAGGCGGCGCTCTTTCTCGTCGTCGGCACGATTGAACACAACACCGGCACGCGCCAGCTCGACGAGTTGGGTGGGCTGGGGCGCAAAATGCCGCTTTTCGCGGTCGTGACGGCCATCTCTGCGCTGTCGATGGCGGGCATTCCGCCGCTAGTCGGCTTCGTGGCCAAAGAGCAGCTTCTAGACGCGGTGCTGCACTGGGGCGCAGGGGCAGAGGGGGTCATCCTCGGCATGATCGCGCTGGCTGCCACCTTCACCGTGACTGCGTCCGGCGTGCTGTTCTTTGACGTTTTCATCCGCAAGCCAGCGCATGAGTTGCACTACCACGACGGTTCGCCGCTGTTAGCCGTCACGCCACTAGCACTGGCAGTCGGAACCGTCGTCACGACGATGTTGATTGGCCTCGGCGTGTTGATTGCGCCGCTCGCGCAGCAGATCACGCCGCGCACCTTCTACCTGCATCTGCTGCCTAGTGATGGGCTGGCCAACGTGCCCTTCCAGATCAGCCTCATCGCCATCCTTGCGGGTGTGGTGCTGTTCCTCACGCGCGACCGCTGGCGCTGGATCACTCAGATCCCGCTCATCCCCGGCATGACGTGGTGGCGCGGCGCAGTCAGCACGCTGGACTTCATGGGTGATCAAATCGTCAAAACCCAACATGGTCAGATTCGCTATTACCTGTTCGTGATCTTCGGCGCGCTGACCGCGCTCTTGCTCACCGGCAACCTCATCATTCCGCTGCTCTCCACCGCAGCTGACATACCGCTTGGCGGTGAGGTGACGGATGTGCTGAAGGCAATTGTGATGGTGATGGGCTGTGCCAGCGCGCTGTTCGTTGTGATCATCCGCAACCACCTCACTGCAGCGCTGGCTCTCGGCACACTTGGTTACAGCATCGGCGTCGTCTTCTTGCTAGAGCCTGCGCCGGATGTGGCTATGGTGCAGTTCCTCGTCGAAACGCTGACGACCATCCTGATCGTCGTCATCCTCAGCCGCATCAGCGCCAAGCAGCGCGCCACTGCGATGGAGCGCGTATGGCAGGGCCGATTGCGCTTCGATGAACGACCTGTCGGCCTCATCAAGGACATGATCATCGCGGGTTTGTTCGGCTTCATGATCTTCGTCTTCACGTTGACGGCCCTGCTCAACCGCCCTGATCCGGCTCGATCGCCGTTCGGGCTTTGCGTGCTGCCGATCTCGCGCGGGATCGTAGACACCTCCGACCCCGGACGCAGCATCTCGATCTATCACATCTGCAACACTCAGCGCGACTTCGGCTATACAGACATCGTCGGCGCAATCGTTGCCGAGTATCGTGGGTCAGACACGATCATCGAGATCATGGTCTTCTCAGCGGCGGCGCTCGGCGTGCTGACGATGCTCTCACGCGGCCTGAACATCAAGGCTCCCTCCGCTGACAAGGACGCCAACGGGTCCCCCCTTGATGCAGACATACAGGATTCAACGCGCCTCAACACGCCCTTCACCCGCTTCGTGGCGCGCGTCGTATTCGTGTTGGCTTTTTTGGTGGCGCTGGCCCATCTCAACTATGGGGGATCTGGCCCGGGGGATGGCTTCACGGCGGGCGCACTGCTGGGGTTAGGCACAGCCCTGTGGTACGTCGTGTTCGGCTACGATGAGGCACACAGCCGGTTGGCGTTCTTCGCGCCGCGCCGCTTGCTGCGGATTGGCCTGCCGCTGGTGGTGCTGGATGCCATCGTGCCGATCTTCTTCGGGTATCCATTTCTCGCCCACATTGAGATCGACAAGCTGCTAGGCATCTACAACTTTCTTGATGTGTTCGGCTTGCACCTGAACACGACTATTCTATTTGAAATTGGCGTGATGATCACTGTGTTTGGCGGGTTCAGCGCGATCATTGAAGCCGTTGCACATCCACAGCGCAGCGCTGAAATTGACCACTCTACGCCTGAAATTTGATGATGAGAGGACGGCGTCATTTATGATTAACCTCATTACTGCGCTGGCAGTCGGGTTCTTGTTTGCGGTCGGCGTGTTCTTAATGCTGCGCCGCGACCTGATCAAAGCCGCGATGGGTTTCAGCGTGCTGTTTAACTCGGTCAACCTCTTGATCCTCGCGGTGGGGGCATTTCGTGGGGATGTCGCTCCGTTCACCACTAACCTTGAAGGCGGGCGCACCTTGAGCGATCCGCTAGTGCAGGCGCTCATCCTCACGGCTATCGTCGTCAGCTTCGGCTCTTACGCCCTGCTGCTCGGCATGGTCAGCCTAATCTCGCGCCGCTTCCACACCGTGGACAGCGACGAAGTCGTAAACCTGAAACGGTAAGGGCGCTTATGCAAAATATTCTGATTTTGGGGATGGTATTCTCTACGTTGGTAGGGGCTATCCTCACCCTCATTACCACCCGCTTCAATCGTCTAGATCGGTGGTTGGCGTTTGGCGCAGCGCTCTCTTCATGGGGTTGCAGCGTCGCGGTGCTCATTCAGGTGTTCGGCGGGGACATTCAAACCTATCGGTTGGGTGGGTATGTGCCGCCGTTTGGCATCGTCCTAGTGGTGGATCGTCTCGCGGCGATCTTCGCGGTCATGGCTGCCAGCGTCTTGATGGCAGGCTTCATCTACACCATCCACTGCCACGACAAATGCACCAGCTACCCGGCGTTCATCCCGCTGTTCCTCTTCATGCACACCGGCTTAATGGGCACGCTCATCACCGGCGACCTGTTCACCTTCTTCGTCTTCATGGAGATTATGGTGCTGTCGTCTGTGTCGCTGGTGGCGATCAGTGACGATCCCCTTGGGCTGGAGGCAGCCTTCAAGTATTTGTTCATCAGCGCGATTGGCTCGCTGCTGCTGCTCATCAGCATTTCGATGCTGTACGCCTCGCTTGGCACACTCAACATGGCCGACATGGCGCGCCTGCTCATCAGCGAGAACCCGCCGCTCGTGCGTGGGGCCGCGCTCATGCTCACTTGTGCCAGCTTGCTCAAGAGCGCCGTGTTCCCCTTCCACTTCTGGCAGCCGGACTTTCACACCACCGCGCCGACGCCCGTGCACGCTGTGCTGTCGTCGGTCGTAGTCAAAGTCGGCATCTACATGATTCTGCGCATTGTCACACTACTCTTCGTCGAGGATGCAGCTGCTGTTCAGGGGATTTTCGTCATTCTCGGAGTAATTGGCGTATTCTTCGGCAGCTTTGGCGCGCTGCGCACGTACAACGGCAAACGGCTGCTGGCCTATTCGACCATCGGGCAAATCGGCTTCATCCTGCTCGGGATCGGCTGGGGTACACCGCTCGGCCTCGTTGCGGCCATCGTCTACGCCTTCAACCATGCGTTTGTCAAGTCCGCGCTGCTGATGGTGTTCGGCCTCGTGAGCAGCCGCACCACCCCTAAAAGCGCCGACTTCAAAGACATCGGCGGGGCTGGCCGCTTGATGCCGCCCATCATCGGCGCGCTGTGGATGCTCGGTGGCATGGCGCTGGCTGGCATTCCGCCGCTCAACGGCTTCATCAGCAAGCTGACGGTCATCCAAAGCGGCGTTGACGTGGGCGATTTTCTGCCGCTGTTTCTTGTCGTGTTCGGCGGCATCATCACTCTCACCTACGTCTTCCGAACGTGGCAGCACGTATTCCAACAAGACAACCCTGCGCTTCAACTAGAAATCAAGTCTTACGGGGACGGAGTGCTCGCGCCGACCTTGCTCATCAGCGTGTGCGTGCTGCTGGGAATTTACGCCCGCCCACTGATTGCGCTCGCTCAGCTCGCTGTAGAACAGATCCAAGACCCCACCCACTACATCAACGCTGTGCGGCTGTTCATAGGAGGCTGACGCATGAAGATCATCCTTGTGCTGGCAATTCCGCTCGCTTTCTTGTGGATGGCTTTGGCGCGCATGGTCACCCTGCCTAGCTTCATGGTCGGCTATGTGTTCTCAACCGCGGTGCTGGTCGTCGTTTTGAGCAGCAATCGCAAATACCCGCCCCATGTTCTAGAGCCAGAGATCAAGCTCTCTCGGCTTCCGCTGCAAGTGCTGTTAGTGTGTCGCTATGTCCTCGTACTGGCCATTGATATTTTTCTCAGCTCGATAGATGTGGCGAAGCGGGTGATCCAACCTAAGGTCGATGTCCAGCCGACGATCTACCGCATCCCGACGATGGATCCAGACAATCGCTCGATCGTGACAGCCCTTTCGTCCCACGGCATCACCATCACGCCCGGGACGCTCGTCGTCGATTATGAAGAAGAAGACGGAGAGACGATCATGATCGTCCATACGTTAGACGAAGTGCAGTGGAACGAACACTCTACACTAGAGGGGCAGCGCCGCCGCTGCGCGCAAATCAAGAGGATGTTAGGCTTATGAGCGACGCATTGACCACGATCTTGAGCGTGATGATCATCTTCATGGTGCTGCTGCTGCCGTTTGGCTTCTACCGCGTGTGGATCGGGCGCAGTCTCGCTGATCGCATGTTGGCCATTGAGATGGTCACCTCATTGTTGATCGGCATCAGCCTTTTGGTCGGCTTGTTAGCTCAGACCAACATCACGATCGACATCGGCATCATCTTGGGTGCGTTGGGCTTTGCTGGGACGTTGAGCGTCGCACGCTATATCGCAGAAGGGCGGGTGTTCTGATGACGCTTCAAGAAGTGATTGGAACGGTGCTGTTGACGATGGGGTTGGCCTTCAACTTCTTGGGGGTTGTGGGCGTGCTGCGCTTTCCAGACACCTACACGCGGCTGCACGCCTCTGGCAAAGTGGGGACGGTGGGCGTCGCCTTCTTGTGCTTGGGGACAGCTATGCTATCCCCTGAGAATTCGTTCAAGCTGGTGGTGCTGGCGCTGTTCATCGCTTTCACGGGGCCGGTGGCCAGCCATGCCATCGCAGCAGCCGTCAGCCGATCCGAGCATTTGCACCACCTCAACGAGGATACGCTGACTACTGAGGGGTGAACAAGCTTGCCTGTTCTACTTCTTGGTGAGCTGTTGATAAAACCAGAGCGCGCCAAGCGCATAGAACGCAATCGACACCACCGACACGATCAGGTTGAGGCTGGTGAACAGCGGCATCACTGACATCGGGGAGAAAATCGCCAGCAGCAGCAAGATCACCACTGCGATCAACACAATTTGACCTAACGTAAGGGATGAACGGCTCATCGTCTGTCTCTTTCTTCAAAAATTGACCTCGTTCGTTATTACGTACACCCCCTGCAACGTGTTGCAAATTTTTCGACTTTTTTACATGAATTAAGAGAAATTTCGTGTAAAATTATATAATTGATCATCAATGATAATGTGAGCCTGCATGAAAAACTTCTGGAGCGTCTTATTTGTCTTGAGTGTCGTCGTCGTTGTCGTATCAGTGACTTTGCTTCTGAACTTCACTGCCCCCAACCCCACTGGTCGGCGCTACAGCAGTGAGTCACCCACGACAACAGGTCAGGGCACGACTGAAGAAATTGGGCTTTCAGGTGAGCGCATTTTGTCACGCGACTTGGGCCTCCCGCGCAACGACTCTCCTGATTTTCGCCAGTGCATTTGCAGCCAGCTTCCGCCTCACTATGGCTCTCCACCGCTGAGTGAGTGCAGAGTTTGCATCGCCCAAGTTCAGTTGACTGCTTCATTCCGTCGCCCTGACTTTATCGGCTTTGACTACATTGCAGAATCAAAGAACAGCAACAACTTGCTGTACACCGGGCGAGAGGTCGACCAAATTGGCGATTATGCGCTCGCTGCCCGGGCGATGAACAAACCTCTGTGGATCTTCATCCGCGTGAACACCAACATTGACACTGAGTTCATCCGCCTTGCAGAAAGCACCGGCGGCGGGGTCGTGCCCTACTTCACCGTGCCGGGCTACGTTGATCCGATTGATCAAGCAGCCACGGCAGGTCTATTCGTAGGCAGCGCAGGGGCTGGCCTAAGCTTGATTGGCCTTACGCGCCCGTGGCGGCGCTTCATGCGGCGCAAGCCGACGCCGAAATGGAAACCCAAAGACTATCCTGAAATTATCGAGGACGCCAAACGTAAAGCGCAAGAAACCATCGACAAAGAAGACAGCCGCCACGACATCTGAGCCACGAAACTGCGCTGTGGTGTTTTACAGCGTGATCACTTGATCCGGCGGGTTGCCGCTGAGCGCTGCGTACAAATCAGGAAAGCACCCCACCTGCACGCCCGCAACGGTTCCGTGCGCGCTGACCTCGGCTGGCTCAAGGCGTCCTTTGCCCTCTGCGTCACACCAACGCGGCTGCCCCACTGCTAGCTGACGTTGAAGTGCGCACATGTCGCACATCATCAGCAGAATGTTCTTCTCCGCAGCGACTTTAGCCAGCCGCTCGCCGACGGGATCGCCAGCGCGCAGCACATAGGTGTTGTCGTCAAAGAAGAACATCCCAACCACCTCAACCCCGTGCACACCCGCCTCAAGCTGGGGCAGGATCATTTGCCCCAGCTTGTAGGCAGCGGCAATCGGCGTAGCAAACACATAGGCCACTTTCATAGTCGTCTCCAATGTTGATAGACATGATCAAAATTGATACTTAGTATCAATTGATGATAGCAAACTTCGACTGAATTGCCAAACATCGCTCCATTTATTATCCAGACCAAGTTCAAGCTGAAGAAAGCGCGCTCCATGCGCTACAATACACGCTCATGCAATCACACACACGAAATGGAGCAATCTCATGGTGATGGACATTCGCGGCCAAAACGCCGTCATCACTGGCGCGTCACGCGGCATCGGCCGGGCGACCGCCCTCGCTTTTGCGCGCTTGGGGGTCAACGTCGCGGTGACCGCGCGCACCCTGTCGGAACTAGAAATCCTCGTCGCAGAGTGTCGTCTGTTGGGCGTCAAAGCCGAGGCTTACACCGCCGATGCCGCTGACGCGCCTTCCGTCTACACCACCTGCGAGCACATCCTGACGCAGTTTGGCAGCGTGGACATCCTTGTGAACAACGCCGGCGTCGCCAAGTACGGCACACTCAGCGAGCACACTATCTCCGATTACGACTGGATGATGAACACCAACATGCGCTCGACGTTCTTGTTCACCCATGCGCTCGTCCCACAGATGATCGTCCGCAAGAGTGGAACGATCATCATCGTGTCGTCGCAGGCAGGCTTAGCTGGCTTCCCCAACGAGGCGGTTTACTGCGCCACCAAACACGCACAGGTTGGGTTCGCCCACGCGCTGGACGGTGAGCTGCGCCCTCACAACGTCAAGGTCGGACTCGTGACGCCCGGCGGCGTGCGCACCACCTTTGCTTTTGGCACAGGCCGCACCGAAGATATGGAGGCGCTGCCCCACATGCTCGAAGCCGAAGACGTGGCCGATGCCATCGTGTTCATCGCGCAGCAGTCGCCCAAGAGCCGCATCCTCAACATCGAGATGCGCCCGATGAGCGAAAAGCGCTACGGCGGAGCGTGAGCCATGCCGCCAGCCATCATCGTCCACGGTGGGGCGTGGGATTGGCCGGACGCTGAAGACGCGCCCAAAACGGAGTATCTGCGACAAGCCGCCCGCGCGGGGTATGCCGTGCTGTGCAGCGGCGGCTCCGCGCTGGACGCGGTGGAAAAAGCCGTCAACATCCTAGAGGACGCCCCCTTGTTTGACGCAGGCATCGGCAGCCACTTGAACGCCGACGGCATCGTTGAGATGGACGCGATCATCGTCGACGGCACAGCGCTTGACTTCGGCGCGGTGGCGGGGGTGCAGCGCGTGCGCTACCCTGTTTCACTGGCGCGGCAAGTCATGCAGCGCACACCGCACAAGCTCTTCGTCGGCGCAGGGGCGGACGCGCTGGCCGCCAAGCTCGGCCTTGAGTTGATGCCCAACATCGCGTTCGTCACCCCGCATGAGTGGCAGCGCTTCTTAGACAAGGACACCTCTGGCCCATCTGACACAGTGGGGGCGTGCGCCCTCGACGCGCAGGGCCACCTCGCCGCGGCCACTTCCACCGGCGGCTCGCCGCTGAAGATGCCCGGGCGCGTCGGTGATTCGCCCATCTTCGGCGCAGGGGCCTACGCCGACAGCGCGTTCGGCGCGGCCAGCGCCACCGGCCTCGGCGAGAACATCCTACGCGCGCTGCTGTGCAAGCACGCTGTCGATCAGATCGCCGCTGGCCAAGACGCACAGGCCGCAGCGGATGCGGCCATCACCCACATCGAACGCCGCTTCCGCCCGTCGATGGCCGGACTCATCACCATCGACCAGCAAGGCCGGCTGGGCTTTGCCCACAGCTCGCCCAAGATCGCCGTGGCCTACATCGACGCCAACGGACATCTGCACGCACCGGAGCACCGTCGCTGATGCCCACCTTAACGACCCCACGCGGCACGTTCTACGCCGCAGACTACCGCCGACCACGCACGACTGATACCCCGACCCTGCTCATCCACGGGGCGGGTGGCGCACACCTCGACATGCCCGCCCCCTTGCGTCAAAACTCGGCGCTTCAGCCCATCGCCCCTGACCTCAGCGGGCATGGGCGCAGCTCGGGCGCAGGCCAGCGCAGCATCAGCGACTACGCGCGCGATGTGCTGGCCGTGGCGGACGCGCTGGACGTTCAAACGTTCAACGCGCTCGGCCACAGCATGGGCGGGGCGATTGCGCTGGAGCTTGCCTTGATCGCTCCCGCGCGGGTGGAGCGACTCATCTTGATCGCCACCGCGCCCGTGATCCCCGTCAACCCGCAGATCATCGCAGGCTTGCAAACCGAACCTGCCGCCACTGCCCAGCGCATCGCCCGCTGGATGTGGCCTAAGGGCACGCCAGATGAAGTCGTCGCGCAGTCCGCCCAGCGCATGACCCAAGTCCGCCCCGCGGTGATCCTCAACGACTACACCGCCTGCGACCGGTTCGACGTGCGCGACCGACTGACAGAGATCACCATGCCTGTGTTGATCATCCACGGGGAGCAAGATCGAATGATCCGCGTCAGCGAGGCAGAGCAGCTCGCCGCCAGCCTGCCACGCGCCACGCTGCACGTGTTCCCAGAGGCGGGGCACATGGTGCACATGGAACACGCCGACGCGGTCAGCGCGCTGATTCAGACGTGGATCAAGTCAGCGGCGCTTTGAAGTCGTAGATCCCATCGCGGATTGCCCAGCGCGTGCCGTCCGCGCTGATGAGCATGTCGCCCTCGCGCGTGAGCGGGCTGCCCGTCCGGGGGCACGCGAGGATGGCCTCGCCGCTCAGCGCGAGGTTGTCCACGCTTTCAGTGTCAGGGCGCACTTGGTTGAGCGTGAACACGCTGGGGCTGACGAGCCAGCTCGTGCCTTGCAGCACGCCGTCCACCTCCGCCAGCGCCTTTGCCGAGAACAGCCGCTTGAGCAGACCCAAGCGCAGCCACGACACCGGCACACGCCGCAGCGTCTCAAACCCAACGCGGTACAGCTCATGCTGGATGTAAATTGGGTGGAAGTTGAAGTTCAGTTCCACAAATTCAATCGGCTCAAGGTGGTGGGGGTTCCACGCCTGACGCCCCACAGCATGGCGCAGAATCGCTTTCAAGTTGCGCTTGTTGGCAAACTCCAGCAAGAAGTACGCCGCGGGGGCCATCGCCGCGCGAATCTGCTGGAACACTGCGGGCACGTTCTCAAAGTGGTGCAGCACGCGCACCATTGTCACCACGTCGAACACACCTCGCTGAAACGGCATGTGATAGGCGTTGGCTGCCACGTACAGAAAGCCATCATCGCCGTACTGCTGCCGCGCCTCTTGCAATTGGCTCACGCTGTAATCGAGCAGCACAACTTCTTTGAAGCCCTTGTAGAGCGGCACAAGCCGACCATAGGCCGCGCCCACCTCCATCAAGCGCTGCCCACTAGGTGGCAGCAGGCGCGCCATGACAAGGCGCTCGACGCGGTCTTCGTAGTCGCGCCCGCGCCCCTCCCAAAAGTCCGTGCGGTAGGTGGAACCCTCATAATCGATGATGCGATTTTCAGTGGTCGGTGTCTCAGTCACAGGCAGTCCTCATGGGCCGGGCGCTTCAGGCGCAGGGTCTTCAGGTGATTCAGCATCAGGTAACGTGGGATCAATCGGCAGCGGCGGCAGGGACTGAGAAGCCATGCCATCGCCCACGATGTCCACCGCGTCCATCACACGATACTGCAATCTTACTTGACCGTTGAAGAACGTGTCGAGGATGTTCCGCGCCTGCATCGCTTGACGCGCCCGTTCGTTGACCTGCACGGGCGTGCTGCTTTCAGCGTAAAGGCTCGCTCGGTCTGGCAGCAGCGCGTCCAAGAACGGAATGCCCCCCAGCGGCACGATGCCAGTCTGGATCGGCAGGTTTTGGATCGGTACAGGCTGGTTCATCAGCGTGTAGTTGAGGCCTGCCGTCTGCCCAAAGCCCGGCCATGCCACATACGGTTCTGAGTTAATGCCGCCGCTGCCATCAGTCGCCAGCAAGTTCAACGGCTCGCCGCGCAGCAGCATCCCCACCAACTGCCCCGCCTCGTCGAAGTTAGACGGCAAGTTGTGCAGCGCAATCGCCAGCGGCTCGAACAACAAGCCGAGGTTCGTCACAGGGTCGACGAGCTGCGTCTTAGCCAGTGGGATCACCGCGCGCACGTCTAACGCCACGTCGAGGCGCTCACGCACTGGAACCATCAGATCCAGCGCCACCGGCAGCTCCAGCCCAGCCGGAAGCTGCAAGTTGACGTTCGCGTTCACGCCAAAAGCGTTGATGCCGGGCAGGTCAATCGTCGCGTTGACTTGCAGCGGCACAGGGGCCGTTAGGCGCACAATCGTGTCCGTTTGCAGCGGGATGTTGAGGTTCACGGGGATGTTGTCGCGCACAGGGATCGTCCAGTCGATGGTGGCGTCACGCAGCCCGACGGCTGTTCCGTGCAGGCCGCCGATCAGCGGTTGAGCGACGTTGTTCTTGATCTCAAAGATCAGCAGCCCCAGCGCCACCAACACCCCCACCAACACCACGTTCACCACGAACGAGAAGATCACCATAAACCGCCAAATGGCGCGGCCAATACCCCGAAGAACGCGCATGTTCGCCCCTTACTGTGCGTTTAATCTATTTCTAAAGGAAATTATAGCCTATCCCATACAGCAGATCACGTCACGGAATCTACACAAAGACAGCGCCTCACTGTTGGGCGCTGTCTAGGATGGGAGAGCGGCTCTTTATCTAGAGGCCCGCCTCACGGCGCAGCAGGTCGACCTTGTCGGTGCGTTCCCACGGCACGTTGAGGTCATCGCGGCCAAAGTGGCCATACGCCGCCACTTGGTTGAAGATCGGCTTGCGCAGTTCCAGATCGCGGATGATGGCCGCTGGGCGCATGTCGAAGTGCTTGCGGATCAGCTCTTCGATCTTCTCATCGCTGATCTTGCCCGTGCCGAACGTCTCAACTGCGAGCGACGTTGGCTGCGCCACGCCGATCGCGTAGCTCACTTGCAGCTCGAAGCGATCTGCGATCCCTGCGGCGACGATGTTCTTGGCCACATAGCGCGCCATGTAGGCCGCGCTGCGGTCAACCTTCGTGCCGTCCTTGCCACTGAACGCGCCGCCGCCGTGCCGCGCTACGCCGCCGTAGGTGTCCACGATGATCTTGCGCCCCGTCAGGCCGGCGTCACCCAGCGGGCCACCCGTCACAAAGCGCCCCGTGGGGTTGATGAAGATACGGGTTTCTTCATCCAACAGGTGCGCCGGAACCACCCGCTTGATCACTTCGTTTTTTACGAAGGCATGGATCGTGTCGTTGCTCACGTCTGGGCCGTGCTGTGTGCTGATGACAATCGTATCGACGCGCTTCGGTTTGCCCATGTTGTACTCAACCGTCACCTGACTCTTGGCGTCAGGCCGCAGCCAATCGACCTCGCCTGCTTTGCGCGCCTCGGACAAACGTCGCACGAGTTTGTGCGCCAGCGAGATCGTCAAGGGCATCAGTTCGGGCGTTTCGTTGCACGCGAAGCCGATCATCATCCCCTGATCGCCTGCCCCGATGGCCTCGATCTCTGCGTCAGTCATCTTGCCCTCGCGCGCTTCCAACGCTTGGTTGACGCCCTGCGCGATGTCCGGTGACTGTTCTTTAATCGACACGATCACGCCGCAGGTGTCTGCGTCGAAGCCATACTTGGCGCGCACATAGCCGATCTTGGTCACTTGCTCGCGCACGATCTTCTCGATGTCCACATACGCGCTGGTGGTGATCTCGCCAATCACCACCACGAGGCCGGTCGTCGTAGAAACTTCGCACGCGACGCGCGCCATCGGATCCTTCGCAAGGATTGCGTCTAAGATCGCATCGCTGATCTGATCGCACATCTTGTCGGGGTGGCCTTCTGAGACCGACTCCGACGTGAAGAAGTAGCGCGGGGAGGTCATAAACGTAGTAGGCATGGTGTTCGAGGTTCCTTTCCCTCAATCTGTGTAAACGAAAAACGCCTTCGCAGGGTGGCAGAAGGCGTGAAGACGTTGTCCCAAAAGGCCTACGTTCACAACTCATCTGCCAAGGCACTGCCTTGTCGGAATTGGCACCTTTCTGGCGCTCCAGAGGTTGCCGCGAGTTCAAAGAGCCGGTCTCTCACTCGCTCTTGATGAGTGCGGAAGCACTATCAGTTGTTGGCGGACGAGTCTAGCATACCCCCCCGTTCGCCTGCAATGGAGAATCTGCCCGCCGCCGATATGCCACGCGCACTGCCTCTGGACGAACAGCCCCCAGCGCATATGTTACCTGTGGGTTAGGCGTGAGCAGCGTCAGCTCATAATCGCGCAGCAGCATGGCCGCGATCAAGCTCATCTCAAGGTTCGCAAAGTTCATGCCGGTGCATTTGTGCACACCCCCGCCAAAGCCGCTGATGCTGTGCCTGTGCGCTTTGTCCTCAGCGCGCTCAGGCGAAAACCGCAGCGGGTCGTACACGTCTGGCTGCGTGAACACTTGCTCGTCGAGCTGGTTAAGTTCGTTAGACAGCATCACCACCCAGCCGGCTGGAATGCGATATCCGCCGACTTCAACGTCTTCTTCTACATATCTCATGATGATGTCTGCTGATGGATGCAGCCGCGTTGTCTCATAGACGGCCCACTCCAAATGCGGCAAATTGGCGAAATCACGGTACGTCAGAGCACGATCCCGCGGCAGGTGCGCGTCAATCTCAGCCTGCACCTTCGCCAGATACTGCGGATGCCGCAGCAGTTCCGCAACTGTCCACACTGCCTGCCCCCATGTGGTCTCATGCCCAGCGAACATGAGCGCCATGATCAAGTGAATGATGTCATCGTCTGAGACTGGCTCACCGTCGTCATAGCGCGCGTGGATCAACTCGTTCAGCATATCCGGGTGCTGCACGTCGCTCGTGCGCCGCTCGCTGATGATCTCCCGAATCATCGCGCTGATCTTCACCCGCGCACGGTCACGCTGGATAAAGCGCGGCAGCGGCAAGTTAGGCGGCAGCACCGGGTCAAGCGCTTTCGCCAAGACCAAATAGTGCCCCCAGAAGTCACGCCCCATGCGATTGCGAAACTCGCGCCCCATAAAGGCGTGCGCGGCCACGTTCTGAACAACCGGCCCCAGCGCTTGAGTCAGCTCCACCTCGCCTTGTTCACCGAGGCTCTGCAACCAGAGGCTGATCTCTTCCTGCATGATGTCAAAGTAGCCGCCCATCTTGCTGCCTTTAAACGGCATGTGCAAGATCGAGCGCTGGCGTCGATAGACCTCAGGGGGCGCAGTAAAGCCAACCTCGCCAAACGAGGCGCTTAGCATCTTATATGCTTTGTCCATGCGCAAAGCCGTATCCGTCTTTTCAAAAAAAGCCCGAGCCGGTTCTGCGCCATACAAGACTGCCATCGGCTGCGTCAAGAGGCGCACGGCAAACACACCGCCAAACCGTTGCCGACCTCGCATCAACAGCTTCTTACGGTCTCGCTGAAACTCCAACAAGTTCCCCAAAATAGGTAAGCCCGGCAGCACAGGCGGCGTTGGCAGCGTCATCTCGATCTCCTTTTTGACCTTCTCATGAAGCAATGATGTTCCCAATCTAAAATACGGTCAAGTAGTAGCATGACGGAGACCACCCATGACGCAAGCAGTTGTCCTCTTTGACGGCGTGTGCAACTTATGCACAGGCGCTGTCCAGTTCATCATCAAACGCGACCCTAAAGGGCGCTTTCGCTTCGCTGCCCTGCAATCGGACTATGCGCAAGCCCTCCTGCGCAAACACAACCTCAACATTCCGCTAGATGGGCGTGATGACACCGTTGCCCTCGTCGAAGATGGGCGCGTCTACACCCACAGCGACGCCGGTCTGAGGATCGCGCGCCACCTGAGCGGCCCGGTGCGGCTGGCCGCCCCGCTCATCATTGTGCCGCGCTTCATCCGCGACACGGTCTATCGCCTCATTGCACGCCACCGCTACCGTATCTTTGGCCGCCAAGACACCTGCTGGATGCCCACGCCCGAGCTGCGCGCGCGCTTCCTCGATCAGTCCTAAACAAAACGGGCGAGCAAACTTCCGCCTGCTCGCCCGTCTTCTATCGCAATTCACAACTGCTACATCATAGACTTGTCGCCGCCAGCCCGCTGGACGTGCGCCATGAACTCCTGACGCAGCGTGCGATCTGTTTTAAACGCCCCAAGAAAAGCGCTGGTAGACATGCCGCTGTGCAGCTTGCCGACGCCGCGCATCATGCTGCACATGTGCACGCCGTCCATCATCACCGCCACGCCCTTTGCGCCCAGCACGGTCTCGATGAACTCAGCGATCTGGCGCGTCAGGCGCTCCTGCACTTGCAGACGGCGGCTGAACATGTCGACGATCCGCGGGATTTTCGACAGGCCGATCACGCGCTCACCCGGGATGTAGGCCACGTGCGCATGCCCCATGAACGGCAGCATGTGATGCTCACACAAGCTGAAGTACTCAATATCGCGCACAATCACCATGTCGTCGTATTCTACGTCGAACACCGCGTTGTTGATCACCTCGGCTGGATCCATTCGGTAGCCGCTGAGAAGCTCCGCATACGCGCCCGCGACGCGCTTCGGCGTGGCCAGCAGCCCCTCGCGGTCAGGGTCTTCGCCCACCGCGAACAGGATGTTGCGGACGGCTGTCATGATTACTTCGCGGTCAACCTCTGGGAAGTTCAATTCGAACCGGTTGAGGAACTCCTCATCCCGCAGTTGGGCGTCAAGCTCGGTTTCGCCGTGAACATTGACGTTGATTGCATGTTCATGAGCCGCGCCATTCCCCTCATGGTCTCGTCCATCAGAGTCATGCCCGTGCCCATTTCCATTTTCGGAGTATTTGCCGTTGGACTTGGGACTAAAGCCAGACTTTGCCATTTTGCTAATCCTTTTCGCTTTTATGTGCCGCTTGCGGCCGACGCACCTTAGGTTGCATGATAGAAGTGAGTATGTTATGAGCAGAAAGTAATGATCGAATGGATAAAGGTCAGCTGTTTTTTAAGCTTAGTCCGCGTATGTTAAGGCGACTGTGGGCAGTCGATAAACTTCTTCAACGTGACGCCACGCCAATTCACCAGCCCTACACCTAGTACGCGGGTCTACCCAATCAGGGTGCAGATCAGCCAGTGGAACCACCAAGTGCGCTAATTCAAACAGGGCTGCATCTGTGCTGTGGCCGCCGTGTGCGACTATGTCTAGGTCAAGCGTCACAACCTTTGATTTCTGACCACGCTCATCACGACGAACACGCCCTGTTCGGTCTTCAATCGCGCGCAGCGTCTGCTTCAACGCCACAGGGGCAAGCGATGTGTAGAACCCCACCATGCCGTTCCAGTAGGGCGCTGCGTCGAAGCCGACCGCAGCGGAAGCGTACCATGACGACGCTCGCATCTCGCCAAACTGCTCAGCCATCATCCTCATCCCGCTTTGGACATTTAGCATGCGCTGATAGTTTGTGCCCACACTGACTAGGACGTATTGAGCCATGGCGTCCATACGAGACACTCAATCAACACTCATCAAGTGCAGATGGGCCGGCACGAGCAGTCCCTCCGCGCGCGCAGCGGGCACAAGCGGATGATCGGCTGACAGCACCCCCCTAGACATCGCCGCCACCAGCAGCGGATGGTCTATCATCCGACCGAGAAAGTCATGGTAGATCTGACCCTGCGGCGTGACGTAACACCACGGTGACCAGCGATAGGCCTGTGGCGTTTGATAAGCGTGGGTCATCGCGGGCAGCCGCGACGGCTCAAGGATGAGCTGCTCATAGCGCTGCACCATGTCCGCCTGCTGATAGTGCGCGTGCAGCCAGCGCTGCGTATCTTCAGCTTGGGCGTCGCCCTCGTTCAAGAAACGCAGCACGCGCGCCGCCGCCGCGTCGAGATCACCATAGTCGCATGTGTAGGCAGCAGGCAGCGCCCCCCGATAAGCGGCCACGTTGGCCACCACAGCGGGCGTGCCACACGCCAGCGACTCGTAAGGGGTGTTGCCGAACGTCTCAACATAATTGCCGAGCACCAGCGTCACCGCGCCGAGGCGAAAATAAGCCGGCATGTCTTCATCGCGGATCCACGGGTGAAAAATGACATGCTCGCGCAGGCCGCGCGCGTCGATATCCGTCAATAAGCCATCGTAATAAGCGCGCACGTGCGGCGCTAACGCCGTGTCGATCCACTGCGGAACAAGCAGGTGGAGGTCACGCTGGCCGTGCTCGTTCACCAGTTGATCTAACACTGCGATAGACTGGCGAATGCCCTTGCCGTCCTCAGGCCGATGAGGGTAGAGCAGATAGCGTCCATTCGGCAGGCCAAGCCGCGCCTTCAGCGTGTCCGCGTCAGCTTGTGGATGATAGACCGAAAAATCCAGCCCGTTCGGGATCACGTGGATGCGCTCGGCCAGCTCAGGGTAGAATTGCCCGGCCGTCGCCAGCCACACGTTGGCCGCGTGCACCGATGGGACGATCAGTGCGTCCGCGTTGAACAGGAATCCGCTTTGCAGCGTCTCGCTGAAGAGGACGCTGCGCAGCGACACCACCGAACGGGTATGCGTATACACAAACGGGAAAATCAGCCCGCCGTCATGGCTGTAGAAGGCATCCGCCCGCTGGCACGCTTCAATCACGTCGGCAATCGCGTTGGCAATGTGGTAGACAGGGGTGTCATAAGGCTCAGGAAAAGGCTGCTTGAAGCGCAGCACTGGGCGCACGACGGCGTTCGGATGCCAGTGAAACGGCTCCAGCGCGTCTGGGTCGCGGCGCGTGCAGAACACTTCCACTTGGTGGCCTTGCTGCGCCAAGTGCAGCGCAATCTTGCGAAGCTGCTTCTGTGCCCCGCCCATGCTGCGATCAGCAAAGAGCGGGGTCATGCTGAACATCACGACGCGCACGGCGTTAGGCTTTGTTGTAGACGGCGATGCTGTCGCCGGTGATGGCGCTGGCGGCGTCGCTGCACAGGAACACGACGACCTCCGCGAGCTGCTGCGGCGTGACCCACTTGCTGAAGTCCGCGTTGGGCATGTCTTGGCGGTTCTGCGGCGTGTCAATCGTGCTGGGCATGACGCCGTTCACGCGGATATTGTGGGGCTTCAGTTCCTCCGCTGCCGATTGGACGATGCGTTCCGCCGCAGCCTTGCCCGCCGTGTACTCCGCCATGCCCTTTGCTCCCTTCAAGCCGCTGCGCGCCAGAATCGCCACCATCGCGCCCGGCGTCCCTGTCTCTACCATGTGCCGACCCACGCGAGCCAGCATGACGTAGGTCGTCTGTGCGTTCAGGTACATCATGCGCTCATAGCGGCTCATGTCGTCCACCGTGTGCAACCCATCGCCCATCGCAAAGCCGCCCACCGTGTGGATCAAGCAGTCGATGCGGTCAAATTTGCGCAGCGCCTTAGCGATCACAGCGTCAGCGTCCTTGATCTTGCCGAGATCCCCCGCCACTGCAAGGCAGCGCGAGCGCGGGATGCTCACTTCCTCAGCCGCTTCACGCGCTATCTGTAGGCTGTAGTCAACCATCACCAAGCGTGCGCCGTGCTCAGCAAACTTCGCGCTGATCGCCCGTCCGAGGTTGCCCGCAGCCCCCGTGATCATCACAACCCGATTTTTAAACTCGCTCACTGCCATGATGGTAAGTCCATTCATTGTTAAATTTGCTCACAAGCCTCATTATATCGACTGGTATTTGTCGATCTGGGCAAAGATTTAGCACTTTCTAACCCGTTGATCGCTGATTACAATCATTTTTTGCATCGACATCACACGGAGCATGGGATGGCACAGCCCAATTTGATCACACTTACAAATCCAGACTCAGCCGCGAGTGAAGCCTTCCGGTCGCTGCGCACGAACATCATGTTCGCTAACGTGGACAACCCAATCCGCACACTTCTAGTTACCGCCGCGAGCAAAGACGAAACCACATCGGAAACAGTCGCCAACCTTGCCGTTACCATCGCGCAGAGCGGCAATCGCACGATCCTTGTTGACGCGAACCTGCGCACACCATCCCAGCACACTATATGGAGCTTGCCAAACGAAACAGGGTTGTCGAACATGATGCAAGATGAGCGCCTTTTGGCACAACCGCCAGTGATAGCAAGCGGCGTCGATAACTTAGAGATCCTCACCGCCGGGACGCAGCCGGCCAACCCCGCTGACCTGCTCATCAGCCGCCGCATGAGCGACATCATCACCATCCTCAAATCGCGCGCGAGCTACGTCCTGTTCGACAGCCCGCCCGTCTTGAGCGCGACAGACGCGGCTCTGCTCGCCAACAAATTAGACGGCGTGCTGCTTGCGGTGCGGCAAGGCAAGACGCGCCGCGATGACGTCAGCCGGGCGCGCGCTGCGCTGGCGCAGGTGCAGGCCAACGTCATTGGCGCGGTGCTCACTCACGCAGCGCGTTGAGCCGCTCCCATCGCCTACGGCCTACGAACAGCCATCCTAAAACGCCTCTACTCAAACAGTCGACACACACCGAACGCTCTGCCTATGGCCATTTGGCTATATCCAAGATCGGGTGACATGCTATAATTGTGACTCTCAAGTATTAATCAACATTGACAATGAAATCAATCTCCGACCCTGACTCTTGGCAGCACACCCTCGCCGTCGCCATCTTTGCCCAACTTGTGACGGCAATTGGCTTCAACATGTTTATCCCCTTTCTGCCCCTGTACGCAACGTCTCTGGATTCTACGCTCAACTTGAGCGTGGAAGCTGCCGCGGGGCTGACGATGGGCGCAGCGGGCATCACCAGCATGTTTGCCACAGCGCTGTGGGGGGCCATCGCCGATCGCTATGGGCGAAAGGTGATGCTGCTGCGCGCGACCTTCGGCGGGGTGGTCGTCTTAGGTCTGATGGCGTTTGTGTCGACCGTTGAACAGTTGATTATGCTGCGGTTGGCGCAGGGGTTCATCACAGGGACAGTGGCTGCGACCAACGCGCTGGTAGCCGCGGAAACCCCACGCGAGCGCGTCGGCTTTGCGATGAGCACATTACAATCGGCTCTGTGGGGGGGGCTTGCAGTTGGGCCGCTCATTGGCGGGCTGCTGGCCGACAGATTCGGCTATGCCGTGCCGTTTTTGTTCATTGCTGGGTTGCTTTTCATCTGTGGCGTATCAATTCTGCTGGGCATTCACGAACACTTCGACTATGTTCCCGCTGAATCCCGCGCGAGCATTTTAGATCAATGGCGGCAAGCGCTGGCCGTGCCGGGGATTTCTGTGCTGTTGGGCATGCGTTTCTTGTCAGGGTCGGCGCGGATGACGCTGGCCCCGCTGTTGGCGCTGTTCATCGTGACGCTGCTGCCCCCCAACGCGGACAACCTCAGCCTGTGGACAGGCATCGTGAGCAGCGTTGGTGCGATCACCGGCATCATCGGCGGGTTGACGATGGGACGGATGGGTGACCGCATCGGCCAACGGCGCGGCATCCTCATGTGCAGCATGGTCGCGCTCACAGCGTTTGTGCCGCAGGCCTTCGTCCACGACGTGCACACGCTCATCCTGCTGCAAGCGGTGACCGGCTTGGCCTTCGGCGGGCTGCTGGCTGCCCTCGGCGGGTTGATGGGCCAACTCAGCCGGCATGGATCAGAGGGGGCCGTCTGGGGCTTAGATGGCTCGGTCAGCGCGGCGACGTTCGCGTTTGCGCCCCTGTTCGGCTCAACCGTGGCCAGCTTGTTTGGGGTGCGCAGCGCGTTTATTTTTGCCGGTCTGCTCTACTTGGCAGTGTTTGCGCTGGCGTATCTGTATCTGCCGCGCAAACGAGCACAGGCTGCGACGTTGGCCGTGGGCGATTGAATCGCAGAAACGGTTGCTCTGCGTTACAATATCAGCGTTACAATCATCTATCCAAAAGCGTATCTCATTCGAAATATGCCTTTTTCTGCTGAGCAAGTCCCGAATTTGGACAGACGCCGCGCCAAGTACCCGCCAATTGCTGCGGCACTGGAGGCTTACCACGGGCGTAAGCACTTTAAACCACACGACGGCATGGACGAACTGGTGAGCTGCATCCTGTCCCAAAACACCACCGACGCCAATCGTGATCGCGCGTTCGACGCGCTAAAGGCGCGCTATGCCAGTTGGCACGACGTCGCCAACGCCGACACGGACGAGCTGATCGACGTCATCCGCCCTGCGGGGTTGGCCAACAGCAAAGGCCCCAACATCCAAGCGACCCTGCGCGCCATCTACGCCGAGCGCGGCGAATACAACATCGACTTCCTGACAACCCTAGCGCCGACTGACGCGATCAATTGGCTGTTGGCGCTGCCCGGCGTGGGCCGCAAAACAGCTAGCATCGTCCTGTGCTTTGGCTATGGCATGGCGGCTTTTCCGGTGGATACGCATGTGCTGCGCGTTGGCCAGCGCATCGGGTTTCTGCCGCCGCGCATCAGCGCCGATAACGCCCATCTTGTGATGGAAGCCATCGTCCCACCAGAAGATTACTATTCCTTTCACCTTCAGTTGATCTATCATGGGAGGCGGGTGTGCAAAGCGCGCGCGCCAATTTGTGGCTTGTGTCCAATTCAACAATGGTGCGATTACTACCAGTCAAGCGACGCTGAGACGCCCACCGATGAAGAAACTAATTGACGAAAATGAGCTGAAGATGGCTCAACAGAGCCTAAAACTGGCGCGCAATCAGATTGCCAACGGCAGCATCGAGCCTGAGTTCGTCCTGCGCCAGATTGACCGCGCCACTACACTGCTGGAACAAATTCAAGACGTTCAAAAGACACAAACCAACGCGCTCCGTTTTGAGGCGTTGTATCACGTCACACGCATACTGGGGACGTCGCTTGAGCTAGACGTGGTGCTAGAACAAGTGATAGACGCGGTGATTCAACTAACTGGGGCAGAACGTGGCTTCATTATGCTGCGCGACGACGACGGCAACCTGCGGCTGAAGATAGGCCGCAATGTTGACCAGCAGAGCCTCAGCCTCGATCAAGCGAGCTACAGCCGTACCATCGTGAACATGGTCATGGATAAAGGCGAGGCTCTCCTCACCACCAACGCGGTAGAAGATCCACGCTTCCAAACCGGCGCAAGCATCCTCTCACAGGGCCTGCGCAGCATCATGGCTTGTCCGCTGCGCGCGCGTGGCACGGTTATCGGCGTGGCCTACGTCGAGAATCGCGTCGTGGCAGGCCTCTTTGGGCCAGATGATCTGTCAACGATGGAGGCGCTCACCAGCCAAGCCAGCATCGCCATCGACAATGCCCAACTGTTCAGCGCGACTGACGCCGAACTGAACCACGTCATCGAAGAGCTGCGCACCCTGCGCCGCATCGACCTCCGTTTAAATGAAAAACTTGACTATCAAGCCGCGCTCGACTTCACCCTTGAGACGTGCTGCCACCTGACAGAGGCCACAGCAGGCTGTCTTGTGGTGGCTGACGAGGATCAAAGCACGCTTCAAGCCGCTGCATCGTGGCCAGCTTCAGACGAACACAGCGCCAACCTGCTCCAGCTCTATCCGCAAGCATCAGATGTGTTACGGACGGCACACTCTCAATTGATCTTTCTAGAGGAAACCAGTGCTGCTCTGGTTCCCATTCATCGCGAAAACACTGTAATAGCAGTCATGATATTAGAACGCGCCCAACATGCCATCACGGCTCAACAGGTTGATCTTGTGGAGCGCGTGGCCGCCCGTGCTGCCGTCACCGTCGAAAATGCGCGCTTGTACGCCGCCGTTCAAGCCGCCAACCGCGCCAAAAGCGAGTTTGTAGGCATTGTCGCCCACGACCTAAAAGCCCCTATGACGAGCATTCAAGGCTACGCCGACCTGCTGCTGATGCAGCCAGAAGGGCTATCGGAACGGCAGATCAACTTCTTGGAGCGCATCAGCGGAACCGTCAAACGTATGGAAATCCTCGTCAGCGACTTGTCCGACATCTCGCGCATCGAAAGCGGGCACTTCTTCCTGTCGGAAACTGAAGTTAAGATAGACGACGTGATTGAGGCCGTGCGTGACCAAACCATGCCGCAAATTCAAGCGCGTGGCCACACTTTTCAACTCGACGTTGCACCGGCGCTTCCCACGCTCTACGTCGACTACTATCGCCTAGTGCAAGTGCTGACGAACCTCCTCAGCAACGCATACAAGTACACACCCCATGGCGGCACAATTACCCTCAGCGTGCAGCCCACAGGCGACCGTGTGCGCTTCAGCGTGTCGGATACGGGCATCGGCCTCAGCCCTGAGAACGTGCGCAAACTCGGGACAAAGTTCTGGCGCGCTGAGGACAGCTTCACACGCTCTCAACCCGGTACAGGACTCGGCTACGCCATCACGAGGAGCATCGTTGAGCAGATGGGCAGCCACATCGAGATCACCAGCCAAATCGGGCAAGGAAGTACGTTTACGTTTACTGTCGCAAGTGTAAAGCATGTGGATTAATTCTATGGAGCACCACGTTTTTTTGTCCCCGCATTTTGACGACGCTATTTTTAGCTGTGGCGGCACAATCGCCCAACTTGTGCGCGCAGGCCACCATGTGATGATCCTGACCGTTATGGGCGGCAATCTGCCGAGCGTTGTTCCAGACACGCCCATCGTGCGCGAGCTGCACGCACGCTGGCAGGCGGGGGAAAATCCTATCCCCACGCGCCAGCGGGAAGATGCCTCCGCCGCGCAGCAGCTCGGCGCGGAGATCGTCCAGCTTGGCATCCCAGATTGTGTGTATCGAATGGCCAATGGGCAGGCGCTCTACCCGGATGAAGCCAGCTTGTGGGGCAGCGTGCACCCCCTCGACCGACTCGACGCCTATGCTGACCTCTCCGAAGCCGCCACTTACGCCTTGAAAGCCAATTATCTCTACGCGCCGTTGGGCGTAGGCAACCATGTTGATCATCAGATCGTGCGCCGCTGGGGGGTGGAACTCGCTGCGCAACAGCCGAGCATCGTCCTTCAGTTCTACACCGACTTTCCTTACATGAAAGACAGCAGCAAGATCAACCACGCGCTCATCGACGTCGGCACAACCGTTCAGCCGCGCTGGGTCTTCCTCAGTCCTCAAGAACTCGCGCTCAAGATGGATGCGATGGCCTGTTATGCCTCACAGATTTCGACCTTCTGGCAGAACACAGACCACATGCGGCAGGACGTCGAGATGAGCTTCCGCGTTCAAAAAGACCTCTGGGGCGAACGCTACTGGGCGCGCGTTGGCTCTAACAGATCAGACATGACAAAGGAGCGAGCTAGTGGCTGAACTGAACGCTCTCACCCAAGCACAGGCACAGCTTAACGAGCTTTTGGAGGCAGCCCGTCAAGGGGCGATCATCCCGATTCGCCTGCCCGGCCAGCTTGAAGCGATTGCCTCGCTGCTGGCGGCCGCTCAAGCCGAGCATGAAGCTGCCCTGCGCGAGGCCAGCGCCAAAGCGCCTGCCGACCTCGAAAGCTATATGCAGGAGGAGGCTTACTTCGTCGGGCACGCCATCCATGAGCTGCGCACCCCCATGACGAGCATTCGCGGCTACAGCGACATGTTAGGCGCGATGGGCGAGCTGAACGACATGCAAAAGCAGTTCCTCGGCACGATTAAGCTCAACGCCCGCCGCATGGAGAGCCTGATGATCGACGTCAGCACGATGAACAAGCTGCGCAAGAACACGCTCAAGCTCTCGCCCAAGATGGACATGTTCAAGAACATCGCCATGCGCCTTGAGAAGGACTTTACGCCCTTAGCGAACGAGCTAAACCGCCAACTCGTGTTCGACGTGCCATCAGGCCTGCCCATCCTCAACATCGACAGCGACCTGCTGGTGCAAGCGCTGGGCAAGTTGATCGAAAACGGCCTACGCTACAGCCCCGCCGAGACGGGCATCGTCACCGTGCGCGGGGCCGCCGACGGCAGCGACCTCGTCATCAGCATCAGCGACAACGGCATCGGCATGAGCGATGAAGAACTCGCCAAGCTGGGCACGATCTACTTCCGCAGTGAAAACGACACCGTGCGCGAGTTCAAAGGCAGCGGCCTCGGCATCCCGGTCGCATTTGGGTTGATCCAAAAGCTCGGTGGCAGCGTCCACGTTGAGAGCACGCCCAACGTCGGGACAACCTTCCACGTGCGGCTGCCGGGTATGGCTTAACGCTCATCTTTACAGCAGCAGCATTTCATGCTACATTATTCGCGCAGCGGCGCGGCCTTTGGCGTGTCGCTCGTTTCGACACAGTCAACTACCCGCTGTGTCTTTGTTGTTTTCTAAAGTTATTGCAGTTCACGCTTAACCATGTCAGGAGTCCCTTATGCTGGACAAAACGCAGTATTTAACAAGAGAAGGTATGCAGGCGCTTGAGGAACGCTTGGAGGAGTTCATTCAGGTCAAACGTCCAGAGGTCGCAGAACGGCTTAAACGGGCGTTGGAAGACGGGGGCGAGCTAACTGAAAACACCGAATATGAAGATGCCAAAAACGAACAAGCGTTCATCGAAGCCGAGATCACTCGCATGACGCTCATCTTGCGCAACGCTCAACTGATTGACGAGAAGAAGCTCACCAACGACCGCGTTCAGATCGGGTCGCGCGTTGTCATCGTTGAAGCCGGAACCAAAGAGCAAGAAGAATACCAAGTCGTCGGCAGCGCAGAAGCCAACCCGCTGGTTGGCAAGATCAGCGATGAAAGCCCCCTCGGCAAGGCGCTGTTGGGCAAGAAAGTGGGCGAAAAAGTGACCGTCCACGCCCCCGCTGGTGACTCTGTGTTCACTATCAAGAAGATTTTTTAGACCATGTGGCAGCCAAACAACGTCGAGCGCGAGCGGCTTGAAAAAGCCGACCGGCTGCGGGCGCTGGGCGTCGAGCTTTACCCCGCGCGCGTCGAACGCACCCACACCACCCAAGAAGCCATCCGCGCGTATGAAGCCGCCGGTGACGCTGAGACGGTCAGCGTCACCGTGGCCGGGCGCATCCGCCGCGTGAACCTTAAAGGCAAAGTCGCTTTCATGCACATCGAGGACGAAAGCGGCCGCCTGCAACTGTTTCTGCGCATCAACGAGCTGGGCGAAGATCAGTTCCAACTCGTCCGCGAGAAGCTGCTCGACGTAGATGACTTCATCCAAGCCAGCGGAACGATGATGCGCACCCAAGCCGGCGAGGTCAGCGTCCAGCCCACCCACATCCGCCTGCTGGCCAAGTCGCTCAGCCCGCTGCCCGTGATCAAGCAGCAGGTCAAAGACGACGGCACAGTGGTCGAATACGGCGAGTTTACCGACAAGGAGACACGCTATCGCCAGCGTTACGCCGATTTAGCCGTCAACCGTGACGTGCGCGAAGTGTTCGTCAAACGCACGCGCATCATCCAAGCGATGCGCTCGTTTCTCGACCGTGAGGGGATGCTGGAGGTGGAGACGCCCATCTTACAGCCCCTCTACGGCGGCGCAGCAGCGCGACCCTTCACGACGCACCACAACGAACTCAAACAGGATCTCTACCTGCGCATCAGCTTTGAACTCTACCTCAAGCGGCTCATCGTCGGTGGCTTCGACGCGGTATACGAAATTGGGCGCGATTTCCGCAACGAGGGCGTGAGCTTCAAGCACAACCCTGAGTTCACGATGATGGAGTTCTACAAAGCCTACATCGACTACAACGGCGTGGCCGACATCGTCGAACGCATGACCAAGACGATCTGCCAGCAGGCCAACGGGTCAACAACGATTGTCTACCGCGGCCACACGATCGATCTAGGCAGCCCGTGGGCGCGTATCACTATGCGCGCGGCCATCCAGCAGGCGACCGGCATCGACTACATGGACTATCAGACCGCCGACACGCTGCGACAGGCCATCCATGAGCGCTTTAGCCACACCTTCAAACCCGATGAAACGTGGGGCAAGATGGTTGAACATCTCTTTAGTGAGCACGTCGAACCCAAGCTGATTCAGCCCACCTTCGTGATGGACTACCCGCGTGACATCTCGCCGTTTGCGAAGCGCGTACAAGGGGATGATTTTCACGTCGAGCGCTTTGAGCTGTACATCGGCGGCATGGAGCTGGGCAACGCCTTCACCGAGCTGAACGACCCGCTCGACCAAGCGGCCCGCTTTGAGGAGATGGCACAGCTCTACCGCAAAGAGGACGACGACGCCACCCCCACCGACGAGGACTACCTGCGCGCCATGCGCTACGGGATGCCCCCGATGGGCGGGTTTGGAATGGGGGTGGATCGGCTCGTAATCTTGCTCGCCAACGTTGAGAGCATTCGTGACGTGCTGCTGTTCCCGCACATGCGCCCCGAGGCCTAACGCTCAGCCTATTCGTGTTAAGTGCGCTATAATTAGCCTAATTGAAACCCACACGGAGCAGTTGTGTTCAAATTACCCGCAGCAACCGCCGCACTCGATGGCCTCAGGCACGCCGCCCTGCTCTTTTCATCAGAGGGGGCGCTCGTCTACGCCAACATCGCCGCCGGTGTGCTGCTCAGCACGGATCTGCACCTGCTGCGCAAGGAAGGCTGGTCAGCCGCGCTAGCGCTCTTCAGCATGGACGAGCAACAGGGTGACTACTCGCTGAACCAAATCCGAGAGCAAGCCCTCAGCAGCGATCGTCCGGTCACCTTCCACATCATCCGCAGTGGGGAATACATCCCGTGCTCAGCGTCGGCGGTTGCAGCAGACAATGGCGAACTTCACATGCTGCTAGTGATCGACAACGTGGAGTGGGGTATCGTGAGCACAGTGCTCGATCAGTTCACAAATGAACTGAACGAGATCATCAACGCGACCAACGGCCACATCACGCTCATCAACCGCACGCTGGAAGGCCCCCACGCAGACGCCGCAGCCGCCAAGCTTGCACGGAGAATTGGCGGCTTCGGCGTGCTCATCGCGATGCACATGCGGCGCGCCTCGCGCTTGATGAACCTCATGCGACGCCTCGAGAACCTGCGGACGGGCAAGACACGCCGCCGCATCACATCTGAGCCGCAGGTGTTCTCGCTGAAAACCTTCATCGAGGAATTCATACAGTCACTCGACGAGCATGAGCTGCTTGACCCAGAGACAGATAATCACAATTACAGAGGTCGCATCCAAGTTGACATCCGTGAGGATTTGACCCTGCTTGCCCACAAATCGACCCTTGCCGACGCCTTGCACGAGCTGTTACGCAATGCTATCATGTACAGCATGCGTGGAACACCCGTGCTCATCACAGTGCATCGGCGCGGCAGCCAAGCGCAAATCGACATCCGTGATGAAGGCTATGGCATCCGCGAGGAAGATCAAGATTGTGTGTTCCAGTTGTTCGAGCGCGGCAAGAACCCGCAGATCATGAGCGAGTTTGGCTATGGGCTTGCCCTCTACCTCGTCAAACATGAGATTGCGTTGATGAACGGCAAAGTGTGGTTTCAATCCGTGGAGAACGTGGCAACGACCTTCAGCATTCTGCTGCCGTTGTCGGCTTCCTCTGCGGCGAACAACCCTGCTTAAGAGGCCGTTCGTTGTGAGGCTGTGACGTCAACACCTCGCGCGGCGAACGCAGCGAGGTGTTTTTTGTTGATGGGAGGCGCGCGTGGATCTTTCATTCCTCACGCCAGAGGTGTTCAACGTCATCATCATGGTGAATTTGATCGTAGGCGTCGTCTTGGTCGTGTGGCGCTTCACGTCTGACATGCGTCAACCGCTCAACCCACCACGATCTCATCCTGACGACGCCGAACCGCCTGCCCGTCCACAGTCCTAAAGATCACACCCATCGCATCAAGGAGACTGATTCATGCTTGATATCACCCTCATCCGCGAAAACCCGACGCTCGTCAAACAGAAGCTCGCCAAGCTCAACGACCCCGACGCGCTGGAATTGATTGACCGCATCCTAGAGACGGATCGCCAGCGGCGCACAGTCATCCAACAAGCTGAGACGCTGCAAGCCCAGCGCAACCGCCTGAACAAAGCGTTTGGCTTCACCCGCGGCGCGAAGAACTTGCCCACGGAGCTAGCCGCCGCGCGCGTCTACACCGCCAGCGACGCGCTGCGCCGTGCCGACCTCGCCCGCGCGGTGGAAATCCTCGAAGGCAAACTTGACGCCGAGTTGGCCACCGACGCCGCGGGTGACCTCGCCGCCGGATTTGAGCGGCTGAACGACGCCCTGCGCGCGCTCAGCGATCAGCACGCCGCGCTCGACGAGCAAGCTCGCACGCTCGATGAACAACTGCGGCACGACATGCTCTACGTGCCGAACATGCCCCATGACAGCGTGCCCGTCGCCCCCAGCGACGAGTTCAACCGCCCGTGGGAGCCAGAAGGCCCCTTCTACACGTTCGACTTTGCGCCGCGCCCCCATTGGGAACTCGGCCCAGAGTTGGGCATCATCGACTTTGAGCGCGGGGTGCGGCTGGCAGGCTCGCGCTTTTACATCCTGAAAGGGTGGGGATCGCGCCTGCAGCGGGCGCTCATCAGCCTCTTCCTCGACATGGCGCGCGTCAAGGGCTTTGAAGAACTCTACCTGCCCTACCTCGTCTACGCCGACATGCTCGAAGGCGCGGGGCAGTTCCCCAAATTCCGCGACGTCGTCTACCACGACCCAGAAGCCAACCTCTACCTGCTGCCGACCGCCGAGGTGGCCATCACCAACCTACACCGCGATGAAATCCTCGACGAAGCGCAGCTGCCGCTCTACTACGTGGCGCAGACGCCCTGCTTCCGCCGCGAGCAGACCAGCGCCGGGCGCGATGTGCGCGGCATCAAGCGCGTGCACCAGTTCGAAAAGGTGGAGATGTACAAGTTCACCACGCCTGAGACGAGCTATGACGAGTTAGAATCGCTGACAGAGGCCGCCGCCGACATCATCCGCGCTCTCAAACTGCCTTTCCGCCGCCTTGAGATCGTCACCGGCGACTTGGGCTTCAGCGCCACCAAAAAGTACGACCTTGAGATCTACGCGCCCGGCTGCGACGAGTGGTTAGAAGTCAGCTCCTGCAGTAACACGGAGGATTTTCAAGCGCGGCGGGCGATGATCCGTTACCGCACAACGGAAGGCCGCAAGACGCGCTATGTCCACACCTTGAACGGCAGCGGGCTGGCTCTGCCGCGCGTCATCATCGCCATTTTGGAGAACTATCAACAGGCTGATGGCAGCGTCATCGTCCCGGAAGTGCTGCGGCCTTACTTGGGCGGCGCTGAGCGCATCACCCACGCTTGAGGCGTATGCTCGCTCGCCTATCCACAACAGCAGCGCGCCACCTCGCCCCTGTAGGCGTGTTGTGCGCGCTGTGGGGGCTATTCTTCTGGCGCGTCTTGATCCCCAACCCGCTCGACCGTCTCATCTTCGCTGATGTTGACTTCGTGCAGCACTACTACGCCTTCGCCAGTTACCAAGTCGAACGACTGTGGGAAGGCCAGTTCCCATTGTGGAACCCCTACAACCACGCGGGCGACCCATTCGCGGGCAACATCCAGTTTGCCGCGTTCTACCCGCCGCGCTTCGTCGGGGCGCTGCTGTGGGGCGCAGATGGCTACTCGCAGGCCAACTACCAGCTTGAGGCGATCCTGCATGTGCTGCTCGCCAGCCTGCTGATGTACGCCTTCCTGCTGCACTATGCAAGCAGGCGCTGGCTCGCGCTGGTCGGCAGCGTCCTCTACGCCTACAGCGGCTACCTGACGAGCTACCCACTGTTCCAAGTGAGCGTAATCGCCAGCGCGGCGTGGCTGCCGCTGCTCATGTTGGGGGTGCATCGCAGCGTCACCGTGCGCGGGGCAGCCTTCAACGGCGTCGTGATCGCCGCGGCAGCGGTCGCGCTGTCGCTGCTGGGCGGCCACCCCCAAACGACGATGTACATCACTTACCTCGGCCTGATCTACCTGTTCATGCTGGGCTGGCAGCAAAAGTGCCGCTGGTGGGGGCTGCTTGGCCGTTTTGCCTTGCTTGGGGGCTTGAGCACGTCTCTGAGCGCGGTGCAGCTCTTGCCTGCGCTGGAGTTCGCCCGCTTGTCGTCGCGCGTGGTGGAGTACGGCTTTGCCGACAAGGGCAACGGCTTCCAACTGGTGGAGCTGCTGCACGCCTTCGTTCCGCGGGTGTGGACGTCCATCTCGCCGCTGTACGTCGGCGTGGCGGGGCTGCTGCTTGCTCTGATCGGGGCAGCGCGCGGTGCTCAGATGCGATGGCTGTGGGTTGGCGTAGTCATCGTGGGCCTGCTCGTGTCGCTGGGGGCGAACGGCTTCGCTTACGGTCTATTTTACCTTGTGGTTCCGGGGTTCAACGTCTTCCGCCAGCAAGAGCGGATCGCTGTGCTCATCTCGTTTGCATTGGTAATGCTGGCAGTGGAGGGCTTGAAGTGGTGGCGCTCCGCCCCTGTCGAACAAAGGCAGCCGTTCGCATGGTTTGCAGCAGGGTTCAGCGCAGTCACAGGGGGATTGGGGCTGGCTGCGGCCAGCGGCGCGCCCCTACCGCCTGACCCGTTCCTATTCGCCGCGCTGATGGGCGTGCTGGCGTTCGTGTGGCTGCGCTGGGGAGCAGCCAATCATGCTGCGCTGGCGCTGCTGCTTGCGCTGATCGTCGTCGATTTGTTCACCGTCAACACCCAGCAGAGCGGCTACCAACCCGACCGGCCTGAACACCGCGTCCAGCTTGCGGAGCCATTGGCAGACCTACCAACAAGGCCAGCAGACATCCGCTGGCGCGTCGACGGGGCGGCAGGGCTGCAAGGCTACGGGACGCTCTTCCGCATCCCCGACATCTACGGCACAGGGCCGTTCACGCTCGCCAGCGTGGAGGCGCTGCGCACGATCCCCGTTGATCGCTTCTGGGAGGTGTTGAGCGTCCGCTACGTCACCACATCGGACGCAGTGCCAGCAGGCGTGCCGATGGAGCAGGTCGGCGCAGCGCTGAACTTCGACGGCCAGCCTTATCAGGTCTATGAGCTGCTCGCCCCGCGACCGCTGGCGCACTTGGTCTACGACAGCCGCGACGCTGGCGGCAGCGCCGAGTTCGCCCGTCAGATCATGGCCGACAGCCGCGTAAACCTGCGCGAGATGGCGGTCACGCTGCACCCGCTGCCCATTAATCTGCCAGTCGAGCGGCCAGACGTCAGCGCGATTGACGAGTTGCGCATGGTCACACCGGAGCGCTGGGAAATCACCGCCAGCACGAGCGCGCCCGCCCTGCTCACTTTGTCGCTGGTCTACTACCCGGGCTGGGGGGCAACGCTCGACGGCCAACCCGTGGACACGTTCGACGTGAACGGCGGCCTGACGGGGCTGCTGCTGCCCGCTGGTGAGGGGCAGCACATCGTCATCGAATATCGACCCGTCAGCGTGGCGCTGGGCGCGGCCATCAGCGCGCTGGGGCTGATGGCATGGGTCGTGCTGACCGCGCTCAGCCGCCGCCTCAGCGCATAAGCGCCTTGCCCAGCGCGCCGCCCTCCCCCAGCAGCATGTCCACGTCCGATTGGGTGGGCGCTTCAGCGTAGACGCGCAGCACTGGCTCCGTCCCGCTGGGGCGGATCAGCAGCCAACTGTCATCGGCCATGTAGTACTTGACCCCATCCAGCTTGTTAACGCGCTGGACGCTCTGGCCGTTGAGGCGCGCGGGCGCGTTCTCTTCAAGCTGGCGCACGATGTCTTTCTTATTGAGCTGTCTCTCAAGGCGGAAGTCGCTGCGACCGTAGACTGCTGGACCAAACTCGGACTGCAAATCAGCGATCAACTCAGCGAGCGTGCCCTCCCAACGGCTCATCACCTCAAGCAGCAGCAGCCCCATCAGCACGCCGTCCCCTTCTGGGATGTGCCCCTTGATGCTGATGCCGCCGCTCTCTTCGCCGCCGATGAGCACATCATGCTTCATCATCAAGTCGCCGATGTGGTTGAAGCCCACCGGCGTTTCATACAGGGGTAAGTCGTAGTGACGCGCCATCTTGTCGAGCATGGCCGTGGTGGAGATCGTCTTGACGACCGCCCCGCGCATCCGCCGCTGCGTCAGCAGATGCCGCAGCGAGAGCGCCATGATATGGTGCGGGTCAACAAAGCGCCCCAAGTTGTCGACGGCCCCGCTGCGGTCAGCGTCCCCGTCAGTCACGAGGCCAACGTCCGCGTGCAGGTTTTTCACCGTCGCTACGACTTCCTTGAGGAACTTCGGGATCGGCTCTGGGTGGATGCCGCCAAAGCCCGGGTTGAGCGCGCCGCGGATTTCCGTCACGCGGGTGCGCGTCCGCGCTAGCAAGCTGGGGAACGCGCCGCGACCCGCGCCCCACATCGCGTCTGCCACCACGTTCAGCTCGCGCGAGTTGATCGCGTCAAAGTCGATCAATTGGCTGAGGTGTTGATAGTACGGCCACGACGGGTCAAAGCGGCGGATGCGCTCGCTGGCCAGCGCCTGCTCATAGTTCATGAGGCGCGGTTTCGCCCCAGAGGCTAGCAGCTTCTCGATGTGCTGCTCCACAAGCTGGGTTTCTTCGGCGGTGGCGCTCGCGCCGTAGCTGGCTTTCAGCTTATAGCCGTTGTAGCGCGGCGGGTTGTGGCTCGCGGTGATCATGACACCCGCTGCTGCCTGCTTGGCCTTCACGTTGTAAGAGATGGCCGGGGTCGGCGCGTCGGCGCGCGACAGCCACACAACGATGTCGTTTGCCGCCAGCACACAGGCCGTCTCAATCGCAAAGCGATCCGACAAGAAGCGCGTGTCGAACCCCACCACCACCTCTGGCGCTTGTGCGCCGGTGTGCCGCGCGAGGACAGCGTTGGCGGTCGCCTGCGCCACCAAGCGCACGTTCTCGAACGTGAAATCCTCCGCGATGACGGCCCGCCAGCCGTCCGTGCCAAATTTGATGCTCATCGTGTTCCTTCTCGTTTAACCTGACTGTATGCGACCTCACTTGCCGAGGCCGGTAGCTTCCAACAGCTTGTTGGCCTCGTCAACGCTGAGCGTCGTCTCGTGCAAGATGCTGTAGGGAAGCCGATGCTCGCGGGCATAGGCAGGGAACATCGCCAGCGTGTCGAGGATGTCCTCTCGGCGCAGGCGATCCATCCGCACCCCAGCCGAGATCAACGTGTCGCGGATCGGGCCGATGTTCTGCTTGTGCAGCGCCGCCGCCACCAAGATGCCCGGCCCCACTAAGTCCGCATACGGCACGCCCGTCCGGCTCACCTTCGGCTCAATGGCGTAAGCAAAGTACTGCTCGCTGCCTTCCTGTGGGCGGTTGTGGCCAAGCTGATTGGTCAACTGTACCTCCACACAGATCAGATCAAGCAAGTTGCGCAAGGCGTCTATCTTGCCTGCGCCCACGTCCGCCGCGATCTTGTACGCCTGTTG
The DNA here is from genome assembly GCA_937944445.1 of uncultured Anaerolineae bacterium. Taxonomy (GTDB): domain Bacteria; phylum Chloroflexota; class Anaerolineae; order Aggregatilineales; family Phototrophicaceae; genus JANWYT01. The sequence goes on from CALDYP010000026.1 coordinate 79,936, forward strand.
GGCGATGCCCGCCGCAATGCTGGCCGCCCACGGCTGGAAGCGCTCTTCGGGCGTGTTCTGCCTGCGCTCCGCTGCAAACTTCCAATCCAGCAGGCCGGTTGTCATGCTCAGAATCTCGACAATGCCCGTGCCGCGGATATGCGCCGGGGCGGTTGAGATCACGTCCATGTCAACGATGACGCGCTCCGCCGGGCCAGTCGTGTAGTAGCGGACGGTGTTGTCCTCGCGCGCGGCCACCAATGCTGTGAAGAACCCATCCACGCTGAGCGCGGTCGGGATGAGCACAGATGGCAGGTTGTTCTTCCACGCGATGTACTTGGCTGTGTCAGCGGCACGCCCCCCCCCAATGCCATAGACCACTTCCACTTGCGGCGGCAGTGATGCGGCCATCGCGTTGAGGTAGCCGATCTCCGTCGTGAGCGGCTCCGCCTGCACCGCAATCGGCAGCGACAGCAGCGGCCCCACTGACGACCATGCGCGATTGCCCGTCAACACCGCGGTGGTTCGCGTCTCTTTTACGGTCGACAGCTCGCGCAGCTCAACACGTGGCAAATTCCACAAGGTCTCAACCATCGGGTAAACTCCCTTGAGTGCCTAAACACAGCCCAACACGCTAACTATAGTCAAAAGTCGGCACTTTTGCCAACCGCAGCGCACTCTTCCCCCTGTTCCAGCGCCACACTGCGTTGTATCTTTAACGAACAGGTGACACGACTCCAAAGGAGTAGCTCATGAGCTTTTTCAGCAGCCGCCGCCCCTCGGAGGAAGAAAGCGCCCCGCGCCCAGCCTTGCCAGCTTCCCCCGTTGGGTTTGACACCGTAATTGGCTCCAACTGCACCATTGAGGGCACGCTCAGCAGCGTGGGCAACGTGCGCATCGACGGCACGTTTACCGGCACGCTCGACATCACCGGCAACGTGCTTGTAGGCGAGACCGCTCGCATCACCGCCGACATCGACGCCAAGAACATCAGCATCGCCGGGGCGGTGCGCGGCAACGTCACCGGCAACCGCGTTCAACTGCTGCGCACCGGACGCATTTGGGGCGACATCAACGCCAACGCCTTGACTACGGAAGAAGGGGCCTTCATCGACGGCAAGATCACCATGAAAGGCCACCAAGCCAACAACCCCCAGCCGGCTGCTCAAGAGCCTGAGGCCGCGGCCGTGCCGCCTGCCGACACCGCTGAGCCGCCCGCTGGTGAGGGCGAATCATCATCCACGGTTGAAACTAACAAAACCGATCAAGAGGACACTGAGGCATGATCCGCGTCTTGATGCTCTGCATGGGCAACATCTGCCGCTCGCCCATGGCCGAGGCGGTCTTCCGCGACATGGTCGAAAAAGCAGGACTGTCAGACAAGATCAGCGTGGACAGCGCCGGCACAAGCGGCTACCACGTTGGAGAAACGGCTCACCCGCGCACGCTGCAAGTGCTAGAGCGCCACGGCATCGAGTATGCGGGCACGAGCCGCCAAGTGCGGGCTGAGGACTTCGTCCGCTTCGATTACGTGCTGGCGATGGATCGGGACAACCTGCTTCAGATCGACCGTTTCATTCTAACCAGCCAAGCCCAAGTTGACCTATTCCTGTCATACGCCCATCGCGCGGGGTTGATAGACCACGACGAGGTGAGTGACCCCTACTACAACAATCGCTTTGAAGATACTTACGAGGTGATCCAAGTGGGCTGTAAGGCCCTGTTGGATCACCTGCGCGAGCGTCATCAGCTCTGACGGTTAGAGGCGCGGCTGCGGCTTGTGCGTGACCGCGACGCTGGCGCGCTCTGCGCTGCAACCAGCGACGGTGGCGGCTTATCTTTGGCCGCCGTCACGCGCTTCAACTCTCTGAGCATGTAGCGGCTGTTGCGATAGTCGCCCACCAGCGGCACATACGCCACGATCGCAATCCCAAACACGACCAACCCCAATACCACCTGCCCCTGCAGGGCCAGCAGCAGACCGATGGCCGCGAGCGCCGCCATGACGATGTACACCTTTTCAGGCTGGACGCCTTCGCTCACGTAGCCGCGGATGATCGTCACGTCTTTGGCCTTCTCCATCGTGGCGCGCAGCCGCGTCGTCCGCTTGATGCCGAGCAGCACCGTGTGCGTCAGCCAGTCAAACGAGCCGCTCTTTTCCACGACGCCCTGAATGGCGGGACGGCTGCGCGTGCCCTTCTCAGCCATGCGCGCGGTCAGTTCAGCGTTGATCTGTTTGATCGTTTTGGGGCTGTAAAGCTCAAAATGCACGCGACTCCCTCATCTTTCACAACGAGCCGAGCGTGATGCCGCCATCTGCCACGAACACCGCCCCCGTGACGAAGGACGACGCCGGCGAGGCCAACCACAGCGCCAGCCCTGCAATGTCCACTGGCTGGCCAATGCGACCAACGGGCGTCTTCATCATCACCTGCTCCATCATGCGGTCATTTTCCCACAGCACCTGCGCAAACTTGGTCTGCACCAAGCCGGGCGCGATGGCGTTCACTTGGATGTTCTCACGCCCCAGCTCCATCGCCAGCGTTTTCGTTAAGCTGATTAGCGCTGCTTTCGTCACGCTGTAGATGCCCTGAAAGTGCCCGGGGTTCAGCCCGACGATGCTTGCGATGTTGATGATCTTGCCGCCCCCGTGCTGGCGCATGATCGGCACTACTGCCTGACACAGCCAGACGTTGCCCATCAGGTTCACCTCAATCGTCTTCTGCCATAGGCTGTCCTCCGCCTCCAAGACTGGCCCAAAGTGCGGGTTCGTGGCGGCATTGTTCACCAAGATGTCGATCCGACCGTAGTGCTCAACTGTTTTCTGAGCCAGCTCGATCAGCGTCTGCTTCTGGCCGGTGTGGGCAGCGATAGCAATGGCGTCGCCGCCCTGTTCGCGAATCCCTGCGACAACCTGTTCAAGGTCGGCTTGTTTGCGGCTGGCCAGCACCACTTTGGCCCCAGCCTTCGCGAATTCTTCTGCGATGCTCTGGCCGATGCCGCGGCTCGCGCCCGTCACAATCGCTACCTTGCCTGCAATATCAAACAACTGAGACATGTTCTGCTCCTGAGTGATGGATCAACACACACGCCAAGCTAGGCGTTAGGGTCAGTGCCCAGATCGAGTCGTTCTAAATTGACAGCCGTATCGCGGCGCTCGCGCTGGAGGATGACAAAGCCCCAGACCATTTCAGCGCCTGTGCCCCCACCAGCGGTCTTGATCTCCCAACCATCGTTGACTAGACGGGTCAACGTTTCTTCGCCGTCCTCGCGCCCTTCGCGGTCGTTGATGAACGTGATGATTTTCACTTCGTAGGCCATGTGCGCCCCCTAGAAGATACGCTGACGCACATCATTGTAACGCCAATCAGCGCATAGGACGAACGCTGCAAGGCTACAGGCCAACGTCGCGTTGCTGCCAACCCACCAACGCCAGCAGCACCATGCCCACCATCACCGCCAGCAGCAGCAAGACATCCCCCCATTGAATCCCACGCGCCACCACATCCGACGCAGCGTTGTACGCGAGGAAGGAAAACTGCCGCAGCGTCGGCATGATCCCCTCGCTGATTGCTGACCCCAGCGTGTCCAAGAAGTAGCTGACGAGGACGAAGACCGCCGCCACGCCCAGCACCAGCCAACGCCTGCGCAGCACCACCCCCAACAGCGCCGTTGAGACGATCATCATCATTAGGGCGGGGTAAAATCCGAGCGTCGCCTCGAACTGGCGCGCAAGGTTGACCTCTAGCTCAATCAGCAGCGAGCCGATCATCAACCCGCTGAACGACAAGAGCAGCACCAGCGCCGTCAGCACAGCGTGCGCCAGCACGCGCTCAAGGAAGATGCGCGTGCGGCTGACCGGCTGCGCCAGCAGCACGCTCATGATGCCCGCCTCTTCTTCGTTGGCGGTGATACTGGCCCCAGCCAACACCCCATACACCGCCAAGATCAACACGATGCGCGTGAACAAGAGACTTGCAAGGAAGCTGTCAGGCGTGAATTGTTCGTTCACGTTGAGGCCGAACGTCTGCATCAGCGCAGGCGGCAGCGCGCGGAACAACTGCTCGAACTGCCGCAGCGCGTCCAGATTAGGGAAGAAGCTCATCGTAAGCAGGTTCAGCAGCCCCATGCCTACGCCCCATGCGAGCGCCGTCCGCCAATGATGCCGCAGCGCCTGCCGAAAGATCACCCATGCCATGTCAGTTTACCTTTTCGTTGTCACCGTAGAACGCGAGGAACACTTCTTCCAGCGATGGCTCGCTGATGAGCAGGTCTTGCACCGGCAGATGGGCCAACTGTTCTACCAGCGGCTGCATCTGGCCGACGTAGGTAAAGCGCAGCGTGGCGCTCCCGTTGGTCAAATCGCGCACGTTGGGCAGCGCCTCTAAACAGGCGGCGGCGTGCGCCTGCGCTTCAAGCGGCACTTGCAGCACCACCTTCCGCACGCCATTTGCCAGCAAACCTTGCACATTTTCGACCGACTGCAACTCACCGCCGCGCAGGATGCCCACGCGGTCACAAATCGACTGCACTTCGCTCAACACATGCGACGACAAGAAGACCGTCCGCCCTTCAGCTTTGGCTTCAAGCATCAACTGATTGAACGTGTGCTGCAGCAGCGGGTCAAGCCCGCTGGTTGGCTCATCGAGGATGAGCAGATCCGGCTTGTGCATCAACGCCAACACCAGCCCCACCTTGCGTTTGTTGCCGGTCGAATACTCACGAATGCGCTTGCTCGGGTCTAGATTGAGGCGCTGCGCCAACTCATCTGCGTAGCGCAGCTGTGGTGTCGAGTTCCCGCGTAGTTGCGCAAAATCTCGGATGATCTGGCTGGCGCGCTCACCACGCCACAGCGCCAGCTCGCCGGGCATGAAGCCAACCCGCTTGTGCACCTCAACTGACTCGCGCGAGACGTCCCTGCCGAAGATGCTGGCTCGGCCTGCGGTAGGCCGAATGATGTCAAGCAGGATGTGAATCGTCGTGCTCTTGCCGGCCCCGTTCGGCCCCAGATAGCCAAACACTTCTCCTTGATGAACGCTCAGCGTCAGGTCATGCAGCGCAGTGAACGCCTTACGCCCCTGTCCATATTGTTTTGAAAGCCGCTGGATGTCGATCACGGGCTGCATGGTTCCCCCTTCTTGCTTTGTATGCCTAGCAAAAGATTACACCCGAATTTTTACAGCAAACGATCAGACCCCCAACATGTGGGGGTCTAGACATGATCACACAGTTAGGGGCTTGCTTAAACGGCTGCCAGCGAGACGCTTTGCCCCTCAGCAATAAATGTCACGTGGTAGATGCTGGCCTGATTGCCTGCGAGCTGCACCGTCCACCCGTTGAGCAGGTCGTCCGCTGCTGCCTCGATCACATGACCGCTGAGCGCATCGCGCATCAGGACGGTGCAGCCTGTGTGAGCGTCCATCAACCGCCCGAGGTGGATTTTCGCTGTGGCGGGCGTCTCGCCCATGTTGAGGGCGATCAGCCGCAGCTCGTCTTGATGCTGCCACGCATACGCCAACACTTGCTGATACGTGCCTGAACTGCCAACGTTGGCGCGCTCGAACAACTGCCAGCGGCCATGACGGTAGATCGGGTCGGCGGCCTCGGCTAGCAGTGTGCGATAGAACGCCGCCAGCGACAGATCAAGCGGTTCCACGGGCTGGCGCGCAATCTGAACGGGCAGCTTGACACGCCGCCCCACAAACTGCCCATCGTGCAGCAGCACCGCCCCCGGCACGGTCAAGATCAGGGTGGCGAACACCTTGCTGCGCTCGACGCCAAAGCTAGCCGCCGCGCGCGGCTCGTCGTGGTTTTCAATGAAGCGGATGTTGTGCTCCAAGAAAGACAACTCCGCTTTGAAGTGATAAAAGACGCCTTCATAGTTGTGCTTGAGCGCGTGGTCGTAGAGCGTCTTGTCGTAGGTGTAATCAAAGCCTTGTTGGAGCATCTCATACTCCATGTGCCAGTACACTTCAGCGATGAACAGGAAATCAGGGTACTGTGACTTAATCGCGGGGATGACTTCCTGCCAGTACTGCTTGGGCAGGGGCTTCAAGCCGCGCCAGCCCCACGTGCGCAGGAAGACCTCATCGACCATCAGCATCGCCATGTCACAGCGCACCGCGTCGCACATCGTCGCGATCTCAGTCAGCGTGTCGATCACCGCCGCGCGCAGGTCAGGGTTAAAGATGTTCAATTGGGCGGTATCGATCCAACTCGGGAAGTTCGGGTCACGGCCATGGGCAATTACCACCGTTGCGCCGTTCCTCGTTGTGACAGGGAAGAAGCCGCCGCGATCTTTTTGCAGCAGCTCGGGCGTCCCTTGCACGAAATACTCAGGGTGCTCGGTCAGCCACGGATGATCCATCCCGACGTGGTTGGGCACGAAGTCCAGCATTAAGCGGATGCCGTGCGCGCGCATCTGGCGTCGGAACGTCTCTAGGCCGCGCTTGCCGCCCAGATCGCGGTCGATGCGATAGCCGCCGATAGCATATGCCGAGCCGACCACGTCATCAGGGGTCACGTCTGGCAGCGCCCCGCGATACTCATGCACGTAGTTGAGCGCGCTCTGGCGGCATTTCTCCCCGCGATGCCAAATGCCCATCAACCAAATGAAGTTGATGTGATAGCTTGCCAACTCGTTGATCACTTCCTGCGGAATGCTGCCCAGATGAATTGGGCGGCCAAACTGCGCCGACAACGTGTTGAGCCAGACACGCGTGTTGATCTGGTAGACGATTGGGCGCTGCGCTTGCAGATGAGTCATAAAATCGCTCCCAGCGAGGTGGGCTGTTCAAAGTTGATTTTATTGTAACCGATTACACACTCTCCCGACCACCGACTATTTGCCAACGCTAACCTGCCGATTTTGCCTGAGCGCCTGATGAGCCAGCCCCATGCATTTCGCCGCAAATTGCGTAAAATAAGGGCAGGTAAAATTTGGGACAAAATCAAATGGACACGGGTCGTCATCGGGTGCGTGCTGCACGTCAACGGCAAGAGAGCCGCCAAAAGCGCCAGAGCATGGCCATTCCACAGAGCGAGGCCAACCGCAGACAGGGCAGCTTGCCCACCGTTCGCCTGCCAGACTTTGGCAAGCGATGGATCCAAGTGCTGGACTTTTTGTGGTACATACGGCATCACACCCCAGCTTTTCGCATCGGCGCGGGCTTATTGGCGATTGCCGCCCTTCTGTTTGTGCTAGGGACAATTTTCTCGCCTGTGGTGGGGTACAACGTGTGGGCGTTGAACACGCCGCTAGCCGGCCTTTCATTAGACGAAGCCAACCGAGCCATCCAAACCACTTGGAATGATCGCATACGGATTCAGGTCTACCTTGAAGGAAATCGCCTGCAGACGATTACCCCCAGCCAGCTCGGCCTGACGCTCGACAGCGGCACGATGGCCCAACAGGCGATGGACGTGCGCTGGCAGGGCTTCCCGATGGGCTATGAAATTGCCCCTATCATCGACACGGACTTTGCAACTGCCCAGAGCTATCTGCTCGGCCTTGTCGATACCGTCTACGTGCCGTCCTATGACGCCGGCTTCGCATGGCGCGACAATCAGCTCGTGGGCGTGCCCGGCACACCCAGCCGTGAGTTAGACATCATGCTTGTGCTGGAAAACATCACGCGCAACCCAGCCCAGATCGTGCGAACGGGTCGGCTTGACCTGCTGACAAAGGCCACCCCGCCCAACTCTATCGATGCCACCCCCTATCTCGCTGATGCACAGCGCTTCATCGAGCAAAACTTCCGCCTCATCGGCTACGACCCATTCACCAACGAAACCACCCCGTGGACGAGCACGCGCGAGGAAATCGCCCGCTGGCTGGCGGTTGGGCCGCGCGGCCTCACCGTACGCGAGCCAGCCTTCCGCGCCTTCCTTGAGGCGATCAACGGCCAGCTTCGCAGCGAAGGCCAACGGCGCTACCTCGACCCGCGCGAGGCGATCACGCAACTGCAAGCGGCGCTCGACCAAGTGAGCGACCGCGCCTACCTGCGCGTGCGCTACGAGCCGACTACGCTCGAGGTGCAGCGCGGCGATTGGGGCCAGCGCATCGCCCGCCGCATGGGCCTCCCGTTCGGGTTGATCGCCGAAGTCAACCCCAACGTCAATTGGAACCAGCTAGCGGTCGGCACGGTCATCAACCTGCCCACGCGCGATCTCGTCGTGCCGATCACCCCTGTGCCCAACAAGCGCATCGTGGTCGATCTCGACCGGCGCTACCTCGTCGCCTACGAAAACGGCGAGGTCGTGATGAGCTGGCGCGTGTCGATCGGGCGGCGCGATGCGCCTACCATCCCCGGCGTGTTTCAGATTTTGAGCCACGCTGAGAAAGCCTACGGCAGCGGCTTCAGCTTGTGTGGGGATGCCGGCTGCTCTCAGTGGGAGATGTCGTATTTCATGGGCATCTACGAGATCAGCCCCGGCCTCATGAACGGCTTCCACGGGGCAGTCTTGCTGCCCAACGGCGCTTACCTCGACGATGGCCAGATCGGCAACGCCAGCACGTTCGGCTGCGTGATGGGCAACAACGAGCAAAGCCGCCAACTGTTCGAATGGGCTGAGAAGGGCACGATGGTCGAAATCATCTCATCCGAGTTCCCACCCCAAAGCGACATCGGTCGAAAGGCGATGGACTACATCAGCCGAACGTATGGTGTGTAAAAGCTGATTTAATGGAAACGATAAAACAAATTTGCTCCATGAGTTTTGTCAAAATTGCTTGACAAAACTCAGCATTTGTCTATAAGATATAAGCATAGACAAGGTGAAGCTTCAAACTAGATTTATTGCAATATACTTTCTTTCACAAGCTTCACCCGGCAAATCAATGCCCCTCAGATGAGGGGCATTTTCATTTTTTTAACTTCTCTTCATTTTCGATAAGCGTTTATACATGCGCCATATTGTCGATCAGAGTGGTGGCGAATTCGCTGGTTTTAACCTCTTTCGCCCCCTCCATCTGACGGGCAAAGTCATACGTTACGACTTTGTCAGCAATCGTCTTTTCATACGCGCAGGTGATGAGGTCAGCCGCTTCAAACCAGCCGATATGTTCCAGCATCATCACGCCGCTGAACAGCAGCGACCCCGGGTTGACTTTGTCGAGGTTGGTGTACTTGGGGGCCGTGCCATGTGTGGCCTCGAACAGCGCCACTTCATCCCCTACGTTTGCGCCGGGCGCGATGCCCACACCGCCCACCTCCGCTGCAATCGCATCGCTCAGATAGTCCCCGTTCAGGTTTGTCGTGGCGATCACGTCATGTTCGCTGGGGCGCAGCAGCATCTTCTGGAACATGATGTCGGCGATGGTGTCTTGGATCAAAATTTTGCCTTCAGGAACCTTGCCGCCGTGATTTTTCTCCACTTCGGCCCAACTGATCGTCTCGTTGGAGAATTCTTGCGCGGCCACTTCATAGCCCCACTTCATGAACGCGCCCTCTGTGAACTTCTGGATGTTGCCCTTGTGGACGAGCGTCACACTCTTACGCTTGCGCTCAATAGCATACTTGATTGCGGCGCGGATCAAGCGCTTGCTGCCGAACTCGCTCACTGGCTTAATGCCCAAGCCGCTGCCCTCGAAGAAACCCGTCGCGCCCATCTCTTCACGCAGGAATTTTTCCAGCTTGGCTTGCTCCGGGCTGCCAGCCTCGTACTCGATCCCAGCGTAGATGTCCTCCGTGTTCTCACGGAAGATCACCACGTCGATGTCCTCGGGGTGGCGCAGCGGGCTAGGCACACCCTGATAGTAACGCACTGGACGAATGCACTGATACAAGTCGAGCACTTGGCGCAGCGTCACATTCAAACTGCGGAACCCGCCGCCGACCGGCGTCGTGAGCGGCCCTTTGATCCCCACTTTGAACTCACGCAGCGCGTCGAACGTCTCTTCTGGCATGTAGTTGCCGTCGTAGATGCTCGCGGCTTTTTCGCCCGTGTAGACTTCCATCCAGCTTACTTTTTTCTTGCCATGATACGCTTTTTCGACCGCAGCATCCCAAATCCGTTTGCTGGCTGTCATGATGTCGTAACCGATCCCATCGCCTTCAATGAACAACAAAATAGGGTTATCGGTCACGATCATCTTGCCATCAACAAAACGAATCTTGTCGCCCTGTGATGGGACGACTACTTTTTCATAACCCATTGCTCAACCAGTCCTTTGTGTGAGAATGATTAATTAAATGCCCCTTTGATTATAGCACCAAAGCGTCTAATGCAGTTTTAAAATTAGATACGGGGTAGGGCGTAGATACGCCCGCGCCGCCAGCCGAAGCCCCTTCAGGCGGAGCGCCCCAGCCGAGTACTTGAGCGCTCAGCGGCCTGAGACACGCCCGCGGCTGAAGCCCTTGCAGACGCGACATCGTAGGGACAGAGCCTGCCCTGTCCGTTGGTTTCCCCCCCTCGACGGGCGCGACAGGTCGCGTCCCTGCGCGGCGTGTGCTTCGCTATGTCGGCTCAGTTCCGTGTTAATTTTTCAAACCACTTCAGATACTTTCATTTGTTTGTGTCGTCTCTACTCAACACAAGCGCCGAACAACAAAAAAAGCCCCGCCAAATCGCGGAGCTTTTACTGTGGGCGATGAGGGGCTCGAACCCCCGACCTCACGGATGTGAACCGTGCGCTCTAGCCGGCTGAGCTAATCGCCCTGTTGTTGTGACTCATACTGTAGCATCATAAACTGCGAAAATCAAGATCAAATACGGCCGACAAATGCCCCATCTCATCCTGCTTTGCGTTGTCCTGCTTCTATCTGCTTGCGCCACGGTGGATGTGCCACAGCCGATTGTGCGCGGCAGCGCTCAGATCGAATCCGTCCCCATAGAGACACTTGCTGCGCCAGCCAGCGCACTAACTTTTGATTGGCAGATGATCGCGCCGGGCGTGGAAGTGCGCACGATTGCTCCGCCGCAGTCGGCGCTCGCTCAGATGGTCGTCGTGCGCCTTGACCCCGCGCAGGTGCAGTTCCGCGTCCACTATCAGCCCGGCCAGCCGCGCTTGATCGGCGAGTGGCAGGCCGAACTGCCAGACGCTGCGGTGATCGTCAACGCCAACTTCTTCACGCCTGAGCACCTCATCACCGGCCTGCTCGTCAGCGATAGGCAAGTGTTCGGGCGCAGTTTCACCGATCGCGGCGGCATGTTCAGCGTTCAGAACGGCCAGCCAGTCATCCAGTCGCTCATCGCTCAGCCGCACGATGGCCGCCCGCTGGAACAAGCAGTTCAAGCCTTCCCGATGCTAGTGCATGAGCGCGCAGCGGCCTATCAACGCGCAACAGACACCCGCGCCAGCCGCCGCACCGTCATCGGCATGGACAGTCAAGGTCGCGTCCTGTTGATGGCCACTCCGGGCATCGGGCTTGGCCTCTACGACTTGAGCCAATACCTCGCCAACACTGACCTTGATCTCGTGACGGCTTTCAACCTTGACGGGGGCCGCAGCACGATGATGGCTATCGCGGCCACGCGCTACGTCATCAACTCGTTTGACGCCGTGCCTGCTGTGCTGGCGGTCTACCCACAAGGCTGACTGGTGCACCAGTCATCTTGCGCTCAGTAAGTTTGTATAGGCTGATGTTTCACTTCACTAGGGAGTAGTGTATGAAAAAACTGTTAGGTTTTGTGATCGTGTTCGTGCTCATCAGCGTGGGCATTACTGGGGGTGTCGTCGCCTATCAGAACCGCCCTTTTACGCCATCCAGCGCGCCAGAGCAGGCACAGGTCATCTCATTTGAAACGCCTGTGCTCGGCTGGGTTCCAGAAGGGATCGTGTGGGATGAGGTCGGTGGCAGCTTCATCGTCGGGTCGCTGCTGCGTGGGGACGTGTCGCGGGTGTTTTCGGATGGGCGCTTTGAGACGATCATCCGTGATGAGATCCTGCTCTCGACGGTTGGGCTGGCCATTGACGAACAACGGCAGCGCCTGCTCGTCACCAGCAGCGGCGCAACAGCTTTCTTCGGCCAAGCAGGGGCCGCACGGTTGGCCGCATACGACCTCGCCACAGGCCAGCGGCGCTTCCACGTCGATTTGGCCGCCCTCGTGGGCAGCGGGCGCAACTTCGCCAACGACGTTACCGCTGCGCCCGACGGCACAGCTTACGTCACTGACAGCTTCACCAGCGTCGTGTACGCGGTGACGTTGGACGGGGAGGCTCGCGTGCTGGTGGACGATCCACTCTTGAGCAGCAGCTTCCTCGGCGCAAACGGGATCGTCTATCACCCTGACGGCTTCCTGTTAGTGGCCAACAGCGGCGAAAAGACGCTGCTCAAGATCACGCTGGACGAGACCCCCACCGTGAGCCGCGTTGAGCTAGACATCCCGTTCGGCGCAGACGGCATGGCGCTGGCTGAGGACGGCACGTTGTTCGCAGTCGCCCGCGATGCGGAAAACCGCCAGTTCATCGCCGCCGCTATCAGCGATGACGACTGGCTGAGCGCCCGCGTGCAGCGCGTGGCTGAAACGGACGGGAACGCCACCACCCTCACGCTGGTGAACGGCGCTCCCGCTTACGTCAACGCCTATTTGAACGAGTTCTTGCGTCGCAGCTATCAAATCGTACAGCTAAGCCCGTGATGGCTCCGCCTGCGCGGCTTCTAGCGCGAGGTCGTGCAGGCGCTCCACTGCCACGGGAATATCACGCTCGTCCACCACAAACGAGATGCTGCACTCCGATGAACCTTGCGCGATGGACAGCACGTTCACGTTGTTGTTGCCCATGATGCTGAACACCTTGCCGGCCACGCCGGGGCGATGGCGCATCCCCGCGCCGACCACCGTCACGATGGCCACTTCTCCCATCACGTCCACGCTGTCAACGTCCTGCCGCGCAATCTCTGCCGCCAGTTCCTGCTCGACCATTTCTTTTACAGCCTGTGCTTTCTGATCGACCACAGTGAAGCAAAAGCTCTGCTCCGAGGACGACTGCGAGATCATCAGGATGCTGGCCCCCGCGCGCGCCGTGGCGAGGAAGGTGCGCCCCGCGATGCCCGGCACGCCCAACATCCCCTTGCCGCTCACCGTGAGCATGCTCACCTTGCGAACGCACGTCACCGCGCGGATGAAATGGCCGGTATCTTGCGTCTCCGCGCCGATCAACGTCCCCGGGTGGCGCGGGTTGAAGGTGTTGCGCACGCGCAGCGGGATCTTCTTCTGGATGATCGGCTGCACGGTCTTGGGGTGCAGCACCTTCGCGCCGTAGAACGCCAGCTCGCCCACCTCGGCGTAGCTCACATACGGCAGCACCTTTGCCCGCCTGTCCAGCCGCGGGTCAGTTGTCATCACCCCGTCCACGTCCGTCCAGATGATGAGTTCGTCGCTGTTGAGGTAAGCAGCAAAGATCGACGCGCTGAAGTCGCTGCCGCCGCGCCCGAGCGTCGTCACAGCGCCGCTGCGCGCCGCGCCGATGAAGCCCGTCAGCACCGGCACGACGCCCGATTCAACGATGGGGCGCAGATGGCTGTGGATGCGCTCTGCCGTTTCAAGCCACAGCGGTTCTGCGTTCTGATGGTCGTCGTTGGTGATGATGTACTGGCTAGCGTCGAGCGCCTGCGCGTGCAGACCGCGATCCGCCATGACCGCCGCCACCATGCGGCTGCTCATGCGCTCACCATAGCTGACGATTGCATCCATGATGCGCGGGGTGGCCTCGCCGAGGATGCTGATCGCCTCACACAAGTCTTGATGTTTGCGCAGCATCGCGTCTAGTTGGCCGAGGATGTCATCACGGTTGCGGCCTGCGGGCATCAGCTCGTGCAGCGCGTTGGTGTGCTTGTCGCGGATCTCGTTGTTGAGCTGGATGAACCCCCACTTGTCGCCTTTGACCGCTGCCTGCACCGAGTTGAGCAGCATATCCGTCACCCCGGACATCGCCGAGACAACGACCGCGACCTGATGACCTGCCGACACCGCCTCTTGCACGATCTGCACGACGTTTTCAATCGCTTGTGCGCTGCCAACAGATGTGCCCCCAAATTTCATCGTGATGTTCATGATCTCTGCGCCCTTTCCCACGCAACACAAATAAAAAAAGGCGTGTGGTGGTTTCCACACGCCTGATTGGCTTTCTCGCAGCTAGGATCAGACCAAGCGGAAACGACCATGTGCGCGCAAATGCGCCATAGTGGTAGTCGTCATGGTCATAGTGGTCATGCTGTGGGACAGCATCGCACATCCTCGGTTGATCCCAACGCCTGAACTGTACTGCGAGCGCGCGAAGCTGTCAAGGAGTTAAGGTCTTTGGGAGTGTCTAAATTCGAACAGAGGACTCATCCAGCCCCCCTTCAGGGGGCGCGCCCTAGCCGAGTGCTTCAGCGCTCGGCGCGACGGTGAAGGCCGATGACTGTCTGTTTATCTCTAGACACTCCCAAGTCTTTCTTTTCAGACGCGCTCGATCGATCCACTCGTAACCATTTTCATCAATCCCTCATCATTGCGCGTCATGCTCTGGTCATGATCCACAAGCAGACAGCACATCCATGACATTCATCACCGTCGATCACGTCACCTTTCGATACCCCAACCAGCCCGAACCCGTCATCCGCGACATCTCGTTCAAGATCAGCGAAGGGGGGCGCTTAGCCCTGCTGGGCGAGAGCGGCAGCGGCAAGTCAACGCTGCTGCGGCTCGTCGCCGGCATCGAAGCACCCACCTCAGGCCGCATCCTCTACAACGACATCCCACTGACCGAGACCGACCCGATGCGCCGCAACATCGGCATGGTCTTCCAAAACTACGCGCTCATCCCCCACTGGGAAGCCAAGCGCACCATCGGCTTTTTTCTAGCACTGCGCCATCGTGAGCGCGAAGTGCCCGAACGGGTGCGCCGCGTGTCTACCATCACGGGCGTCGGATTAGAACGACTGCTCGAACGCACGCCCAACCACCTGAGCGGCGGCGAAAAACAGCAGGTAGCCATTGCGCGCGCCTTCGCCCGCGATTTGTCGCTGCTGCTGCTCGATGAGCCGTTTGCCAACCTTGACGCCAAGCTGCGCACCGCTGCGCGCCTCGAGCTGCAAAAGCTGCTCCACGAGTTCCCAATCACGACGATCCTTGTGACCCACGACCAAGCTGAGGCCGCCGCCATCGGGGGCAACATCATCTTGCTCAACAACGGGCGTATCGAACAAGCCGGCGACTACGACACGCTGCGCAACGATCCCAACAACCTGTTCGTAGCGCAGTTCATCGGCAGCAGCGCCATCAACCTATTTCAAGGCACGGTTCAAAACAATCGCTGGACGCATCCGCTCTGGCCGCCCCTGCCGCTGCCGCAGCCGCTGCCAGAGGGCACACCGCTCACACTGGGCATCCGCCCCGAGCACGTCCAGTTAGACGCTGCGGGGGTCGCTGGGCGCATCACGCAGGTGCAGTACCTCTATGGGGTGCGCCGCCAACTGCTCGAGATTGAGACGGACGGCCTCACATGGCGCGTCGAGTGCGATCAGCAGACGCTCTACCAAGTCGGCGAGACCGTTCACGCCCGCCTTGATTCGGCTGGGGTGTTGTTCTTCACCGAGGACGGCGAACGCTTCACCTGAGAGTGCCTTGCAGGCCATGCCCGCCCTGACTATAGTTGTGTCTGCGCTCCACCGGAAAGACCTGTCATGACCGCCTATCAGCACCCCAAACTCAGTGTGTACAACCTGCCGTGGCCAACGGACTGGGCACAGGTGTTCGGTCGCAGCGCGCCGTTGATCGTCGAAATCGGCTTTGGCAACGGCAGCTACCTGCTGGAACTGGCGCGCCAGAACCCCGATTGCAACGTCATCGGCTTAGAGATTGCCAGCCGCTCGCTCGAAAAAGCCGAGCGCAAACTGGGGCTGAACGGCGTCCACAACGCCCGCGCCGTCTTCAGCAAAGCCGAGGCCGCCCTTGCTCACTTGTTTGAGCCGCGCAGCGTGCGCGAGTTCCACATCAACTACCCTGACCCGTGGTTCAAGAAACGGCACAGCGGGCGGCGCTTGGTTCAAGCCGACACGGCGACGTACCTCGTCAGCCGCCTTGAGGTTGGCGGGCGGCTGCACTTAGCGACCGACATCCGTGAATACGCCGACATGGCCCATGAAGTGCTCTCCAGCGCGCCCGCCCTAGAAAACTGCCTGCCCACCCCGTGGACGCACACCTTTCCACGCCTAACCATGACAAAATACGAAGCAAAGGGCTTAGCCGAGGGCCGACCGGGGCATTACTTTCTCTATCAGCGCACCGCTGACCCATTCGCTGAGCCGCCCGCCACACAGGAGCTGAGCATGCCGCACGTCGTTATCTACACGCCCGTTCCAGCGACCGAGATCGTCGCCGCCCACCGTGAACAGCAGTTCCACCCCACTGAGGGGGTGCACATCAAAATCCGCGATGCCTTCCTCCATCAGAACGGGCGCGCGGTGCTGTTCGAGGCGGAAGTGATCGACCCCACGATCGAGCAGCACGTGGCGATCATGCTCTACCCGCGCGAAGAACCCGACACTTTCACCGTCAAATACACCACGCTCGGCCAGCCGCGCATGACCGCCGGGCTGCATTACGCGACAGGTCTGCTAGCTAAGTGGGTCGCTGAACTCCACCCCGAAGGCCGCATCCTGTCCAGCAAGATTGCGGCAGATGTGGGATAAAGACAGGGCAATTTGGGATTTGCGTGGGATATATTGTGAAAAAGTGGGTTTTTATTTGCTTATGTCGCAATATCCCACATTGGCTGTGATGCGTCATGATTGCTAATTTATTTGCTATTCAAACGGAAGTGCGCAAATGAACTTATCGATCCTCGTAGTTGATGATCACCCTGATAACACCGAAATCATGGGGTACATGCTCAAGATGTTCGGACATCGTTCTACCAGCGTGTATGACGGCGAGAGCGCCCTAGCCGCCCTGAAAACCAGCCGCTTTGACCTTGTCATCACGGATGATCGAATGAGCGGCATGAGCGGGTTTGACCTCGCCGCCGCCATCCGCGCCGATGAGACGATCCATCAGATGCCGATTCTGCTTGTAAGCGCCTATGAATATGACGACACGCTGCCCCAGCGCATGGCGGCCAGCGGCATTGATGGTTTCCTGCCGCGACCGTGGACGCCTGAAAAGCTGCAAGCGGCCATTGAATCGTTGGTCAAGCGCCCATCTGACGCCTGACATCTGAACGAGCTTTGCGCTAACATGGTCAGCGTGTAAACAGGGAGACACGCTGATGTACAGTTCTCGTAGGCAGCAGCAGGGGGGGCCGCCGAGCTGGTTTGTCGCCTTGATCGCTGCGGCGCTGGTGTTTGGCGGCTTCCGCCTCCTCATAGGCGTGCAAGATTTCTTTCGCGCGGGCGGGGCGCTGCGCCCCACAGCCACAGCGCTAGCCCGCGCCACCGAGGTTTCACTGCGCGCGACCAATACTCAAAGCGCCCTCTTCACCGCCATGCCCACCAACACCCCCCAGCCCACTTGCGAGGACTACCGCGTTCGCATCGGTGCGGGCAGCGTCAACATACGCCGCCAGCCCAGCATGCAGGCCGCCATCGTCGAGACGATCAGCGAGGGGACAGTCGTCTGCGTCTTGGAACAGCAAGGGGAGTGGTTCTTGATCGACCGTGACCCGCGGACACGGCGTATCGACGAAGGCTACATCTTCCAGACGCTGCTGCAACCCGTCAACCCCACCCCAACGCCCACCAGCACTTTTTCACCCGCGCCCACCATCACGCTCACGCCCACGCACACGCCAACCCCCACTCCTACCCCAACCACAGCGCCGACCACAACCCCCACGCGAACGCCCACAACCTAGCGTGGTTGGTAGATAGGCGCATTCTGAGTAAAATGAATGGCGGGAAGAGTCCATCATCAGGGGGCAGCGCATGAGCATTGACTCGCCGATCATCCAAGTCATCATCGGTCTTGTTTTCGTCTATGTCCTGTTGAGCATCCTCGTCTCGCAGATCAACAACATCGTCGCCAGCTTTCTCAAGCTGCGCGCCAACCACCTGCGGGACGGCATCAACGACTTGATTCAAGATCCGATCTTGCGGGCGCGCGTGCTGTCTCACCCGTTGATCAACCTCGTGCGTGACGAAGTGAGCCTGCCGAACCAACGGCTGACGGATGACCAAGCCGCGCGTATCGCCACTGGGCCGGTCAACCCCATCAACTATATCGACCCAGCCACGTTCGTGAACGTCCTGATGAACGTGATCCGCGTGAGCCAAGACAAAGACTTGTTCGCCGCGCTGCTCACCATTGTAGACGGCATGCCCTCCGGCCCAGATCGGCGGCGGCTGCGGCTGGCCATCGTCAACGTGACCGAAACGGGCACAGGCGTCAGCGAACTGCGCGAGCTGATCGCCAGCGTGCAAGACCCGGTGTATCGTTCCGCGTTGATCGAAGCGATGGCCCAGATTGACGCCTTGATCGGGCGCATCGGGCTGGAGCGTGACAGCGTCATCAGCCTCATCGCGGGGCTGCGCAGCATCAAAAACCCTTACTTCCGCAAGGTGATGGAGACGGTTCTTTCCACCAGCCGCACGTTAGAAGAAGCCGAGCAGCAGCTCACCTCGTGGTTCAACGACGGCATGGCGCGCGTGTCGGATGCGTTCAGCCGCTACATGGGGCTGCTCTCGTTGGGGGTGGGGCTGCTGCTCGCTCTCGTTTTGAACGCAGATTCGCTTCAGATCGCCCGCGCCCTGTGGAGCGACCCGGCGCTGCGCTTCACCGTAGCCACCAGCGCCCAGAACCTCACCCAGCAGCCGATTGTGGTCGAAAGCCCGCTGCGCATCGCCCCAGCCGCCCCCCAACCCACCCCCGACACGGGTGAACTCATCACTGAAATCGCCAACAACCTGACGGCGGCGCAGTCCACGGTTGACCTGCTCGTTGGGCTGAACCTGCCGCTAGGCTGGCAGTTCCAGCCGCTGCACGACGTCGACGCCAGCGCCCCGGCCAACGCCAGCCTCTTCAACAACAGCAACAACCTGTGGAACCTCATCCCCTTCCTCAGCCCGAACTGGTTTAGCCTGCTCTTGACGAAGCTGATCGGGCTGGCGGTGACGACGGTAGCGATTGCGCAGGGCGCGCCCTTCTGGTTCAACGTGCTCAACCGCATCGCGCGCGGGGGCGGCGTCTCACTCGGCAAGTGATCGGCTACGAACCGAGCAGGTCGAACTCGCGCAGCCATGCGTCTGCGTCGGCCAGCCGTGCCTTGTCGTGAAGCGCCTCCAGCAGCGCCCGCGCCCGTTGCATCCAGCGGCGGGCGCTTTCGGTGTCGCCCATGCGATAGGCGACCAGCGCTAGGTAGTACTGCGTCTCGGCGCGTTGGGTGTCGGCGGCCCACGCCTTCATAAAGGCCTGCTGCGCCTCTGGCCATTCGCGCCGTTGGAAGTGCAGCACGCCCTTGTTGTAGTTCGCCAGCACCTCAAACGGGTTGATGCGCAGCGCTGCGTCCGTGTCGCGCTCAGCTTGTTCGAGCTGCCCGGCCTCAAGGTGGAAGAAGCCGCGCGCCGCCAGATATTCCGGGTGATCCGGCAGGATCATCAGCGCGTAGTCCATGTTTTGGATCGCATCCCGTGGGCGACGGTCGCGGTAGCTTTGCAGAGCGGCGTGGTAGTGTTGATCGGCTTCATAGCGCCCGAGGCCGATGCGTGAGGTGAGCTTAGCCATGTCTGCGAATCCTTTCTTAATACTTACCAGCGCAGACGCCCTAAACGCGCTGTTATTTGCTATTATAGTGAAAACTGTAACAGCGTTGTTGTGAGGGAAAAAATGGATTTTGAACTGCCAGACGACATCAAGATGTTTCAGCGCGCCCTGCGCGATTTTTGCGAGGCCGAGATCAAGCCGCACGCCAGCCACGCAGACGAAAGCGGCGAACTGCCGTGGAACGCGATCCACAAGATGCCTGCGCTGGGGTTGACTGGCCTGCAAGTGGACGAAGAGTACGGCGGCGCGGGCATGGACACAATCGCAGCCAGCGTCGCCGTCGAAGAGATCGGGCGCGTGTGCGGCTCCACGGGGTTGAGCATCAGCGCGCACAACGGGCTGGGCTGCGGCCCAATTGCCACATGGGGCACGCCTGAGCAAAAAGCGCGCTGGCTGCCCGTCTTGACGAGCGGCAAGGTGCTGGGGGCGCTCGCGCTGACCGAGCCACAAGCCGGCAGCGACTTGCTGGGCGGCGCGCAGGTGAGCGCTGTCCGCGAGGGCGATGAATGGGTCATCAACGGCACGAAGGCGTGGATCACCAACGTGCGCTTTGCGCCGGTCATCACGGTGTTGGTGCGCACGCGGCCTGAGGGCGGCAGCCGCAGCTTCAGCATGCTGCTGGTTGAGACCGACCGCGAAGGCGTAACGGTGCACCCGCCGGAGAAGAAGATGGGCTTGAAGGCCTCCCCCACGCACATGATCTCGTTCGAGAACGTGCGCGTGCCCGCTGAGAACCTGCTGGGCGAAGAAGGCCGCGGGTTCTACATGACGATGCAGACACTCGACAGCGGGCGCATCAGCATCGGCGCGCTGAGCGTGGGGCTGGCGCAGGGGGCATTCGAAGAGATGGTGCGCTACGCACAGGAGCGCCATGCCTTCGGCGAACCCATCGCCCACAAGCAGCTCATCCAAGAGAAGATCGCCAACGCCGCGGTTGAGATCGAAGCCGCGCGGACGCTCGTCTACAAAGCCGCGTGGATGAAAGACGCCGGCAAGGACTACACCAAGATGGCCGCCATCGCCAAGCTCAAGGCCAGCGAAGTAGCCGAGCGCGTCTGCTTTGACGCGATTCAGATCCACGGCAGCTACGGCTACAGCCGTGAATACCCTGTTGAACGCATCTACCGCGATCAGCGCCTGATGCAGATCGGCGAAGGGACGAGCGAAATTCAGCGGATCGTCATCGCGCGCCGCGTGCTGCAAGAGTTCGAGCAGGGCGTCCTGCTCCCCGCGTAGCCGAGGCCGTATGCAATCAACGCTCATCGTCAAGCTGCGGCTGTTCGTCGCAGCCCTCTCTCTTTTGCTTGCTGCGCCGCTGCAAGCGCAAGAAGCCGCCCCGTGGTGGGTTGACACGACGTGGTACGTCGTGTTCGTGCGCAGCTTCTACGACAGCAACGGTGACGGCGTCGGCGACCTGCGCGGCCTGATCGAAAAACTCGACTACCTCAACGATGGCAACCCCGACACGACCGACGACCTCGGCATCACAGGGATTTGGCTGCTGCCCGTGTTTGAAGCCGCCAGCTATCACGGCTACGACGCGCTGGACTATCGAGCCATTGAACGCGATTACGGCACGCGCGCGGACTTCCACGCATTGATGGACGCCGCCCGCGCCCGCGGCATCCGCGTCGTCGTCGATATGGTCGTCAACCACACCAGCAGCCAGCACCCGTGGTTCCAAGCGTCCGCCGCGCGCGACCCTCAATACGACTCGTGGTACTGGTGGGAAGAGGCCAACCCCGGCTTCCTCGGCCCGTGGGGCGAGCGCGCATGGTACAGCCGCGAAGGTCGCTGGTACTACGCGCCCTTCTGGAGCGAAATGCCCGACCTGAACTACAACAACCCGCAAGTCACTGTCGAGATGAAGGACATCGCCGCGTTCTGGCTAGACGAGATGGGCGTGGACGGCTTCCGCATGGACGCGATCAAGTACGTGGTTGAAGACCAGATCGACGGGCGCTGGATCCTGCAAAACGCCCCCGTCAACCGCGCGTGGCTGGCCGACTACAACGCCTTCGTCAAGCGCATCAACCCTGAAGCGGTCACCATCGGCGAAATTTGGGACGGCACAACCGTCGTCGGGCGCTACATCAACGAAGGTTCAGTGGACGTCGCGTTTGAGTTCGAGTTTGCTGAGGCGCTCATCAGCGGCGGCGTCACCGGCACGAAGCGCCCCGTCGAGAACAAGCTGCGCCTCGTCCTGCGCGAGTACCCGCGCGGCACGTGGGCCACGTTCAGCACGAACCACGATCAAGCCCGCCTGCTGACACAGCTCCGCGGCGACGTGGGCGCAAATCGCGCGATTGCCACGCTGATGATGACGCTGCCGGGCATCCCGTTCGTCTACTACGGCGAAGAAATCGGCATGTTGGGCGACAAGCCCGATGAGCTGATCCGCACGCCGATGCAATGGGACGCGACGCCCATCACCGGCGGCTTCACCAGCGGCACGCCGTGGCAGCCGCTCACGAGCGGGTTTGAGACGGCCACCGTCGCCGAGCAAACCGCTGACCCTGACTCGCTGCTCAGCCACTACCGCAGCCTGATCCACCTGCGCAACGCCCACTCCGCCCTGCGCACCGGTGACATCCACCTCGCCGATGTGAACAACTCGCGCGTGATGAGCTACCTGCGACACGACGAAAACGGGGCGTTCCTCGTCGTCGTCAACCTCGGTCGACGGCCCGCTGAAACCATCGAAATTGACCTGCCGCGCCTCCCCTCGCTGAGCGGATTGCAGCCAGTGGTCGTGTTCGGTCGTGGGGACGTCGCGCCGCTGACGCTCAACGCGGCTGGCGAGTTAGCAGCCTATCAGCCTAAACCCGTCCTTGAGGCTTATGAGACGCTGGTGATCCAGTTGGTTCCGTCACAGTAACTGAAGAGGGGCGCACGAAGCGCCCCAATTTTTCGCCGGTTGGGTTGATTAGTCCGGGTTCTCTGCGCCATTGTCAGACGGCAGGAACACTTCCCACACGTCTTGCATCCCGGCCTCGGTTACGCCGTAGTAGACGCGCAGGCGATCCCCATCCCGTTGAACGAGGTCATAGCGCACCTCGCCGCCCTTCTCGTAGCGCCGTGCCAGCCCGACGTTGCCGCGCCATTCCACGTTGGCAGGCTTGATCGGGTTGCCGGTGTACTGCTTGATGGCGTAGTGCCACAAGCGGCGCGCCGAGTCAATCGTCACGTTCTTGACGAGGCTGCCATTGCGCAGGTCGCGCATCGTAAAGTAGAGCGTGTCGCCGCGCTCTTCGACTTCGGCAATTTCCACCCCTGAGCGCGGCGTGCCGATGGCTTCGACAGTTGAATCAGGCGTCGCAGGGTCTTCGCTCGGCACAGGCGCATTGGCAGAGTCAGCTTGTTCGAACGCTAGGCCCTGCCGCACCAAATTGACGATCTCATCGCGGACGGCCAGCTCCGTTTCGCCGTCGTCGCGGATGTAGATGTGACTATCGTTGAGGGCGTAGGGGCGTTCCTCTCCAAACGGGATAATCAGCCTCAGAATCGTCTTGCCGAGCGTCTCGCAGGTGTCAAAGTCGACTTCTAGCGCTGGCGTGATGGCGCGGTTGATTTCGTCTGTCAGGCGGTGGATAAGGCTTTGAACGTCCGTCACACCAAGCGGCGCACGCCCTTTTTGCGCGCTTAGGCCGATGTAGATCGTGCCGCCGCTGGTGTTGGCAAAGGCGCACGTATCCGCCAGAATGCGCGGCAGCGTCTCCGCGTCCAGCGTCTCGTGAAAGGACTGCACCAGCGTTTGGCCCTCGTCACGCGCCGCCAGCACGAAATCAACCGTGCTGCGATCCGAGGCGTACGGGCGCGTCCGTGCGAAGTCATTCGACGCGAACAGCTCGCGCAGCGCGTCAAACGAGCGCTCGCGCAGGTTCAGCTCGGTGGCGCGCTCGCCCACGCCGTAGCGCACATTTTTCCCCTCAAGGAAGGTATCTAAGCTGTGGGCATCGCTGCCTTGAATGAGGTGCATGCGGCGCGGATATTCGGGCTTCGTCCCATCGAAGAACTTGCGTGTGCTGGCGCGGCTACGACTGCTCAGATCGGTCAGCTCAAGCGCGGCGAGGTGTTTATCCTGCGTGTAGGCGATGCGCGTCTGGCCGCCGAAGTTGAGGCCGCGCATCATCACCCCGTGCGCGGAGTTGATGTGAGCGGCAATCGCCAAGCCGCCGGCTTCGTCGATGGCCTGATAGGCGTCCAACACATCCGCGGTAGAGCCTGCCGCAGGGTCACCACGATCTAAGACGTCGGGCGGCACGTTCAAGCTGAGCAGCACATGCTCCAACATGCGCACCGACGTTCCGGGTGGGAAGATTCCCAAGATGTGAAACCCGAATGTCGCGGTAAACTCGAAGCCGGGCAGCACGAGCATCTTATCCGACAAGCGGCGATACTCCATAAGCGTTCGATCTTCTTCTGGGCGTGTGCGGCCCGACTGCTCCAGAAATTCAAGCCGTTCGATCTCACGCACCATCGCCGCATACCCGCCCACGCTGTTGTGATCAGTCAGGGCGATGATGTCGATGCCCCGATATTCGGCGCGGTGGAGGATGTCTAGCAGGGTAATGTTTTTGTCTTTGTAGTCGAGACTGGCAGGGGTGTGCACGTGTAAATCAGCGCGATACCACTGCCCCTTTTGAGCGTTCTTGCGGTTGGCCACAGGCCTCCTTGATGGTTGTGCGTACCTCTACCCGATGATCTCGTGCATTAAGCGCGTCAGACTGTCGGGGTCGTAGGGTTTAATCAGAAAATGATCCGCGCCAGCCCGCATGACTTCCTCTTCCACGTTCATCCCGGATCCGATCACGATGGGGATGTGCTGGAGCGTCGGGTGCTGGCGCAGGCGGCGCAGAACTTCTACGCCTTGTATGTCGTTCAGATGGTAATCCATCAGGATCAAGTCAGGGTGGTGCTGCTCGGCAGCAGGCAGCACATCATTCCCGCGCGAGACCAGCACCACGTTGAACCCATCAAGCTCAAACAGCATCTTCAACAGGTCAGATGTAGTGCGGTCGTCGTCTACAATTATGATCTTCGCCATGTAGATGCCCCTGTTCTTGGGCGTCGGAAAACGACGCTAGCTAACCCGTATCAGTGTATCACAGAGCCGGCTTTGCTGCTCGCTTGCGCCGAACAGGCTTCGGAGCAGGTTCAAGCGCCACCTCTAACGCCTCATCGATGTGCGACACCAGCACGAACTTCATCTTTTCCCGCACTTCTGCAGGCAGGTCTTCTAGGTCGCGCTCGTTGCGCAGGGGCAAAATCACAGTGTCCACACCCAGCCGATGGGCAGCCAGCACCTTATCCTTGATCCCACCCACTGGCAGCACTTGCCCGTTGAGGGTCAGCTCGCCGGTCATCGCAACGTTGCTGCGCGTGGGCTGATTGGTGAGCAGCGACGTCAGCGCCACCGCCATCGTGACGCCTGCGCTAGGGCCATCTTTGGGCGTTGCGCCCGCTGGCACATGCAGGTGAATCTCGTTGTTGTTGAAGAAATCGTCGTCGATCTTCAACTCTTTGGCTTTGCTGCGCACACAGCTTAGAGCAATCCGCGCGCTTTCTTGCATCACCTCGCCCAAGTGCCCCGTGTATTGGAAGCCCTTGCCGCCGGGCAGGTAGCGCGCTTCGACGAACAGCACATCCCCACCGACGGGCGTCCACGCCAAGCCTGTGGCCACGCCGGGCGTCTGCGTGCGATCTTTCAGCTCGGTCTGGTGGGCAAAGCGCGGCTTGCCCAGCAGTTCGCGCACCATCGCATCGTTGACAACTACCGCGCCCTCTGTGCCCTCGGCGATGCGCGTGACGATCTTCCGCGCCACGCGGCCAATCTCACGCTCCAGCGCGCGCACGCCCGCCTCGCGCGTGTAGTCACGGATGAGCGCTTGCAACGCGCTGTCCTCAAACGTCACTTCGCTCTTGCGCAGCGCGTTCTCGCGCAGCTGCCGCGGGACGAGATAATCGCGGGCGATGGCCAGTTTCTCCTGCTCCGTGTAGCCGCTGAGTTGGATGATCTCCATGCGATCCAGCAGCGGCCCGGGGATCGTCTCCAACGAGTTAGCCGTTGTGATAAACAGCACTTCGCTCAGATCGAACGCCACGTCCATGTACGTGTCGCGGAACTCGGCGTTTTGCTCCGGGTCGAGCAGTTCCAGCAGCGCCGAAGCCGGATCGCCACGGTAGTCACGTCCCAGCTTGTCGATCTCGTCCAGCATGATCAACGGGTTGCGTGATTCCGCGCGGCGCAGCGTCTGAATGATGCGCCCCGGCATCGCGCCGATGTAAGTGCGACGGAAGCCACGGATTTCCGCTTCATCGCGGATCCCGCCCAACGACATACGGATGAACTTGCGCCCCATCGCCCGCGCGATCGACGCCCCCAGCGACGTCTTGCCGACGCCCGGCGGCCCCACGAACAGCAAGATCGCGCCTGAGCGCTCACGGCGCACGCGATCCGCGAACGCTTCTTGCAGTTCCTCGTGGCGCTCAGAACGCAGTTTGCGCACCGCGAGGAACTCAAGGATGCGCTCTTTAACATCTTTCAACCCGTAGTGATCTTCGTTCAAGATGGCGCGCGCGTGGGCGATGTCGAGGTTGTCCTCGGTGCGCTTGTTCCACGGCAAGCCCACGATCCAATCCAGATACGTTCGAATCACGCCGTACTCAGCGCTGGCCGAGTTGAGCTTCTCCAAACGTGACAGCTCGCGCAGCGCTTCTTTGTGCGCTTCTTCGGTCATGCCCGCCGCTTCGATCTTCTGGCGATACTCCTCAACTTCTTCTAGTTCACCGTCGTCGTTCAGCTCGCGCTGAATAGCCTTGAGCTGCTCGCGCAGGAAGTACTCGCGCTGAGTTTTCTCCATCTCAGTTTGCGCCTCGCTCTGGATGCGCCGACCGATTTGCAGCACTTCAACTTCCTTGCTCAGATGCTCCAGCAGCATGACCAATTTGCCGCGCAGGTCGTTCGTTTCGAGCAGCTTCTGAGCGCGCTCCAAGCTCAGCCGAACGAACGTCGCCACCGAGTAGGCCATCTCAAGCGGGTCATCGTTCGACAACGCCGAGTTGACCAGCTCGCCCGGCAGGTTGTTGGCCAGTTCCGCCATTTCACGGAACTTGTCATGAACGCTGCGCACCAGCGCTTCAATCTCGATGTCATCCTGCACCACCTCTGGCAGTTCGACCACACGCCCGCGCAGATACGGTTCATCTGAGACGAACTCGTCAATGCGAATGCGACGCAGGCCTTGCACAAGCAAGCGGATCGTGCCATCCGCCGAGCGGAACAGCCGATGAATCGAGGCCAGCGTACCCACACGGTAAACGTCCTCGGGGCCGGGGCGCTCCAACTCTGGGTTGTGAGCAGTCACCAGCGCAACCAACCGATCCCCTGCGACGACGTCATCCACGAGCTTGATGCTGCGCGCCTGACCAACCGTCAAAGGGATAGCCGTCTGTGGAAACACAACCAAGCCGCGCAGAGGCAGCACGGGCAGGATGCGCGGGCTGTTTGCTTCGACCGGCTTTTCCTCCTCTTCTTCGCCTGTACCATTTGCATCAATCAATTGTGCGAGGAGTTTTTCAAGTTCTTCGTTTGTGCTCATTTCTTGTCCTTTGCGCGTTATGGGCAGAGTTTATTGCAAGAGGCCCAATGCGCTTTGTAAAATCTTAGGCTATCTGGGTAAAAAGTGCGTAAGATGTATTATGAGTAGTCTATGAACAAATTAGAACACGTCATACACTTAAAAAAAAGCTTAAGGGTTCTAGTACATATTTACTAGGCCGCGTTAAATTTGCTGTGGCATAATAATATACGATTAGCAACAATGAGAGATACACGTCATGCAATACAAAGTTAGCTACGTGATTGATGATGAAGAATCGCCGGGGGTCATTCGTACACGAGATACAATGCCGTGCATTGGCGATTTTGTTCGCATCGAGGGGGTCGTCTACGTTGTGCAGGAAGTCATCGAGCTTTCTAAGCAGTCTCTCAATTGCGCGTACTTCCTCGTAAAGGTGAACCGCGAGCACCCACACAACGCTCACACTTGATCCCGTGCGGACGCCAACCGAGCGGCATACTGCTGCTTGAAGTACTCCAAATACTCCCCTGTCTTGATCTTACGCCACCACCAAGCGTTGTTCTGATACCATTCGACGGTCAACGGGAGACCGGTCTCAAGGGTGTGTTGGCGCTTCCAGCCCAGCGCGCGCGCTTTGGACGCATCCATCGCGTAGCGCCGATCATGCCCGGGGCGATCTGGCACATAGCGGATCAGGCTCTCCGGCTTGCCGAGCAGCGCCAGCAGTTGACGAACGATGTCAATGTTGTAGCGCAGCTCTTCCCCAGCCAAGTTGTATGCTTCGCCTGACGCGCCGTGATGCAGCACCACATCCACGCCGCGCGCGTGGTCATCGACATACAGCCAATCGCGGATCTGCATTCCGTCACCGTAGACCGGCAGTGGGCGATCCTCCAGCGCTTCCGTAATGAACAGCGGGATGAGCTTCTCAGGGTACTGATAGACCCCGTAGGTGTTGCTGCCCCGCGTCACGACGGTGTCCATCCCATAAGTTACGTGATAGCTGCGCACCATCAGCTCGCCGCTGGCCTTTGCCGCGGCATACGGTGAGTTCGGCAGGAACGGGTCTGATTCGACGCTGTAGCCCTCTGACACATCGCCATACACTTCATCTGTTGAGACGTGCAAGAAACGCCCAACGCCCGCCGAGCGCGCCTGTTCCAGCAGTACGTATACGCCGAAAACGTTCGTGCGCAGAAATGCGTCCGGGTCAAGGATGCTGCGGTCAACGTGCGTTTCTGCGGCAAAGTTGACGATCGTATCGATCTGGTGGGCTTCAATGGTCGCCCCGACCGCCTCGCGGTCGGCGATGTCACCCTGCGCAAAACTGTGGTTGGGGGCGTCTTTGACCGTGAGGAGATTTTCTAAGTTGCCTGCGTAGGTCAGCTTATCAAAAGTGATGATGTTATAGTGAGGATAGGTTTTTACCATGTGGCGCACAAACGCACTGCCGATGAACCCCGCGCCGCCGGTCACCATGATGTTACGCATCGTCTTCATCCTCGTCCATCTTATCATCCGCTGCGACAGGCGCTGCCGTTTCAATCGGCGCAGGTTTGGGCAGCACAAACTTTTCAAGCGCTTCCGCTACGCCGTCCTCGTCGTTGCTCGTCGTCACGTAGCGCGCCACCGCTTTGAGGCGCTCAGGCGCGTTGCCCATCGCAATCCCCATCCCCACCAGCTCAAGCATTTCGCGGTCGTTTTCAGCGTCGCCGATGGCCATCACATGGCTCAAATCAATTCCAAGCTCGCGCGCCACTGAGGCCACCGCCCGCCCCTTGCTCACGTCGCGCGGCAGGATTTCAAACTGGTTTTGCACGGCGGACATCGTCAGCGTCACGCTTGTGCCGAGCATCTGCTGCGCTTGCCACAGCATCGCTTTCGTCTGGTTTGGCCCATCTGTGGCGATGATCAGCTTGTTGATCGGGTAGGTGTTCATCGCGTTGATGAGCGACCCGACCACGGTCGGCTCTGGCTCATGATAGCGTGTCAGGTCAGCGCGGGGATCTGGCCGGCGCAGCAGCACTGACTCACCGCTGTACGCCGACACACACGCCCCGCGTGACTCGGCAAACGGGATGATGCGGCGCATGACGTCCGGCGGCAGCGTCACTTGATGGCGGATCGTGCCATCCGGGTTGTAGATGAGCGTGCCTTGTACAAAGACAGAGGGCGTTGTCAGCTTCAGTTCGCTCACCAACTGGCGCGCCGAGTAATACGTCTTGCCCGTTGCCAGCAGCACGCGCACCCCCAACGCCTGCGCCGCGTTGATAGCCTTGCGAGCGCGGTCGGTGATCTGGTGCTGGCTGTTGAGCAGCGTGCCGTCAAGGTCGAGCGCGATGAGCTTGATGTGGGTGATGTTCTGCATGGTGGGCTTATCCTGTGGGGTCAGATGCTGAGGGTGCTGTTGTCCGCAAGGTTGAGCTTTAAACCAGTCGGGCGCTGATCGTTGTGTCTGATCGTCACCTTGCGCCCGATCAAGCTGTCACGGATCATCGTTTGGATGTCGATCAAGCTGCTGTGCTCTAGCACGATGCTCCGCACGATCTCACAGTTGCGGATCGTCGTGTGGTGGTAGATGCTGGTGAACGGCCCGATGTAGCTGTTTTCGATCACGCAGTCCTCACCGATGATGGCTGGGCCGTGCACCGTGCTGTTGACGATGCGCGCGCGCGGCTGCACGGTTACGCGGGCGTCAATCTCTGAATTTTCGATCACCGCGTCAGCTGCAATCGATGGCGTCAGTTCATCCAGCACATAGCTGTTGGCGTCCAGCATGTCAATCGGCTTGCCAGTGTCGATCCACCACCCTTCATGGATGTGGGGATACACGCGGTAGCCGTGGTCGATGAGCCACTGAATCGCGTCAGTGATTTCCAACTCGCCGCGCGCAGAGGGCTTGATGGCGTTGACAGCTTCGAAGATGTTCGCGTCGAACATGTAGATGCCGACGAGGGCATAGTTGCTAGGCGGGTTGGCGGGTTTCTCAATCAAACGCGCGATGCTGCCATCAGGGCGCAGCTCCGCCACGCCATACGCTCGCGGGTCTGCCACTTGTTTCAAGACGATCTGGCTGTTCCAGTCGTTTTTGTCAAAATCGCGGATGAGCGGGCTGATGCCGCCTTGAATGACGTTATCGCCGAGGAACATCACAAACGACTCGTCACCGAGGAAATCCTGCGAGATCTTGACCGCGTGCGCCAACCCGTCCGGGCTGGCCTGTGGGATGTAGGTCACGTTGACCCCCCACGCGCTGCCGTCGCCCACCGTCTCTTTAATCTCAGGCGCGGTGTGCCCCACAACGATCCCAATTTCCGTTACACCAGCGTCGCGGATGCTCTCCAGCACGCGGATCAACACTGGTTTGTTGGCCACCGGCACAAGCTGTTTGGCGCGGGTATACGTCAGTGGGTAGAGGCGCGTACCTTTGCCACCGCTCAGAATCAACCCCTTCATAATCGATACGGCCTCCGTGCGGTCGGTCGAAATCATCTCACAGATAGTTGATTGTTACGGAAAGACGGCTGTTGTGCAATAGAGCGTTTATGATTGCAAAGCCCCACCCTTGCCGCTGTGCAGAGCACAGCCTATCATGAGCGAGCAACAAAAAAAACCGCCTGACAAGGCGGTAACGTGTGTCGGGGCGGCGGGATTCGAACCCACGACCTCTTCGACCCGAACGAAGCGCGCTACCGGGCTGCGCTACGCCCCGAACATCTCTGAGTGTAGCGGAAAGCCCCTACCTGCACAAGAGTAAACATGACAGAGCAACCGCCTACTACGCTGACCGATCGTTTGCGGCAGCAAGCGCACAACTTCATCAACCCCATCGGCCAAGCGCTGCACCGCATCGGGATTCACCCTGACACGATCACGATTGTCGGGCTGCTGCTGGTGATGGTGGCCTGTGTGCCCATCGCGCTGGGCGAAACGCAGTGGGGGGCGCTGCTGCTCATCTTGGCGCTGCCGTGCGACGTGCTGGACGGCGCAGTGGCGCGCGCCATGCAGCGCAAGGGGCGCTTCGGGGCGGTGCTAGATTCTTCACTTGACCGCTATGCTGACGGTTTCATTTTCGCCGCTTTGAGTTATTATTTTGCCGTTCAAGGCCGTTTTGAATGGCTCATCGTCACTCAGTTTGCCCTGCTCGGAACGTTCCTCGTGAGCTACCTGCGAGCGCGCGCCGAAGGGGTGGGGGTCGAGGCCAAGTTAGGCATTTTGTCGCGTTTCGAGCGCTCAGCGATTATCATTCCAATGTTGTTGTTTCCGACGCTGTTGGAGGTGGGGGTAGTCGTGCTGGCTGTCGGAACCAACCTCACAGCCGTTCAGCGGCTGTGGTTCGTCTATCAAACTTTGAAAAATAGGGGCAGCTAAGATGTTTCAGCAGGAATTCTTGCTCATCCGTAACACGCCATTCGGCGATCTGCAAATTCGCTACTACGGCATCATCATTGTGGTGGCGATGTTGGTGGCGGCCTACGTGGCAGCGCGGCTGGCGAAGCGGCGCGGCTATGACGCTGACCATATCTGGGGTGGCCTGACGTGGGCGATCTTCCCCGGCATCATCGGCGCGCGCTTGTGGCATGTGTTCTTCCCTTCCGTGTCCGCTGTGGAACGCGGCTTCGACACGACCTACATGCTGACGAATTTCTTCGACACAACGAACGGGGCCATCGCCATCTGGAACGGCGGCTTGGGCATCTTCGGCGCGGTGCTGGGCGGCCTGCTGGGGGTGTGGCTGTATTGCAGCCCGCTGCACAACCGCGTGGCCTTCGCCAGCTTCGTTGTCTTCTACCCCTTCATCTTAGTGATCGACTTCCTCAGCTTCTTGATCGATTGGCCGCTGCGCAAGATCACTGGGCGCGAACTGCCTACTTTTAAGCTGCCACAGTTCACCACCACCTTCCCCGACAGCGGCATCCCGATGCTGCCGTGGCTGGACATCGCGGCGGTCGTGCTGCCGCTGGGGCAGGCGATTGGCCGCTGGGGCAACTTCGTCAACCAAGAGCTGTACGGCGCACCGACTACCCTACCGTGGGGCATCTTAATCGACATCAACAACCGCGTTGCCCCCTACAACCTCATCGCTGACTATCCGCCAGACACACGCTTTCACCCTCTTTTCCTCTACGAAAGCCTCTGGAGCCTCGGCGCGTTTTTCGTCCTGCTCTACCTGTACAACCAGCAGCGCAACCGCTTCAAACCGGGCGACTTCTTCTTGATCTATCTGATTCAGTACAGCGTTGTGCGCTTCTTTTTGGAGTTCCTGCGCGTGGAAGTGGCTACGATCGGCGCTACAGGCATCAACAGCTCACAGGCCACCAGCGCGATCCTGTTCGTCGTCGCGCTGGCGCTGTTCCTCATCCGTCGGCGCAGCGCCCCCCAGCAGTCCTACGACGAGGCGACGCCCATGCCCAGCACTAACGCAGCGGCTGCTGCCCGCACCTAACCATAACCTGACACCCGCCCCGCGCGGGTGTTCTTATTTCAGATCTTTGTCATATTCGCTTAATGTGAAGTCCCTATACTGATAGCGTTTAATGACAAGGTCACCTATGATCGAAACTGAGAACCTCACCAAAGTCTTCGACGATTTTTTGGCAGTTGACCGCGTGACGCTGCGCGTGAACCCGGGCGAGGTGTTGGCCGTGCTAGGGCCGAACGGCGCTGGCAAGACGACCACCGTCCGCATGCTCACCTCGATCCTCGCGCCCACATCGGGCCGCGCGGTCGTTGCAGGGTTCGACGTGGTAAAACAGCCCGAACAGGTGCGCGCTCACGTTGGCGTCTTGACGGAGCAGCACGGCCTCTACGAGCGCATGAAAGGCCTCGAATACCTCGACTTCTTCGGCGAGGTCTACCGCGTCCCCAAACAAACGCGCCGTGAGCGCGCCACGAACCTGATGAAACGCTTCGGCCTAGAGGACGCCATGCATCGGCGCGTCGGCGACTACAGCAAGGGCATGAAGCAGAAGCTGGCACTGGTGCGCGCTCTTTTGCACAACCCGCCCGTGCTGCTGCTGGATGAACCAACCTCGGCCATGGATCCGCTCAGCGCCAAGCAAGTCCGCGACGCGATTATAGAATTGCAGCGCGACGAACGCACGTTCCTCATCACCACCCACAACCTAGCAGAAGCCCAGCAGCTCGCCAACCAGATCGCCATCATTCGGCATGGGCGCATCATCGCGCTCGGCACGTTTGACGAGTTAGCCCAGCAGTTCGGTGGGGAAACAATCGTTGAAATGCGCGTGGACGGCACACTCAACGGGGCGGCGAAAGACTTCGCCGACCTGATCACCGTTGTTGATCAAACCGAAGACGCGCTGTACTTCCGCACCCCCTCGCCGCGCCAGACAAACCCGGACGTGCTGGCGCGCGCCGTGGGATTGGGGCTGCGCGTCGTCACCTTGTCACAGAAGAAACAATCGCTTGAGGACATCTACCTGCAAGTGGTGAAGGAAGACGAAACCCATGACCGCCATCACCAACCCTGAGCCTGCCCGCCCCAGCTTACAGCGCACCCTCGCCAACGCGCTCATCATCACCCGCCGCGAGGTGCGCGACAGCTTCCGCGATTGGCGCATCATCGTTCCCATCATCATCCTCACGTTCTTCTTTCCGTTCCTCGCGCAGAACGTGGCGGCCAGCTTCTCAAACTTCTTAGAAGGCTTCGGCGCGCAGATCATCGGCGAGCGCACCATCCCCTTCCTGCTCATGATCGTTGGCTTCTTCCCCATCTCGATTTCGCTCGTTATCGCGCTTGAGACATTCGTCGGCGAGAAAGAGCGCCGCAGCCTTGAGCCGCTGCTCAGCACCCCCCTCTCTAACACCGAGCTGTACATCGGCAAGACGCTGGCCGCCATGATTCCGCCGCTACTGGCCAGCTTCGGCGGGATGGTCGTCTACCTGCTCACGCTGTTAGGCGGCGAGCTGGCATGGCGTCCGCCTGCGATGCTCATCGTGCAGATCTTCATCCTGACGATCGTGCAAGCGCTGGTGATGGTCACCGGCGCGGTCGTCGTCAGCAGCCAGACGACCAGCACGCGCGCCGCCAACCTGCTGGCCAGTTTTATCATCATCCCCATGGCGCTGATCATCAACGGCGAGAGCGTCATCATGTTCCTCGCGCCCGATGCCAACTCACCGAACGGGATTGGGGCGTTGTGGGCCATTGCCGCCGGCATGATGCTGGTCGTGCTGCTGCTGCTGCGCATGGGCAACGCCATCTTCAACCGTGAGGAACTGTTGGGGCGGATGATCGACCAGATCAGCCTCAGCGGGACACTGCGCAAGATGGGGCGCTACATCCTCGCAACCGATGAAGCGGGCACGCCGCCGCGTAACCTGCTCGACTGGTATCGGCGCGGCATCGGCTTGTCGCTGTCGCGCCTGCGCGTTCCGCTCTTCTTGAGCGCGGCCGTGTTCGCCGCGGCGTTTGGGGTGGGTATGTTCGTCGGGACGCTGCCCGAGCTGCGCCTGCCTCTGCCAAGCGCCACGCTGTTTGAGGCCGCCCTCACCAACTTACGACA
The DNA here is from genome assembly GCA_937944445.1 of uncultured Anaerolineae bacterium. Lineage (GTDB taxonomy): Bacteria > Chloroflexota > Anaerolineae > Aggregatilineales > Phototrophicaceae > JANWYT01. Next base: position 114,710 of record CALDYP010000026.1, read on the forward strand.
AGACAACTCGGTCATTAACAATCTATTCGGCAGCTACCTCGGCTCCAACATCCAGCGCGCCTACTTTACCTCGGTCTTTACCGACAGCCTGCGCGTGCTGGCGTTGGGGGTGATTCTCTCAACCTTTAGCTTCGGCGTGGCAGCGTTCATCGTGATGCCTTTTACCTACGTGATCGCAGGCTATGTGCTAATGCAGTTTTTGCTCGCAGGCTATGGAACAGAGCTGTTCCTGACGGCGTTTGTGCCGCACAACATCGTGAAGATCCCCGTTGCGATCCTCGCCACGGCAGCCCTGTTTCGGCTCGGCGCGGTCGTCACACGCCCGCCGCGCTCGCACACGCTCGGCCATGCATGGATCGTCGCGTTCGGCGACATGGTGAAAGTGAGCCTCGGCGTCGTCATCCCGGGCTTGTTTGTGGCGGCTCTGTTAGAGGTGACGCTCACTCCGTGGCTGCTGCTCAACCTGCTGAGTTAAACACGGTTAAGAAAACGCGCTATAATTTAGTAGATATGTGTATTCCGCGCTCAATCCCGTGAAAGCCTGACGATTCAATGGCTAGAGTCACCATTTTAGGTTCGGCAGCAGCAGTCAACGATGCCACCCACGACTACACTCATTTTCTGCTAGAAAGCCAGAAAGACACGCCGATCCTTGTCGATGCCGGCAGCAACCCGCTCGGCAAGATTAAAAACCTCGGCATCGACGACGAGAACTTACAGGACATCATCCTCACCCACTTCCACAGCGATCACGTCGGCGGCATCCCCAACATGATGATGCACATGTGGCTGCTAGGGCGGCGCGCGCCGCTGCGCATCTACGGCATCCACCACTGCATCCACCGCGTTGAGAACATGATGGAAGCCTACGGTTGGGCCGAGTGGCCGAACTTCTTCCCCGTGTCGTTCCACCGCGTGAGCGAGCGCGACAACGCGCCCGTGCTGGAAAACAAGGACTTCCTTATCACGGCCTTCCCCGTGACGCACTTCATCCCGACGATCGGCCTGCGCATCTATGACAAACACAGCCAAACCACCCTCGGCTACAGCTGCGACACAGAACCCTGCGACGGCGTGCGGCGCATTGCCAAAGGCGTAGACGTGCTGCTGCACGAGGCAGCCGGCCCCCCACCCGGCCACAGCACTGCCCAGCAAGCCGGCCAAATCGCCACCGAGGGCGGCGCAAAACAGCTCTGGCTGATTCACTATCAGGTGTGGAACGTTGACCCAGCCCCACTCGTCCAAGAAGCCAGCCGCACCTTCAACGGGCCGATCGCGCTGTGCAAAGACTTCGACGTGTTTGAGTTCTAGCGCGTTTGAGTTCTAACTTGAAAAGCGCACCGTCGGCGTGCGCGGCTCATACAACCACTGACGAAAGAACGCGCCTAGATCAAGCCCGCTGGTTGCCTCAACGCTGGCGATGAAATCGGCAATGCTGGCGTTGCCGTAGGCGTAGCGCTGATAGTACTCACGAATCGCGCGGAAGAACACTTCATCGCCCAACAGTTGGCGCAGCGCGTGCAGCGTCCACGCCCCGCGAACATAGACCAGCCCGTGGAAGAGCTGCTGCGCCCCCGGGTCGCCAATGCGCACCTCACGCTGCTGGTCGCCGGGTTGAGAGATCATTGCATAGTAATTTTCCATCAAGCGCTGAAACGCCGCTGGCCCGTCGGTGTGCTCCACCCACAACGCCGCAAAGTAAGTAGCAAAGCCTTCGTTCAGCCAGATGTCGCGCCAATGCTGCACGCTGACGCTGTTGCCAAACCATTGATGCACCATCTCATGGGCGATGATGTCGTTGACTGTCGGGCGGGGTATCCGTGCGATGTCGCGCGGGAAGAGGGAGAGCGTTTGCGTCTCAAGCGCAAATGGAAAGTTAGCCCGCGCCACCACCGCCCCGTACACGTCGAACGGGTACGGCCCAATCAGCGACTCGTAGAAGTCCAGCATCGCTGCCTGAACCTCAAAGATCTCTTCAAGGCGTGGCGCTGATTCTGTCGGGAAGTAGTTGCGAATCGGCACGCCACCTACAGATTGGCTCTCCACCACCACAAAATCAGTGATGTTCACCGTGGCGAGGTAAGTCGCCATCGGCTGCGCCATGTGCCAGACGTAAGTTGCCGCGGTTGGTTCATAGCGCGTGTCGATCAGCACGCCGTTGGCCGCCGCAAGGTTGCCCGCTGGCACGCGAATTGTGAACGTGAAGGTGGCTTTGTCCAGTGGGTGATCGTTTGAAGGGAACCACGTCGCCGCGCCGTCCGGCTGGCTGGCCACAAACACGCCCGTCGGGTAGTGCTGCCAGCCCGCGCCGAAGCCATCGCGCTGGTCTGCTTGAAAGCGCCCTGCGTAACGCACGCGAACTTGCGCCTGCTCAGTGCTGAGGATGGGACGAACGGGCGTCACGACCAGTTCACCCGCGCGCCGTTCGAAGGCCGCAGGCGCGCCGTTCACCTCCAGCGCGCTGATCTCTGGGCCACTGAAGTCTAGGTGGAACTGCTCCAGCGTGGCCAGCGCTTGCAGGTCAATCGTCACAACCGCGCGCACCGTCTGCTGCGCCAGCGCCACATCTAGCTCGATGTCGTAGTGCAGCACGTCGTAGCCGCTGTTGCCCATCAATGGGAAATACGGGTCACCGATTCCTGCTGGGTCGCTCAGCGCGGCGACGGGCCACACAGCCCCCAAGACGACGATCCACCACAGCCGCAGCCCCCACACGCGCATAACTTTCCCCTTCACATCAGCGCCGTTCTGCGTTTAGTGTATTGCAGTTTGACAAGGATGAGAACCATGCACCTACCGCGTTATGACTATGGCCGCCGTCGCAGCCTCTTCACGCCCCTGCTCTACGTGGGGTGCGGCGCAGGCCTGTTGGGAGTGTGCGCCGCGGTGATCGTCGTGGCGCTCTTGGTGCTGCCGAACCCGCAGAGCTTCGCGCTGCAAGTGTTGGGCTTTCGCAGCGCCGGACAGACGGAAGCGGTGTTTGCCGATCAAACCGCGCGGGCTGCGCCAGCGCTGGCGCAGCCTGCCCCCGTCAGCCAGATCATCGTGGACATCCCACAGGTCGGCCAGCAGGCCCTGACGCTCGATGGCGCGCGGATCCAAGCAGCAGTAGGGCTTGACCCGCAAACCGCGCAAACCGTGCTGCAAGCGCAAACGAACGAGGCCGGCCTGCTGGCGCTGTGCCAGCAGTACAGCACCCTGTGCGCAGAGGGCAACGGGCAGGTGCGCGGCGTACGCTTCGATTTGCGCCCGAATGGCCTGATCGTGTTCGGGGAGGTGCTCGTCCCCGGCTTGAACACGTGGCAGCCCGTCGGGGTCGTGTTCCAGCAGGTCGGGCGGCGTTTGGGCGTCGTTGGCGTAGACGTGAACGGGATGCTGCTGGTCAACCCGCCTGCGCCCTACAACGCGCTCATCGCGGAAGCCGAGGAAGTGGTCAACGGCTTAATCGGCACGCTCAGCGCCAGCGTCGACGGCACAGCCTACACCGTGCAGGAAATTTACCTCGACGACGACCGTTTAACGCTTACGCTGCGCTGACAAGAGGCCTACAATGACGCTAAAATATGGCCTAGCAGTCGAAAAATGGGATGAGGCCGTGGCGGAAATCCGCGCCATTTTGCAGCAAGCAGCCCGCGAGCGCCGCTATCTGACCTACGGGGAGGTGACACAGGCGATGCTAAGCGTGCGAGCACACCCGGGCGCGTATGTGTTCACAGCGATGCTGCGCGAGGCGTGTCATCAGGAAGAACGCGAGACGGGCGTTCAACTTTGCGCGCTGGTCGTAGCCAAAGCGACTGGCAGGCCGGGCGCGGGTTACTTCCGCATGATGCCGTGTTCAGGTGACCTAGACGACTGCTGGCGCGCGGAAGCTGAAGCCGCCTTCAATTACTATCGAGAGACGAGCGACGCATGAAGATTCTCATCACTGGGGCCAACGGTCGGCTGGGCAGCGCCCTGTGCGACCGCCTAGCCGGGACATATCGCGTGATCCCCCTCGTTGGCGAGGAAGCGCCCGGCGTACACGTCGAGCTGACACGCTGGGGCGAGGTGCACCGTGCTGTTGAGCACTTCGAACCAGACTTCATTGTTCACACTGCCGCATGGACAGACGTCGACGGCTGCGCGCGTGACCCGCAGCGCGCGCTCCACGTGAACGGATTGGGCACACAGTACCTTGCAGCCGCCAGCGGCGCGCGCGGCGTTCCGATGCTCTACGTCAGCAGCAATGAAGTGTTCGACGGAACCAGCGCGCAGCCCTACCGCGAGTATGACCCCACTCGCCCTGCCAACCCCTACGGCTACAGCAAATGGGTCGGTGAGCAGGCGCTCATCCGCCACAACCCGCAACACATGATTGTGCGCACCGCGTGGCTGTTCGCCCACGGCGGGCGGAACTTCGTCCAGACCATCCTGAACGCCGCCCGCGCAGGCCAGCCCCTGCGTGTGGTGCGCGATGAGGTCAGCAACCCCACCTATGCCGACGACCTCGCGGATGCCATCGTCCAGTTGATCGGCACACGCTGCTGGGGAACCTACCACCTGACCAACAGCGGCGCGGCCAGCCGCTTCACCTTCGCGCAAGCAGTCCTAGAAGCAGCAGGCATCAACGTCCCGCTTGAGCCGATCACGCTGAAGGAGTGGCTGCGCCCCAGCACGCCGCCCCCTCATGCGGCGTTGGCGAACGTCGCAGCGGCTGCGCTGGGGGTTACGCTTCGCCCATGGCAAGAGGCGCTGCGCGCTTTCATTCAACGAGAAGCTGAACAACATGCCTGAGCCGCTACTCTCCGTCGTGATCCCGAATTGGAACGGCGAGCGCTTCCTGCGCACCTGCCTCGACGCGCTCCGCCGCCAAACGCACCCCGCGCTGGAGGTCATCGTAGTAGACAACGCCTCCAGCGACGGCTCACAAGCGCTGCTGCGCGCTGAATACCCAGACGTGACGCTCATCGCGCTGCCGAGCAACCGCGGCTTCACCGGCGCATGCAACGCAGGCATGGCGCGCGCACAAGGCGAGTTCATCAGCCTGCTGAACAACGACACCGAGGTCACCCCACAGTGGGCGGCAGCCATCGTAGACGCCTTCCACCGTCACCCTGAGGTGGGCATCGTCGCCAGCAAGATGCTGCTGTTCGACCAGCGCGACACGTTCCACACCGCCGGTGACGGCTTCCGCACGGATGGCACAGCCTACAACCGCGGCGTTTGGGAGAAGGACACCGGCCAGTACGATGAAGAAGCGTTCGTATTCAGCGCCTGCGGGGGATCTTCAGCCTATCGCCGCGCGATGCTCGACCAAATCGGGCTGCTGGACGACGATTTTTTCTTCTCATTGGAGGATGTTGATCTGGCGTGGCGCGCGCAGCTTACGGGCTGGCGCACACTTTACACCCCCCATGCCGTCGTTTATCATCACCTGTCTGCAACAGGCGGCGGCGTGACGGCCAGCTTTTACGACGGGCGCAACGCGCTTTATTTGCTGGCAAAGAATTTACCAAACGAACTATGGCGCAAACATCGCCGCTGCATCGTGCAGCGCCAAGTGCAGTTTGCGTGGGAGGCGCTGCGAGCGTGGCGCGGGGCAGCCGCACGGGCGCGCCTGCGGGGGATGCTAGTCGGTTTGCTTACTCTGCCCCGCATGTTCGCCAAGCGGCGCGCTGTCCAAGCGCAGCGCACGGTGTCGATTGACTATCTTGAGTCGATGCTGACTCCAACTTGTTGAGCAGAGCCTATGTTCTCACACTCGGGCGGAGTTGTCCTTTGACCACACAGCACCCTTTCCTGTCGATCATCATCCCAGCGCACAACGAGGAGAAACGACTCCCCCCCAGCTTGGCGAAGATCGACGCTTACCTGAAGACGCAAAACTACACCTATGAGGTGATCGTCGTCGAGAACGGCAGCAAAGACCGCACCAGCGAGGTCGTGCGCGAGTTCGCCCAAGATCACCCCTACGTGCGCTTGATCGAAGTGGAGACGCGCGGCAAAGGCCTCGCCGTCAAAGCGGGGATGCTCGCCGCCCACGGGGACTATCGCTTCATCTGCGACACGGACTTATCGATGCCCATCGAGGAGATCGCCAAGTTCCTGCCGCCAGTGCGCGAGGGCTACGATGTGCTGATCGGCAGCCGTGAGGGCGCGGGCGCGCGCCGCATCGGCGAGCCAGAGTACCGCCACATCATGGGGCGCGTGCTCAACTTCATCGTCAAAGTGGCCGCCGTCCCCGATTTTGAGGACACCCAGTGCGGCTTTAAGATGTTCAAGCGCGAGGCCGCCGAGGACTTGTTCCGCGTGCAGCAGATGAGCGGCATCGGCTTTGACGTGGAGCTGATCTACGTGGCACAGCGGCGCGGCTATCGCATCGTGGACGTGCCGATTACGTGGTACTTCGACCCCGATTCGCGCATGCGTCTGTTTCAAGACTCGCTCAAGATCCTAATTGAAATTTGGGAAATTCGCCAAAATTGGCGCAAAGGGCTGTATGACCAAAACGCCGCGTCGAGATAACACCGCCCCGCTCACCTATGAGGCGCAGGCGCACGCGCAGGGCTATCAGCGCGTGGCCGGGCTGGACGAGTCTGGGCGCGGGCCGTGGGCGGGGCCGCTCGCGGCGGCGGCGGTCATCCTGCCCGACGCGGCAACCCTGCCCGAACAGCTTAAAGGCGCGCGCGACAGCAAGCAGATGACCCATCGTCAGCGTCTGCGCGTCGCCGAGGTCATCAAACACGTCGCGCTCGCCTACGGCGTAGGCGTCGTCAGCGTAGACGACATCACCGCGCTGGGCTTGGCGGCAGCGCTGCGCTTGGCTTATCAACGCGCGCTGGATGCGTGCCGCGTGCAACCCGACTTCCTGTTGATCGACCACACCCGATGGCCCGAGCAGGCGATCCCTCACTGGTCGATTACCCACGGTGATCAACTCTCGTTGAGCATCGCCTGCGCGAGCATCCTCGCCAAGACGTGGCGCGACCAATACATGACCGAGCTGCACGCCCAGCACCCAGCCTACGGCTTTGACCACAACAAAGGCTACGGCACACCCCAGCACAGCGCCGCGATACAGGCGTATGGGATTGTGCCGGGTGTGCATCGGCTCAACGTGCGCCCAGTGAGGCAGGCGCAGCGCCTATGAAGCTGGCACTCGTCCACGATTGGCTCAACCAGATCGGCGGCGCGGAGGACGTGCTGGCCGAACTCGTGGCGATGTTCCCTGACAGCCCGATCTTCACCAGCCTCTATGCGCCAGACGTGATGCCTGCTGTCTACCGCCAATGGGACATCCGCCCGCTGTGGTCAGATCGCCTGCCGCGCATTCGGCAGCATCACCAGCCTTACCTGCCAATCTATCCGCTGGCGTGGAGCAGCCTTGACCTCTCAGCGTATGACGTGGTGCTGAGCAACAAGAGCGGCTTTTGCCACGGCGTGCGCACGGGCGACGCGCTGCACATCTGTTACTGCCTCGCGCCGACGCGCTACGTGTGGCAGCTAGAACACTACGTCGCGCGCGAAGGCCTCAGTAGGGCGGCGCAAACTGCCCTTCAGCCGCTCATCGCGCTGCTGCGTCGGTGGGATTACGCCGCCGCCCAGCGCGTGACGCACTTCATCGCCATCAGCACCGACATTCAACAGCGCATCCGTCAGTTCTACGACCGCGACTCGACGATCATCTACCCGCCGGTGGACTGCGCGCGTTTCGTCCCCGTCCCTGCGCACGAGGTGGGGGATTACTTCCTCGTCGTGTCGCGCTTGATCCCTTACAAGCGCATCGACCTCGCGGTGCAAGCCGCGACGCGCTTGGGGCTGCCGCTCAAAGTGGGCGGGCGCGGGCGCGACCTCGACCGCCTGCGCGCGATGGCCGGCCCCACCGTCGAGTTTTTGGGCTACGTGCCCGATGACGACCTGCCCGACCTGATGGCGCGCTGCAAGGCGCTCATCTTCCCGGGGTTTGAGGACTTTGGCATCACACCCGTGCAAGCGCAGGCCGCGGGCCGCCCTGTGATCGCCTACCGCGCGGGCGGCGCGCTCGACACCGTGCGCGAGGGCGTCACCGGCGCGTTCTTCAACGAGCAGACCGTGGAGAGCCTCGCCGCCGTCATGGCCAGCTTCGACGCAGCTGCCTATAACCCGGACGTGATCCGCGCCCACGCCTTGACCTTTGACGCCCCGCTGTTCAAACAAGCGCTCAGCCGCTATATTGAAAATGCCTACGAGGCGCACCAAGCAGCAAGGGGAACCCCATGAACGAACTACAACCTATTTGGCGCTTTGTACAGCGGTGGTGGTGGCTGATGTTGATTCCGCCAGCGGTGGCCGCCGCGCTCACCCTGCCCACGCTGCTGAGCCGCCCCGTCAGCGGCGGCTACGCTGCGCAGTTCAAATACACCGCCGCCATGACCAGCGCCAACGTCAGCCCACGCGATGGGGATTTTCAGGACGTGTGGATTGCCAGTGAATACACTGTCAACGCTTTCACTGAGTGGGTGCGGGGCAGCAGCTTCCGCGCTGAGATACAGGCTCTGCTGCCCGACGTTGACCTTGCGCCGCTCGGCATCGCCAGCGACAACGCCCGCAGCATCGGCCAAGTGCAGATGAGCCACCCTGACGCTGCCGCGCTAGAGCGCATCGCCAACGCGGCCATCACAGTCTTACAGACGCGCAACCAAGCCTACTTCCCGCACCTCGGCCCAGAGCCAGCCACCGTGACGATCATCGATGCGCCGGTGGTTGTGGCTGCGCCGCCCCCGCTCGTCAACCGCTTTGAGCCGTTCATCCGCGTGGGGCTGGCGCTGATCGTGGGGGTTCTGTTAGCGGCGTTGGCGGAGCTGTCTAACCAGCGCGTGCGGGATCCTGCTGACGTCGAAGGCGCAGGGGTGCGACTCGTCGGCAGGATCCCACGTGGACGCCGTTAACGCGGCAGCACGAACACCGCCGCCGTCAGATACGGCACGCTGAACATGCCGTCGCTGTAGCTCGCATCGCGCATTGTGTCGTCCGCGCCCGTCGCCAAGATCGGGTGCAGCTCATACGGGCCGGTCAGCGCATCATCACTAAACGTGATCGTCTCGTTCGTCGTGTTGAAGATGACCACGACCTGCGCGAAGGCCTCGTCAAGGTCGCCTGCAGTGTCGTCTAGCACCATGACGATCACGCCCACTTGCTGATCTGGCCCCACGTTGAGGAAGCTCAAGCGGTTCTGGACTTCTTCCGCCGTCGTCAAGCGGAAGAGCGGGCTGCTGTAGCGCACACGCAGCATGTCCACCCAGCGGCTGTAGCTGTCCATAATGTGCTCAGGGGCAGGCACGTTGGCCGGGTCGGCCAAGAAGGGGCGCATGCGGTTCCACTCGCCGCTGTTGTCGCCTGCGGGGGGCAGCCCAACGCCGAAGTTGTTCGTCTGCATCGTGAAGTCGAGGCGGTTGAACCAATCGCCGCTGTTGTAGCTGTTGCGATCCATGCTCTTGGAACGCAGCAGTTCCGTCCCCGCTTGGAAGAACGGGACGCCCTGACTGTACATGACGAAGGCGTTGCCGAGGAGCTGCATCCGCACGCGGTCTTCCATCGGCGTATCAGCAGGGGCTTTGTACATGTTGTTGTCGTAGAGCGTCTCATTGTCGTGCTTATCAACATAGATGACGTTCTCCTGCGGGTCGAGCGTGTAGCCGACTGGCGAACCGTTGTAGTCCACGTCTGCGCCAGTCGCAAGGTCGCCGTTGCGGTCGATGAACGTGAAGTCGCGCAGGTTGCCCGCCAGCCCCACCCGAACGCGGTCGGCAAACAGCAGGGCGATTTCAACGCGCTCGTTGTCGGCGCTCAAGCCGTTGGGGTTGCTGACGATGCCGTTAGCCAGCCCCTGCTTTTCACGGTCGCCGAATGGGCTGCCGCCGCGCACGGCGTCGCGCAGGCGATCGTTGAACGTGCCGATGCCCGTGCCCGCCGCGTTGATCTGTGTCGCGTTGACGCCGCGCGCGTTGTTGGCCACCTCGCCGAAGTTCCAGCCCTCACCGTAGAGGTAGATCGTGCTGCCGTCCACGCCGTGCTCTTCCATCGTCAGCGCCGCGACCGCCTCCTGCACGGCGATCATGTCCTCCAGCATGTGATGCCCCATCAAGTCGAAGCGGAAGCCGTCGATCTTGTACTGCGTGGCCATCAAGATGACCGTGTCGATCATCAGGCGGCGCATCATGTTGTGCTCGGTGGCGGTGTTGTCGCAGCACGTGGAGCGCTCGACTGTGCCCGTGGCGCTCAAGCGGTGGTAGTAGCCGGGGACGATCTGATCGAGCACGCTGCGGTCGTTCTGGCCGCTGGCGTTGGTGTGGTTAAAGACCACATCTTGAACGACGCGCAGCCCCATCTGATTGAGCGCCTGCACCATCTGACGATACTCCAGCACGCGGGCGGTGCTGTTCGGGTCGGTGCTGTAGCTGCCCTCGGGGGCCATGAAGTGGTACGGATCGTAGCCCCAGTTGAAGCCGTCCCGATCCCGAATCGGGTTGATGAGTTCCTGCTGCTGCGGGCTGTCTGGCGGGAAGGTGGCCATCAGCTCGTAGTCTGGCTCAAACCAGCGCGCGCGGTTCTCGTTGATCGTGGCGATGTCGAAGGTCGGCAGCAGGTGGACGTGTGTCAGGCCGGCCGCCGCCAGCCCCGCCAGATGCTGCACGGGCACGCTGTCGGTCAGCGTAAAGGCCAGATACGTCCCGCGCAGCTCGACCGGCGTGCTGGCGTCAAAGGCGTTGAAGTCGCGCACGTGCAGCTCGTAGATCGTGATGTCCTCAAAGTTGGCCAGCGGCGGTTTGACCAGTTCATCCCAGCCAGCGGGCTTCAGCGCTGGGTCGTTCAGGTCGATGATCTGCGAGCGCAAGCTGTTGATCGACAAGTTCAGCGAGTAAGGGTCGGTCACCTCGTTCACGACGATCTGGCCGACGCTGGGCGCGAACACCGTCACACGGAACTTGTAGTAGCGGTTCTTCCAGCTTGGGTCGCCGGTGATGCGCCAAACGCCGGTGTCATCGTCGCGCGTCATCGGCAGGATTTCTGGCTGGGTGCGCGGCACGTTGTCCGCGTAGAGCATGAACTCCACGTTCTGGGCGGTGGGGGCCCACACCGAGATGCTCGGCACGCCGTCCCCGTCCCAGTGCACGCCCAACGGCGCATCCGTCGTGTAGAGGTCGTCCAGCACGCCCGGAATTTGCAGCCCAGCGATGTTCACAACATCCTCACCACGATAGGCTGCAATGGCAATCTGGCCGCGCAGCGCGTTCGGCACGCGGGCAAGATCGGCCTCGTCGATCACGAACGGCGTCAGACCGGCCAGATGCGGAAACTTGGCGAGCGCCGCCGCAGGGATCTCCTCAGTGGGCGTCAGCGTGAGCGATTCAAACGTGCCTTGCAGCCCGAACAACGACACCACCATGTCTCCCGTGGCGCTGTAAAGCAGGCGATATTCCGCGTTCGGGTCAACCTCTACGCCCCACAGCAGCGTTGAACGATCCACCCAATAAGCCGTGAGCTGGCGCAGGTTGGCGCTGGTGATGGCCGAGCCGCCCGCGACGACTACCATCGCGTCGAGGCTGGCGTCATAGGTAAACGACACGTTCTGATTGTCCTCTTCTACCGTGAAAGTGATCTCCTCGCCCATGCGCTCGGCGCTGCGCCCGATGGCAAAACGCGCCGTGTACTCGCCCGCCGGGATGCGCGTCGTGCTAAAAGTGAACACGCCGTCCCCGTCCGGGTCTTGCAGCCACGTGGCCATGCACGCGGGATCGTCGTTCGCCGGGCAGCCGAGGAAGGTCTGGTAGCTGCCCGGCGCGGTGACAATCAACACGCGCAAGTCATCCGCGACCCACTTCGTCTTGTGATCGTAGAAGAAGGTGATGTCGCTGTCAGTCGGGACGTTGAGGACGATGTTCGGGCCGTCACGATCGGCGCGCCCGCCGTAGTTCTCGCCCCATGAGCCGTCAATCGCCACCTTGTACTCATACGTGCCGGCAGGGATGAAGAACGTCCGCGACCAAACATCCGTCGCAGGGTCATATTCCAGCATAGCATCCGTGCACCCGGGCTGCCATTCGCCGGGGCAGCCCATGACTGGGTTCAGGTTGCCCGGAATCGTCACCGTGGCGGGCACTTGCGCCTGCGCGAAGACAGGCAAAGCCACCACCAAGGCCAGCATCACACCTGCTAGCCGCCGCATCTGCTTTTGAAGTTGCATGAATGTCTTCCTTACAAAATACCAATATTCGACGGTCACTGTAGCGCAAGCGCGGGCAAATGTCTAGCGAATCATTTGTAAAAATTGACAAACTTTGCACAGCGTGAAGGCAAGATCGGTGCTATCATGCAGTCATGCCGACGATTTATGACATCACACGCACGATTGCCCCTTCCAGCGCCGTTTGGGAGGGCGACACGCCGTACACGACCCGCCTGATTGCGGAGATGCGCCGCGGCAGCAGCGTCAACCTCACGACGCTCACGCTCAGCGCGCACAGCGCTACCCACGCCGACGCGCGCTTCCACTATCAGGCGAACGGCGCAGACGCCGCCGCGCTGCCATTAGAGCCGTTCATCGGCCCCGCGCGCGTCGTGGAGGTGCAGCCGCGCAGCGGCAGCCTCACTCCAGATGACCTCACGCACGTTGACCTGCACGGCGGCCAACGCCTGCTCATTCGCACCTTCGTCAGCGACACGCCAGACGACGCGCTCACGACTGATTTCCCGGCGCTGAGCGTCGCGCTGATCGACCACCTCGCGGCGTTGGGCTACGTGTTGATCGGCACAGACGCCATCAGCGTTGACCCCTACACCAGCCAAACGCTCGACGCGCACCACGCGCTCGCGCGCCACGGCCTCTACAATTTGGAGAGCCTCTGCTTGCGCGGGGTTCCCGTGGGCGACTATGAATTGATCGCGCTGCCGCTCAAGCTCAGCGGGGCGTGTGCATCACCTGTTCGCGCCATCTTGCGGCCACTCAAGGGGGATCTATGACCATTGGAGCGCTTTTCTTCTTCGTGCTGTTCACGGCGACGATCTTCGCTAGCTACATCGCGCTGCGGCGCAAACTGGCCCGCCCTGCACTAATCGGCGCGGGCTGCGCTGCGGGGTGTATCATCTTCATGATGCTGTTCGCGCTGGCCAACGGCAACGTCTTCCCGCACGCCCTGCTCGTGGGGTTGGTGGTGGGCGGCGCGTTCGCCGCTGCGACGATGGCCGTCGCGCTGTACTTTCAGGGCAGCGAACTGCGCGAACAGGTCAAGAACAAGCCCTAGAGCGGGCGCTGCGCCGTCTCGATCAGGCGGTCACGGTCGATCAAGCGCTCGAACAGGACATCCACCAGCGGCGGCAACAGCCGCTCAAGCAGCGCAAACAGATGATACCCTAGATCGCCCACGATCACCTCGGCGTCACGGTAGATCACCGTGCGCACCACGGCGTCGGCCACTTCATGCGGCGCGATCAGGTTCAAGCGCAGCACGGGGTCAATCATCCCTGCCTGCCGCATCTGCTCGCGCGTCATGTGCCCCACCATCTGCGTATCAACGAACCCCGGGCTAACATAAGACACCATGATGCCATCTGGTCGCAGTTCGCGCCGCAGCGCTGAGCTGAACGTGCGCACCGCCCCCTTGCTCGCCCCGTAGACGCTGAAGCCGATGCTCGGCAGCATGGCGGCCATGCTGGCGATGTTCACGATGTGGCCGCTGTGTTGCGCCTGCATCACGCGCGCGACGACCTGCGTCAAGCGGACAAGCGCAAGCACGTTCACCTCGAACATCTGGCGGTAGTCAGCCTCTCGATGCTTGAGGAAGTCGCCGCTCACCAGCAGCCCCGCGTTGTTCACCAGCACGTCGATCCGCCCGAACTGCTCCATCGCGTAGGCGACAATCTCAGACGGGGCGTTCTCTTCCGTGAGGTCAATCGACAGCGTGTAGACCCGTTCACCATACTGCTGGACTTCCGCTTGTGTCGCGGCGAGCGCCTCGGCGTCAAGGTCAATTAGCAGCAAGTGCGCTTGTTCACGGCCAAAAGCGTGGGCGGTCTCGCGGCCAATGCCGCCCCCCGCCCCGGTGATGAGCACTACTTTGTTCCGCAGGCTGACCGCGTTCTTCTCGCGTTCGTTCATGCGCCACAGCGCCCAAAAACCACCCAAGAGCAAGCCCGCCCCGATTGCGCGTCTCATCTGTCGCCTCCGCTAAGCTGTTTTCTTCTCCAGCATAATCCGTGTGATCTGTTCGATGTGGTTGGCGTCGTGCGCGGCCACCTGTGCGACGGAGCGCATGACAGTATACGCGCCATATTCGGGGTGAACGCCGGTGCGCGCCAACTGCTCATCGCTTAAGCTCTCAAAAAACGCCACCATCTCCGCGCGTGAGACGCTCAGCTTGGCCAGCACGTCGTGCAGCGGCTGCGCGTTGTAGGCGTGTTCAGCGGCCAGCTTCTCGTGATCATAAGCTTGGAACGTCGGGTTACTCTGCTCCAACATCGCCCGCACACGCGATTGAAAGATCGCATCGTATTCCAGCAGATGCCCCAGCACTTCTAGCACCGTCCAGCCTGTGCCGCCGTCGCGCCATGTGCTGGCCTCCTCTTGGGTGAGCATCTTGCCCAGCGTGATGAGCGTCTGCGAGTGCAGCTTGATGATCGTCACGTAGCGTTCGTGATGAAATTGAGGGGTCATTCGGGGGCAGTCTCCTTCAAATCGTTAAGCACCCAGATAATCGCTTGTCGCAAGTCCTGCGCCAGCTTTTCGCCGCCTTCGATCGTGTTGCGATAGCTGATGTAGCGCAGGTGACGCACATCAAACGGCACTTCCTCCGGTGACTGCGCTTGAGTGAGCAAGATGACCGCTTTGCCGACTGTGTGCGCGATGCCCAATTCGTAGAACACGTTGGCGTTGACCTCGCTGATGTCCGCGATGATGAGGCGGCAGCCGTTGATCGCCGCCCAGACCTCTTTCATCACCACCCCACGCACGCTGGCGAACTCATCGCCGCGTCGGATCGACAGGTTCAAGCTCGCAGCGACCGGACGAATCACCGTCTGATAAACGGCATTATACGGCTCACGGAACGGCATCACCATAAAAATGTCGGATCGGAACTGCGACTGCTGCGCTGGCAAGCCGAAGATGGGCGTCACGCGCATGATGCCGCTGGCCGCGTCCTGCGATGGGAGCTGCTTTTGTGCGTCCCACACTTGCAGCGCGCGCCGCACGATCAGCTCGATGTCATCGGCGGCAAAGCGCAGCCCTTCCTCGATCAGCGTTTCAAAGTTGGCTGGGAGCGCCTCAGCAGCGCCCGCGCCGCGAAATGCGCGCAGCGGCTGATCCGGTGCGGGCATCACCAGCGGTGGCGCTTCGCCATCACCACCGCTGAAGCCCTGCGCAGCGGGCGGCAGCAGGCGCATCTGACGGCTGGTGCGCAGGTGCGTGTCCACCGCGAGGATGACTTGGGCTTGCAGCTCATCCAGCGTCTTGAAGTAGTTGATGACGTGGCGCGTCTCCAGCAGCTCGCGGAAGTGCCGCATGCGCGCGTCCGGCTGCGTGCGGCAGTCTTCATGCATGAAGATCGCGCACATCAACCCCCGTTGGAACGCCAGCCGATACTCCTGCTCAGCGTAGGACAGGCCGCTGTCGGGGGCCAGCGCCCCGTACTCTGCGCCGTACACGCCGATAAACAGCGCGGTCGTGTCCATCGCCTGTTTGGCCAACAAGATGCGGTCTTCGCCGTTGGCGATGATGTCACGCGCGCTGATGGCCGTAATCATCATCTGATCCATGCGCCACAGCGCAGTACGCACTGCCCCCAGATAGGCCTCAGCCGCGGGGGTATCTGGCACGCTCAGAAAGACTTTGTAGGGGGTTGACATGTCGTTCCCTCAGCACAAACAAAACGCCCGACACGCTCTAAGGCGCATGTCGGGCATGAGGATAAGATCAATTCATGCCAAGCGCCGCAGCTAGTCAGCGGCAGCCGTAGCAGCGGGTGTGCTCGTCTCGGCTGCGGGCTTGGCGCTTTCGGCGTCGGTTTTGGCTTCGCTCTTGGCTCCGTTGTTGGGGCTGGCAGGGTTGCGCGCGCCCTTGCTGTCGTTCACATAGAAGCCCGAGCCTTTGAAGATCACGCCAGCGGCCTGCACAATGCGTGTCACCTTCTGCCCCGTTTGCGGGTCGACTGTCAAGGGCGCATCGCTGAAGCTCTGGCGGTAGTCAAACGTGGTGCCGTCTTCACGGCGATAGGTGTACAGTGGCATATGCAACCTCATCTACGAACGTGTACTTGCATACTTTTCCGATCAGCCCGCAAGCATAGCAGACTTTCATCAGAAAAGAATAAACATTTGTTGGACATTTGCTAAAGCCGCTACTGTATCAGAAGCCGACAGCCAGTCCATCCTTACGTGGATCGCTGCCACCTGTGAGCACACCCGCCTCATCGCGCGTGATGATCTGCCCACAGCCGAACAGCGCGCGATCTAACCCACTGACAGGGCGCACGCGGTGGCCATACGCGGCCAGCGCGGCCATCGTCGGCACGGGCAAACCCTCTTCCAACGCCAGCACGCTGTCGGGCGTTCCAGCCTCCAAGCACCAACGCGGGCGATCCAGCGCCTGCTGTGGATCGAGCTGGTCGTCAATCAGCGCGTTCACCACTTGGATATGCCCCTGCGGCTGCATAAACCCGCCCATCACGCCAAACGTCGCGTAGAATGCGCCGTCTTGGAGGATCATGCCCGGAATGATCGTGTGGTAGGGGCGCTTGCCGCCCTTCAGCGCGTTAGGGTGATCGGGGTCAAGGACAAAATTTGCGCCGCGATTCTGCAAGAACACGCCCGTTCCCTGCGCCACAATGCCGCTGCCAAAGCCCATATAGAGGCTGTTGATGAACGAGCAGGCGTTCCCCTCGCCGTCCACCGCGCACAAGTACACCGTGTCGCTGCTGCGGTCGGGCGCGCCGTAGTTAGGCGGCTGCATGGCTGCGCGCGGCTGAATTTGGGCGCGGCGCTGCTCGGCATAGCGCGCGCTGAGCAAGAAGTCAATCGGCGCGGCGTAGTGCGCCGGATCGGCTACATGGTAGCGTGCCTCGGCAAAGCCGCAGCGCATCGCCTCCACCATCAGGTGCGCCTTGTCCGGGCTGTCCTCGGCATAGTCGCTCAACGCATAGCCCGACAGGATGTTGAGCGCGATGAGCGCTGCCAACCCCTGCCCGTTGGGGGGATGCTCTAGGACTTGGTAGCCGCGATAGTCTAGGCTGATCGGCTCGCCCCATGTGGAGGTGTGCGCTTGCAGGTCAGCGTGGGTCATCACGCCGCCTAGCTCTTGCAGCGTGGCGATGATCGCGTCCGCAATTGAGCCGTGATAAAACGCATCGGCCCCGCCCTCGGCCACCGCGCGGAAGGTGCGCCCCAGCGCCGGCAGCCGCACGACCTGCCCCGCACGCGGTGCGACGCGGTACTCCTCTGCGTGGCGACTGTTTGCCAGCAGTTCTTGCACGCGCGGCTGCCGCCACGCCGCCGCGTAAACTGGCGACACAGGGAACCCCTCTTCCGCGTAGTGGATAGCGTCAGCCAGCGTCTCGCGCAGCGTCATCCGCCCGTGCCGTTTGAGCAGATCCTCCCAGCCGCGCGCCGCCCCCGGAACGGTCACGGCGTGCGGGCTGCGGTCAGGGATTGCGCCGTGAACGCCCTGCGCCGCCAGCCAGTCCACGCTTAACGCCTCAGGGGCGCGCCCGCTGCCGTTGAGCGCGCTCACCTGTCCTGTCTTGGCGTCGTAGTACAGCGCGAAGCAGTCCCCGCCAATCCCAGTGCTGGCCGATTCAACGACGTTCAGCACTGCCGCCGCTGCCACCGCCGCATCAGCTGCCGTCCCCCCCTGCATCAGGGCGCGCAAGCCGGCTTGCGCCGCCAGTGGATGGCTCGTCGCCACCATGCCGCGGCGCGCCATCACGGCGCTGCGGCGCGAGTGAAAGTTAAACGCGGTCATGCGTCAGATTGCGTGGGCGGGCGCAGCGGCTGCACCGGGCGCGCCATTGGAGCAGTGGGGCGCTTGAAGATGTAGTTCTCTCCA
The DNA here is from genome assembly GCA_937944445.1 of uncultured Anaerolineae bacterium. GTDB lineage: Bacteria > Chloroflexota > Anaerolineae > Aggregatilineales > Phototrophicaceae > JANWYT01. The sequence goes on from CALDYP010000026.1 coordinate 132,762, forward strand.
TCGTAAGCGATGAACTCGAAGCCCTGCTTGCCGATGACGTTAAACACATCATGCAGAGGCTGGTCTTTCCAGTCGGCCACCTTTTCGCCATTCACGCGATAGTTGACGCCGTAGGACTTGACTAAGCTCAGCATGAGATAATCCCACTTTTCCATGGCACTATCCTCAAATTTAGCTAAACGTGTCGAACGTAAGCATATCCCCATTAATGAGGATGCGCAAACGTGGCGCTGGCTCTCAAGGCAGGTCGAACGCGACGCGCGCCCAATGCTCATACTCGATGTACTGCGCGGTCGCGTCAGCCACTGCGCGCCCGTGCCGCCGCGCAATGTAGTATAGCGAGGCGTCAATGCCTGCGCTCACCCCCGCCGAGGTAATCACCGTGCCGTTGTCCACCCAACGCGCGCCTACCCGCGGGACGATCGTTGAGTCATACTCCAGCAGGCGCTCAAACCGCGTGTGGTAAGTCGTCGCGGGTTTGCCTGCCAACACGCCAGCCTTTGCCAGCAGCAGCGCCCCCGTGCAGACGGAAAGCGTCTGCCGCCCGCTGGCCGCCTGCGCCTGAATCAGCCGATGTAAAGTTGGGTCATCCTTCAGCGGATAGACGCCGTTCCCGCCCGGCACGATCAACACGTCCGGCTGGCCGACGTCGGCAAAGGCCACATCCGGCACGACCACCAGCCCATTGGCGGCGCGAATGGGCCGCCCATCGGGCGAGGCCGTCCGTACTTGATACAAGCGCTCGTCCTCGCCTTTGCCACAGGCCGAAAAGACCTCATATGGCCCCGCAAAGTCCAGCAGCTCCACGCCGTCGAAGATCAAAATCGTCACGGTCTGCACGTTTAACCGCCCTCCTGCATCAACTGCATGAACCACGCCGGAACGAGCGGGTTCATCACCCCGTCGTAGATCGGCGCGTAGGGCTTGATGTCCACCACCGGCGTGCCGTCGATGGCGTCCAGCCCGCGCACGCGGACGATGTTCCCGTCCACGCCCAACAGCTTCACCGCCGTCGTGCCGATCAAGTTCGGGCGGCGGCGCGCCCGCTGCGCAAAAATCCCCAACGCGGGCAGCGCGTCGCTCGGGCGGCGCACCAAGTCCGCGTTGATGTCAAAAGCAGCGCGATGCATCACGTACAGCACGACCACATGTGACCAGTCTTCCAGACCAGCCAGCCCCGGCGCATAGGCTGCGTCGATGTGGATCTCTGAGACGACTTTTGCCCAGTCGGTGTCGATTGGCTCAGGCACATCGTTATGAACAACGCCTACTGGTTGCAGCGTAATCGGCTCCACGTTCACCCCTCTTTCGTTTGGAAACTGCCATAGCCAAAGTGTACAGGCGCGCCCTAGAATATGCCTAGTCCACTCGTTGGAGACCCCTTCCGTGAACACAGATGTCAAGTTCCGCCGCTCGTCGCTTACGTGGCTGCTCTACGGCATGTTAGGCTGGTACGCCTACGCGCAAGGGGCGATGACCCCCCTCATGCCGCTGCTTCGTCTTGATCTTGATCTGTCCTTCACCCTTAGCAGCCTACACCCAGCCGCCTTCGCGCTCGGCATGATCACCGTGGGCTTGACCGGCGAGCGCGTCATCAACCGCTTCGGGATGCGCGCCGCGCTGTGGGGCGGCTCGTTCGGGATGGTCGTCGGCATCTTGCTGCTGGTCAGCGGAACGGTCATCACCGCGACGGTCACAGGCGCGTATCTGATGGGCGTGTTGGGCACGTTGGCCATGATCGGCGTGCAGACGTCGCTCGTCCTGCTCCACGGGCGGATTGCGTCGGTTGCCATCACCGAGGCCAACATCATCGGCTCACTGACCGCAGCGATGGTTCCGTTAGCAATCGGCTTTCTGGAAGGCAGCGGCAGCAATTGGCGTTGGGCGTTGTTGATCCTCGTGGCGCTGTGGCTGGCGTTCTTCGCGCTGCAACAAGGCGCGCCTCTGCCCAGCGCGCCGCCGCTCAAACGTGGGGCTGAGGGCAAGCTGCCGTTTCCCGTTCGGCTGTACCTGTTGATCATCTTCATTGCGGGGGGCGTCGAGTGGGGCGGGTGGCTGTTCGCTGCGGATTATCTCATCGTCCGGGTTGGGCTGGACATCGCCGCTGCAGCGAGCATGGTTGCCTTGTTCCCGTTGGGCGCGGTGACCGGGCGCGTCATCCTCAGCCGCCTGCTGCGCCGTCAGACGCCGCAGCGCCTGCTGCCCTACACGATGCTGTGCGTGTTTGTTGGGTTCCCGTTGTTCTATGTGCCCAGCACGCTGCCGCTGCAAGGGGTGGGGTTATTCTTGATGGGCTTGGGGGCAGCAGGGTTCTTCCCACTGGCGGTCGCTACGGTGACACTCACCGCCGGCTCGCTCGTTAGCCAAGCCAGCTCGCGCGTGCCGATCGCCTCTGGGATGGCCATCTTGATCAACCCGCTGATATTGGGCGCGCTGGCGGACACGCTCGGATTGGAGACAGCCTACCTCATCGTGCCGCTGCTGGCAGTCATTACCCTTGTGATGATCCTGTTCGCCAACCGTTTGAACGCTCACGCGCTACGGTCGGAGCAAGATCACTGAGCCGCGCGCCAGCAGCACGTAGATCCACCCCCGATCATCCACTGCCAAGCCAGCCAGCCGCTGCGGGAAGAACCCCTCGCCGTTGTAGTTGAAGACGTCTGCCCACGGGTTACGATACTCGTTGCCCTGCGGCACGCTCACCGTTGGCATGCTCGCGTCACTGGGGATGATCGATGTGACACGCAAGACCGCTTGACTCAGCCCATCCACCGCCAGCAGCGCAAACCCCGGCGGGTTCGCGGCCAACTCCGTCCCGCCCAGCAGCAGCAGTGTTTGGCTCGCAAACTGAGGGAACGCTTCTCCGCGATAGGGCACAAGCGCCACTGGATGCGCGCCCTGCGCAAACTGCATTACTGGCTGAATCGGATCATCTGGGGGCTGCAACCACAATGTGTCTTCCCCCACCATGAACAACCGCCCGTCCACCTCTGCCGCGGCGGATGCGCCCACGCTGGCCACGACCTCCGCCGCGCTGCCGTCGAGCGCGAGGCTCAGCAGCTGCGCGGGATGCTCACAGCTTGCGCAGCCCCCCACACCCAGCAGCAGGCGCTCAGCGCGCACGCGCAGCAGGCGCGCCGCTTGCCCTGAGGCCACCGGCAGATCGTCCCGCAGGACGGCCAGCGCCTCGCCGTCGTAAGCGTACAAATGCTGCCCACCTACGATGTAGAGCGTGCCCTCGTGATACAGCAGAGAAGCGGGCGCGTTGAGTTCAGTCAGGGCGCGATCCAGCGCGTCCGGCACGCCGTCGCCGTCGGTGTCCTCCGCGCGCCACACCGTCCCCGCGCTTGGCTCCGCAAGGTAGAGCCGCCCATCCGCGTCGATGGCGAGGCTGGTCAACACGCGGCCCGGCACATACGGCAGCGCGAGGATCCCCTCAGCGCACACGCCCATGTACGTTCGCAGCGGGATGATGGCCTGCGGGCGAAAAAAACACGGCGGCAGCGCTTGGGCTTGGCTGATCGTCGTCGCCAGCGCGATGACGAATAAACCCCAGAATCTGAGCAATTAATCAAACTCTCCTTACAACAAATGGCGGAGTCTCGTATAATCACAAGCTATTGCTGAGAATTGTAATGTAGTAGAATCATACGGAGCACCCCTAGCCTTATGGTCGTGACGCACTCCGCTGTATCCCACACCACTAAGCCTTTTACCAACCGCCGCTATCTGGACGCCATCGCAGATCACGTGGTGATCTTTGACGGCGCAATGGGCACGAGCATTCAAGCCTACAACCTCACCGCAGACGACTTCGGCGGGGAACACCTCAACGGGTGCAATGACTACTTGGTCATCACCCGCCCAGACGTGATCCAAGCGATTCACGAGTCATTCCTTGCGGTTGGCTCGGAAGTCGTGGAGACCAACACCTTCCGCAGCAACCGCCTCACCCTAGCGGAGTACGGCTTAGAAGATCGCACGTTGGAGATCAACCGCGCCGCGGCTCAAGTTGCCCGCCGCGCCTGCGACATCTGGGAGGCTAAGACCGGCATCCCGCGCATGGTGGCGGGCAGCATCGGCCCCAGCGGCAAGCTCCCCAGCGGCAACGACCCCGACCTGAGCAACATCACCTTTGAAGAGCTGGCCGACGTGTTCGGCGAGCAAGCGCAGGGGCTGGTGGAGGGCGGCGTAGACGTGCTCTTGATCGAGACGAGCCAAGACATCCTAGAGGTGAAAGCGGCAGTCTACGGCATCAACCGCTACTTTGACCGCGCGGGCGTGCGCGTCCCGCTCCAAGTGCAGATCACACTAGACGTGAGCGGGCGTATGCTCTTCGGCACAGACATCGCCAGCGCCCTGACGACTCTCTCGACGCTGGACATCGACGTGTTCGGCATGAACTGCTCCACTGGGCCAGAGTACATGCGCGCCCCCATTCAATACCTCGTCGAACACAGCCCGTTCCCGATCAGCGTGCTGCCCAACGCCGGCCTGCCGATCAACGTCGACGGGGAAGCCGTCTACCCGATGGAGCCAGAGCCATTCAGCGACATGATGGCCGAGTTTGCCCGCTGGGGAGTGAGCGTGGTCGGCGGCTGCTGCGGCACGCGCCCCGCCCATCTCGACGCGGTCTACCGCAAAGTGCACGGCTATTCCCATGAGGAGATCGTGCAGGGCGTTGGCCAGCGCGCGCCACAAAAACAGCGTCAAGTCAAGTTCGAGCCGCAGGCCTCGAGCGGCATGAAAGCCATGCCGCTGCAGCAGAACCCGGGACCGACCCTCATCGGCGAGCGCGTCAACAGTCAGGGCAGCCGCAAGGTCAAGCGCCTGCTGCTAGAAGAGGACTACGACAGCATCGTACAGATCGCCGTCGACCAAGTGAACAGCGGGGCGCACCTGCTCGATGTGTGCGTGGCGCTCACCGAGCGCAGCGACGAAAAGGCACAGATGGAAAAGCTCGTCAAAAAGCTGGCGATGGCCATCGAGATCCCGCTAGTGATCGACACGACCGAGCCAGAGGTAGCCGAGGCGGCGCTGGCCATCTACCCCGGCAAGGCCATCATCAACGGCAACAACCTCGAAAATGGCCGCGAGCGCATCGACGTAGTGATGCCCATCGCGCGCAAGTACGGCGCGGCGGTGCTCTCGATGACCATCGACGAGGAGGGCATGGCCCACACCCGCGAGAAAAAGCTGGAGATCGCCCGCCGCATCACCGAGATTGCCGTCAACGAGTACGGCATGTCGCCGGAGGATCTGATCTTCGACGCGCTCACCTTCCCGCTGACGACCGGCCAAGCCGAACTGCGCAACGACGCCATCGAGACGATTGAGGGCATCCGCCTGATCAAGCAGCACCTGCCGGGCGTCATGACCGCGCTCGGCATCTCGAACGTGTCGTTTGGCGTGGGCGAGGGCGCGCGCGGCGTGCTCAACAGCGTCTTCCTGTATCACGCGGTGCAGGCCGGCCTTGACATGGCCATCGTCAACCCGGCGCACATCACGCCCTACGCCGAAATCCCTGAGGAACAGCGCAAAGTCGCCAACGATCTGATCTTCAACACCGACGAGGACGCCCTGCCGCGCTTCATCCAGTACTTTGAGCAGAACCAAGTCAGTACGGGCAAGCAGGAAGAAGACCCGACGGCTGACATGACCAGTGAGCAAGCCCTGCACTGGCAGATCGTCCACCGCAAGAAAGAGGGCGTTGAAGCCCGCATCGACGACTGCCTGACCCGACAGGATGCGGTCGGCGTGCTGAACAACGTGCTGCTGCCGGCCATGAAAGAAGTCGGCGACAAGTTCGGCGCAGGCGAGTTGATCCTGCCGTTCGTGCTGCAATCAGCCGAGGTGATGAAGAAGAGCGTTGCCTATCTGGAGCAGTTCATGGACAAGGTCGAAGGCGCGACGAAGGGCACAGTCGTCCTCGCGACCGTCTACGGCGACGTGCACGACATCGGCAAGAACCTCGTCAAGACGATCTTGAGCAACAACGGCTACACCGTCCACGACATCGGCAAGCAGGTTCCAGCCAACGTCATCATCGAAAAGGCAGTCGAATACAACGCAGACGCCATCGGGCTGTCGGCGCTGCTGGTGAGCACCAGCAAGCAGATGCCGTTGATCGTCAACGAGCTGGCGCGGCGCAGCCTCAAGTTCCCTGTGCTGATCGGCGGGGCGGCCATCAACCGCAAATTCGGGCGACGTATCCTGATCCTAGACGACACCGGCGAGCCGTATGAGCCGGGCGTGTTCTACTGCCAAGACGCCTTTGAAGGGCTGGAAGTGATGGATAAGCTGGTCAGCGATCAGCGCGATCAATTCGTGGCCGAGATCATCAACGAAGGCCTCGCCGAGGTCGGCAAGCCAGCCCGTCGCAGCCGCGCCAGCCGCGGCAAGGTCGCCACGCGGACGGTCGCGCTCGCGCCTGCCCTGCCTACGCCGCCTTTCTGGGGCGTCAAGTCCATCCTTGAGATGCCCTTGCAAATCGTCCTACAATACCTGCACAAGCCGGAGCTGTACCGCCTCTCATGGGGCGCGAAGAACAAGCAGGGGGCCGAGTGGGAAGCCCTAGAGCGCGAGTTTGAAGCCCGCCTCGCGCGCATGACCCGCGACGCCCTGCGCGATGGCACGCTCAAGCCGCAGGCCGTCTACGGTTTCTTCCCCGTCAACAGCGACGGCGACCACTTAATCATCTGGGACGCGGCAGCCTATCAGCAGGATGGCACCCTGACGGAGGTCGCGCGTTTTACCTTCCCCCGCCAGCCAGACGGGGAATACCTGTGCCTGAGCGACTACTACGAGCCGGTCAACGGGCGCGGGGTAGATGTGCTGGGCTTGCAGGCCGTCACCGTCGGCGAGGTGGCCACCGAAGCGTTTGAGAAGCTCCAACAGGCCGATCAATACACTGAGGCCTACTACTTCCACGGGCTGGCCGTCCAAGCGGCAGAGGCCACCGCCAACTACCTGAGCTACCTCATGCGCCAGATGCTCAAGATCGGCGACGGGCAGGGCAAGCGCTACAGTTGGGGCTACCCCGCCTGCCCAGACCTAGACGATCACGCCATCGTCTGGCGCTTGATGCCTCAGATCGAAAAGCAGATCGGCATCACGCTCACCGAGTCGTTCCAGCTCGTCCCAGAGCAGAGCACCGCGGCGCTCTTCGCCCATCACCCCGACGCGAAGTACTACAGCGTCGGCAGCATCGACCGCAGCGAGCAAATCCTCGGCGAACGATGAGCCTGACCGTTTGAGCGACAACTGCGCTATACTGACAGAGAGTGATCGTCACTCTCTGTTTGCTTTTTGGGAGGACAGCATGACCGAAGCTTCTGTGCGACCCGTCACCCTTGCGGACTACTATCGCTTCGTCGACGCGCCAGAAAACAAAGATCGACTGTTCGAACTCGTTGACGGGGAGTTTGTCGAGAAAATGCCAAGTTACGTGCCATCTCACATTGCTGGTCTCATACTGACCTATTTGAACCTCCACTTGTTCCAGCATCCGCTTGGGCGCGTATCAGGCGCGGACGGCAGCTTCCAGATGACCAATGGGGACATCCTCATCCCAGACGTGGCCTTCGTCACCCACGAGCGCATGCCCACCCTCCCCGAGCGCATCGCCCTCACCCCGCCCGATCTCGCCGTCGAGGTCATGTCCCCCTCCGACAAGGTCAAAGACCTGCGCCTCAAAGCCCAGCGCTACCTCGACCACGGCACGCGCCTCGTCTGGCTCGTCTTCCCCCACA
>CALDYP010000027.1 GCA_937944445.1 uncultured Anaerolineae bacterium
GTTGCGGACAGCATGGGTTGTTGCGGACAGCACAGGTTGTTGCGGACAGCATGGGTTGTTGCGGACAGCACAGGTTGTTGCGGACAGCACAGGTTGTTGCGGACAGCATGGGTTGTTGCGGACAGCATGGGTTGTTGCGGACAGCACAGGTGCTGTCCCTACATTGGTGGAGAAGACAAGGAGTTAACAGATGCTAAGACGGTGGATTTTGATTGCAGTGGCTGTCGTCGGGGCGGGTTTCGCCAGCGCAGCACAGGAGAACGACATCGTGCGCCAGATGTACGACGTGGAAGAGGTCATTCCAGAAGTGGTGGACGGCCAGTTGACGCTCATCGTGCGGGGGCTTTTGCCCGATGGCTGCGAGGGCGAGACGATCGCCCAGACGCAGCGCAGCGGCAGCGCCCTGTTCATCGACCTATACCGCCAGTTTGAGGCTGAGCCGGTCTGCTCCCTCGGCGTGCAGCCCTTCGAGGTCGTCGTGGACGGCAGCGAGCTGCTCACGCTGGACGCAGACGCGACGCTGCCGAACGTGCTGGTGGTCAACGCGCGCGTCTACCGCGTCAACCTGCCGCAGATCGAGCCGATGCCGAGCGCGACGCTCATCGCCCCGACCCTGAGCGAGCTGTCGCGCGGCTTCTTGGACGTGGAGACGATCACCGCCCTCACCAACGTGGACGGCGCTCTCGCGCTGCGGGTGCAGGGGATGGGCAGCGATGGCTGCGTGACGCCGATCGTGCGCGCCATCCCTGATTGGCAGACCCCGCGCGAAGTGCTCATCGAGGCGTTCAACGCGATTGATCCGGCGGCGATGTGTCTGCAAGCGCTCACCCCGTTCGACGTGACGATCCCTGCCAACGTGCAGATCGGTGACTTCGACCTGTTCCGCTTGTATGGGCTGCCCTTTGAGCTAGACCCCGAGATGGACGCCGCGCCTCAGACCTTCGTCGTGCAGACGCTGGCGGTTGACACCGTCGATGCTGAGGTGCGCGCCACCTATCCCGATCAACTCGTGGTCGTGACGGCCAGCGGCGTGATCGACGGCTGCTCCCAAACGCCGGGGCTATTCCTGCGCCAGATCGTCGAGCAGACGGTGCAGCTCCAAGCCGCACGCATCGTCCCTGAGATGCAGGCCTGCACGATGATCGCCCGCCCGTTGATGCTCAGCGTTTCGCTTCCGACGCGGCTGCTGCCCACCGGCACAGTCGTGATCGTGGTCAACGATGCTTCGCCTATTACTGTTGAGCTACAATAATCGCATCAGAAAGGAATACACAGGATGAAACGGATGATGTTGCTAGGTCTCTTGCTCGCATCAGGGGCGGCGCTGGCGCAAGAAGCGCCCACGCCTGCCAACGGGGTCAGCCTCACGGTGTACAACAGCGGTTCGGCGCTGGTGCAGGATCGGCGCACCTTCACGCTCAACGTCGGGCAGACCGTCCTCAACTTCACCGACGTAGCCGCCACGATCGATCCGACGTCGGTGAGCTTCGTCAGCTTGACCGACCCCAGCGGAACCTACGTGCTGGAACAGAACTACGTCTACGATCTGGTGAACAGCCAAGCCCTGCTCGATCGCTATCTGGACGAGATGATCGAGTACACGGCAAAGGACGGCACGGTTTACGTGGGCCAACTGCTGAGCGGGCGCAACGGGGACATCATCCTGCGCGAGGCCAGCGGCGAGGTGCGCGTGCTGAAGCTGGCTGAAGCGCGGGACCTCAAGTTCCCGGCGCTGCCTGAGGGCCTCATCACCCGCCCGACGCTGCGCTGGTTGATCGAAAGCGCCAGCGGCGGCGCGCAGCAGGTGGAACTCACGTACTTGGCCAACGGCCTGACGTGGACGAGCGACTACACGATCCTGCTGGCGACGAACAACCGCCGCCTTGACCTCAACGGCTGGATCACCCTCACCAACAACAGCGGCACGAGCTTCGCCGACGCCCAGCTCAAGCTGGTGGCGGGCGATGTCAACCGCATCACCTCAATGCCTAGGATGGCCATGCGCGCAGAGGCCGACATAATGTTTGAAGCGCTCGGTGCGCCAGTTGAACAGCGCGACTTCAGCGAGTACAAGCTGTACGAAATTCCGCGCCCGGTAACGGTGGGCAACAACGAGACGAAACAGGTGCAGTTCGTCGCCAGCACGGGCGTGAACGCCAACACCTTCTACGTCTACGACAGCAGCCCCTCGTGGTACAACTTCGGCTATCTGGTGGAAGATCGCACCTACGGGCAAACGGGCGTGACGACCGTCGGAACCTATCTTGAGTTCAGCACGGGCGAAGATGGCGGCGTGGGCGCGGCGCTGCCGGCGGGGCGGGTGCGCGTCTACCAGCAGGACATCGACGGGGCGGCGCTGCTCATCGGCGAGAACACGATCAACCACACCCCCAAAGGCGAGACGATCCAGATGTTCCTCGGCAACGCTTTCGACCTCGTGGGCGAGCGCGTCCAGACCAACTACAACATGATTTCTAGCAACGTGATCGAGGAGAGCTACGAGATCACGCTGCGCAACCGCAAGGAGCGCGAGAGCGTCGAAATCCGCGTGCCGGAGCGGCTCTTCCGCTGGACGAACTGGCAGATCATCCAGTCGAGCATCCCGTTCATTCAGGTCAACAGCAACACGGTTGAGTTCCGCGTGACCGTCCCCGCGGGCGGCGAGGTGAAGCTGAGCTACACCGTGCGCTACACCTACGGGCGCTGACGACGCCCATCGTCAGGGGCAAGCAACGCCTTGCCCCTGCGCGCACCAATTGATTGCCCGCGCTGCAAAAATTCGCTACCTTTGACGCGGATACTTAGACGACTTGTTCAAGGAGTTTAATGAGGTATGACTGCATATGCGCTTCCTTCTATCGAAGAGCCAGCCCGCCCCGCCGATAACGTAGCGATCCTCGTCGCCAGCGGCGATCTGCGCCTCTCGGCCAATCAGAAGTGCTGGCCCGCCCAACACGCAATGGAGCAGGCGCTGACCGCCGCCTTTGCAGAGTTGGGGATTGAAATCCAGCGCGGCCATCCGTATGACCCAGAGCTGGAGCACGGCTTCATCTGGAACCAGCGGATGGGGATGGACGTGTTCCGCACGATCCACCCTGAGGCGCGCTTGATCGTGGCTGAAGCCGTCTGGCAGTACAGCCATCACGTGCTGGCTGGCCTGCGCAACCACCGCGGGCCGATCTTGACCGTGGCCAACTTCAGCGGTGAGTGGCCCGGGCTGGTAGGCTTGCTGAACCTCAACGGCTCGCTCACCAAGATGGGCGTGAAGTACAGCACGATCTGGAGCGTGGATTTTACCGATGAGTTCTTCAAGCGCGGCATCCGCGAGTGGGTGGAGACCGGCCAGATCACGCACGACTACTCCCACGTGAAGCCGCTCGACCTCAGCAAGCTGCCCGCGGAGCCGGTCGCGCTCGGCGAGGCGCTGGCCAAGCAGCTCCAACACGAGAAGGCTATCCTCGGCGTGTTCGATGAGGGCTGCATGGGGATGTACAACGCCATCATCGACGATGAGATGCTCAACCCGACGGGCCTCTACAAAGAACGCCTGTCACAGTCGGCGTTGGTGGCGGCCATGCGCGAGGTGAGCGACGAAGAGGCGCAGGCCGTGCGCCGCTGGCTGGACGAGCGCGGCGTGACTTTCGTCACCGGCCCCAACGAAGAAACCGACTTGACCGACGCGCAAATCCATGAGCAGTGCAAGATGTACATCGCGGCGGTGCGCATCGCCCATGAGTTCGGCTGCGCGGCGGTCGGCATCCAGTACCAGCAGGGCTTGAAGGACATGACCCCCGCCTCTGACCTCGTCGAAGGCCTGCTGAACAACGCCGAGCGCCCGCCGGTCTATCACGCTGTCACCAAACAAGAACTGTACGCCGGCCAGCCGCTGCCGCACTTCAACGAGGTCGATGAAGGCTCCGCGGTGGACGCGGTCGTGACGAACCGCCTCTGGAAGGCGATGGGCTATGACCCGGCCACGACGCTGCACGATCTGCGCTGGGGCGAGCACTACAAAGGCGATGGCGTAGACGATTTCGTGTGGGTGTTCCTCATCAGCGGGGCCGCGCCTGCCTCGCATTTCATCGGCGGCTACGCGGGCGCGTCCAGCGAGCGTCAACCCCCGATGTACTTCCGCTTAGGCGGCGGGACGCTCAAGGGCATCAGCAAGCCGGGCGAAATCGTCTGGAGCCGCGTCTACGTGATGGACGGCGGCCTGCACGCCGACCTCGGGCGGGCGACGGTCGTTGAGCTGCCGCGCGAAGAGACCGAACGCCGCTGGCGGCTGACGACGCCACAATGGCCGATCATGCACGCGGTGATCCACGGCGTCACGCGCGATCAGATGATGGCGCGCCACAAGGCCAACCACATCCAAGTGGCCTATGCGCCAGACGCTGCCGGGGCTGACGCTGCGCTGGCCGCCAAAGCGGCCATGTTCAACGCGATGGGGATCACCGTCCACCTGTGCGGGGTGTAGCAATATATGCGCCCGCGGCTGAAGCCCCTGCGGGCGCGGCAACGGACAGGGCCTGCCCTGTCCGTTTTTCTGTTCCCACGGGCACGGCAAACTCTGCCTCACCCCGACGTCGCTGCGCTCCGTCGCCCTTCTCGAAGTGACCTGCCCCGCGGTCACCGGCAGAGAGGG
>CALDYP010000028.1 GCA_937944445.1 uncultured Anaerolineae bacterium
CTACATGTTTCAATCCCCCGAAGGGGAAAAGAGAGGTTGCAACATCGCGATGTCGTGTTTGAGTTTTTTGATCTAAGGGTTTCAATCCCCCGAAGGGGAAAAGAGAGGTTGCAACCCCGCGCAATTTTTAGGCTGCGTTGAGTACAGAATAGCACGGGTCAAAAAAAAACGCAACAGTGAGCTTTGTAGCGCGTCGGTTGAGGGGTCAGGAGGGGTCAAGATCAAGGTGAGTGCTCAAGATCAGCGCTGAGCGAGTTTGACCCGTCGTCTGCTGAAAAAGGCCGCCGATTCTCGCACACGTATCAAGGCGATTTTATAAGGGCGAGAAAAGCCTAGGAAGGGTCATGATGGACGGGGCGTTCGCACATTTGTTCTACACCGATGCCGAACATCTGTGCGAAAAAATGACGATTCTCGCACCAACGCGCTCTGGGGGCCTTTTTCGCGCTGCGCTGGCGCAAAAACTAGGACAGGGCTGCGCGCTGAATGAAGGCTTGGGCGGCCGCGTCGTAGCGTGCCGCTTGGTCGGCCAGTTGGGCGCGCGCCGCCTCGTCACCCGCGCGCGCCGCAGCAATCAAGCGGGCAAGGGCGCGCCGCTCGCGCGTGCCTGCCACGTAAAGGCTGAAGAGCGCGGTGGCGTGGGTGCGCTGCTCCATATAGTTCCAGCCGTAGTAGAAGACGCCGACGTTGAGGGCGAACACGACCGCCGTTGTCGTGCTGGAGGGGATGAGCTGGGCGAGCAGCGCCGCGCCGACCGTTGCCAGCAGCAGCGCCGCCCCTAACGGCAGCAGGTAGGTTTGTGCCAGCCGCTGGGCCAGCGCGGGCAGGTGTGAGCGTTGGCGGCTCTGGATGTCGTCCATGTGCTGCTGGGCGGTGTCTGGGGTCATGATGGGGCTACCTTCCTTCTTTGATCAGCTCAAACGCGCCCGAGTTCGACGCAGGCCAAGGCGCATGATAGACCTTGGTGTGGGGAAAGTGGGCCGCCCACGCGAACCAGAACAGCGGCTGGGCGGGGTGCTGCGCGAGCACCGCCCCGGCCAGCGGCCCGTGGGTCGCCTCGCCGAACAGGTTCCACACGCTGCCAGTCTGTTCGTCCACCAGCAGGCTGCCCTGCCGTTGAAAGGTCAGCCAGCGCCCGGCGGCCATCGGGCTGAAGAGGGCGGCGCTGCCGACGTCGCGGCTCGCGTCGATTTTACCACGATCAAGCGCGCTGGCCGTGCCGGCATGCCAGACGGCCACGACCGGCCAGCCGCTCACCACATCGTTGATGACGCCGTGGCGCGCCAGCACGCTGAAGGGGTAGGCGACGGGCTGGCCGTGGACGAGGCCGGCCAGCACGCGCTCCGTCGCGGGCAGCCGCATGTCCACGGGGCCAGCGTAGCGCACCGGCTGGGGGCTGCGGTCGTAGCCAATGTAGGGGTTGCGCCCATAGCTCAGCGGCGGCAGCTCGGCGTCCCCCACCAAGACAGCGCCCTCAGGGAAGCGCTCTTGAAACTGGCCAAAGCCGACCAAGCGGGCGGGGATGACGTCGAGCGTTGTGCCGGCCAGCGCGCCGACGAGCGCAACGCCCGTGAGCTGCTGCCACCAGCTTTGCGTTTGGTCGTCCCACAGGATGAGGCCGCTGTGGCGCAGCATGCCCGTCGTGCCAAAGCGCAGCGCCACGCCGTTCACCTGCCGATCGTACACCAGCGGGCTGTTGCACAGCGCGCAGAACGTCACGGCGATGGGGCGGTCGCCGATCTGGTCGTTGACGACGCCGTGATGCAGCAGCACGGCCAGCGGGTAGGCGCGGGCGCTCTCAGCAAGGCGGACGACGATCACCGGCGAGCGCTCGCCCAGCCACGTCACGCGCGCGGCTGGCTCCCAGCGCGGGTGGTCAATCGGGCGCAGCGCGTCCCGCTCCGCCACGGGCACGAACTCGCTCAGCGGCGTCAGCGTCTGGCTGAAGTCGGTGCGCCACTCGCTGCCGAGGTCGCGCGTGTACTGCGCGCGCAGCCACCATCCCCCCAACCCAAAGCCCACCACCACGGCAAGGCCAACGATGAGCGGTTGATAGCGCGAGACGGTTTTGATCATGGGTGGCACAGCATCCAGCGGCAGTTCTGATATTTCAACGATAGCGCGCGCATATTATCCAAGCGTTACGACGGGGTGGACAAGGGTGGCGTTTGTGGGGGCGCGGCGCGCCGTGCCCGACAAACACGGCCACTTGTAGAGGGGGTGGCGCGCCTACGACACGGCCACCTGTGAGGGGCGCGGCGCAGCGGCTTGATAGTGCACTTCGACTTCTTCTACGCCGTCCAGCTCATCGTGCAGGCGCTGACGGATCGTGTCGGTGATGGCGGCCGTTTCGCTCACGGTCATGTTGGGCGCAACGCGCAGATCGACGTCAATGTGGGCCGCGTCGGGCGTGCCGCGGGCGCGCACGCGCTCCACCGCTTCAATCTGCGGGTGGTCGATCAGCGGGAGGATCTGTTCGGCGGTGTAGGGGGCCGTGTCGGCGAGGACGCGCGTCGTCTCGCGGATGATCTGCCACGCGGCGCGCACGATCAGCCCCACCACGATCAAGGTGGTGGCCACGTCGACCCAGCCCCAGCCGGTCAGCGCGATGAGCACGGTGCTCACGATCACCGCCAGCGTCACCCACACATCGGATTGGGTGTGACGCGCGTCGGCGATCAGGGCGGGGCTGTTCAGGCGCTGGCCGTGAAAGCGCTGATAGCGGCTGACAAATACGTTGACCGTCAGCGTGGCGAGCAGCACCGCCCAGATGAGCGGCGTGATCTGCGGCGCGCCGTTGCTCAGGCGGTCGATCAGCTCGCTGCCGATCTCCCACGCGCTGAGCAGCAGCAGCAGGCCGATCGTCAGCGCGGCGATGGTCTCATAGCGCGCGTGGCCGTAGGGGTGATCCTCGTCGGGCGGTTTGGCGGCAAAGCGCAGGCCGATCAGCCCCGCGACGTTGCCAGAGGCGTCCGTCAGCGAGTGCACGCCGTCCGCGGTGATGGCCAGCACCCCCGTCAGCGCGCCCAGCACAATCTTCGCCAGCGCCACCATCAGGTTGAGCGCCAGCGTGACGCTGAACACCCTGCGCACTTGTCGAGAATAGTCGTCGCGTGTCATGCTTCACTCGCAGTTGTGGGTCGCCTTATCACACGATACAGCACCCAAACCGACTTCGACAACAGGGAACACTCATTTTAAGCTGAGCGAAAAGTGGCTTTCGGATCGTATAATGGTTAGAGAAATGTCGGCAACGAACGGACGTCAGCGTGGAGTGGTTGGTTGCAGTCATCGGGGCGCTGCTGGGCGGCGCGTTCATGTGGCATCGGCAGCGCACAACCGGCCAGCGTGGCAGCGTGCCGCTGCCGTCGCACTATATCCCTGTGATCTACGGCGGGGGCTTTCGTTGGGGGCGCGGCCAGCGCGAGTCGCTCGACACGTTGTGCTTGATCGACAGCGGCTTGGCCATCGTCGGCATGGAGACGGTGCTCGAGCTGTCGTTCAGCGAGCTGCGCGGCCTCTTCCGCCATGAGGCAGCCCACAGCATCCAATTTGACCTCTACCTTGAGCGTGAAGGCCGCTGGGGTCACCTGAGCGTGTTCCTGCGCTTGCCCGACGCGCCAACGCTCGTCAAGCTGCTGCGCCGCGCCCGCCCTGACCTCGTCATCGGCGACAGCGGCGAGGTGGCCGTCTACAACGCCCAACTGGCCGATCAAACGCTGCAAGGGGAACTCAGCCTCGGCGCGGAGGTGACGATCTACTTAGTGGGGCGCTTGGTCGTCGTCACACAGGCGGATGTCATCCTCGCCAAGCTGGCTGTGGCGGGCATCCGCCGCGTCATCGCCACCGAGCAGTCCAACGGGCGCGGCCTCGTGCGCCTCTACAGCGCCACCGAGACCACGCTGTTCTTCTCGGATCAGTACCTCGCGCTGGCGCAGCATCTGGCGGATCAAGCGCGCGCCCCGCTCGACATCGTCACCCTCAGCGAGCGCAAGAACAAGTAGAGACAGGGCCTGCCCTGTCTGTTTTTTTCATCTCCGCAGCCACAGCGCGGTTGGGGATGAGGCCATCGACGGACGCCGGCCGCAAACGGCCACCCACAGCCACGGCGCGGTTGGGGATGAGGCCATCGACGGACGCCGGCCGCAAACGGCTACCCGCAGCCACAGCGCGGTTGGGGATGAGGCCATCGACGGACGCGACAGGTCGCGTCCCTACTAGACTTTAAAAGCGTCTAAATCGTCGGTGAACCACATCTCGACGGCGTCGGCGATGGCGATGTAGTCGCCGGGCTGGAGCAGCGTTGGCAGGTTGATCCGATGGCGGTTGATGTAAGTGCCGTTGCTCGTCTTGAGGTCGTGCAGGATGAAGCCGCGCGCGACGCGCTCTAGGCGGATGTGGTAGCGGCTCACCTTCGGCTCTGGCAGGATGATGTCGTTGGAGAGTTCGCGCCCGATGGTGATCTGGTCGCCCTCCAGCGGGTAGACGCGCGGGATGATGTCGGCGCGCCGTCGGATGATCAAGTAGCTCATCGCGGGTTGTTTGAGCTTGTCGGTCGGGATGCGCTCGGCGTCGTCATCCGGCTGATAGTCCAGCGCGACGCTCTCACCCAACTCGATCACCACGGGCTGCACGAGCGGGATGCCGTCGCTCAAGACGAGCTTGCCGCTGACGAACGTGCCGCGTTTGCTGCCGAGGTCGTACAGGTGATAGACGCCGTTGCTGCGCACCAGCCGACAGTGGCGCGGGCTGACGTCGAGGTCTTTCAACACGATGTCGTTGCGGATGCCGCTGCCGACGAGCAGTTCATCTTGGGTCAGTTTGTACAACTGCCCCGCGCTAGCGCCGCGCGTCACCTTCAAGGTGGGCATAGGCATTACTGCTCCGAGGGGGTGTCAGGCTCAGCCTCGGACGGGGGCTTCAGCGCCGAGATGTTGGGCGCTTCTTCGGTGGTCTTAGTGGATTTGGCGATCTCATCGTCGGCTGGCTTCGGGCTTTCAGTCAGCGGCGCGGCGGGCATGATCGCTGCGGCGGCGTTCAACAGCCCGCGCACCGCAGCCGAGGCGGAAGCGTCTGATGGGGGGGCGCTTTCAGGCGGGTTTTGCGCTGGCATGTGCTCAGTGGCTTCGGTCGGTTCAGGTTCAACATCTAGTGTGGGCGACGGCTCAACGCTCAGCGCACCCAACGCAGACGGGTTCAGCAGGGTCGTTTGGGGCAGCGGCTCAGCAGGGGCTGGCGCTGGCTGAGCAGGGGCTGGCGCTGGCTGAGCAGTGGACGCTTCGGGCTTCACCGGCGCATCAGTAGAAGAGCGCACGGGGGCTTGCTGTGAGCGGATGTTGGGAACCATGCGCAGCGTCTCAAGGTTGTGGGTGAACCACATCTCCACCGTGTGGCCGATGGTGATGTAGTCACCCGACGACAGCGCCACCGACTTTTCGACCCGCACGCCGTTGATGAACGTGCCGTTCATCGATCCCAAATCCTCCAGCGTGTAGCCGTCGTTGAGACGGTTCAGGCGCAGGTGGAAGCGGCTCACTTGCGCCTCGCTGAGGCAGATGGCGTTGTCGAGGTGTCGCCCCACGTCCACCAGCGGGCTGTCGAGCAGGTAGACCTCGGGCATGAATTGGCTGCGCCGCCGAATCACCAGATAGAAGTTGGTCGCAGGGGCAGTCGCGGCGAGAGGCGGAGCTTCAGACAGTCCCTCCGTTGGAAGTGGAGCACCCTCTTCCATCGACACGTCCACCTCCGGGGCCAACATGTCCGCTTGGCTGGGGGGGGGCGTGGTCGGCTCGGCGCTGGATGCATCCAACGTCAACAGGTACTCCAGCACGATAGAATCGCCTAGCTCGATGATGTTTTTGTCGGCCAGCGTCGAGGAAGTCTCGCCCACTGGCCGCCCGTTGATGAACGTCCCATTTGTGCTGTTCAGGTCGGAAATCTCGTAGTCGAATAACACCTTGACCAGCCGACAATGCTCGCGGCTAATTTCGTTGTCGTGGATGATGATGGTGTTCTTGCGCCCGCGGCCAATCGTCACGACATCATCGGTTAGTTCAAAGATACGACCGGGTTCCGGCCCTCGCACTACCCTCAGATATGGCATTGCGAATGATTACCTTACTCAAACTGCTAAATGAATGAAATCAATGATTTCTACTACATTGTAACCCTATTTTCGTGGGGCGTCACTCAAGGGATCAAAAGTTAGTAAATGTTAACAAGTCTGAATGTGAGTGAGCGCCGCGCGAGGCGCGTTATATCTTTATGATAGGGGGAAGCACAAAGCGAATGCGTGCAGCTTCCTGCTGTTGAGAGGAGAGGTGGCGTGCTCAACGGAAAAAAGATCGTCGTTGTGATGCCCGCTTACAACGCTGCGCGCACCTTGACGCAGACATGGCAGGAGATCCCGCGGGATTTGGTCGATCTGGTCATCTTAGCCGACGACTACAGCCGCGATGAAACGGTGGCGCTGGCGCAGTCCTTAGGCATCCTGACGATCATCCACCCGCAGAACCGCGGCTACGGCGGCAATCAGAAGACGTGCTATCAAGCGGCGCTGGATCAAGGCGCGGATGTGGTGGTCATGCTGCACCCGGACTATCAGTACACGCCGCGCTTGGTGGTCTCGCTGGCGGCGATGGTGGCGTTCGGCGAGTATGACATCGCGCTGGGGTCGCGCATCTTGATGGGCGGGGCGCTGCGCGGGGGGATGCCGCTCTACAAGTACATCGCCAACCGCGCCCTGACGGCCATCCAGAACGCGCTGTTGGGCGTCAGCCTGTCGGAGTATCACACGGGCTACCGTGCCTACGCGCGCGAGGTGCTGCTGCGGCTGCCGCTGCACGAGAACAGCGATGACTTCGTCTTCGACAATCAGATCCTCACACAGGCGATCTACTTTGGCTATCGCATCGGCGAGATCTCATGCCCCACGCGCTACTTTGAAGAAGCCTCGTCAATCTCGCTTCAGCCGTCGATCCGCTATGGACTGGGCGTGCTGGCGACGAGCGCAGCGTTCGTGCTGCATCGCTGGGGCGTGCGGCGCTCGCGCCTGTTCGACCCGCACGGGCGGCGCTTGTCGCCCTCTTGACGCCGTCAGATCGACAGCGGCTGCATCCCCGTCAGCGTGTCGGGGACGGCGTAGGGCTGCGGCTCGGGCGGTTGGGCTTGGGGTTTGGTCACTTGCAGCGATTGGCTCAGCAGCCACGCCACATCATCCCCCAAGCGCTTGTAGTAATCGGCCAGTTTTTCGCCAGCGTGCATGCCGTGGATGGTGAAGGTGTAACTCTCTTGGATTTTGGCCGAGGTAACAGACATGGCCGGTTCCCACTGGTCGAGCCGCACCCACAAGCCGCCCTGCGCCTGATACAGCTCAAAGACGATGCGGATTTCGCCGTGTTTGCCCTCCAAGCGCAGGTCGAGCGCGACGGGCAGGAAGGCCGTGCGCGCGTTGATCTTGCGCCGAAACTGGCCGACGAGCCGCCGCGCCAGCCGCGCCGCCTGCCGTTCGAGTTGGTTAGGGGTGAGCTTGGCGCGCCGCCGCAGCAAGCGGTTGAGCTGCGCCGTCAGCCCGCTGGGGGCGATGTACTGCGTCCGCGCAACCCGCCCATAGTTGTCGTACTGGCTGAGGCGGATGCCGGTTACGCGCCAGTTGTTGAACAGTTCACCGTCTGTCCCTAGCAGCAGCTTCACGACGTGCAGGTTGTTAGGCGTGGGCGGGGCGAGGATGAGGCCGTTCTGGGCGTGCATCTGCCACGCTTGGCGGCGGCCTTCTACGCTGTTGGGGTCGATCATCGGCATGAAAGCGTAGGACGGCTGCCACGCGCTGAAGTCGGGTTTGCGGCGGAAGAGCGCCCGCACGATGATCGACACAATCCACAGCAGCAGCACCCCGACCAGCATGATCACCAGCCCGATGACGAAGTTCTCGTAGGTGATGAACACCCCGCCTAAGCGGATGCCGCCGTCGGCCAGCTCAACCAGCGCAGTTGAGCCGTCGCCAGCCGTGCTAGCGCCGGTCGGCTGGGTGGGCATGGGGGGGATGGTCACGCTGATGCCGATGACGTTGTTGCCGGCAAGCGGGGAGTCCCGTGGTTCGAACTCGTCCAGCCCGACCTCAATTTGAATGGGGAGCTGCCCCTCGTTGAAGTCGCGCGTGCGGAAGGGAATGCTGATGTTGACGCTCGCGCCGCCCGCAATCGGCGGCAGGATGTCCTCCGTCAGCACCTGCTGGGTGAGCAAGTTGCGGATGACGATGGCGGTGTTGGCCCCCGGGTTGCCGCCCGCGTTGCGCACGACGAAGCGCACGGTGAACGTCTCGTTGTCGTCGGAAAAGCTGATGCTGGGGCTGAGGATGGCGTAGTCGCGGGGGATGGTTGGGCCTTGTGCCTCCGCCATGCCGACTAACAGCAGCAGAATCAGCAGCAGCGCTCTACGCATAACAACCCCTTCAGTCGGTGCAATGGAATGATCGTATCGCTATCCTAACTATAGGTCAAATCTGCCGCGCTGCCAACTTATCGACTGACAATCAGCGCCGATTCATCGGTCAATCACCGACATCATAGAGGCAGGGCCTGCCCTGTCGGTAGGCTGCCCACGCCGCCTTCAATCGACACCCGCCCATCAAAGGGAGTGTCTAAATTCGAACAGAGGCCTCATCTAGCTGACTTCAGGGGGCGCGCCCTAGCCGAGTGCTTCAGCGCTCGGCGCGACGGTAAAGGCCGATGACTGTCTGGTTATCTTTAGACACTCCCCCATCAAAAGCTGATTTGACAAAATAACGGCTCTGTGCTAGAATTTATGTTCTAAGAATGTGCACGATTATTCTAGGTGAATATCGCGCGTGGGTGAGGAGGAACAGACATGGCAGGCTATGAGCAGACGATCATCGTGGGCAACGTCGGGCGCGACCCCGAAACGCGGCAGCTTCCTAGCGGCGACAGCGTGACGTCGTTCACGGTTGCGGTGTCGCGTGCTTGGCGCGACCGCAGCACCAACGAACAGAAAGAATCCACTAACTGGTACAGCGTCAGCCTGTGGGGCAATCGGTTTGATGGGGTGCTGCCCTACATCCGCAAAGGCAAGCAGGTGATGATCATCGGGACGGTGTCGGCGCGGCCTTACAAAGACAGAGATGGCAACCCGAAGGCCAGCCTTGAACTGAAGGCCGATACGATTCAACTGTTGGGCAATCGCGGCGACACGGACACGCTGAACGACGACAACATGGGCAGTTATCATCCGAATTCCCATGACAGCGACAGCCAACCTAAGACCGCAGACGACATCCCGTTCTAGGTTGTGCGCTAAGACGACGCATCGGACGGCTGGCTGGGGAACGCTGCGCTGAACAGGCGGTATGGCCGCGTATTTAGCGCGTGTTGGCTGCGGTTGCTGTCGCTGATCTTGGTGAACTCGTCGATCACATTGTCAAGCAACGCGAACAGCATGCGCGCTTGGTCTTCCGTCAGCGAAAGCCGCAGCGAGACCACCTTTGCGCCGTGGATGACCTCAGACGTTTCAGAGGTGTCGATCGTGCCGCTGTGCAGCCCGTCGAGCAGGTCTTGGCGCGCGCCGTCAAACACGCTGCGGATCGACATCTCAAGCGGGTTGGCATCTTCCTGTGACCCTGTCAGCAGATGGGGCGCAACCTGCACCCGATACGCCGCCACCTGATACACCCGTTCCATGATGCCAGAGACCAAGCGCGAATCGACCACTGTGATCAACCCGTGTTTTTCCAGCAGGTTGACGTGGTAGTAGAGCTTGGTCGCGGGGATGTCCAGCTCAGCGGCAATCTGTTTGACGGTTGAGGGCTGCACCATCAGCTCCCGGATGCGCAGCCGCAGCGGATCGGCCAGCACCTTGAGCGTCTCGAGGTCATCAATCACTTGCTCGTGTGCAGGAATTGCAATAGCGCCGTTGTGTGGTGTGTTCAGTGTCATGATGTAATAGCCGTGAAAATTTCCAACGATTCAGTACGAATTATATTAAACGTTTACATTGGCACAAGCTGGCCACTTGGCTAATCATTTATCCGACCACTGGCCTAATCACTTGGGCAGACGTGGTATACTTCAGGCACTGCATACGCCTGTAGGAGATGCTTATGCCTCACCCGATTGACGACGTGATCCGTCAGCGTCGCACGAGCAAACCCCTACGCGACACCGCGCGCTGCGACGAGGCTGCGCCGTGTCATGCGGAGGTGGCCGCCGCCCTGCCTGAGCTGATTGAAACGGCGGGGTACGCCCCGTTTCACAAGCTGGCGCACGAAAGCCACCGCCAAGATGGCCTCGCGGCGGTCGTTCCGTGGCGCTTTTACGCGCTCGACAAGCCCACCTGCTGCCGCCTGCTGCGCCATCTTGAGGCGCAGGCCGTCGCCCACCCCCACAGCAAATGGAGCCAAGCATGGGACTCCAAGATCCCCAAGCTGCTGGCAGGTTCCAGCGCGTTGGTGATGGTGACGTGGCTGCCAGACCCTGCGCCGACGGGCAGCCTGCCCCTGCTAGATGAGAACAACATCGAACACCTCGCGGCGGCCTCGGCGGCGGTGCAAAACTTGCTGCTAGCGGCCACCGCGCGCGGCTGGCACAACTACTGGTCAACCGGCGGCATCCTGCGCGATGCGGACGTGTTCGCCTTGTTGGGGATTGCGACCAATCAACTGCTGCTGGGCGCGATCTTCCTCGCGCACCCGGACGCGCCGCTGGACGCTGTGGAGGGCGGCAGCCTGCGCGAGAAGCGCGGCACGCCTGCTGACTGGTCGCGTTGGGTGGCGCTGTCATGAGGCCGAACGAAACTCACCTCACGCTGACGATTGACGGCCTGCCGATCCACGTGTGGCGCGTGGGCGCGGGCCGCCAGCCGCTGCTGCTGGCGCACGGCTTCACAGACGCGGCCATCGTCTGGCAAACCCTCATCGACCACCTGAGCGCCGACTACGACGTGATCGCCTACGACGGGCGCGGCCACGGCCAATCCGCCCGCGTGACCGAGCGCTACACCCTGATGGATTTGACGCGCGAATGCTTGGGCGTGATCGACGCGCTGGGGCTGCATCAGCCGGTTCTCATCGGCCACAGCATGGGCGCGGCGATTGCAGCGCTGGCCGCGTGGCAGGCCCCGCACGCCCTGCGCGCCGTCGTGCTAGAAGACCCGCCCATCACGGAAACGGTCGCCCTCACCCGTGAGGACATGGCCAACTGGAAGGCGCAGCTCCTCACGCAGCAGAGCGCCCCGCCCGAGGCCGTCCGCGAGGTCTACCGCACGCAGCTTTACCCTACGTGGAGCGATGCCGACATCGACACGCGCATCGCTGCCCGTCAGATGCTCGACGTGGCCGTGTTCGACCTAATGGACTGGGCCGACGTGCCCCGCTGGCAGGACTGGCATGCCCAAGTAGAATGCAGGGCGCTGCTGCTGACGGGCGACCCGGCGCAGGGGGCCATCGTCCAGCCTGAGACGGCTGAGCGGCTGGTGGCAGGTTGGCGCGGCCTCCAGCATGTTCACGTGCCGACCGTGGGGCATCACATTCGCTGTGGCGACTTCCCTGCCTACTGGCAGGCGCTAGCATCATTTTTGAAGGACGTTTGCTCATGACGCATCTGCACTCGACGCCCATCGACGGCGTGCTGCTCGTTGAACTACAACCCTACGCCGACGCGCGCGGGCGCTTCATGGAGACCTTCCGCCGCGAGTGGTTCCCACAGGTCTCGTGGGAACGCCTCCAAAGCAACCGCAGCGAGAGCGTCGCGGGCGTGCTGCGCGGGCTGCATTATCACTTCCACCAAGTGGACTACTGGTTCTGCGCGCAGGGGCGCATCCGCGCCGGCTTGGTTGACCTGCGGCCTGATTCGCCAACGTTTCGTGCCGTTCACACCGT
This sequence comes from uncultured Anaerolineae bacterium, assembly GCA_937944445.1. Taxonomy (GTDB): domain Bacteria; phylum Chloroflexota; class Anaerolineae; order Aggregatilineales; family Phototrophicaceae; genus JANWYT01. The sequence goes on from CALDYP010000028.1 coordinate 11,888, forward strand.
TGACCTCGACGCTGACACGCCGCGCGGCCTGTTCATCCCGGTGGGCGTGGCGCACGGCTTCTACGCACAAACCGACTGCACGCTGTTCTACACCGTCAACAACTACTACGACCGTCAAGACGAGCTGGGCGTGGCGTGGGACGATCCATCGCTGGGCGTCGATTGGGGCACAGTGGGCCAGCCGCTGCTCTCCGAGCGCGACATGACCAACCCGCGCCTAGATGAGATTGCGCTCGATCGCCTACCGCGCTATCAAACGTCCATCAACCCCTGACGAAGCAGCCATGCGCGGATGTGCATAGCTGTCTGCTGGGGGACGGCTTGCGGGAAGAGGTGGCCGTAGCCTTCAATCGTTAGGTGGGTGGCGCTGGGGACGAGCGCCTTGACGCGCTCGGCGCTGGCCGCGCTGAAGGTGTCGCTCGTCCCGCCGCGGATGATCAGCTTGGGCAGCGGCAGCGCCTCCATCCGTGGGATGGCCTGCCACATCTCAGCGAAACCCGTGCTGAAGTAGTGCGCCTCCCACTCTGGCGACCATGTGAGCGTATAGCCGTCGCCCTCGGGGCGCGTCCCATACTGAGCGTAGAGGCGCATCGCTTCGTCGTCCCAATCGGCGAACAAGGGGTGATGGCGGTAGCGCTGGTAGAAGGCTTGCTGGCTCTCGAAGGCGCGGGTGCGTTTGATGGCGGCCTGCGCCAGCGGGTGCTGATCCGACACGCCGTGCCGCCGCGCCACCGCGATCATGTCAACGATGGTCTCGTCTAGAAACGTTGGGTCGAGCAGGATGAGCGCGCGGAAGCGCCCCGGCTGCATCAAAGCGGCGTTCATGCTGGCCACCCCGCCGAACGAGTGCCCGACCGCGATCACCTCGTGCAGGTCGAACTGGTCAAGCGCCGCGAGCAAGTCCTCCGCCACGTGCAACCAATCGGGGGCTTCGGTCAGCGGGGGTGGCGGGCCGTCGTGCCACAGGGCGCGCGGCGGCGCACACACCACGCGGAAAGCGCTCATCAAAGGGCGCAGCATGGGCACGTAAGTGTGTGGGACAAAACCATTAGCTGGGGCCATGTGCAGCACGGGCGCGTGCGGCTGGCCGCCTAAATCGATTAATTGTTGGGGCATGGGCCTCTCCTCATGTGCCTTGCCCATACATACCACAAGCATCTGAGTGTGAGGTGTGAAAATGCTTTAGATCAAGCTCAGACGGACGATCCGTTCATGGCCGGCATAGTCAGGGAGCACGACCGCCTCGCGCAGGGGCAGATGCGCGGCGGCCTCTAACACAGCGCGCCCCTGCCCGCTGCCGATCTCCAGCAGGATGAGCGCCTGCGGCTGGCAGACGAGGGGCGCTTGCTGAAGCAGTTGACGGATCAGCGCGAGGCCGTCCGCGCCGCCGTCGAGCGCCAGCGTTGGCTCATGCTGGCTGACGAGCAGCGTCGGCACTTCGTCGCTGGCGATGTAGGGCAGGTTGGCCAGCAGCAAATCCACGCGCAGGCCGCGCTCGATCAACGGTTGGGCAAGCGACCCGTGGAAGCAGTGCACCTCCACCCCGTGCTGCTGGGCGTTGCGCTGGGCGACGTGGAGGGCCGCCGCACTGACGTCCACTGCGTAGGTGCAGGCGTGCGGCAGGTGCGCCGCCACCGTGACGGCGATTGCCCCGCTGCCCGTGCCGATGTCGGCGATGACCGGCGCGGGCAGCCGCTCCGCGTGGTAGATGGCCTGTTCAACGAGCAGTTCCGTCTCAGGCCGTGGGATGAGCACGTCGGGGGTGACGGTCAGCGTCAAGTCGTAGAAGTGGCTGTAGCCGAGCAGATAGTCCAGCGGCTCCCCTGCTGCGCGCCGCTCAACCAACCTTTGAAGCTGTTGGTGCTGGGCCTCTGTTAGCGTCGTTTCAGGATAGGCCAGCAGCATCGACTGCGGCAGGTTCAAGACGTGCGCCACAAGCTGGCGCGCCTCAAGCGCGGCGGTCTGAGACGGCAGCAAGCACAGACGCGCCGCGTGCAGCGCTTGGGCAACTGTGATGTGCATCGTCGCGTTTACAGCTCTACCCCCCAACTATTTTGCATGAAAACATCGTGCGTGCTGATGAGCGGCTCATCGGGCTGGGGCTGCACCTTGCGATATTCGCCGTCAGATTGCAGCTCCCACGCGCTCTGATTGTCGCGCAGGTTGGTCATCAGCATGCGCATGATGCGCGTCTTAAGCCGCGGCTCTAAGATGGGGAAGACGACCTCTACGCGGTTGTAGAGGTTGCGGCGCATCAGGTCGGCGCTGCCGGCGTAAAGGTTGCGATCTTCGGGCGCGTTCTGAAAGTAGAAGACGCGGCCATGTTCCAGATAGCGGCCAACGATGCTGCGCACGCGGATGTTCTCGCTCACGCCCGGCACGCCCGGCCGCAGGCAGCACAGCCCGCGCACGATCAGATCCACTTGCACGCCGGCCTGTGACGCCTCGTACAGCTTGAGGATCATCTTGTCCTCCTCAAGCTGGTTCATCTTGAAGATCAAGCGTGCTGGCTTGCCCTCGCGCGCGGCGGCAATCTCGTGGTCGATCAACTCGATCAGGCTCGGCAGCAGGAAGCGCGGGGCCACCAGCAGCCGCTGATAGCTGGTGGCCGGGGCGTAGCCAGTCAAGCGGTTGAACAGGCGGCTGGCGTCGTCGGCCAGCTGTGGATCGGCGGTGAACAGGCCGATGTCGCTGTAGAGGCGGGCGGTGCTGGCGTTGTAGTTGCCCGTGCCGAGGTGCAGATAGCGGCGCACGCCACCGTCCTCACGCCGCACGACTAACGAGACCTTCGCATGGGTCTTGACGGGCAGTTCCTCCACGCCGTAGATCACGTGAACGCCTTTGGCGTCCAGCATGCGCGCCCACGTCAAGTTGTTCTCTTCGTCAAAGCGCGCCTTCAGCTCCACGAGCACGGTCACCTGTTTGAGGTTGTCATGCGCTTCCATCAAGGCCTGCACCACCGGCGAGTTCTTCCCCACGCGGTAGAGCGTCGTCTTGATCGCCAGCACGTCGGGGTCATGCGCCGCCTGTCGGAAGAACTCCTCCACCGGCAGGAACGAATCGTAGGGGTGGTGCAGCAGCAGGTCGCCGCGGCGGATCATCTGGAAGATGTTCACCTCTGGCGTGAAGCCTTCGGGCAGCTTGGGCAGGTAGGGCGGGTATTTCAGGTCGGGGCGGTCGAGGGCGGTCAGTTCGAACAGGTTGGCGCTGCCGAGCGCCCCTTCGATCATGTACAGGTGGCTGTCGGGGCGCACCTCCAGCCCATCGAGCAGGCGGCTGAGCATCTCTTGGCTGATGTCGTGTGGGACGCTGACGCGCACGAGCGAGCCAAAGCGCCGATCTTTCACACCGCGCTCGATGATCGCCATCACGTCGACTGGGTCGTCTTCGTCGTCGGTGGTGCTCTCGACGTGTTCGTTCTCGTGCTCGTAGTCGATGTCGGCGTCGCGCAGGACGCGGAAGGGCGTCGCCTCCAGCACGCGCATGCCGGGGAAGAGGTCGTCGAGGTTGTTCATGATGAGGTCTTCGACGTAGATGAAGACTTGATCGATCAGCACCGTGCCGGCGTAGCGCTCAACGACTTTGTTCACGTTGATGAGGCGCGGCAGGATGTCCGGCACAGGGACTTTGATCCGCGCGAATTCGGGGTCATCGTCGGGGGTGCGCTCCAACATGACGCCGAGGTTGAGGCTGAGGTTGCTGATGAAGGGGAAGGGCCGCGCGTGGTCAACTGCTAGCGGCGTCAGCACGGGGAATACCTGCTCGTTGAAGTAATCATCAAGGGCGGCTTGGGTCTCGCTCGGCAGGTCGGTAAAGCGTTTGATGTAGATGCCGTGCTGCTCTAGTTCCGCGAAAAGCTGCACCATCAGGCGGCGCTGTTCCTCAATGATCTCCATGACCTCTTGGCGGATGCGCCGCAGCAGCGCCTGTGGGGTGAAGCCATCCGGGCGCGGGGTCGTCGTGCCAAGCTTGATCTTCTGGATGTAAGCAGCGACGCGCACCATGAAGAACTCATCAAGGTTGCTGCCCACAATGGCGACGAACTTCACGCGCTCCAACAGCGGGATGTTCGGGTCATTGGCCAACGCAAGCACACGCCGCTGAAACTGAAGGGTGCTCAGTTCACGGTTGATGAACGTGTCTGGGTTCAACTCGACAGTTGGCAAGATCATAGATGGGTGCTCACAAGGCGAGAAATCACTAAATTTCATAATAGTGTAGCACCAATTTGCTAAGAGAGGATTAAGTTTCGCCGCATGCTGAAGCGGCTTCCGCCCCCCAAGCCTCTTTGTTAATCGCGCTCCTAACTTAACACGATTCGCGCGGCGGCTTAACAGTCGCTTAAAAGGCCCTGTCTATGTTCTATAGGGTTAGCCATTTCAAGAATCTAAATCTACTAATGGTGGGAGAAGGACTATGACAATGCGTCGCTTTATCGTAGGGGCGGCTGTGGCCGCGGGGCTGCTGGCCGTGCCAGCTATGGCGCAGGACACGCTGACAGTGCTCTGCACGCCGCAGGAAGATTGGTGCGTGGCGATGACCGCCGCCTTCCAAGAAGAGACGGGCATCCGCACGAATTACGTCCGTTTGTCGTCAGGTGAGGCGCTGGCGCGCATCCGTGCGGCGCAGGGCAGCCCGGAATTCTCGATCTGGTGGGGCGGCCCAGCAGACGCCTTCATCGCGGCGGCCAATGAAGGCTTGCTTGAGGCCTACGAATCGCCCAACGCTGAGGCTATCCCTGCTAACTACCGCGACGCTGAGAACAACTTCTGGGCGGGCGTATACGTCGGCGCGCTGGGCTTCTGCTCCAACGTGCAAGTGCTGGAAGAGCTGGGCGTGGAACCGCCGAACTCGTGGGATGACCTGCTCGCGCCCGAGCTGCGCGGCTTTGTGGCGATGGCCCATCCGGCCACTTCGGGCACGGCCTTCACTGCCTTCTGGACGATCGTAACGCTCAAGGCCGATGCGCTGGAAGCAGAGCAAGAAGGCGCGGGCTACATGGAAGACGGCATGCCGACTGAGGCCGCCGTAGACGCCGCCTTCGAATACTTCGCCGAGCTGAACCAGAACATCCTCCAGTACACGCGCTCGGGCGCTGCGCCGGGCACGCTGGCCGGTCAGGGCGAGATTGCGGTGGCCATCATCTTCTCGCACGACTGCACCAAGCTGCAACAAGAAGGCTTTGAGGGCATCCTCACCACCACCTTCCCTGAAGAAGGCACGGGCTACGAAATCGGCGGCATGGCGCTGATCGCCAACGGCCCCGAGCCAGAGGCCGCCCGCGCGTGGTTCGACTGGGCGCTGACCGCCGCCGCGCAGGAAATTGGCCCCACGGTCAACTCGCTGCAACTGCCCACCAACCCTGACGCCGCTGTGTCGGAGCTAGCGGTGAACCTGAGCGAGATCAACGTGGTGGACTACAACTTCTTGGCCGCTGGCGCGAGCCGCGTCGCCATCACCCAGCGCTTCGACGCGGAGATTGCCACCGCGCCCCAGCAGTAACCGCCTTTTCGTCGTTTTGAAAATGCCCCTGCCCCTCGTTGGGCGGGGGTTCTTGTTCACCCTAGCCGAGAGACCCTATGCAAACGCTGCGCGCGACTCAGTCTTATAAACAAGCCAACGCCATCTTGCGTGACCCGCTGCTCGCTGTCGCCCTGTTGGTGATGGTCTTATTCGTCGTTATTGCTGTGCTGCTGCCGCTGTTCGCGATGATCGGCGAGAGCATCTCCGAGCGCGGCCTGCCGCAGTTCATCACCTTCCTCAGCAGTTCGGTCTATCAGCAGATCCTCTTCAACACGCTGATCTTGGGCGTCATCGTGGGCGTCGTCGGGACGGCGGTCGGCTTCTTGTTTGCGTTCGTGCAGGTCAAGCTGCGCGTGCCCTTCAAGCCGCTTATCCACTTCATCGCGCTCATCCCGATCGTGTCGCCGCCGTTTGCTGTGGCCACCTCGGCGATCGTGCTCTTCGGGCGCAACGGGACGATCTCGCGCGGGGTGTTCGGCGTGCGCTACGACATCTACGGGCTAGACGGCTTGACGCTGGTGATGGTGCTGTCGTTTTTCACGATCGCTTACATCAACCTGCGCGGCATGATGGAAGCGCTCGACCCGGCCCTTGACGAGGCCGCGACCAACCTCGGCGCGAACAAGTGGCGCGTCTTTCGCACGGTCACGCTGCCGATGCTGCTGCCCGGGCTGCTCAGCTCGTTCTTGCTGCTGTTCGTGGAGGCCATCGCTGACCTCGGCAACCCGCTAGTGATGGGCGGCAACTTTGAGGTGCTGGCCTCGCGCATTTACATCACGATCATCGGCTTGTATCAGACGACGGACGCGGCGGTGCTCTCGGTCATCTTGTTGATCCCCTCGCTGATAGTGTTCCTGATTCAGCGCTATTGGATCAGTCGCGTCAGCGTGGTGTCCGTCACGGGCAAGCCGTCTGGCACGCCGCAGACGATCGATCATCCGCTGGTGCGCTGGCCGGTGTATGGGCTGTGCTTGTTCATCTGTCTGATCATCGTCCTCATGTACGGCATGATCATTCATGGGGCGTTCGTGCAAGTGCCGGGGGTGCGCTGGGACGTCACGACGCGCAACTTCGAGTTCATCATCAACGGCATCGGCTCACAAGCGATGCGCGACACCACGCTGCTGTCGATGATCGCAACGCCGCTGGCCGGCATCATCGGCATGGTGATCGCCTACTTGGTGGTGCGCAAGAAGTTCCCCGGGCGTTTCGCGCTGGACTTCGGCACGATGATGGGCATCGCCGTGCCGGGCACGATCATCGGCATCGGCTACATCTTGGCCTTCAACACGCCCATCATGATCGGCGACTGGGTGCTGATCCCGAAGCTGACGGGCGGACAAGGGCTGTTCGGCGGGGCGCTGGCGATCGTGCTGGTGTACGTCGTCCGCAGCGCGCCCGCGGCCCTGCGCAGCGGCTCGGCGGCCCTCTCGCAGATCGACCCGTCGATTGAAGAGGCCTCGATCAGCCTCGGGGCGGACAACGCCCGCACCTTCCGCAAGATCACGCTGCCGTTGATCCGCCCGGCCTTCCTCGCAGGGTTGATCTACGCCTTCGCCCGCTCGATGACGACCATCTCGGCGATTATTTTCATCACGACGCCGCAGACCAAGATCATGACGCAGCAGATCCTCAACGAGGTGGAGAATGGGCGCTATGGCAACGCCTTTGCCTACTGTGTGATCTTGATTGTGATCGTCTCGGTGGCGATTGGGATTTTGTATACGCTGGTTGGCGCGCGCACCGGCGCAGAGCGCCGCTTTGAAGGGAGTCTATAAGCGATGGTGGATTTTTCATCGGCGGAGGTGCGCCTTGAAGTGCGCAGCGTCGTTAAAGCGTTTGCCGACCGCAGCGGCAGCGGGCAGCTTAGGGCAGTGGACAACGTGTCGTTGGAGATCTACAGCGGCGAGTTCTTGACGCTGCTCGGCCCGTCAGGCTGCGGCAAGACGACCACGCTGCGTTTGATCGCTGGCTTCGAGCTGCCCACGGCGGGGCAAATCCTGCTAGACGGCGTGGACATCACCCCGCAGCCGCCTAACAAGCGCGACATGGCGCTGGTGTTCCAGAACTACGCCCTGTTCCCGCACATGACCGTCTACGGCAACGTGGCCTATGGGCTGGAGACGCGCGGCCTGCCGCGCAAAGACATCGATACGAAAGTGTATCAAGCGCTGGACCTCATCGGCCTCAAAGGGCTGGATAAGCGCCGCCCGAACGAGCTGTCTGGCGGGCAGCAGCAGCGCGTGGCGCTGGCGCGCTCGCTCGTCATGGAGCCGCGCATCCTGCTCTTCGATGAGCCGCTCTCTAACCTTGACGCCAAGCTGCGCGTCCAGATGCGCAGCGAGATTCACCGCTTGCAGCGCCGCCTCGGCATCACCAGCATCTACGTCACCCACGATCAAGTGGAGGCGATGGCGCTGTCCGATCGGATCGTCGTGATGAACAAAGGCCGCATCGAGCAGATCGGCACGCCCGAGGAGATCTACCGCTACCCGGCCACGCGCTTCGTCGCCGACTTCATCGGGCGTGCCAACTTCATCGAACAGGTGACGGCCACCCGTGCCGATGAGCAGCATGTGCGCGTCCGCCTGTTGGAGCGGGACGCGCTCGTGCCGCTGCACAACGGCCACCGCCCCGAACAGCTCACGACGGCGGTGCTGCGGCCTGAGGCGCTCGTCCTGCGCGACGACCCGACGCTGCCACAGGCGACCATCGAACAGACGATGTACCTCGGCTCAGAAGCGGAGTACATCGTCAACTACAAGGGGCAGTCGCTCATCGTCGTCGAGCAGAACCCGCGCCCCGGGCGCATCTACCCCGAGGGCAGCCGCATCGGCGTTGACTTCGTGGCGGAGGCCGTGCACCTGCTGGCGGATTAGGCCGCCCGCTGCCGCGCCAGCTCGGGCAGCAGCAGCAGTTGGATCAAGCCGTTCAGGACGACGATCACGGTGCTGCCCTCGTGCCCCAGCACGCCCAGTGGCAGCGGCAGCGCGATCACGAACGTGGCGATCACCAGCAGGACGATCACCGCCAGCGAGAAGGCGATGTTCTGCCAGACGACGCGGCGTGCGCGCTGCGCCAGCGCGATAGCGTCGGCGATGCGCTCGACGCGGTCGCCCATCAAGACCACGCCGGCGGTCTCCATCGCCACGTCGGAGCCAGCGCCGCCCATCGCAATCCCCGCCGTGGCGGTCGCCAGCGCGGGGGCGTCGTTCACGCCGTCGCCCACCATAACCACTGAGCCGTGCCGCGCTTTCAGCGTCTGCACGACGCCCACCTTGTCCTCAGGCAGCAGGCCCGCGTGCACGTCGGCGATGCCCACCTGCGCGCCGATGCTGCGGGCGACGCGCTCGTTGTCGCCGGTCAGCATGGCAACGTGCAGCCCGGCCTCCTTCAGCCGCGCGACGGCGCGCGCCGCCTCCGGGCGCACTTGGTCGGCCAGCGCGATCACGCCCAGCCACGCCCCAGCGCGCAGCACGCCCATCGTCGTTTTGCCCGCGTCGTGCAGCGTATCGACGGCCTGCGCCAGCGCCGGCGGAATGGGCTGAAGCGACGACAAATACTGCACGCTGCCGATCTGCACCCGCTGGCCGTTGAGCGTCGCCTCGACGCCGCGCCCAGCCAGCGCCTCAAAGCCGTCGATCGTGTCTAGCGGCAGCTCGCGGGCGACGGCAGCGTCCACGATGGCCTGCGCCAGCGGGTGCTCAGAGCGCTGCTCGACCGAGGCAGCCACGCGCAGCAGCTCAGCCTCGTCCGTCGCGTGGGGCAGCACGTCGGTCACGCGCGGCAGGCCGTAAGTCAGCGTGCCCGTCTTGTCGAACGCGATGCTCTTGGCGGCGGCCAGATGCTCGAGGAACGTGCCGCCCTTCAGCAGCACGCCCAACCGCGCCGAGGACGCGATCGCGCTGATGTAGGCCGCGGGCACGCTGATGATGAGCGCGCAGGGCGACATGACGGTCATGAGCACCATCGCGCGGTAGAAGGCGCTCTCGAAGTCCATCCCTAACAGCGGCGGCACGACGATGAAGAGCAGCGTCACGCCGATCACGAACACGGCGTAGCGCTGCTCGAAGCGATCCAAAAACTGCTCGGTCGGGGCTTTGGTGTCTTGGGCTTCCTCGACCATCTTCACGATGCGCGCGAGCGTCGTCTGTGAGGCGAGGTGCGTCGTCTCGACGTCGAGGATGCCTTGCACGTTGAGCGTTCCGGCGAACACCGTGTCGTTGACCGCCTTCTCAACCGGCATCGACTCGCCGGTGATGGCCGCCTCGTTGACGCTCGACTGGCCGCGCCGCACGACCCCATCAACGGGGATGCGCTCGCCGGGCTGCACCAGCACCACGTCGCCCACCTGCACCTCGCTCACCGGAAGGGTTAGCTCGCGCCCGTGGCGCACGACGCGCGCCGTCTCGGGGTAGAGCTTGAAGAGGCTCTGAATGGCGCGGCGGCTGCGCCCGATGGCGTACTCTTGCAGCACGTTGCTGAGCGAGAACAGCAGCAGCAGCGTCGCGCCTTCGTTGGGCTGGCCGATGAAGGCCGCGCCTAGCGCCGCCAGCACCATCAGCATGTCGATCTCGATCTTGCGCTCATAGAACAGGGCATGCAGAGCGCTCTGCACGCCGAAGAAACCGCCGGCGACGTAGGCGATTAGGCTGAACACCAGCAGCAGCGCCGCATCGGCTTGTAGTTGTTCTCCAGCGATGTTAGCTGCCAGCGCTAGCGCAGTCACTGCCACGAGGCGCGGCTTCCACCAATCGGCATCTGCCCATGTGAGGCTCGGCTGAGCGTTGGGCGTAGGCTTGAGGCTGAGAGTGGCCATGATTTTCACTCCAAGTGAGACTTGGTTTCAAAAAAGTTACAGATATATTTTAACCTAAGTGAAAACGATTTTCAACAAGGTATTTAAGGCCAAGTTGCCCACAGGCGCGATAGGCCGCGTTGGGCAATCGTCTCTCACGCAGCGAGGGGATTTGTGCCCCCTTCTCGAACTGGTCTGCCTGCGGCTAGCACGGGAGAAAGGGGTTGGGGGATGAGGCTTGTGTCCCCCAGACCGCATCTTTGAGCGGGGTGCGGGGTGTTAGAATACACAAGGACACAAGGGGGAAATTATGAGCATATCCAAGCAGGACGCGCTGGACTATCACCGGCGCGGGCGACCGGGGAAAATTCAAGTTGTGCCGACCAAGCCGCTCACCAGCCAACGCGATCTAGCGCTGGCCTACTCGCCCGGCGTGGCAGAGGCCGTCCGCGAGGTGGACCGCAACCCGCTGAGCGCCTACGAGCTGACGGCTAAGAGCAACCTCGTCGGCGTGATCTCCAACGGCACGGCCATTTTGGGCTTGGGCAACCGCGGCCCGCTGGCCAGCAAACCCGTGATGGAGGGCAAGGGCGTGCTCTTCAAGAAGTTCGCCGACATCGACGTGTTCGACATCGAGATCAACGCGACCACCGCCGAGGAGGTGATCGCGGCGGTGCGCGCGGTTGCCCCGACCTTTGGCGGCATCAACCTTGAGGACATCAAAGCACCGGAGTGCTTCATCATCGAAGAGACGCTCAAAGCCGAGCTGGACATCCCCGTTTTTCACGACGACCAGCACGGCACGGCTATCATCAGCGGGGCGGCCTTGCTCAACGCCTGTGAACTCACCCAGCGCCGCTTGAACGAGCTTCAGGTGGTCATCGTCGGGGCAGGGGCGGCGGCGGTGGCGACGGCGCGCTTTTACGTCACGTTGGGCGTGCAGCGCGAGAACATCGTGATGTGCGACGTGCACGGCGTGGTCTACGAAGGCCGCGAGGTCGAGATGGATCCCTACAAGGGGGCGTTCGCCACACGCCGGCCCGTCCGCACGGTTGAGGAAGCGCTCGTCGGCGCGGATATGGTGCTGGGGCTGAGCGCCAAAGACGCGATCAAAGCGGAGTGGCTGCTGGGCATGCGACCGGACCCCATCGTGCTGACGATGGCCAACCCTGACCCCGAAGTGACGCCCGAGGAGGCGCGCCGCGTCCGCCCGGATGCCATCATCGGCACAGGCCGCAGCGACTACCCGAACCAAGTGAACAACGTGCTGGGCTTCCCGTTCATCTTTCGCGGGGCGCTGGACGTGTACGCGCGGCAGATCAACGAGGAGATGAAACTGGCCGCGGCCCACGCGCTGGCGCACCTCACCAAACAGGACGTGCCGGACAGCGTGCTGCAAGCCTACGGCCTGACCTCGCTCAAGTTTGGCCGCGATTATCTCATCCCCAAGCCATTAGATCCGCGCGTGCTGCTGTGGGTAGCCCCGGCCGTGGCGCAGGCCGCCATGACCAGCGGCATGGCGCGGCGCACCCTTGACATCGAGCGCTACCGTGAGGAGCTGCTGGCGCGGCAGGGGCGCGGCCAACTGCTGCGCAACAGCATCGTGAACAACGCCAAGAGCGGCCCGAAGATGCGCATCGTCTTCGCTGAAGGCCGCGAGGACAAGGTGATCCGCGCGGCGGCGCGCGTCGCAGAGGAGGGCATCGGCCACCCGATCCTGATCGGCGACCCGGACACGATCCACAGCAAGATCAAGGCGCTGGGGCTGCGCTTTGACCCCGAAATCGTCTTTCACTTAGACAACCCCTACTTGCCGCAGTACGTCGATGCGCTGTACGACCTGCGCAAGCGCAAAGGCGTCACCCGTGAAAAGGCCGAGTCGCTCATCCGCAGCCGCAACTACTTCGCGCCGATGATGGTCAAGATGGGCCACGCTGACGCGATGGTGAGCGGCATCGCCCACGAATACCCCGACGTGATGCGCCCGGCGCTGCAAATCTTCGGCACGCGCCCCGGCGCGAAGGTCGTCAGCGGGGTGTACCTCATCATCATCCGCAACGAGGTTTACCTGTTCACCGATGCCACCGTCAACATCGACCTCGACGCAGAGACCCTCTCCGAGATCGCCATCCTCGCCAACGACTTTGCCCAGCGGCTGGGGCTGACGCCGGTTGTGGCGATGCTCTCGTTCAGCAACTTCGGCAGCACGCCCCACCCGCGCAGCAAGATGGTCGCGGACGCCGTGCGGCTCGTCCAGCAGAAGCGGCCCGATATTGTGGTCGATGGCGAGATGCAAGCGGATACCGCCGTCGTCGCGGAGATCGTCGAAGAGCGCTTCCCCTTCAGCCGCGTCAAGAACGCCAACGTGCTGGTGTTCCCCAGCTTAGAGAGCGCCAACATCAGCTACAAGCTGCTGGCGCGCCTCTCCGATGCGATCACCATCGGGCCGATCTTGCTGGGGATGGGCGCGCCGGTGCATGTGCTGCAGGCGGGCGACGACGTGGAGGACATCGTGGCGATTGCGGCGGTGGCGGCGGTGGACGCACAAAGCCGCTGTCAACAGGCCGTTGAGAACGACGCGGAGGGCGTCATCTCTGGCGCGTAGGCGCACCCAACGCCGCGCATGAGGGGCTTGTGCGCGGCGTTGGTGCGTTGGGGGGCTTCTTAACGGCTGTTCACGCGGGTGATGTACGTGCCCTCTTCAAGGTTGATCTTGATGATGTCGCCCACGCTGACGAACATCGGCACGGTGACTTCTAGGCCTGTCTCGATCTTGACCTTCTTGCTGGGGTTCTGGGCGCGGTCGCCGGCGATGGCCATCTCAGACTCGATCACCTCATATTCCATCGTCATCGGCAGCTCGTAGTCGATGAACTCGCCGTTGTAGCTGTTGAGCTTCAGCTCCATGTTCTCTTTGAGGTAGAAGAAGTCATCGCCGAACACGTCGCGGCGAATCTGCGGCTGCTCGTAGGACTCAAGATCCATGAAGGTTAAAAACTCGCCCTCTTGGTAGAGGTACTGCACGGTGCGGCCCTCTACGCGGATGTCCTCAACGGTGTTGCCGCTGGGGAAGGTCATTTCGCGCGTGGCCCCGGTGCGCAGGTTGCGCACTTGGACGCGGATCGTCGCGCCGCCGCGCCCACTCTTGATGTGCTGATAGTCCAGCACTTTGAACAATTCCCCGTCGCGGGTGAAGGTTGTGCCCTTGCGAAGCTGGTTGACGTCGATCATTTTGCTTAACCCTGTGTGCTCACGTGACGGCGCGATTTTATCAGACGTAGACGGCTTCCTCACAGGGTGACACGCGCGCAGGCGTAGTTGTCGCTGCGCGCTCAAGCACTTGGCTGGGGCGCGCCCCCTGAAGGAGGGATCAAGTCCTCTCTCCACGGGAGAGGGGATTCAGGGGTGAGGCCTCCGCTTGGAACAAACCCCCACCCGTCGGCGTTTGAGAGATAAGCGACCGATGAGGAGGGATTGCAGATGTTACGCAAACTGATTGTTCCGTTAGTCTTCTTGGCAAGCGTGGGCGCAGCCTCCGCGCAGCCAGTGCCGCCGCTGCCGCCGTGCCGATGTGTGCTGCCGCCCGGCGTCACCGTTGACTATCACCGCGTGACGATTGACGTGGCCGACCGCATCGCCATGACGACGGTTGAGATGAAGTTCACCAACAACGGCGAGGGGCTGGCCGAAGGGCAGTTCCTATTCCCACTGCCGATGGGGGCCGCCGTCCAAGAGCTGGTGATGTTCATCGACGGGCAGGCGATTGAGGCCAAGCTGCTGCGCGCCGACGAGGCGCGCGCCATCTACAACGAGATCGTGCGCCAGTACCGCGACCCCGCCCTGCTGGAGTACGTGGGACGCGACTTGATCCAAGCCAACGTGTTCCCCATCCCCGCGCGCGAGTCGCGCCAAATCCGCATCGTCTACGGCCAAGCGCTGAGCGAGGAAAACGGCCTTGTCAAGGTGGTTTACCCGCTGCGCACGCCCACTATCCAGAACGTGCCAGTAGGCCAAGTGAGCGTGCAGGTCAACGTGAGCGAGCCGCTGACCATCGGCAACGTCTACTCGCCCTCGCACCGCATCGCGCTCAGCCGCCCCCAGCCGGAGCGCTTCCGTGCCAGCTTTGAGGCCAGCGGCTCCGCTCAGGGCAGCGATTTTGTGCTCTACTACGGTGTGCAGCGCGAGGAAGTCGGCCTCAACCTGCTGACCTACCGCGAGAGCGCCGACGGCGACGGCTTCTTCATGCTGATGGTGCAGCCGCCCACCACGCGCGCCGAGGAAGCGCTGCCCAAAGACATTGTGATCGTGCTTGATCAATCTGGCAGCATGAACGGCGACAAGTGGCGGCAGGCGCAGGCGGCGGCCATCTACGTGCTGGAGCACCTCAACCCGCGTGACCGCTTCGGCGTCGTGCTCTTCAGCTCAGAGTATCGCGCCTATGCCCCCAGCTTGCTGCCCGCCCGTGAGGCCGCAGGCGCGATCCAGTGGGTGCGTGCGGCGACCGCCGAGGGCGGCACGAACATCCTCGACGCGCTGATGCGCGGCTTCGCCTACGACGACACCGAGCGCCCGCTGACCGTGCTGTTTTTGACGGATGGGCTGCCGACCGAGGGCGAGACCGACCGCGCCGCCATCCTACAATCGATGGGCTACAAAGCGCCCGCGCGCGTCCGCGTCTTCACCTTCGGCGTCGGCTTCGACGTGGACACCTTCTTGCTGGATGCGCTCGCGCGCGACCTGCGCGGGACGAGCACCTACGTTCAACCGGGGGAGCGCATCGATGAGGCGGTGGCCGCCCTCTACAATCGCATCAGCGCCCCCGTGCTGCAAGACGTGACGCTGACCGTAGACGGCGTGACGGTAGAACTGCTCTACCCGCGCCAGATGCCGGATTTGTTCGCCGGCGAACAGCTCACCGTCGTCGGGCGCTACCGCGGCGGCGGCACGGCCACCATCACCCTGACGGGGCAGCGCGGCGCTGAGGCCGTCACGCTGCGGTTTGACGATCAGGCTTTCAGGGCGACCGCCGGCGGCACAGAGTTCATCGCCCGCCTGTGGGCAACGCGCCGCATCGGCGACCTGCTGAACCAGATCCGTTTGAACGGCGAGACATCTGAACTCGTCGAGAGCGTCGTGAGCTTGTCGATCCGCTACGGGATCATCACCCCCTACACGAGCTTCTTGATCACCGAGGACGACATCCTGACGCAAGCGGGGCAGAACGCCGCGCAGCAGGACTTCCAGCGCCAAGCCGGGCAGCTCGCGGGGGAGGCCAGCGGGGCTGGGGCCGTCAGTGCCGCCGACTTGGCCAGCGGCCTCGCCAACGCCCAAGCGCCCGTCGCCCCCAGCGTGATGCGAACCGCCCCGATGCCCCTCGCCCAACCGACCGCCACCGCGCCCGGCGGCCGGCCGCTGCCCCCCGCCGGTGTGCCCGGCCTGCAAGGCGCTGAGATGATGGCAGAACCCGCAGTCACCGAAACGGCTATCCGCTACGTGGGCGAGAAGACCTTCATCTTGCAAGGCGGCGTGTGGATGGACACGACCTACCAGCCCGACACGATGACCCCGCGCCGTGTCGCGTTCGGCAGCGACGAATACTTCGACCTCGTGCTGAACGATCCTGAGCTGGCGCAGTATCTGGCCGTCGGCGAGCGCGTGATCGTCGTCTGGCAGGGCGAGGCGCTTGAAATCGTGGCCGAGTAGCGCTCACAAACGACCTGCCTCGCTTACCTTGTGTGCCACGCCCTCGGTTGAATCCAATCGGGGGCGTGGCTACAATAGCGCACGGTCTCAACAGGCACACAGGCAGATACGCATGATTACCTATCGTGAGCTGCACACGGACGAAGATTGGGCACACGTGGAACGGCTGCAACGCGACGTGTGGACGTTGGAAGACTTGGCGATCGTGCCAGACCGCATGGTGCAGGTGATTGCCCACTGCGGCGGCCACGTGCAGGGCGCGTTCGTCGGGGATGAGATGGTCGGCTTTACGCTGGCGCTGGTGGCGCGGCAAGCGGGTGAGGTGCGCCTCTGGTCGCACATGAGCGGGGTGCTGCCGCCCTATCGCGGCAAGGGCATCGGCTTCCGCTTGAAGTCCAATCAGCGGCTGTGGGCGCTGGAGAAGGGCTACCGCACCATCGCGTGGACGTTCGACCCGCTCCAGCGCATCAACGCCAACTTCAACCTGCGGCGGTTGGGCGCGGTGGGCGTGGCCTATTACGTCAACTTCTACGGCGACATGCCCGACGAGCTGAACCGTGGGATGCCCTCTGATCGGTTGGAAGTGGTGTGGGATCTGAGCAGCGCGCGCGTGGTCGATCACGCGGACGGCGACCCGCAGCCAGTGCTCGTCGAGACGCGCGACGATCATTTCATCGTCCGTGCGGGCGAGAACGACCAGCCGATCACGCGCATACCGACAAAATTTACAAATCTGTGCTATTTTGTCGAAGTGCCCTACGATTTAGAACGAGTGCGCGCGCGGGGCACGGCGGCGGTCGTCGCATGGCGCGAGGCGCATCGGCAGGCCATCGGGGGGGCGCTGGCGGCGGGCTATACCGTCGTCGACTTTGTGAACAGCGACCAACGCGGCTGGTACGTGCTGTATCGAACAGAAGAACGCTGATCAGACATCGAGGGAGGGAGCATGTCGCAGACATCGACTCAAGACGGGCCGATCATTCCGCCTGTAGTGCTGCTGGGGGTGGCAGGGGTGGGCTTGCTGGCTGCGGCCGCCAACGCCTTCATCAGCCAAGAGCTGGGCTTCATCGGGCTGGCAGGGGTGATTGTGGCCGTGTTCAGCCTCGGCTTTTGGGCGGCCACCAACCCTGAGCAAATCCGCAACATCTTGAAAGGGCGCTTTTTGTTGTTCGGCGGCACGGCGGGCGTCGTGACGCTGGTGCTGGCCGTGGCGCTGGTGGTGGTATACGTGCTGGTGCGCCAAGTGGGGCTGCGCGTTGACCTCAGCCAGAACAACAACTTCTCGCTGAACGAGGCAGGTCAGCAGGTGATCACGCTGCTGGGGCAAGACCCGACCACCCCGCCGCTGCAAATCACCGTGTTTTACACCGCGGCGCAGGCTCGCAACCGCGATCTGGCGGCGGTGCTGCTCGATCAAGTGCAGCAGCTCAGCGGTGGGCGCATCACCTATCGCTTTGTTGACCCCGACCGTGAGCCGCTCATCGCCCAGCGTTTGAACGCGGCGGCTGGGCAGATCGCGCTCTCACGGCTGACGGACGACGGCCAGCCCGACCCTGACAACACCACGCAGATCCCCGCGCTGACGCAGCAGCTCTTGCTCGACGCGCTGATCAGCGCCTCGGCCAGTGGCACGTTCCGCGCGTATGTCGTGCAGGCGGAGAGCACCGTCAACTTCAGCGACAGCCGCGCCTCGGGCGGCAGCATCTTCGCCGCTGACCTGCGCGACCGCTACAAGTGGACGCTGGAGACGGTGACGCTGCTCGACGTTCAGACTGGCCGCGTGGACTTGAACGCCCCGGCCGATGGGCGCGTGCTCATCATTCCGGGTGGGCGCGAGCCGCTGCCCGACGACCAAGCCCAAGCCATCATCGACTACCTTGAGGGGGGCGGCACGCTGCTGCTGCTGGCCGATTTCAACTTCGAGAACCAGAACTCGCTGGCCACGACTGAACTGCTGAACGGCTACTTCGAGCAGGCTTTCGGCTTCCGCATCAACAACGACTTGGTGCTTGACCCGCGCAACCGCCTGCCGCAAGACCCGACGACGCTCATCACGGGCAACTTCGTGCCCGAGTCGCTGGCGCGCGATTATGACGCCGTCAACAATGGGCTGCTGATGCAGTTCCCGCACAGCATCACCCTCGGCACGCCGCCCAGCGGGGTGCTGCTGTCGCCCATCGTGCGGTCGATGGAGGGGTCTTACGCCAAGACGGATCTCGACTTCACGACGGCGACCACGGGCGACCTCGCCCAAGACGCAGACGACCCACTCGGGCCGTTTGTGCTGGGCGTGCAAGCGGAGAACCCCGTGACGGGCGCTAAGGTCGTGGTCTTTACTACGCCGTCGCTGGTGTTCAACGTCTTCTTCCAGTATGAGGCGTCCGGCGGGCGCAACTTCGACTTGATGCGGCGCGCGGCCTTCTGGGCGGCAGGTTACGAGAACTTCGCTGCCAGCATCGCCAGCAGCCCTGCGGCGCAGCCGGCCCCGCTGCGCCCGATCATCGCCACTGAGGAACAACTCAGCCAGATTAACTTCTTCGCGGTGTTCTTGATACCCATCTCGGTGTTAATCGTGGGCATTGCCGCGTGGTGGCTGCGCCGCGAGCGGGCCATCGCCTGAGCTGATCGGCCATTTACAGGAGGGTTGAGATCGTATGCGTTTGAACCGTGCAACGCTGCTGCTGTTGGGTGGATTGATCGCCTTCATCGCAGTGGCAGTCGTGATCTTGAACACGGGCGGCGTGGGCACAGACGCAGGCGCGACGCCCACTTTGTCGCCTACTGAGGCGCTCGTCCTGCCGGAGGTGCGCTTCGCCGACGTGCAGCGCCTGACGATTGCCAACGCGGAGGGCGCGAGCCTGACGCTCATCCAAGACGAACAGGGCACATGGCGCATCGACGGGCGCGATGAGCCAATTCAGCAGATGTCCACCGATACCGCCGTGGCGAACCTCGTCAACGCGCAGGCCTTCGACCGCTTCCCTGCCGACGACCTCGCCCCGTTCGGCCTTGCGGAGCCGCTGCACACCTTCACCATTCAGACCCCTAACGGCGAGGTGGTGCTGCACACGGGCAACCGCAACCCGAGCGGCACGCGCGTCTACGCTGCCCGCCCAGACCAGCCCGGCACGGTCTTCTTGCTCAGCAACCCGTCGCACATCGCCACGCTGACCGCCTACCTGACCACCCCGCCGGTGGTCGTCATCACGCCGACGGCAGCCCCCTCGCTCACACGGCCCGGCCTACTCTTCCCAGAGTACGACTCGACGCGCATCGTGCGCCTGACGCTCGTCAACAACGCCACCAGCGAAAACCTGACGCTCGTCAAAGGCAGCGACAACCTCTGGACGCTCGACCCCTTCAGCACCAACTATCAAGCGCTGGCGCTGGATCAAGTGCTGGCCTCGACGCTGGCGCAGGCCTTCGCGGGGCTGCGCGCGCTGGACGTGCTCAACGGGGTGGACGCCGCCGCGCTGGGGCTGGCCGAGCCGCTCTACACGCTGACGGCCACGCGCGACGACGGCTTTGAGTTCGTGGTGCGCTTGGGCGCAGCCGACCCCAGCGGCGCGCGCCAATACGCCCGCATCTTCGACCTTGAGCCAGTCGCGGTGATGGATCGGGCAGAGCTGGCCAGCATCGTGCAGTTTATCGGTCAGCCGCCGTTTGAGGCTGCCTTCACGTTCGAGGCCACGGAAGAAGCCACCGCAGAGGCCACACCTGAAGCAGCGCCCTAAGAGCTTGCCAACGGGCGCTGCCACACCGGTAGATCGTAGCCGTTGTGGCGGAAGCCAAAGCGCAGGTAAAGGCGCTGGGACTGATGGTTGCTCTGTTGAGTGTTGACGGTCATGGTGCGCACGCTGCGGCGCAGCATGGCGCTGATGACGTGGTGCAGCAGCAGCGCCCCGACCCCCTTGCCCTGATGCGCTGGGATGACGGCCAGCCGCGAGAGGTGGGCGCTTTTCTGGTAGCGCATGGTGATCTGGTAGCCGACGATCTGCCCATCGAGCGTGGCCATCGTGCAGCTTGCGGCCTGCCGCTGCGCGCTGCGGAGTTCGTCGCGCAGCATCTGCCACGGGGGCGCAAACGCCGCATGATCGACTTCGACCAAGTCCGTTAGATGCTCAAGGTAGGCGTTTTGGACGGTGTAGGGGCTGGGCGGCAGCGTGGGCAGCCTGTCCCCGATGCGGCGGAGCGTGACGACATCCTCGAGGTATTGAAACCTCAGGGCGGACAAATGGCCTGCCAGCCAACGGTTGACGCTCAGGCAGTACAGCGCGTGCACGCCGTGGCTGAGCGCTTTGTCTAGGGCGGCCTGCAGGAGCGCCTCAACGACGGTGACCGAGTCAGCGGCGTTGTTGACTACCAGCAGGCGCAGCCACTGCGTCCCCCCCAACGGCTCGGGGCAGGCGATCAAGCCCGACAAGTAGTCCTGATCCCACAGCGTGAACGCGAACGTGCCGGGCAGGTCGAGGAAGCTCATCGGGCGGTGCCAGTCGAGGTGGACGTGCTGGCGGTGGGCGTAAAACAGTAAGTTCTGCACAGCCTCAGACTGTAAATGGTCGTAGGGGCGCAGCAGCATCGAGTAAGTGTCCTTGGCAGTGTGTTCAGCGGTTGCGCAACCGCAAGCCGATGCTAGGCGCGTTCAACCCGACGCGGCGGCACAGGCGCGTGTCGATCAAGCGGCTGAATAGGCGCGGGTGGAGCCGTTCGATCTCCTCAAGGCTGTTGGCGCATGTCAGCACCGTGGGCAAACGGCGCACATAGCGGTAGTCCAGCAGATGGAAGAGGCGTTCCGCGCCCCAGCCTTTGCTGGCTTGCAGCGCCAGATCGTCCAGCACCAGCAGCGGAATATCGCGCACGATGGTGTAAAGCTGGTCGAAGCTCTTGGGGGCGTCTGGGCTGAAGCTGGCCTTGAAGTGGTCGAGCAGGTCGAGGCCGGTGACGAACACGACCATATCCGCCTCGCGGACGCGCACATGATTAGCGATGGCGGCGGCGAGGTGGGTCTTGCCACTGCCGTAGTGCCCCATGAACAGCAGCCAACCCTCCGGTTGATTGGCAAATTCGTGGGCGATGCGCAGCGCGTTGCGCAGGCTGCTAGCCTCTTCTGGGCGCAGGCCGTTCGTCGTGTCGAAGCTCTCGAAGGTCATGCCGGCGTAAGCTGAGACAGCGTTCGAGAGAAAGTCGGGGGTGTGCGCGGATGAATTGTCGCGGAAGTCGGGGGCGTTGATGCCGATGCGCTGCACCACGTTCACATCGCGCAGGCGGCTGCTGATGCGCCCGTCGAGGCGCTCCAGCGGCAGGTTGGTGGTGATGACGGTGGGCAGTTGGCCAGCGTAGCGGTGGTTGATGAGCTGGTAGAGCTTTTCCAGCGCCCAACCGCTGGGGTTTTCCGCGCCGAGGTCGTCGAGGATGAGCAGGTCAGCTGTGCGCAGCCGCTCAAACACGTTGTCGTAGCTGTCCTCACTGCTGGGGCTGAAGGTGTTGCGCAGTTGGTCGAGCAAGTCCGGCGCAGTGATGAACACCACCGTGTCGCCCTCAGCAAGGCGCACGTTGCCGATGGCAGCGGCGAGGTGGGTCTTGCCCGTGCCATAGCCGCCCTCGAAGAGCAGCCAACCTTTTGGGCTGCCTGCGTAGAGGGCGCTCTGGCGCAGGGCTACCGTGAGCGAGTTGATATGCTCCTGCGCATAGCCGGGCCGCGCGACGATGAAGTTCTCAAAGGTGCGGTTGGCCAGCAAGTCCAAGTTGCCTAAGCGTCGGATGAGGGTCACGCGGGCGGGGTCAAGGGGGCGGTTCGGGCAGGGCAGCGCCTTGCCAAAGCGCGAGTCATCCATGGGCACATCAAGGGTGATCAGCCCCAAGCCTTTGCAGATCGGGCAGGGTTGGTCGGGCTGTTGGGGGTCAAAACAACGGATGAGCGCGGGCTGGTCGTCGTAGTCGATTGGCGGGTTGAGGTCAGGATTCGACGAAGTCGGCGTATTTGCCGCTGACAAACCGTTTACCATCTTCGAGGTCAGGTCGCGCAGGGGTTTCATGGTGTCGTCCTTCGTTTTTCCAGCGGGTGAGGATGCCGCGCACATAGCGCCAACTCCGCTTGTTGCTGTCGACGGCGATCTTGATGGCGTCTTCTAGCCACTCGGCCGGGAACTCGGCCTCGGCGTCGCGCAGTTCCTCGGCGATGAGCGCCGTCAGCAGCCCGATGTTTTGCTCATAGAGTGTATAGATGTTGGGGCGCTCGGGCAAAATTTCTACCTCGTCCTCGTCTGCTGGCCGCCAGTGGCCATGGGCCACCTGTTGAACCGCGCTGCGGCCGCGCGGCGTGTTGACGAAGTAGATCGGCTCGGGGGTCTCATCCAGCGTCAGATCTACGGTGAGCAGCGTGCCGCGCGCGACGCAGCGCGTGAGGGCTTCATCCAGCGCTTCCGGGCTGAAGCTGGCCATCAAGCCGTCATCGCTGAGAAGGTGGCGGCGGCGCAGGTAAGGAACCGCGCCGTTGGGGCGCTGCCCCAGCGCGTGCAGGCAGAACAGCGTCAGCTTCAGCTCGTTGAGGTCGTCGATCAACGGCAGCAGGTGAGTCAAAAACCCGGGTGGCAGCGGCAGCCGCGAGAACTGCCCATGTGGGAACCCCTTAAACTCGTTCATCACAAGTCACTCAAGTTGTGCGGTGTTTTGGTGATGTCCATAAATTTAGTGAGGCTTTTTTCAAAAAACAGCGTGATCGTGTCGGTTGGGCCGTTGCGGTGCTTGGCGACGATGATCTCCGCTTGATTGGGATACTCGGTCGCCTCATTATAGACTTCATCGCGGTAGAGGAACATGACGATGTCGGCGTCTTGTTCAATCGAGCCGGACTCGCGCAGATCCGACAGGACGGGGCGCTTGTCGTTGCGCTGCTCGACCGCGCGCGAGAGCTGAGCCGCGCTGATGAGCGGGACGTTCAGCTCGCGCGCCAGCTCTTTGAGGGCGCGGCTGATGTAGCTGATCTCCTGCACGCGGTTCGTCTCGCGGGATGAGCCGCCCCCGTGCATGAGCTGCATATAGTCCACGATGATGAGGTCGAGGCCGTGTTCGTGGGCGAGCCGCCGCGCCTTCGTGCGGATGTCGAGGGGGGTGAGGGCGGGCGTGTCGTCGATGAAGATCGGCAGCGAGCTGAGCCGCCCGATGACCTCGGTGAAGCGGTTCATCTCCTGTACGCTGAGCCGCCCCAAACGCAGGTTCTGTACGTTGATGCGCGACTCCATCGCCACCAAGCGCTGCAAGATCTGCTCGACGCCCATCTCCATCGTGAAGATGGCCACGCGCGCGCCGCGCCGCGCCGCGTTCAGCGCAACTGTTAGCAGGAAAGAGGTCTTGCCCATGCCGGGCCGCCCGGCGAACACGAGCAGATCGCTGCGCTGGAAGCCGCCGAGCAGCGCGTCCAAGTCTCGAAAGCCGCTAGGCACGCCGACCACCCCGCTGCGCGCGACGATCTCGTTGATGTGTTCGTAATAATCCCGCAGCCCTTCGGACATCGACACGAACGAGCGCTTGATCTGAGTATCGCTGACGCTGAACAGCTTGGCCTCAGCTTCTGAGATGACATGGTCAAGAGTGAGGGTTTCGTCCGTCGCCAGTGTGAGGATGTCGGTAGCAGCCGCCATCAGCCGCCGCCGCACCGCAGTCCGCTTGACAAGCTTGGCGTAGGTTTCCGTTTGATAGTTGCTATCGACGTTGCTCACCAGTTGGAGGAGGTAGCTCATCCCGCCCACGGCTTCCAATTGATTGTGCGCTTGCAGTTCTTCCTTGATCAGCACGAGATCCAACGGCTCGTTGCGCTCGCTGAGGGTGTGGAAGACCCGCCAAATGTGCTGATGCCGCAGCAAGAAGAAGTCCTCTGGCTTGAGGAAGGAGGCAACTGTCAGAAAGCTGTCAGGGTTGAGCAGAACGCTACCGATGGTAGCTTCCTCAGCTTCTTGGCTGTAGGGGGCGTTGGCAGGCAAGACAGCGGGGGCTGGTCGTGTCATGAGCGTTTGATCCAGTGAGCCGTGCAGGGTGCGCCTTTCTAGTATGGCGCATTTTGTGCGTCGTGCAATCCACTAGTTTGAGCACGCACAATTGAGCATGAGCGCTGGCCTGCTGCCACAATAAGCCGTCATAGGCGCGGTTGGCTGCGCCTGCGTACTCTCACGGCTGCAAAAGGCAGAGCTGGCAAATGGCAGGCTCTTTAGGTGTCCTCGTCTTCGTCGTCGAATTCCATCGAGTTCAGAAAATCGGCAAAGGCGCTGAGCTTGCTCTCATCAATCGTCTCATCCTCGCGCGCGGAGGGGCGCTTCTCGACGCGGCGCTCATCCGACGCCTCTTCCTCTTCTTCTAGGTCAACGTCCTCTTCAGGTGTGACAGATGAGTTGGCCATGACAGCGTCACTCACGAAGATGCCGCACTTCACGCGCACCGCCAGCGCGATCGCGTCGCTCGGGCGCGAGTCTACTTCAATCGTTTGGCCGTTGACGTCGATCACGATCCGCGCGTAGAAGATCGCATTGCGAATGTCGTTGATGTAGATATGCCGCACTTTGCCGCCGAGCGCGCCGATCACCGATTTGAGCAGGTCATGGGTGAGGGGGCGTTTCTGTTCGGACTCTTGCAGCTCAATCGTGATGGCCTCAGCCTCAAACTGCCCAATCCAGATGGGCAGGTAGCGATCAGCGTTGATCTCTTTTAGCACCACTACGCGCTGCTGATTAGTGAGGCTGACGCGGATGCTGTCAATTTGAACTTCTATCATGGCGTGATCCGGCATATTGGCGAAGAGTTATACAACCATTATACATGCCCAACTGTGCTGCCTGCAATAGAGCGCGGGCGCGCGAAGTGTTTAAATTCGAACAGGGGCCTCATTCCCCAACCCCGTGCCGCTACAGCATGGCCCCTTAAAACAAACACAGCCCACCTGTAGGTGAGCCGTGTTTGGGTTGTGCGGTGTGTGAGGGCGCTACTCGCGCGAGAGCGCGAACAGGCGCAGGATGTGGATGAACAGGATGATCGCGTCCGAGTAGAGCATGAACGCGCCGATGATGGCCATGCGGCCAAAGTCATCCGTCCCTTCGCGGAACTCACCGCTGGCGGCCATGTTCTTGATCTTCTGCGTGTCCCAAGCGGTGATGCCGACGAACAGCAGCACGACGACGATGCTCAGGATGAAGCTGAAGCCGCTGCTTTGCAGGAAGATGTTCACAATCGCCGCGATGAACACGCCGATCATGCCCATGATGAAGAACCCGCTGAAGCGGTCAAGGTTGACCTTCGTCGTGTAGCCAACGACCGTCATCGCGCCGAACACGCCCGCCGTGACGAAGAACGCCTGATAGACGATGCTCCAATCCGACGTGAACGTGATCGCGCCCGTGCGCGGATCGACCACTGGCGAGGCGATCGTGCCGAAGATGATGAGCGACAGCGTGACGCCCATCGTCACCGCGTAGGTGATGAACAAACCGGCGGCCACGGCTGGGCTGATCCGATTGATGAGGAACCCGAGGCCGAACGCGAGGCCGATCTGCACGATGAGCATGATGATCCAAGCGCTGCTCAAGCCCACCAGCAGGTTGAGATCAGCTTGGAAGGCGTTGGCCAGCGTCACCGCGATCACGCCGCTCACTGTCAGGCCGATGGTCATCCACAGGTAGACGCTGCGCATCAGCGGCTGGATGTTAATGGCCGGGAAGGCGCTTACCTCCCGCACCGCAGGCGATTGACCGAAATTGTTGAACATAACCACTCCCCTTTATCGACTTTGTCCGTATCATAGTATATAAACAATAGAAGTATGTTAAAAACGCTCGCACCAAAACCCCCCAAATTTGAGGGTTCTCTGCCATGACATCGTTCGACGCTGCCCATCCAACCCCGCCGCGCTATCGGCTTGAACAGCGCCTGTTGATGGCGCTTTTGCTTGCAGTGGTCGCTGGAGCAGTCGGGCAGCTCATGTTGGCGCTGCTGCTGCGCAGCCTGCTGTTCGGGCTGGGGGCGCTCACGCTGCTGGCGTTCGCCCCGTTTATTCTCATGGCACTCTCAGTTGCGCCGCCGCTGACCGTGACCGCGGATGGGCTGCTGATCCGCCCGCACTGGTGGCGCGAACGGCTCATCCCGTGGGGGGATGTGCTGGCGATGCGGCCTTACCCGCTGCTGCCGCGCCCTGACCAAGAGACCGAGCGCCGCGCGCTGCAAGGGCGCAAGCGCTATCGCGCCGCAGAAGGCTGGATGCTGATCGTGCATGGGCTGCCGTGGCAGTACCGCATGGCGGGCTTCTTCGCCGGGGCGGGCGGTCAGCCGATCATCGCGATTACTAACCGCACCCACAGCGGCTACGATGCGCTGGTGCGGCAGGTGCAGGCGCGCGTTGGGCAATAGGGGGCCCACCCCACTTCTGTGGGGACGCGGCCTGCCGCGTCCGTGAGGCCTGCCGCGTCCGTGAGGCCTGCCGCGTCCGTGAGGCCTGCCGCGAGAAGGGGACGCGACCTCAGCGCCATCGTCGCTATTTCATGCGGAAAGATAGATAATATAGCTGTGAACGATCTAACACGTTGAGGAAACCCCTTATGCCCGATATTCTGATTGTGGGCAGCATCAACATGGACGTGGTGGCGCTGGCCCCGCATCACCCCGTGCCCGGCGAGACGGTGTTAGGCACAGACCTCAGCTACATTCCGGGCGGCAAAGGCTCAAACCAAGCGGTGGCGGCGGCGCGCGCGGGCGGCCGCGTGCGGCTGCTGGGGCGCTTAGGCGAAGATGCCTTTGGCGAGGCGCTGCTGCGCTTCCTCCAAGCTGAGGCGCTGAACACGCAGTCCGTGCAGCGCTTGAGCGGCATCCCGACGGGGGTCGCCATCATCACGGTGAGCGCCAGCGGCGAGAACACGATCGTCGTCGTTCCGGGGGCAAATGGGCGCATCACCCCCGCGGACGTGGACGCGCTGGGCATTCAGCGCGGTGATCTGGTCGTCTCGCAGTTGGAGATCCCATTTGAGACGGTGGCGCACGCCTTCCAGCAGGCCAAAGCGCGCGGCGCGGCCACGCTGCTGAACCCGTCGCCGGCAGCGCCGCTGCCAGAGGGACTGCTGGCCAACACCGATTATCTGGTGCTGAACGAGATCGAGCTGGCTTACTACGCGCAGCAAGCCGTCACCGATGACCACGCCGCCGTGATCGCCGCGGCACAGCGCCTGCGCGCGCACCCGCAGCAGACGCTCATCGTCACGCTGGGCGGGCGCGGGGTGCTGGCGGTCGCGCCGAGCGAGACAGTTCATGAGCCAGCCTTCCGCGTAACAGTGGTGGACACAACCGGCGCGGGCGACTGCTTCACGGGGGCGCTGGCGGTGGCGCTCTCCGAGGGGCAGCCGCTGGCGCAGGCCGTCCACTTTGCCAACGCGGCGGCGGCGCTCAGCGTGCAGGTCTTGGGCGCGTCGGCCTCTTTGCCCGCGCGGGCAGCCATTGAGCAGATGCTCGCGCAGGGGTGAGATTGTCGGTTTAGCGGTACAATAGAGGTGAGCATCCCATAGTTGAGGATTGAGGCAGCCGTTATGGTTAACAACGTGGCTGAGGTACAGAAAGCCTTAGCGTTCCAGAATTACATTGCGACCGATGAGATCGCTACTGTTCTGTTCCTTGCAACACAGCTTGGCAAACCGCTGCTGGCGGAGGGGCCGGCGGGCGTCGGCAAGACGGAGCTGGCCAAATCGTGGGCGAAGGCGACCGGCATGCCGCTCATTCGGCTGCAGTGCTACGAAGGCTTGGACGAGAGCAAAGCGCTCTACGAGTGGGAATACGCCAAGCAGATGCTCTACACCCAACTGCTGCGCGACAAGCTCAGCCAGATTTTGACCGAAGCCGAGACCTTGACCGCCGCCGCTGACCGCCTGAGCGCCGAGGAAAACGTGTTCTTCAGCGAGCGCTTCTTGCTGGCGCGCCCGCTGCTCAAAGCGGTCACGTCGGATGAGCCGGTCGTGCTGCTCATCGACGAGATCGACCGCGCTGATGCTGAGTTCGAGGCCTTTTTGTTGGAGATCTTGAGCGACTTTCAGATCAGCATCCCTGAGTTGGGGACGATCGAGGCCAAGCACCGCCCGACCGTCGTCTTGACGAGCAACAACACCCGCGAGCTGAGCGAGGCGCTCAAGCGGCGCTGTTTGTACCTGTTCGTCGATTACCCGACGTTTGAAGCCGAGATGGGGATCGTCAAATCGCGCGTGCCGGAGATCAGCGACCAACTGGCTGCCCAAGCTGTCGAGTATGTGCAGAACTTGCGCGGGCTAGACCTGAAGAAGAACCCCAGCGTGTCCGAGACGATCGATTGGGCTAAAGCGCTGGTGATGCTCAACGCCAACGCAATTGACAAACCCGTGTTAGAGACGACGCTCACGGTGCTGCTTAAGCATGAGAGCGACGTGCAGAAGGCGCGGCGGGCGCTGCTGCGCGGCCAAAGCAGTGACCTTGACGACCCGCGCCGCCGTGGTGGGCGGAACATTCGCCCGTGGAACTGAACGCCCGCCGCAAGCCATGACAGCCACCAACGACACCCGACCAGCGACCGTGCGCCAGCGCTTGCAGAGTGCGCTGCGCATGGGGCGGCAGGGGCTGGCGCTGCAACTGCGCTATCTGTTGATGGCCTGTCAGTTTGCCCCGGCGCGCTCGACCCCGACCGACTCGGGCGCGCATCTCCACATCAACGACGCGCGCCTGCAAACGCTGGTGCACATCGCCCCGCACCTCTCACCCGCCCAGCGCAGCTTGCTGTACGGGCTGATCCACGACGTGGAAGACCGCGGTACGTGCCTGAGCCTGCTGGCGCGCGCGATTCGCGCGGTTCCGATTGATGAGGCGCTGCCGCATGCCCGCGTCATCTGGGAGTCGCTGGACGCCATCCACCACCCCGCGCAGCGCGCCAGCGCGCTGATCGACATCGCTGATTTGATCCACGACACAGCGGGCAGCACGCTGACGGCGGGGGTGCTGCTGCGCTTGATCCACAACGCGCAGAACATGAAAACGATCGAGGCGCGGCTGCGAGCGTTGATCGGCCTTGCGCCCTCTCTGCCAGAGGCGCAGCGCCGCGACATCGTGCACGGCATCATGGCCGAGCTGGAACGCGCCCGCAGCGACACCCTGACGACCCGTTCAATCAACACCATCGCGCCCGCCCTGACGCCCCAACACGTCCCCGCAGCGATTGCCTTGTGCCGCACCATCAAATCGCCGGTGGATCGCGCGCGTTCGCTGACGGCGCTGCTGCCCCATGTGCCCAGCGAATGGCGCGGGGACTTGCAGGGCGAGATCTTGATGGCCGTGGAGCAGATCAGCAGCGAGGACGAACGCGCCGATGCCTTGATCGCGCTGGCCCCACATGTGGAATCAGCCACAGCCAAGGAGTACCCGCGCGTCCTCTCGCACGCCTTGAGCATCGCCATCGGCATGCAGCGCCGCCCGCTGCGCGCGCGGATGCTCGTCAGCCTTGCGCCCCACCTGACGCCTGATTTGCAGGTGGAAGCCATCGCCGACGTGAACAGCCTGCCGAACGAACGCGAGCGCGCCACCCTGCTGACGCAGCTTGCGCCGACCCTGCCCGAGTCGATGATCGTGGCCAGCTTGTCGGTAGCTTACGCCATGCGCGAGCAGGAGAACCGCGTGCAGGCGCTGACGGCGCTAGCGCGCTGTGCCTCGCCCACGATGCGCCATCAGACGCTGCTAGACGCGCTTGCCTCGGCCAACAACATCGCCAGCCACTATGAGCGCGTGCGCGTGTTGGTCAGCCTGTTAGAGTTGATGCCGGCCAACATGCAAGAACAGACGCTGACGAACGCGCTGGAATCGGCGCGGCTGATCGAGAACGAGAGCGCGCGCGCGCGCAGCATCAGCCTCTTAGCGCCGCACTTGAACGACATCCTGCTTGAGCGTGCGCTCAGCGTCGCGCGTGAGCTAACCAACGTCGAGCACCGCCTCGGCGCGCTGATTGGGCTGGCGGAGCATCTCTCTGATCAGCACTACGACGCGGTGATGCACGAGATGTTGGCCTGCGTGACCAGCATCGCGATCGACTACAAGCGCGCCCGCGCGCTGACGGCCATCGCCCCATATGCCCGACCAGAGGACATCAGCACGCTCGAAACGCTCGCCAACCAACTAGACGACCCCATCGACCGCTTGAACGTGCTGCTAGCGCTTGTGTCGCATGGGCCGGCTGCTCTGCGCCCTGCCATCGTACAGATCGCCTATCATCTGTTAGCACAATCTGAACCCGGTTACGACCATGTGACGGCCATCATCGCGCTGACCCCTTATCTCTTACCAGAACAGCGAGAGACGCTCATCCGCGCCATCCCGGCCACGTTGGAGGCCATTGAGGACGAGTACGACCAAGCCAGCGCCATCGTCTTGCTTGCGCCGCTGCTGGTGAACGACCAACAGGCCAACGGCCAGAGCGTCAGCCGCTGGGATGCGCTGGCGTTGGCGTTGGAGTCCGCTTTGCTCGTGCCGCACCCGACGCAGCGGCTGCAATTGTTGGAACAGGCCTGCGCGGCGTGGGCGCGCCAGAAGTCGCCCGAGCGCGCGTTCATCGTTTGGTCACATCTGACGACCCTGCTCGTTGAGCTGCCGCTGGCGCAGGTGGTAGCCTGCTTGGGCGCGCTGCTGCCGCTGTTGATGGATTTTGCCGGCGAGGACGCTGCCCATGAAGTGGCGCGCCTGCTTGGGGTAAAATAAGAAATATCGTTGTTTACTTGTGCGAGATACGTATGACGCCAGAGCGCCTCGACAACTACCTGAATTTCGTACAGACGCTGACGCGCGCTGATCGCTGTTTGATCGTGGATGAGCAGCTGCGCACGCTGGCCAGCCGCGGCTTTGACGCGGCCACGCTCGAATCGCAGGTGTTTATGGATCTTGCCTCGCAAGTCTTAGGGCACGCAGTTGAAACGAGCCAGCCGGTCATCACCAACAACGTCATCACCAACCCGGCTGAAGCGCCCACCACCAACACTACCTTTAAAGACCTGCGGATTGTGATCGGGCTGCCGATCCCGCGGGTGGGCGCGCTTTACATGGATCGTCCGGTCAGGCATGGGGTGTTTGACCGCGCGCAGCTTGACCGCTTGATGCAGTTCAGCGCGGAGGTATTGCTGAGCGCGGACGACCTCAGCATAGAGGACATGCGCCAGCGCTTTCAGGCGTCGTCTGCATGACTGAGCGCGTGCGAATTTTGCGGGTGGTCTCTAATCTGCGTGTGAGTGGCCCAGCCCTGCAAGCCATCCTGCTGGCGGCGCACCTCCACAACGACGACTATGAGACGCTGCTCGTGGCGGGCAAGACCCCCGAGAACGACGACACGCTGATCGACACCGCGCGCCGCTACGGCGTGGAGCCGATCTTCGTGCCAGATCTGCGCCGCACGCTCAACCCGCTGGCGCAGTGGCGCGCCGCGCGCGCGCTGTGGCGCATCATCCGCGACTATCGCCCGGACGTCATCCACACCCATCTGACGATGGCCGGCTTTTGGGGGCGGGTGCTGGGGCGGCTGTTGGGCGTGCCGATCATCGTCCACACCTTTCATGAGCACCCCTTCCGCGGCATCTACGGCCGCGCGCAGACCTTCACCTTTGTGCAGGTGGAGCGCGCGCTGGCGCGGCTGACGGACAGCATCATCACCCTTTCGGAGGGGCTGCGGCGTGAGATCGTCGATCACTACCACCTGACGCGGCGCAGCCGCATCACGGTGCTGCCGCTGGGCTTCGACCTGAGCGCCTTCGCCGGCGTGCCGCGCCACGCCGGGCTGCTGAAGCAGACGCAGCGCCTGCCGCAGGATGCGCCGCTGGTGGGGATCATCGGGCGGCTTGTGCCCGTCAAGAACCACGCGCTCTTCCTCGAGGCGGCGGCGCGGCTGCACCGCGAGCGGCCTGATGTGCGCTTCGTCGTCATCGGCGATGGGGCGCTGCGCCCCACGCTGGAGGCACAGGCGGCCGCACTAGGGCTAAGCGACTGTGTGACCTTCACCGGCTGGCTGCGCGAGATGCCCGCCGTCTACAGCGACCTTGACGTGCTCGTGATCTCCAGCTTCAACGAGGGGACGCCCGTCCCGATCATCGAGGCGCTGGCGAGCGGCTGCGCAGTGGTGGCGACGGACGTCGGCGGCGTGGCGGACTTGCTCGACAACGGCGCGTTTGGCCTGCTCGTCCCATCGGGGGACGCGGCGGCGCTGGCGACGGCGGTGCACCATGCGCTCGATCAGCCGCCTGACCCCACCGCCGCCCGCCGTGCCATGCTCGACCGTTACAGCGTCGAGCGGCTCGCGTCTGACCTCGCCAGCCTCTACCGCGGGCTGCGGCTCGCCAAAGCGCCCACCCAAGCAGCACAAGGATAAGACCGAACATGCTCCCACTGCGTTTGAAGATGACCAACTTCCTCGCCTATCGTGAGGAGACCACCTTAGACTTTGCGGGCCTTCGCCTCGCGTGTTTGACCGGCCCCAACGGGGCGGGCAAGTCCTCGATCCTCGACGCGCTGACCTTCGCCCTGTGGGGCAAGGGCCGCTCGGGCTTGAGCGAGATGGTGCATCTCGGGCGTGAAGAAGCCATCGTCGAGTTGGAGTTTGAGCACGACGGCCAGCGCTATAAAGTGGTGCGGCGGGTCGGGCGCGGCAGGCGCGGCCGCCACACCTGCGAACTGTTCTACGTCAACCCCGATGGCCTGCTGGAGAACCGCAGCGGCCAAGTGATGGAGACGAACAAAGAGATTGAGAAGCTGCTGCGCCTGTCGTATGACACTTTCATCCACTCGGCCTATTTGCAGCAGGGCAAAGCCGACGCCTTCACGCTCATGGGGCCGACCAAGCGCAAAGAGCTGCTGGCCGACATCCTCGGCATCCAAGTGTGGGAGCACTACGAAGAGCGCGCCAAAACGCGGCGCAGCGACCTGCGCGAGGAACTTCAACGGCTGGAGGGCCGCCGCCAACAGATCCTTGAAAGGATCCAGCAGGAGCCAACGAAGCGCGCCGAACTTGCACAGGCACAGGCCGCGCGCGACGCCGTTGAGGCGGAAACCCTCGCGCTGGAGGCACAAGTGCAGGCGCTTGAAGGGGTGGAAGCCGCCTACAAAGCGGCACAAGGGCGCATCAGCGAAGCCGAGAGACAGATCAAACTGCTTGGCGATAAGATCGCAGCGCAAACGCTGCAGGCCGACAAATGCCGCGCGGAGATCGCCGCGCGGCGCGCCGTGCTCGACAACGAGCCAGAGATCACCGCGGGCTATCAGCAGCTGCTGCGCGCGCAGGCCGAGAACGACGCCCTCAACGACGTGCTGCAAAAGCTGCGCCCGCTGGAGGCGCAACGCGGCCAGCTTGAGCGCGACATCGCCGCCGCCCGCACCGAGCTGGAGAAGCAGCTCGCCAGTGAGCAGGCGCGCTTGGCTCAATACACCGAACAGGCGCAGGCCGCCCACCAGCCGCGCCTTGACGACATCGCCGCGCGCATTGCCCAGCTCGAAGCGCTGGAGGCCCAGCGCGCCGCGCTGCAAGCGGCGGCCAAGGCGCTCAGCAGCCAGCTTGGCGGCTTTGCCAACGAGCACAAGCGGCTGGAAGCCGACGCCAAAAAGCGCAAAGACCAGATCAAGCGCCTCGAGGCCTTGACTGACCCCCTCTGCCCGACCTGCGGCCAACCGCTGACCGCCGAGCACCGCGCCGAGGTCATCCGTGGGTGGTCAGCCGAGGTGGAGGCGATGCGCGCCGAGTACGCGCAGATCAACGAACTGGTGAAGCAGACGAAGGAACAGCTGGCCCAGAACCAGCAGCAGGACGACCAGATCAGCCGCCAACTGGCCGAGCTGCCGCGTCTGCGCCGTGAGCAGGGGCAGCTGCTGCAAGCGCGGGCCAGCGCACAGGCCGCCCAAAAACGCCTGAGCGAGGCCGCCGCCGCGCTCGACGCGCTGACGCAGCGCTTGCGCGCCGAGGACTACGCGCTGGGCGAACGCGCCAAGCTGCGCGCGGTGCAGGCCGCGCTCGACGCCCTCACCTACAACAGCGACGATCATCAGGCCGTTCAGAACGCGCTCAACGCGCTGCGCCACTTCGACGAGCAGCACCGCCAGCTCGACCTCGCCCGCCAGATGCTCCCGCATGAGGAGCGGACGCTGCGCCTGCTCCAAGACGGCATCGACCGCCTGACGGCCGAGCAAGCCGCCGCCCAGCAGCAGTTGGCCGAGGCGCAGCAGCAGCTCCCACAGTTGGAGGCCGACGTGCGCCGCTGGCGTGCACTGCGCGAGCAGGCCAAAGCGGCGCGCCTGCAGTGGGTGCAGGCCCAGCAGAACGTGGGCATCATCGAGCAAGAGCTGAGCGCGATGGCGGAGGACAAGAAGCGCCTCGCCGAATACGAACGCGATGAGGCGACCAAGCAGCACGAGCTAGGGCGGGTCGAGGAGTTGATCCGCGCGTTTGGCAAGCGGGGTGTGCCGGCCATGATCATCGAATCGGCCATCCCAGAGTTGGAAGACCTGACGAACGACCTGCTGCGCCGCATGACCAACGGGCGGATGAACGTGACGATCCAGACGCAGCGCGCCGGAGCGTCGGGGCTGATCGAGACGCTCGACATCCAGATCGCCGACGAGCTAGGGACGCGCAGCTACGACGTCTACAGCGGTGGTGAGGCCTTTCGCGTCAACTTTGCGCTGCGGGTGGCGCTGGCCAAGCTGGTGGCGCGGCGGTCAGGCGCGCAGGTGCGCACTCTCTTCATCGATGAGGGCTTCGGCACGCAAGACGAGGAAGGCCGCCTCAAACTCGTCGAGGCGATCACCGCCGTGCAGGAGGACTTTGATCTGATCCTCGTCATCACCCATATGGAAGACCTGCGCGACGCCTTCCCCGCGCTGATCACTGTCGAGAAGACCGACCAAGGCAGCCGCCTGCGCCTGCAGTAGGGGCGCGCCCTGCCCGACGGCTCGTGCTGGAAGGCCCCTAGAGCGCGTTGGTGCGAGAATCGTCATTTTTTCGCACAGATGTTCGGCATCGGCGTAGAACAAATGTGCGAACGCCCCGTCCATCATGACCCTTCCTAGACTTTTCTCGCCCTTCCAAAATCGCCTTGATACGTGTGCGAGAATCGACGGCCTTTTTCAGCAGACGACGGGTCAAACTCGCTCAGCGCTGATCTTGAGCACTCACCTTGATCTTGACCCCTCCTGACCCCTCAACCGACGCGCTACAAAGCTCACTGTTGCGTTTTTTTTTTACCCGTGCTATTCTGTACTCAACGCAGCCTAAAAATTGCGCGGGGTTGCAACCTCTCTTTTCCCCTTCGGGGGATTGAAACTTAAATCCCCGGCGAGCCTTAAATCGCTGGCCATCGTTGCAACCTCTCTTTTCCCCTTC
>CALDYP010000029.1 GCA_937944445.1 uncultured Anaerolineae bacterium
TGGACTATTTCTGCTGGTTGCGCAGGGCGGCCTGCACGTCCAGCGCGATGAGCTGGCGGATCAGGTCGCGGAAGGCTGGCTCAGGGAAGGCCCCTGCTTGGTTGAACACCAACTGCCCATCTTTGAAGGCCATGATGGTTGGGATCGACATGATGCGGAAGGCCTGCGAGAGGCCCGGGTTGGCGTCCGTGTCGACTTTGGCAATGCGCACCTGACCGGCGAACTCCTTCGCAAGCTTGGTCATGATCGGCGCGACTTGGCGGCACGGCCCGCACCACTCCGCCCAGAAGTCAACCAGCACTGGCATCTCATGCGAGTAGTCGATGACCTCGGCCTTGAAGGTGGCGTCCGTCACGTTGATTGGCTTGTCTTCCACAGCCAGCGGTTTGTTGGGGTCTTGGTTGCTGCCGTTCATCGTTGATTCCTCCGGGATCATTTTTTCGAGTAGTTCAACCGAGAGGATCACATCGGCCCCCCACGGGCGGACGCGCCGCACTTGGGTTGCGCCGTTGGCAATGCCGATCAACACGGGCTTATCGCCCACTTCGTGTTGGGCGGCCAGCGCGGGGTTGGTCTGTGGGTTCACCTGAGCAAAGGCGATGCGGTCGTTCTCCGCGGCGGCTTTCTTGAAGGCCGTGACGAATTCACTGCGCAGGCCATCGCCGTTGGTGAACAAGATCAACGCAGGGCGCTCGCCCAACGGGGCAAGGCCTTCGGCATCGGTCAATGTTAGAATGCTGCCCATAACCACTCCTCAACTGGACAATGCTTGATCGCTCTCACGTCTATAGACGCAGTGGGGCAGCCAGTATTACGTCACGCAGCGGAAGCTCATCGTCCTCCCGCTGCGCGTTCGATCACTTCAGCAGCGTGAACTCATCTTCGATGTCGTCATAGCCGAAGGTGAAAGTTTCCGCGACCATCTCAAACGAGCTTTCGTCGAAGTCGCTGTAGCCCACCGAGAGGATGTATGCCCCGCGCACGTGCCAGATGCGCGTCACGACGCCGTCATCCACCGCTTTGATCTGCAAGTCGCGCCGCGGGCGCTCGCCGCCGCTGCGGCTGGCGAGCGTCTCGCGCAGCCACACGTTGATCGGCTCGTGGGGGTTCTGCTGCACCATCTTGCTGAGCGTGAACGGGGGCTTCTCGCGGTTGCCCTGCGCGTCGACGGCGTATGTCACCAGCCCTTGAATGCGGAACACCCCCTTCAGTGGGGCGTCGCCCAATGTGACCTCAAACTCGCTGGCAACAAGGCTGTCTACCGTGACCATTTCCATTTAGAGTGTCTCCTCTGACTATCACCACAAGATGCCTTGAGCTTACCATCTTTTGTTCATATTCGCCCAGCTTTAATGTCCGAGCTGGGCATTTCGCGCTATAGTAATGATCGGCGGAAAAAATCAAACGATGATTAGATTGTTTTTGAGGAGATTAACATGAGCGAAGTGGTGATTGTGGATGCGGTGCGCACGCCAGTCGGCAAGCGGGGCGGTTGGCTGCGCGAGCAGCACCCGGTCAAACTGGGGGCGCACGTCGTGAAGGCGCTCTTAGAGCGCACCGGCCTCGACAAGACGAAAGTTGACCATGTGCTGTTTGGGTGCGTCAGCCAAGTGAGCGAGCAAACCTTCAACGTGGCGCGTAACGTCGTGCTGGAGGCTGGCCTGCCGATTGAAGTGCCGGCGACGAGCCTTGACTTCCAGTGCGGCAGCAGCCAGCAGGCGGTACATCTGGCCGCCGCGATGGTCGCCAGCGGCCAAGCCGACGTCGTGATCGCGGGCGGCGTGGAGAGCATGACGCGCGTCCCGATGGGCAGCAGCCTCGGCGATGGCAGCAGCAGCCCTTTCACTGACCACATCATGGAAGAGTACAACATGATCGGGCAGGGGCAGGCCAGCGACGAGATCGCTCAGAAGTGGGGCATCACCCGCGAAGAAGTGGACGCGCTGAGCTACGAGAGCCACATGCGGGCGGCGCGCGCGGCGCAGGCGGGCTACCTCCAGCGCGAGATCGCCCCGATGCGCGGCGTGGACGAGGCGGGCAACGAGATTGAAGTGACGGTCGATCAAGGCTTCCGCCCGAACGCCGACCTCGCCAAGATGGCCACCTTGCAGCCCGCCTTCACGCCCAACGGCGTCACGACCGCGGGCAACAGCAGCCAGATCAGCGATGGGGCCGCTGCGGTGTTGGTCATGACCGCTGAGAAAGCCGCCGAGTTGGGCTTGAAGCCGCGCGCCCGCATTGTCGCCAGCGTCACCGTCGGCAGCGACCCCCACCTGATGCTCACTGGCCCGATCGCCGCCACGCGCAAAGTGCTGGACAAAGCGGGCATGACGCTCGATCAAGTGGATCTGTTCGAGGTCAACGAGGCGTTTGCGACTGTCGTCAAGATGTGGGAGAAAGAGATCGGCGCGGACATGGAGCGCGTCAACGTGCACGGTGGGGCGATTGCGCTCGGCCACCCGTTAGGCGGCAGCGGCGCGCGCCTGATGACCACGCTCATCAACGCGCTGGAGGTGCACGACAAGAAGATCGGCCTTCAGACGATGTGCTGCGGCGGCGGCATGGCCACCGGCACGATCATCGAACGGCTTTAGGCCGCAGACTCGCGGGCACGGCAGACCGTGCCCCTACACCACATCGGGGGCATGGCACGCCATGCCCCTACATCATCCCCCAGATGACCGAGGCGCGCCGTGCCCCTACTGTTCATCTCAGGGCGTTTGCGCTATACTATAGAATACGTTTATCCCAACAAAGCGCCTGTGACAGCGTAGGACGCTGTTTTTCGAAGAAGGATGGCTGCGCGTTTATGAACATCAGCGTGTTGCAAGATAACTTAGCTAAGGCCGTCTCGACGGTGTCAAAATTTAGCGATCCCGGTCGCAGCCTGCCGGTGCTGGCCAACATCCTTTTGGAAGCGGACGGATCGCGGCTGCGGTTGGGGGCGACCAATTTGCAGATGAGCATCACCATGTGGATTGGCGCGAAGGTGGACAAGGAAGGCGCGATTACCCTGCCAGCTAAGACGTTCGGTGATCTGGTGAACAACTTGTCACCGAAGGATCGTGTTGACCTGCGCCTTGACCCCACAACCCACACGGTGCACATCAAATGCGGCACAACCAACTCTAACATCAAGGGCATCGACGCCGATGAGTTCCCGCCGATCGCGCACGGCGACCGCATCGACCTTGCGATTGAGGCCAAGACCCTGCGCGAGATGATCAACCATACGGCCTTTG
Organism: uncultured Anaerolineae bacterium; assembly: GCA_937944445.1. Classification (GTDB taxonomy): domain Bacteria; phylum Chloroflexota; class Anaerolineae; order Aggregatilineales; family Phototrophicaceae; genus JANWYT01. The sequence continues at coordinate 3,243 of CALDYP010000029.1, forward strand.
CCTGCGCCAAAGAGGACAATCGACCGATCTTGACTGGCGTCTACATGCTGCTCGATGGCAATCAGATGACGCTAGCTGCCACAGATGGCTACCGGCTCGCCGTGCGCTACACCAACCTTGAAGTGAACTTCCCCAAAAAGACTGAGGTTGTCGTCCCGGCGAAGACGATGCAGGAACTGGCACGCATCATCAGCGAGGAGGATGAAGTCGTCGAGATCACGCTGCCCGGCCAGCGCGACCTCATCACCTTCCACCTGAAGAACGTCGACATCAGCGCCCAAGTGCTGGAAGGCCGCTATCCTGATTTCCGTTCGATCATCCCGCGCAGCTTCATCACCAGCAGCACGATGTACACCGGCGACCTGCTGCGCAAGTGCAAAGCTGCCGAGATCTTCAGTCGCGACAACGCCAACAGCGGGCGACTGCTGATCAAGCCCCCGCGCGACGCTAACAGCGCGGGCGAGGTCGTCGTGGCGGGCAAGAGCCAAGAGCGCGGCGACACGGACGGCTCGATTGACGCGCATGTCACCGGCGAACCGCTGGAGGTGGCCTTCAACATTCGGTACTTGATCGAAGCGCTGAACGCCATCGACAGCGAGCGCGTCGTGTTGCAGAGCAACGGCGCAGAAAGCCCGGGCGTGCTGCGCATTGAGGGCCGCGACGACTTCGTCCACGTCATCATGCCGATGGGGCCGCGCTAACTCGCAGGCGCAGGCCGGTTTGTGAGGTCACTGTAGCGGACGAGGCAGGCCTCGTTTTGATTTTGCGGACGAGGCAGGCCTCGTCCCTACTGATCTCTGATCCCTAATCATTTACTTTCGATCCATTTCGGAGCGGACAGTTTGCAGCAGGTTGTCCGTGCGGATTTGGCCGAGGTTGTAGCAGGGGCCGCCGAGCTTCTCGGCGAGGCGCTTCGCTAGCCCTTGATCGAACGCCACGTGCTCCATGTTGATCGTCACTGTGCGGATGTCGGCCTCTTTGATGAGGGCGGCGATGCTGTGCGCCTCGTCCTGCGGCGGCAGCGACGCTGACATGCTGACGTTGCCTGCGCCGTCCGTCAGCAGGATGATGAGCGGCAGCACATCCGGATGGACGAGCTTTTCCTTGCGGATGGTGTCGTAGCTGAGCCACAAGCCCGCGCTGAGGGGCGTCTTGCCGCCTACGGGGATGTCGCGCAGGGCTTCTTTGGCCAGCATGACGCTGTTCGTCGGCGGCAGCACGAGCGACGCGCGATCTTTCTGAAAGACCACCAGCCCCACGCGATCCCGCCGCTGATAGGCGTCCGTCAGCAGCGACATGATCGCGCCTTTGGTCGCCTCCATGCGCTCGCTGACGGCCATACTCCACGACGCATCCACCACGAACAGGATCAAGTTGCTGGTCTTCTTGATGCGGACTTTGCGCTGAAGGTCGCTCTTGCGCAGGGCGTAGGCCATGCCGGTGCTGGCCTTTTGTTCGGCGCGCTCCAGTTGATAGGGGGCGGCGGCGCGCAGCGTGGCGTCAAAGGCGATGTCGTTCACCTGCGCGCCCGCTGGGACGGCGCGAATGTAGCGCCCGCGCTTGCGGTCGGTCTTGGTGGTGCTGCGGCGGCCTGCTTGGCGGCGCGTCATCTGGTCAAGCTGGGTGTTGAGCTTGCGCGTTTGGAACTCGGCGTCGGGTTTGACCTTCTTGCCGCCTTCCCACCAGTTGGCGTCTGTGCCGGGGAACTGCTGTTGACGCTGCGCCTGCTGGCTGATGTCCGGCGCGGACTGCTCCGCGCCGTCGCTTTGCGATTCTACTTGGTCACTTTTTTTTTAGAGTCAGCGTTCTGCTGGCTGTTGGTTGTGTCGGTGGTCTGGTCTTCGCCTTGGCCGTCTTGGCTCATCTCTTCGCGCTTCTCGCCGATGGTCGTCTCGAGCTTGTCGAGGGCAGCGGTGGCGTCGGCGAAGGGGCCGCGCTTCAGGCGGTGGGGGATGGCCAAACGCACAGCCAGCGCGATGTCATGGTCGTTGATGGCGGTGCGGCCTTCGTAGGCGGCGTGGGCGCGTGCCGTCTTGAGCACGACCAGATCAGCGCGGTGGCCGTCTACCTGCATCTCGGCCATCAAGCTGGCGATCAAGCGCAGGTCGTTTTGGGTGTATTTGACTTGATCGACCCTCTCGCGCGCCTGAGCGATGCGCAGCGAGAGGCTGTCCTCCACGGGCTGCCACTCAGCGCGGAAGGCTTCGGCGTCCTCCTCATAGGCCACGTGGCGCTGCAAGATTTCGATGCGCTCCTGTGGGCGACGGATGCCGCTCACATCCACTGACAGGGCGAAGCGATCCAAGAGCTGCGGGCGCAGGTCGCCTTCTTCGGGGTTCATCGTGCCGATGAGGATGAACCGCGCCGGATGGCTGAAGCTGATGCCCTCGCGTTCGACGATGTTTACGCCCATCGCGGCGCTGTCCAGCAGCAGGTCAACGATGTGATCATCCAGCAGATTTACCTCGTCCACGTAGAGGATGCCACGGTTGGCGGCGGCCAGCACGCCGGGTTCGAAGTGCTTTTTGCCCTCTTGGATGGCCTTTTCGATGTCCAGCGTGCCGACGACGCGATCTTCTGTCGCGCTGACGGGCAGGTCAACGAACGCGGCGCGGCGCTTGGCGATGGGCGGCTTGGCCCCGTTTCCATAGCGCTCACGGGCGTAGTCTGACCACGTGTCAGGGCGTTTGGGGTCGTCGTTGTAGGGTGAATCAGCGATCACCTCCAGCTCAGGGAGCAGGGCAGCCAGCGCGCGCGCGGCGGTCGATTTGCCTGTGCCGCGTTCACCACGGATCAGCACCCCACCAATTCGCATGTCAATCGCGTTCAGCACCAACGCCAAGCGCATCAAGTCCTGACCAACTACCGCCGTAAACGGGAAAATAGGACGTTTCGTCATCTGCTGCCAGCCTCTAAAACACACCGTGTTCAGTGAAAAAAGCAAAACAGCATTATAAGGGGCGCGCTGGCAGTTTTACAGTGTGGGTTGAGCTTGAAGGCTGCTCCTCTCGCTGAATGAGAGATAAATATTTAATTTGTGAGAAATAGATAACATTATAACTTCTATGGTAAAAAAATCTCACGTCAAAAGCGCTGCACAGCCAAATTTTGCCCTCGTTTGCGGCTTAACAGGTCTGTTTGTCGTTTCTAGACAAATAAAACACGTTTGAAACTAATTAAGCCTGATTAATCAATCAGACATGTGGTCTTGACAGACCGATAACGCCCTATTCAAACCCACTCGTTAAATTCTTCTACGCAACACCTTAACGTTCACTGCAAGGCACAGCGTTACAAGGAGCAAAAAAATGATGAAGAAGTTAGGTTTGTTGTTCGGGGCGGCGGCGCTGATGATCGCGCTGACGCCAGCGGCGGCGCAGGAGACCACCCTGCCCACTGGCAACGTGATTTTCTTCCACCCCGATGGCTTCGGCGTCAACCACTGGAACGCCACCCGCGCCTACTACTACGGGCCGGATGGTGAACTGAACTGGGATCGCCTGCCGCACATCGCGGTCTACCGCGGCCAGATGTCGGATCGCTTGGTTGGCACGTCTAACGGCGGCGCGACGGTGCACGCCTTCGGCTATCGCGTGCTGGGGCCGGGCAGCTTCGGCTTGGACGGCGGTATCGACCCTGAGGAACCCGGCTCGGATGGGCGTCGAATCTTGGCGCTGAGCGGCTTCCCGGGCAGCATCGCGCGTGAGGCGCTGACGGCTGGCCACCCGGTGGGCGTGGTCAACGACGGCGACCTGCCGGAGCCGGGCACGGGCGCGTTCTTCGCCGAAATCGGCGACCGTAACCTGAGCAACGAGATCGCCGCGCAGTTCATCGACGGTCGCCCGGGCTTTGAGGGCGAGCCGCGCCCGATCGTCATGCTGGGCGGTGGTGAGGGCTTCTTCCTGCCGCGCGAGGCCCCTGAGTGCGGTGAGGAAATCAACCTCGACTGCTACATCCACGTCGATCAAGTCAACGGTCGTGGCCCTGACCGCCGCGATGGCCGCAACCTGCTGCGCGAAGCCGCTGATCTGGGCTATGAGGTGATCCGCACCCGTGAAGAATTCGAAGAGCTGTGGGCGCGCATCCAAGCGGACCCGACCTTCATCCCGAAAGTGCTGGGCTTGTTTGCCCGCGATGACATCTTCAACGACACGACCGAAGAGCGCTTGATCGCGCTGGACTTGGTGGATGACAGCATGGCCGGCACGAAGGATGGCCGACTCATCATTTGGGGCAGCCGCCCGGGCACGCGCGGCTTCAACCCGCCGACCGCCGCCGAGATGAACACCATGGCCCTTGAAATCCTGCGCCGTGAGAGCGAGCGCGTCGGCCTGCCGTTCCTGCTTATCACTGAAACTGAAAGCTGCGACAACCTGCCCAACAATGCCAACGCTATCGGCACGCTGCGCGCGGGCAAGGGCGCGGACGACGTGATCGGCGTCCTGCTCGGCTTCATCGCCGACAACCCCAACACGATGATGTTGATGGCGGCGGACAGCGACGCGGGCGGCCTTCAGGTCTTCAGCCCGGCCCCGCAGAGCAACGGCCGTGTGACGACCAGCACCGGCAACCCGACTGGCATCGGCTTCAACATCGGCTTCCCGCTGGACGGTATCGAGGGCCAGAACACGGCCCCCTTCATGGCTGAGCCAGACGCCTTCGGCAACGCCCTCGAGTTCGCCATCGGCTGGACGGGCACAAACGACGTGGCGGGTGGCATCGTCGCCCGTGCGGTAGGCCTCAACGCTGAGCTGCTCAGCACTGAGTTCAGCGGCCGCTTCCTGAACACGGACGTGTACCGCCTGCTGTACGCCACGCTGTTTGGCCGCCTGCTGCCGGACTCGGCGGGCGTTCCTGCGCCGGATCGTCAGTAAGACGGTTGTAACGCTCCAAACGACGCCCCAGCCCCTGTGCTGGGGCGTTTTGGCTGCGGTTGACGAGCGTTGATGTTTGAGGACTGTAATCTACATCAAGCGGCTCTAATGGTTGTTGGTTAGAAAAGTGATTACACTTAATGGCAACTCAACAAATTAGGGTGAACTAACAATGTCCTCATTCTTATCACGCAAGCTGAACGCTCAGCAGCCGCAGCCCCCGCGCGAGGCTAAAGACGATGACCTGCACGAAATTTTTGCAGAAGACAGCGCCGAAGGGGCCAAGCCCAGCGCGGCTGCCCCTGCCAAGCCTGAGGCCCCTGCTGCTGCCACGCCTGTGCAGCGCTACCCACGCGGCATCAACCTGCCGCCGGGCACGCGCGATGCGATCGTGGGCGACGGCGTGACGAAAGTCGTCGTGCGCGAGGTGCGCCCCGACGGCGGTTGGATTCTCGACACCGGCTACGCTGTCCCTCCCAAGCGCCGCCTCCCCCCCAAGCTGGCCCAACTGCGCAAGCAGCTCCGTGCCAAGCTGCTCGCCTTCCCGGATGAGGCTGACCTGTGGAAGCGCGACGACCCTGAAAAGTGCCAGCTCATCGAGGATCGCCTCAAGCAGATCCTACAAAAGATGCAGATCAACCTCCCACCGCAGCACTATGAGACGCTGCGCGACGGCTTGCTGGACGATCTGCTCGGCTTCGGCGCAATTCAACCGCTGGTGGGCGACAAGGGCATCAGCGAGGTGATGGTCAACGGGCCGGAGATCATCTTTGCTGAGATCAAAGGCAAGCTGCGTGAGACGGAGATCGTCTTTGACGATGAGGAACACGTCTACTGGACGGCACAGCGCATCGTCCGCCCGCTGATGCGCACGCTCGACCGCAGCAACCCGATGGTGGACGCGCGCCTGCCGGACGGCTCGCGCGTGCACCTCGTCACGCTGCCCTCGGCGCTGCTCGGCACGACGATCACGATCCGCAAATTCCCTGAGAAGCGCCTGACGGTGGATCAACTGATCGAGTGGAAATCCTTCACGCGCGACGTGGCGACCTTCTTTGAAGCGTGCGTTGTCTCGCGGTTGAACATCGTCGTGGCGGGCGGCACGGGCAGCGGCAAGACGACCCTGCTGAACGTGCTGAGCGCCTACATTCCGGAAGATGAGCGCATCATTACCGTTGAGGACGCCGCCGAGCTGCAGCTGGCGCAGCGCCACGTCGTCCGCCTTGAGACGTGCCCGCCCATCCCGGGGACGGAAGATGAGGGCAAGCTGACGATCCGCGATCTGGTTAAGGGCACGCTGCGTATGCGGCCTGACCGCTTGGTGGTGGGCGAGGTGCGCGGCGGCGAGGCGCTCGACATGCTGCAAGCCATGAACACTGGCCATGACGGCTCGCTGACGACCGTGCACGCCAACAGCCCGCGCGACGCCATCGCCCGCTTGGAGACGCTGTGCCTCATGGCCGGCATGGACTTGCCGGTCGAGGTCATCCGCGCGCAGATCGCCAGCGCCATTCACCTCTTCGTGCAGCAGTCGCGCCTCAAAGATGGCTCGCGCAAGGTGGTTCAGATCACCGAGACGCAGGGCATGGAAGGCGACCGCATTACGCTGCTGGATTTGTTCGTCTACAAGACGCCCAACCATCAAGGGCAGGGCTACAGCCATGAGGGCGGCGGCTCGCTGGAGCCGAGCGGCTTCCCGCCCAAGTTCATGCATCAGCTCAAGCAGTACGGCTTCAACCTGCCCGCGACGATCTTTGGCGCGGGGCGCAACAAGTTCTAGGTTGCAAGCGTGCACATTGCTTGATAGAAAGATACAGCCGCCTCAGTAGAGCGGCTGTATGCTTACGTCAAGGAATCGCTGTGTGGCAGACACCCCAACTTTATCTGTTGTCATCGTGAGCTACAACACGCGCGAACTGCTGCGAGCGTGTTTGGCGTCGCTGCGGGCGCACGCCCCCGACGCAGAAGTGATCGTCGTAGACAACGCCTCATCCGACGGCAGCGCGCAGATGGTGGCGGCGGACTTCCCTGAAGTGGTGCTGCTGGCGCAGTTCGAAAACCGCTGGTACTGTGGCGGCAACAACCTCGGCGCAGCGGCGGCGCGGGGGCGTTATGTGCTCTTCCTCAACCCGGATACCGTCGTGCAAGCGGGGGCCGTACAGGCGATGAGCGCCTTTCTGGAATCTCACCCCGAATATGCAGGGGCGACCTGCCAACTGCGCTACCCCGATGGCAGCGTCCAGCAGACGTGTTCGCGCCGCGTGACGTTCGCCTACCTGCTGGGAACGTTCACGCCGCTGACGTTCGTGCCCGGCCTCGCTGCTGCGCTGCGCCGCCGCTTCTGGTACGCTGACTGGAAACGCGACACTGACCGCGACGTGGAGGTGATCCCCGGCTCGTGTACGCTGCTGCGCCGCGAGGACGCGCGCATGGACGACGCGCTGATGCTGTACTTTCCAGAGGACGCGCTAGCGGCCCGCCTGCGCCGCCCGTTTCGCTTCCTCAGCAGCGTTGTGATTGAACATCACGAGAAGTCATCCACCGCCAACTGGCGCGCGCGCCGCATCTTCTTCCGCGATTTGCTGGTCTACACGCGGCGCTGTCACGGGATATGGCAGGCTGCTCTGCTTGCGCCGGGGGCATATGCGCTGCTGGGGCTGTTGTGGCTGCGCTGGAAAGTGAGCCGATCATGACGCGCATCCTGTTCGTTGGGGCGCTGCACCACCCCGAGGCGCTGCTGGCGCAGCAGGCCGCTGCCCGCGAGCAAGGCGCGCGCGCCCCGCTCTTCCCCAGCACCAATATGTACCACTTCTACGAACGCGAGCTGATCGCGCGCGGCTGCGTCCTAGACGTCTTCTGGCGCAACCTGCCCGCCCGCGCGCGGAACAACCCCGCGGCTGCCCGCTCTGAGCGCTTCAGCGAGCGCCTCACCCTGCGCAAGGTCGTTCAAGGCGCGCTTAACCGCCTGCCCGTGCAGTGGCAGCCGGAGCTGCGCGCGCGCAACGCTGCTCTGCTGCGTCATGCGGCCCACTTTCAGCCGGATGTCGTGTGGCTTATCGGCGATAACCGCGTCATCACGCCCGACACGCTGGCGGAACTCAAGCGCCGCCATGGCTGCCGCCTGCTCTACGTCAGCGGCACGTCGCCCATCGTGTTCTCGCACCCGATCGAACGCGCCGCTGCGCGCCTCTACGACTGGGCGTTAGTGAACGACTTCTATCACGGCGTGCAGTGGCAGGAACTCGGCACGCCGCGCATGCTCTGCCTGCCGCTGGCGGGCGTCGATCCTGACTTCCACGCGCCGCGCCCCGCCCACGCCCCGCCCGATTGGGATGTGTCGTTCGTCGGGACGCTCGTCCCGCATCACCTCTACAACGAGCGCGTCGCCGCGTTGAGCGCCCTGCGCGAGTTCCGCTTGGGGGTGTGGAGCGTGCACGATGTGCCGTCTGAACTCAAGCCGTTCTATCGCGGCGCGGCGCTGGGCGATGAGACGATGGACATCCTCAGCGCGTCGCCGATGACGGTCAACCCACACGGGGACTTCATGCGCTATGGCGGCAACCTGCGCCTGTTCGAGGCGGCGGGGCTGGGGGTGTTCCAACTGGTGGACGATCGCCCCGGCGTGGCAGTGTGGTTCAAGCCAGACGAGCACCTCGTGATCTACCGCAGCCCTGCCGACCTGCGCGATAAAGTCGCCTACTACCTCAAACATGAGGACGAGCGCCGCGCCATCGCTGAGGCGGCCCGCGCTCACGCGCTGGCGCACCACACCTACGCTCAGCGCGTCGAGGCCCTTCAAGCGCTTGGCATCGTGTAAGGTCGCGGCCTGTCGCGCCCGTTGTGGGGTGGGGTAGGTGTAGTGCGCAAGGCATGCCTCGCCTAGGGAGTGTCTAAAGATAAACAGACAGTGGCCTTCACCGTCGCGCCCTCTGAAGGGGGCTGGATGAGTCCTCTGTTCGAATTTAGACACTCCCCTCGCCCACGATCACATCCGCTAGAACGGGAACAAGACCGGGATCAGCACCATGCTGATGATGAAGACGATGAGGATCATCAGCAGGCCAGCGCGTGTGTAGTCGGCGAAGCGATAATTGCCGGCGCTCATCACCAGCGTGTTGACCGGCGAGGCAATCGGCGTGGCGAACGCCATCGACGCGGCAATGGCCACGGCCATAACCAGCGGCTGCGGGTTGACGTTGAGCTGCTGCGCCATGGCAATTCCAATCGGGGCGAGCAGCACCGCCGTCACCGTGTTAGAGAGCATCTGCGTCATCACCACCGTCACGAGGAACAGCGCCCCCATGATGACGACTGGCCCCGACGCGCCCAACGTGTCCACGATGCCCGTCGTGATTGCGTCCACCAGCCCGACGCGCACGAGCGCTGTGCTGAGCGGGATCATGCCGCCGATGAGCACGACGCTCTTCCAATCGATCGTATCGTAGGCCTCATCCATCGTGATGCAGCCCATCAAGATGAGCGCCAGCGCCGCAAGGAAGCTCGCCGCCACCAGCGGCAGGATCTCCAGCACGATGATCGCCACCATCGCTATCATCACGATTAAGGTGTGGATGGCGCGGTTCTCGCGGATGAACGCGCCGGACATCTTGGCCTCTGGCTCGCCCATGACGATGAAGTCGTGGCGCTTCTTCTTGAGCGCGAAGATGTCCTCCCATCGCCCTTGCACCAGCATCATATCGCCGAAGTCCAGCGTCGCTGTTTTGATGTCCTTCACTTGTTTAGAGCCAGCGCTCAGCAGGTTCAGCACGGTCAGCCGATAGTTTGTGCCGAACTTGACCTCAGCGAGCGTCTTGCCGATGATCGAGGCTCGCGGGCGCAAGATCACCTCGGCGATGCCCACCTCGTTGGTGATGAGGTCGCCTTGCTGGACGGGTTCGTTGGCCAGCATGGTGAGGTTGTACTCCGCGGCCATCTGGTTGATGTTGGCGATGCTGCCCTGCACGATCAGCAGGTCATCCGCTTTGAAGGTGTAGTCCGGGGTGGGCGGGAAGGAGTGCGCGCGCGCCATCGCCGTGAGGTCAGCGAGGCGCGGCCTGTCCACGTGGGCGATGCTGACGATGTTCACCTCGTAGCGCTCACGGGCGTTCAAGTCTTGGATGGTCGTCCCGACTAAGCGCGATTCGTCGCGCACGCGCAGGCGGTAGAGGTTCTCCGGCAGGCGGTACATGTCGAACAGCTCTTCCGGCGTTTCCATGCGTTGGGCGCTCTGGTCTGCTTTGCGATCTGGCAGGATGAAGCGCCCGGCTGCCCACATGAACAGCGCGCCCGCCCCGAGCAAGGTCAAGCCCAGCGGCGTAAAGCTGAAGAAGTTGAACGGCTGGAAGCCGGCCTGAACGAGCGCATCCGAGGCAACGATGTTGGGCGGCGTACCGATCAAGGTCAAAGCCCCGCCGAACAGCGCCCCATACGCCATCGGGATGAGCAGCTTGGAGGGCGCGATCTTCGTCTTGCGGCACACGCTGATCACCGCGGGCAGCATCAACGCGACGACCCCTGTTGAGCTGATGAACGCGGACAAGATGGCCGTGGCGATCATCAGCACGAGCATCAGGCGCGTGAGATCCGTCCCGGCGATGCGGATGATGCCCTCGCCTAGTTGGTTGGCTAACCCCGTCTGGAACACGGCCCCGCCCACGATGAACAGGGCGACGATGCTCATCAGGGTGGTGCTGGCGAAACCGGCCAGCGCGTCCTCTGGCTTGAGCAGCGCCGTCACCATCAAGGCCACCACCACGCCCAACGCCACCACGTCCACCCGCAGCTTTTCCGAGATGAACAGGCCGATGGCCACGACCAAGATCACTAACACTAAAAACATGGGTCCGTCCATCTAAACTCCCCCCTGTTAGAAGCTTAATTTAACGTTAACTGTACCAGCCCCGTGGACGATGGGGGATGGGATAGATGTCATCGGCTTAAGCGCTTAACGTAACGACCTAGCCTAACCCCCTCAAGATGAATGGCCTGCATGGCGCTAGACCAACCCGAACAATCTGCGACAATGATCTTGTTGCGTTTTTCTACTGGAGCGAATGATGACCACCACTGCCCAGCCCGTGCCATTGGCAGAGCCGAACAATCGCCGTGTGCTTGTGCCCATCGCGCTGATCGCGCTGTATCTCGTGTGGGGGTCTACTTACTTGGGGCTGGCCTTCGGTCTGGAGTCGTTCCCGCCGTTCTTGATGAACGCCATCCGCTTTTGGCTGGCGGCGGGGTTAGTCTTCGGTGTGCTCTTGATCGGGCAGCGCGCGCCGCTGCCGCCCCGTCGTGAGGCGCTGCACGCGCTGCTCGTCGGCGTGTTGACGTTGGGGGTTGGCGTGGGCGGGGTGTCCTTCGCGCAGCAGTGGGTGTCGTCAGGGCTGGCGGCGCTGGCCGTCGCCGCGACGCCGCTGTGGGTGGCGGTGTTCAGCGCGCTGCTCACGGCCAAGTCCACCCGCTTGGAGTGGATCGGCCTTGTGGTCGGCTTCAGCGGGATCGTGCTGCTCAACCTCGACGGCAGTTTCAGCGCGCAGCCGGAAGGGGCGCTGCCGCTGCTGCTCGCGCCGATTAGCTGGTCTTTCGGCTCGGTGCTCAGCCGCCGCTTGACGATGCCGCGCGGGTTCATGGCGATCGCGTTCGAGCTGTTGGGGGCGGCCTTGTTCATGACGGTGGCCGCGCTGCTGCTGGGCGAGCGCCTCACCGTCACGCCCACACTCAACTCGGTCTTAGCTGTGGTCTATTTGGCCCTCTTTGGCTCGCTGATCGGCTACACCTCGTTCATGTATTTGATGAAGAACGTCAGCCCGGCGCTGGCCACCAGCTACGCTTACGTGAACCCGGTCGTGGCGCTCATCTTAGGCGTGCTGCTGCTGGGCGAAGGACGGTTCATCACCCCCACGGTGATCGTCGCCTCGGTGGTGACACTCAGCGGGGTGGTGCTGGTGGCGTATGCGTCTGCGCGGCGCGCGCAGGCCAATTCACACTAAGGGCTGGGGTCGATGCAGCTCGGCAGGGCATCGTAGCGGCGCTCCCATTCTTCCCCGTAGAACGCCAGATATTCGCGGGCGTGCGCGGCCCAGTAGTCGTTATTGTGCTCGCCAATGGGGTGCACGACGTAGGTATGTGGAATGCTGCGCGTGGCCAGCCGGCTGCTGATGAGCTGGATGCTGCGCCCACCTTGATCTTGCGCCCCGTTGTCCATGTAGAGCGCCAGCCGCAGCGACGGGTCAAGCAGCGTCTCAGCGTTGAGCGCTAGCTCTAGCGGGTTGAAAGGCGGCGGGATGGCCACGGGGTTGTTCGGGAAGAAGGCGCTGTGCCCGCCCACGCGGCTGAAGGCTTGCGGGTGGCGCATGGCGATGCTGAACGCCCAAAAGCCGCCCCTGCTGATGCCGCCGATGGCGCGGTGGGCGCGGTTGTTGATCGTGCAGAAGTTGCGCTCCACTTGGGGCAAGATTTCCTCCAAGATGGCGCGCTCGAAGCTCGGCTGCGGCGGAAACTGATCCAACTGGCCGATGACGCCCAAGTAGGGCATGACGAGGATCATCGGCGGCAGCGAGCCGTCGAGGATGCCTGCGTCCAGCGCGCGGATCAGGCCGATGTCCTCCCACTGCTGTTCGCGGTAGCTCAGCCCGTGGAACAAGTACACGACGGGGAAGCGCCGCTGCGTCTGGAAGTAGCAGGGCGGCAGGTAGACGAGGTAGCGCATGTTCTCACGGGCGATCTCGCTGAAGTTGTCGACGAAGTTGATGATCTGGCCCTGTGTGTCGTCGCAGGGGAAGGGCGTGCCGGTCGGGCGCAGATCGGGCGTGCCAGTGGGCAGGGGGGTCGACGTGGGGGTGAAGGTGGGCGAGGCGGTCGGCGGCGGCGTGGGCGAGGGCGGCGCCGTGACGATCACCACGATCGGCGTCGGCTCATAGCGTTCAAAAGCGTCGCACCCTGCCAGCAGCGCCAGCGCCAGCAGCCCCCACATTGCCCATCCACGCATCATGTGTGTCACTCCCCGGTTGCAGCGCGCCAGTATAGCACAGGACAGCGCCGCGGCCTATAATCGCACAGGCTTGATTCGAACAGACAAAGGAAACCGAGATGAAAGTGCTGGTGACAGGTGGGGCGGGCTACATCGGCAGCCACGTCGTGCAGATGCTGATCGAGCGCGGCTATGAGGTGGTCGTGTTCGACAACTTGAGCGCAGGCCACGCCGAGGCCGTTCACCCCCAAGCGACGCTGGTCGTGGGCGACCTGCTCCACAAGCCCGATTTGATCGCCCTGTTTGAACAGCACCGCTTCGACGGCATCCTGCACTTCGCGTCGCACATCATGGTGGGCGAGAGCATGCAGAAGCCCTTCAAGTACCTGTACGACAACGTGGTGGGCGTGATGCACGTGTTGGAACAGGCTACCGCCCACGGCGTCAAGCGTTTCATCCTCTCCAGCACGGCCAACCTCTACGACGCGCCGCAGGTGATCCCGATCCGCGAGGACGAGCCGCTCATCCCCGGCAGCGTCTACGGCGAGACGAAATTCATGGCCGAGCGCATGCTGCTGTGGATGGATCGCCTCTACGGCCTCAAGTCGGCGTGTTTGCGCTACTTCAACGCCAGCGGCGCGCACCCAGACGGCCACATCGGCGAGGATCACCACCCTGAGACGCACCTCATCCCGCTGGTGCTGCAAGTGGCGCTTGGCCAGCGTGAGGCGATCACCGTCTACGGGGACGACTACGACACCCCCGACGGAACGTGCATCCGCGACTACATCCACGTGCTGGACTTGGCCGACGCCCACATCCTCGCGCTAGAAGCCCTCGCCGACGGCCAGAGCCGCGTCTACAACCTCGGCAACGGCAAAGGCTACAGCGTGCTGGAGGTGATCGAGACTGCCCGCCAAGTGACCGGCCACCCGATCCCCACCGTGCGCGGCGCGCGGCGTGCGGGCGATCTGCCTGTGCTGGTGGCGGACAGCACCAAGATCCAGCGCGAGTTGGGTTGGCAGCCCGAGTTCGGCAGCCTGCGGGTCATCATCGAAACCGCGTGGAGGTGGCATCAAACCCACCCCCACGGCTATCGGCGCGACGAGCGAGCCAACCCCGAGGGATGAGGCCTCAACCCCATCATTCACCACTCCCCTTGAGTGCGGCAGCCTAGTCGTTTTGTGCGTGTGGCAGAACTGCTGGATGCTTGACATCGGGGCGTATGCGCTGCTCACGTTGCCATGTTGATGTTGCGACACGGCTGCGCCGACTAAGAAACCGTGCAGCTTTGGGCGAATTGTGCTATGTTAACTGCTGTTGAGTGGTGGAGTTTGACCCGCGCCGATGAAGGTTACAACGCCTATCATGAATCGTGAGGCGATTCTGAAAGCCAAGCAGCAGCACCTACAAATGCGCGAGCGGCGCAGCCCGTGGAGCGCGGTCATATCGCTCGCGTCGATGCAGGCCTACCCGCATGACATCATGAACTACGTCGATCACCACGTGGCGATCATCGGGCAAGTGCGCCGAACTGCGCCGATTTACGACCCGGTGGCCACAGCGATGGACATGATCGCAGAAGGGGCAGACGCCATCGCCTTCTACACCGATCACACCATCTACGGCTCTGACCTTGAGGACATGTGGCTGCTCTCGCGGGCGTGCAGAGATGTGCCCGTGCTGTACCAAAACTACGTGATGAACGCCTATCAAGTGGCGGCGGCGCGCGCGGCCAACGCCTCGGCGATCTGGCTTGACAGCAGCATCCGCACGGTTGCCGGGATGCGCGCCAACGCCACCACCGCCCAGCGCCTGCGCTTTACGGTGTTCATCAGCGTTCATACCAACGATGAGCTAGAAACGGCCATTGCGCTCAGCCCACATGTGATCTGCCTCGGTAGCCCAGACCAAGACAATTTAACAGAGAGTGTCGCATGGCTGCAGCAGATCCGTGGGGATGTTCCACGGCATGTTAAGCTGATGCTCGGGCACAGCTTGCGCACGCTTGATGAAGTGCGGCTGGCGCTGGAGGCCGGCGTGCGCGGGATCATCGTCACGCCTGAGCTGCTGCGCTCTGAGACAGCGCATGTGATCCGCGAATGGGTGGGCAAGGCTGAATGATGCAACGACTGCTGCTGTGCTGTGCGTTGGCGTGGGCGCTGGCCGCCTGCCGCGCGGTGAACCAGCCTATCATCCCGACGGAACAGCCCACCGCCACCGTGACGCGGACGCCCACCCCCACCCACACCCCCGCCGGCGACATCACGCCTACGCCGCGCCCCACACAGCCGATCATCGCCGGCCAACCCAGCCCGACGCCCCTGCTCGGCCCCTCGCGCACGCCTGCGCCCGACCAGTTCAACACGCCCACGCCGCGCCCGCTCAACCCTAACGCGCCGCGCATCGAGTTCTTCACCTCTGACCCGCTCAGCGTGCAGCCCGGCCAGCCGGTCACGCTGTTTTGGTCAGCGCGCGGCGTCGACAGCGCTGTGATCTACCAACTGGACGCAGAAGGCCGCCGAACGCAGGTCTACAACGTCGCCCCTGATTCGCGCCTGACGATCCAAACCCGCACGAGCGACCGCGGCGCGCTGCGCTTCTTGTTGGCGATTGGCCTCAACGAGACGTACAGCGAAGCCACCGTGGAAATCCCGCTGCTGTGCCCGGTCGAGTGGTTCTTCAACCCGCCGCCCGCCACCTGCCCCGCCGCCGCCCCAGAAGAAACCCGCATCGTCGATCAGACGATGGAGCGCGGGCGCATGCTCTACGTCCAGAGCCGCAACGTGATCTACGTGCTGTTCAACGACGGGCGGCAGCCTGCGTGGCTCTCGTTTGAGAATCGCTATGATCCCGCCATCCACCCCGACCGTGACCCGAACGCCCCGCCTACCTTCATCCAGCCGCTGCGCGAGTTGGGCTACTTGTGGCGCACGAACGACACGGTGCGCAACCGTTTAGGCTTGGGGCTGGCGGAAGAGGTGAGCTTTGACGGGGTGATCCAAACCGCGCCAGTGCGACCGGGCGTGCAGGATGTCTACGTCAGCGGGGCAGATGGACGCATCATCCACATCGTCCCCGGCGGCCAGCAGTGGCTGCTAATCGGCATCCGCTGATCGGGAGATCTGAACGGCGGAGCGCGCGCGGAACGAAGCCGACACAGGCCTGCACACGCCGCATAGGGTAGGTAGGGACGCGACCTGTCGCGTCCGTCGAGGCGGGAACTGACGGACAGGGCAGGCTCGGGGACAGGGGGACAGGGCAGGCTCGGGGACAGGGGGACAGGGCAGGCTCGGGGACAGGGGGACAGGGCAGGCCCTGTCCCTACTGCGTCTGCAGGGGTTTCAGCCGTGGGCGTTTCTGTTCGAATCTAGACACTCTCGCGCGCGCCTGCCCCTTGAAAAGAGACACGACTCCTTGCTATACTACCTAGTAGCGGGCAGTTAGCTCAGTTGGTAGAGCACTCCTTTGACGTGGGAGTGGTCAGAGGTTCGAGTCCTCTACTGCCCAACAGC
>CALDYP010000030.1 GCA_937944445.1 uncultured Anaerolineae bacterium
TGGGGGACCCTATGACCTACCTCTACCTCTTTCAAATTGGGCCGGTGCAGGCGTTCATCGCCCAAGCGCGGCGCACCCAAGACCTGCTCGTCGGCAGCCGCATCTTGAGCGACCTCGCGGCGGCGGGGGTGGGCGCGGCGATGGGCGCGCGCAACTTTCAGGCCATCTTCCCCGCGCTGCTTAACGGCAGCTTGCCCCAGAGCGTCCCGCACAAGTTCGCGTTCATCGCCGACGACGAGCCGACCAAGCTCGCTGCGCAAGTCGAACAGGCCATCCGCGAGATGTGGCGCAAGCGCTACAGCCAGCCGGTCAAGCAGCTTGTCAAGGAACGAATTGGCGGCGGCGAGTGGGAAGCGCAGTACGACGCGCAGGCCGAGAATTGGTTGGAGTTCTACTGGGTGGCCCTGAAGGATTACGACCCGAACAAACACGCTGACGCTTACGGGCAGGCCTCGGCTGCGCTCAGCCAGCGCAAGTACGCCCGCCACTTCCCACAGGTGAACGAGCCGGGGATCAAGTGCACCCTCACTGGCTCACAGGCGGCGCTGGTGCTGGACTGGAAAAAGCTCAGCGATTCGTTTAGAGACAACAACATCACCCTGCGCCCCAACGAGAAGCTGGGCACGCTGGCGCTCATCAAGCGCCTCGTCGCTGACACGCCCACCTACCCGTACCAGAAAGAAGCAAGCGCTTTCCCCGCAACCGACGACATCGCGGCTAACCGCAAGGTGCGCGACGGCGAAAGCAGCGAGGGCAAAGAAGTCAGCGGGTATCTGGCGGTGCTGCACATGGACGGCGACCAGATGGGCAAAAGGCTCAGCGAGTTGAAGACGCTGAAGGACAATCAGGAGTTTTCCCGCTTGCTCAGCACCTTTGCGCAAGAATTAGTGCCGGCCATCGTCAAAGAGCACGGCGGTCAGATGGGGCGCTTGGTCTACGCGGGCGGAGACGACGTGTTGGCGCTGCTGCCGCTCTCGCACGTGTTGAGCTGCGCCAACGAAATCCGCTGGCAGTTCTACGAGCAGACCGGGTGCAAGATGAGCGCAGGCATCGCAGTCACCCCCGCCAACCTGCCGCTGGACGTCGGGTTGACGCTCGCCCGCGAGGCCGAGGAGATGGCAAAAGAGGGCTTCGGGCGGAACGCGGTGGTCATCACTGAAGCGCACGGAACTGGCCAGCTGCGCTTGGCTGGGGCGCAGTGGCAGATCGAACCAGAGGACGCCGATCCTATTTACGTGATGCAGGTCATGCGTCGGATGCAAGACCACTTCGCCAGTCGGCACATCTCCAGCAAACTGGGCTACGACGTGCAGCAGATCGCCCACGACCTCGGCACGCCCAACGCTGAGAATAAAGGCTACTTGGCCATGCTCTCAGCGATGCGCCGCGCCGAGCTGGAGCGCATCCTCAAGCGGCGCTTCGCAGAAGGCTTGAGCGACAGCAAGAAGGAAGCGATCCTCAAGCTCGTCCCTGAACTTGTGGCGATTGGCGACGCATACGGCTGGGACTCGCTGGCGAACTGGCTGATCTTGGTGCGTTTCTTGGCGGCGGGCGGTCGACGCGACGCCGAGCGTGCGCTTGAAAAGGAGGAGCAAGCATGACGCAGTGGATCTTCATCGAACAGAACGACGTGTGGATGTTCCGCGACAACAAGCCGTTCACCGCCGCTGCCGACTTCTTGGCGCGGTCGATCTTCCCGCCGACGCCGCAGACGGTGCAGGGCGCGATCCGCACGGCCTATCTGACGCAGCAGGGCATTTCCCTCAAAGATTTCATGGCGGGCAGGGTCGATGACCCCGTGATCGGGTCGCCCGCCAAGCTCGGCGCGCTGCAGATTCACGGGCCGTATGTGGCGCGGCGCGTCAACGGCAAGCTCGAGGCGCTCTACCCCATGCCGATGGACGTGCTAAAGCGCACCAACAAAGACACCCACAAGCTCGAGGTCGGCGTCCTGAAGCCAAGCAGCCAAGAGGCGTTTGCCACAAACGCTCCGTTTGAGGGTTGGCGACCCTTAGCGGGCGGCGGCGATGGCTTCAAAGAAGCCAGCGGCTTCCTCACTGCACAGGGCATGGCTGACTACCTCAAGGGGCAAGCGCCCGCGGTTGAACAGATCGTCGAGACGAGCGCCGTCTACACGTTTGAAGACCGCGTCGGGCTGGCGCTGGATCGCGGTCGCCGCGCCAACCGACAGGGGCACTTCTACCGCGCGCAGTTCGTGCGAATGCAGACCGGGGCGGGGCTGCTCGTCGGCTTGGAGGGCGGCCAACTTGACGCTTCGGGCGTGCTCTACATCGGCGGGGAGTCGCGCACTGGCTGCTACGAGACGGTCAAGTTCCAAGCGCCGCCCGCGCCCAAAGAGGGCCGCCTCAAGGTCGTGCTGCTGGCCCCCGCGTGGTTTGAGAACGTCTACCACATGGACTGGTCGCCGTTCGTGGGGGGCGGCAAGCTCGTCTCAGTCGTGTTGGGCAAGCCGCAGCCGATCAGCGGCTGGGACGTGGCGCACAATCGGCCTAAGCCGCTGCGCAACTTCATTCCGATGGGCAGTGTGTTCTACTTCGAGGGCGGGGCATGGCAAAACCAACCGTTCACCCAAACCCCCGATGATCAGCTTCCGTTTGGCGCGATGGGCTTCGGCACGTGCGTCGTAGGCACTTGGTGACAATTTAAATCGAAAGGATCACTTCACAATGACAACTCTCAACCTGTTCATCTACACCGAAACGTCGCTGCACGCGGGCACGGGCAGCACCGTCAGCGTGGTGGATCTGCCGATCCAACGCGAGCGCACCACCCAGTTCCCCGTCGTGCAGGGCAGCGGCCTCAAGGGCGCGCTGCGCAGCCAAGTCAACGGCAACGACAGCGTTGAAATCGTCTTCGGGCCAGAGACGACCAACGCCCAAGCTTATGGCGGCGCGATCAGCGTCGGGGACGCGCAGATTTTGCTGTTCCCGGTGCAGTCGCTCAACGGCGTGTTCGCCTACGTGACGTGC
>CALDYP010000031.1 GCA_937944445.1 uncultured Anaerolineae bacterium
TTTGGTTCGAGATGCACCGTGAGAAAGACGCCTGTGATGTGCTCGTGCTCATGGACGACGGCTTGATCTACACCGCTACTTTTGTTACGTTTGATTACATCAAACGCCAGATGGATCTCAACCATGCCGTCGCGCGCGAGCTGGGGGACGGGCCTTGTGTGCGCTACGCCGTCATCGACACGGTGCACGTCGTCGTTGAGTCGCTGGTGAAAGACGTCATTGAGGACACGATCGACAACTTGCTGGCGCTCGACGTGTTCGAGAGCTACTTCGTCCGTGTGACCGAGACCGAAGCCGAGCGTATCATGCGAACTAGCCAGCGCGATCAAAAACGGGCAACGAAGGAACATGCCGCGGTTGTGATCAGTGAGGTGCTGCTCGTCAACGAATAAGCGCAACATCACCCGCTGCAACCTGAAGGGATGCCCGTATGCATCCCTTTTTTTTGTTCAACAGCGGCCTATAATCGACCAAGCGCAAGGCCGACGCCCCACTCAGAGAGGACACACCATGCAGGAACGCTACGAAGACAGCCAGCTTTATCGCATCCGCCACAGCGCCGCGCACATCATGGCGCAGGCCGTGCTCGAGCGGCTGCCGGGCACGAAGATCACCATCGGCCCACCGATTGAAGATGGCTTCTACTACGACTTTGAACTGCCGCGCCCGATTGAGGACGCCGACATCAAATGGATCGAAAGCCGCATGAAGAAGATCATCGCGGGCAATCATCCTTTTACTGTCCGCGAGGTGACGCCCGACGAAGCGCGCGAGCTGTTCAAAGACCAACCTTACAAGCTCGAACTGATCGACGACTTGGTGAATGGCCGCGTGGACGAAAACGGCCAGCAGATTCAAGCCCCAGCCGCCACGCTGACGGTCTACACGCAGGACAAATTTACTGACCTGTGCCGCGGGCCGCACGTCGCCAGCACCAAAGAGATCAACCCCAACGCGATCAACATCAGCTTCCGTCCGCCGTCGGGGGCGTATTGGCGCGGCGACGAAAAACGCCAGCAGCTCACGCGCATCTACGGCACGGCCTTTGAGACGCCTGAAGACCTGCAAGACTACCTGCATCGGCTGGAAGAGGCTCGCAAGCGCGATCATCGCGTGTTGGGCGAACAGTTGGAGTTGTTCATCATCGACCCGCTGGTGGGCAAGGGGCTGCCGCTGTGGCTGCCGCGCGGCGCAACGCTGCGCGACACGCTCGAACGCTGGCTGCGCAAGCGCCAAGCCGAGGCCGGCTATCAACACGTCGTGTCGCCCCACATCGGCAACTTGAACCTCTACAAGACGAGCGGCCACTACCCCTACTACGCCGACAGCCAATACACGCCGATTGACGTTGACGATGAACAGTTCATGCTCAAGCCGATGAACTGCCCGCACCACATCATGATCTACAAGCACCAACCGCACAGCTACCGCGAACTGCCGATCCGCCTCGCCGAGTTTGGGACGGTCTACCGCTACGAGAAAGCCGGGCAGCTCAACGGCCTGACGCGCGTCCGTGGCTTCACTGTAGACGACGCGCACTTGTTCGTCCGCCCCGACCAAGTGGAGGCCGAGTTCATCAAAGTCGTGGAGCTGGCGCAGTTCGTGTTCGGCTCGTTGGGTATGACCGAGTTCCGCGCGCGTGTGGGCATCCGTGACCCGCAGTCGCCCAAATACGTCGGCAGCGATGACCTGTGGAACAGCTCCACGCAGGCCATCATCAACGCCTGCGAGAAGATGGGGATGCGCTACACGGTGGAAGAGGGCGAGGCGGCCTTCTACGGCCCCAAGCTCGATCTCGTCTTCCGCGACGCGCTCAAGCGCGATTGGCAGCTCGGCACAGTGCAGATCGACCCCAACTTGCCCGAGCGCTTCGACCTTGAGTACATCGACAGCGACAACACGCGCAAGCGCCCGCTGATGATCCACCGCGCGCTGTTCGGCAGCGTGGAGCGCTTCTGCGGCATCTTGATCGAACACTTCGCGGGGGCCTTCCCCGTGTGGCTCGCGCCAGTGCAGGCGGTCGTGATCCCAATTCGTGAGGATCACAACGAGTACGCTGAGCGCGTCCGCAAGCACTTAGAGGCGGCTGGCCTGCGCGTGGAGGCTGACCTGCGCGACAAGAACATGCGCAACAAGATCAAAGAACAGCGCAAGATGTTGATCCCCTATCTGCTGATCGTGGGCGATCAAGACGCGGCCAACGAGACGGTGAGCGTGCGCCTGCGCACGGATGAAGACCGGGGCGCGATGCCGTTGAACGCCTTCACTGCGATGGTGCAGCAGCTCATCGACAACCACAGCCTTGAGCTAGTCGGGTAGTTCATGCGTCGTCAGGTGCGCACAACTGCGCGGCGCTGGGCGCTGGGGCTGGTGCTGCTCTACAGCGTCGGCGTTCACGCTTGGCTGCTGCTGCGCTGGCTGACGGCGGAGCGCAGCGGGCTGATCGCCTTTGCCAACACCTTCGCGGAGTGGCTGCTGCTGCCCGCGTTGGGGCTGCTGCCGCTGGCGGGGCGGCGCTGGCCGCTGCTGAGCGTCCCGCTAGCGCTGCTGTTCGGATGGTATGGGCCGCGCTTCCTCCCCCGCGAGCGCGCCGCCGCCCCCGACGTCCCTACGCTGACCGTGCTCACGCACAACCTGCTCGCTGACCCGCACCCGCTGGACGCGATCATCGCCACCCTGCGCGCCAGCCGCGCCGACGTGATCGCCCTACAAGAGGTCAGCCAAGCCTATGAGCCGCTGCTGATCGCCGGCCTGCGCGACCTCTACCCGCACTACGGCACACACACCGCCCTCTCGCGCTTCGCCGGGCAGGCCATCTTCAGCCGCTACCCGCTGTTGGAGGACGACTATTGGCAGTACGAGTGGCTGCCGACCCCGCTGGGGCATCAGCGCGCGCTGGTGCAGACGCCCTTCGCGCCGGTGGTGGTCTACAACGTCCACCCCACCCACCCCGGCATGAACGGCCAGCACTTCAACCCCGCCTACCGCCACCGCGAGATCCAAGACGTGATGCGCCGCGTCCAAGCCGAGACGCTGCCCGTCGTCCTGCTCGGCGATTTCAACATGCCTGAGCACAGCCCCGACTATCAGACAGTGACCGCCACCCTGACCGACGCCTACCGCGACGTCGGGCTGGGCATGGGCTGGACGTTCCGCCTGCGGCTGCCGTTCCCCTTCCTGCGCTTGGACTACGTGTTCTGCTCGGCGGCGTGGCTGCCGCTCAAGGCGGAGGTACTGCCAGCGCACGGCGGGAGCGATCATTACCCCGTGCGCGCGGCGCTGGCGTGGCGCAGCACACAGACAGAAAGGACGATTGACCATGCGTCACCTGCTCATTGACACGGACACCGCATCAGATGACGTCGTGGCCATCATCATGGCGCTGCGCGAGCCGACGGTGCAGGTGGAGGCGATCACGGTCGTGGCGGGCAACCTGCCGCTCGATTACGCGGTGCGCAACGCCCTGATCGCGGTGGAAGAGGCGCGCACCTACGCGCCGCCAGTTTATCGCGGCGTGGAACGCCCCTTCCTGCGCCCGCTGCTCACCGCCGAATCGGTGCACGGGCAGGACGGCCTCGGCGACATGAACCACCCGCCCCCGCGCCTGCAAGCCGCCCCCGGCCACGCCGTGGACGCTCTCATCGACGCGGCCCGCCGCTTCCCTCATCAGCTTGAAATCGTGACGCTGGGGCCGCTGATGAACCTCGCGCTGGCCTGCCTCAAAGCGCCAGAGATCGTGTCGCTGGTGCAGCGCGTCACGGTCATGGGTGGGGCGGGCTTCGGGCGCGGCAACGTCACCCCCACCGCGGAGTTTAACCTGTATGTGGACGCGGAGGCCGCCCAAATCGTGCTGAACAGCGGGCTGCCCCTGACCTTCGTCGGCTGGGACATGTGCACGGAGGAAGCCTTCCTGTCGGCTGACGAACTGGACGAACTGGCGAGCAGTTCGGATGTGGCGGCGTTCTGCGTCCGCTGCAACGCCACGCTGCGCGCCTTTAACCAGCGCATGTGGGGCAAGGATGGCATCGACTTCGCCGACCCGGTGGCGATGGCCGTCGCGCTCGACCCGTCCATCATGACGGACAGCGTGCGCGCTTACGGCAAGGTGGAACATCAAAGCGAGCTGACCTATGGCCAGCTCGTCATTGACACCTATCACTTGCTCAAATGCGCCCCGAACGCGACGTTTGCCCGCGCGGTTGACGGGGCGCGCTTCAAGGCCTTGCTGCGGCGTTTGATCGCCTGAGGGTGGGGGCAGGCCGCTGAGCCTGCCTCCACGCGCGTTAGCACCCGCCCGGGGCCAGCGTGTAGCTGAAGCGGATGGTGTTGTTGGCGGGGTTCGTGTCTGGGATGAGGTTGTCGTAGTTGATCGTCGCCACCAGCTCATGCGTCTCGTTGATGAACACGCCCACGTTCAGCGGGATGACCACGACGAAGTTCTGGCCCGGGGCCAGCGCGGGCACTTGGGCCGTGCCGGTCGAGGCGACTGTGCCGCTGGCCACGTGAATGCTCTGAACGCGCACGTTCGCGGGGCCAGCCGAGGGGCCGCTGCCGATGTTGGTCGCGTTGATGAACACGTTGAACGCTTGCAAGCACACCGGCGGGTTCGGCTCTGGGCGGATGCCTGACAGCGCGATGTCCGCTTGGGTGGCCGGGGTGGCGGTCGGGACGGGGGTCGGCGTGGCGGGGACGGGCGGCGGCGTCACCACTTGGACGCCGAGCAGGCTGCCCTCCACGCGCACTACCGACGGCGAGATGAAGCCCGTGCGACCGTTGGGCAGTTGGATGAAGTACCAGCCGCTGCCGGTCGAGCTGATGCCGAGGATGGGCGCGCGCGTGCCCGCTAGCAAGCTGCCGACGGTCGGATAGGCCGTGCTGTCGCCGCGGCGCACGTTAGCGTTGGTGTTGGCGATGACCTCTGGCCCAGTGGTGACGGGGCGCGTCGCTTGGGGGGCGGCGGGGGTCGCGATGGGGCCGCCGCTCTGAGAGGCGAACAACGTCGCCAGCGCGGCTTGGGTGGCGGCAGGCGCGCTCGTGAAGCCGCCAGACGGCGGCTGCGTGGGGCCAGCCGCGACGTTAGCGAATGGGCTAAGCGCTGCCGGGTCGTTCAGCACGCGCACCGGCGACACGCGGAAGAACTGGGTGCGCCCACCGGTGATCACCACCAGCCGCAGCTCATAGAGGCCGTCCGGCGCGGTAGTGGTGTTCCACACGCCTAGTACGTTGTTGGTGACGGGTCGGTTGCTGGGCAGCGTGGCCGGGAACCAATTGCCCTCTGGCGGGGTGGGCGTGCCCGGGCCGGTCAGCACCAGCGGGCGGAACTCGATGAAGTAGTTGCTCAGGTTAGGGACGGAGACCGTGCCCGCCACCGTCACTTGCCCGCTGACGGTCAGCACAGGGACGGGATAGGTGATGGCGATCTGCTCGGTGCCGGTGGGCGGGGTGAGCGGCTCGATCTGCTGCGCCAAGACGCCGCCAGCCAACGCGAGCAAGCCAATGAACACAAGCAAACGTTTCATGAGCAGTGTTCCTCCTCGAGGGTGATATGTAGTTATCTGAATGATAATGTAAAAACGTCGCTGTGTATCAGCCGACTGGCCTACTACACAGCGACGTTCACAGAACGCTCAGCCGATTACGGGCCGACTGTCGGGATGAAGATCGGCGGAAGCGTGAATATCGGCGGGATGAAGATCGACGTTGGCGTGGCCGTTGCCAATGGGAAGAGGGTGATCACCGGCGGGATGAAGATCAGCGTCTCGGTTGCAGTGGGCGTGGCGCTTGGGGTTGGTGTGACCATCAAGAAGGGCGTGGCGGTCGGCGTCGCCGTGGGCGGGATCATCGTGGGCGTGGCAGTAGGCGGCGGCGGCGGGGGCGGGGCTACTGGCGGCACGCCCACGGTGTTGCCCACTGCGGTGACGGTCGTCGGTGAGATAAACCCGCGCGTGCCGTTGGGCAGTTGGATGTAGTACCAGCCGCTGCCGGTCGTGCTGATGCCGATGATAGGCGCGGTGCTGCCGTTGGGCAGGCTGCCGACGATGGGATACACCGTGCTGTCGCCCTGACGCACGTTGGCGTTCACGAACGACTGGACGTAGGGGCCGGTCAGCGTAGGCGTAGCGAACACTGGGGGCGGCGGCAGGGTGGGCGCGGCGGTCGGGAAGCTCAGCGCGGGCGAGGTTGGCGTGGGCATCGGAACCGAGCCGCTGCTGCTGCCTTGTTCGGCCATCATCAGCGCGAGATAAGGGCTGACGCTCATCGGGTCGTTGACGATGCGGATAGGCGACACGCGGAAGTACTGCCGATCTGTGCCGGTCGTCACCGCAAGGCGGATCTCGTACAGCCCATCCGGGAAGAGCGTTGTATCCAGCACGGTGATCACGCTGTTGAGGACAGGAACCCGCGAGGGCAGCGTGGCAGGCGTCCACGGCGTTTCAGGCGCGCCCGGCACACTTGGGCGCAGCTCACGAATTTCGAGGAAGTAGTTGTTCAAGCCTGCCACGTTGACCGTGCCAACGATGGGCAGATCGCCGCTGACGTAGATCGCAGGGACAGGAAACGTGATGGCCAGAGGCTCAAACCCGGTTGGCATCTCCAGCGGCTCGATGTCCTGCGCGATCAGCAGTCCTCCGGTCAAGCACAGCAGCATGAAAGCAAACAATCGTTTCATCACAAGTTTCCCCCTTTTCTATTATTGCCAGATGTATACTAGTATATGAAAAAATCTGATTCCTGAATGATTGACGTTTGCCTACGCTTTGTGGGCGCTGCCTGCCCGGCGCGTTTTTTTCAATTCTCATGGGCACGTTCTGAAGCCTCTGAGGGAGTATCTAAATTCGAACAGAGGACTCATCCAGCCCCTTCAGAGGGCGCGCCCTAGCCGAGTGCTTGAGCGCTCGGCGCGGCTGTCTGTTTATCTTTAGACATTCCCAGCCTCTGACAAAACTATCGGATTTTGCTGTTTTGTCACATAATGAAAAAATAGCATTACAGTTGGATATTATTACCTATGGAGATGTACATCATAGTTGTACTGCTCACACTGACATCTAGCGCCTTGTCGATCGGGATGGCGCTGCTGCTGTGGCAGTATCGGGCGCTGCCGACGATGCGTCTCTTGTTGGGGGCAGCAGTGGCAGTGGCGGTGTGGTCACTGGCGTATTTGCTTCAGCTTCAAGGCTCCAGCCTGACGCAGCAAACGCTGTGGTACTTGTTGAAGCAGCCAAGCGCCCTGCTCGTGGATGTGCTGCTGCTGCTGTTCGCGCTGGCACTCACGCGCCGCCCAAGCCCACGCGCCCTGCTGATCGTGCCGCTGATTGCGGTGGGCGTGGCTTTCTTTAACCTCGGCAGTTTGTTCTGGCAGCTTGAGTTGACGCAGCTTGTCGGCTCTCAACCCATCCTGATCGTCACCCCGCAGACGGTCTACCTCGCCTATCTGGCGCTGCAAAGCGGCGCGCTGGCGCTGGCGGGAGGGCTGTTGGCGTGGCATGAGCAGCGCCGTCTAGGGCAGATCGCGCTGGTGGCAGCTGTGGCCACTGTGCTGCTGGCGCGCGTCGCCTTCTTCTGGTTCGGCTGGCCGTGGGATGTCACGCCGGCGGCGTTTGCCCTGCTGCTGCTGGTGATAGCTGCCAGCTTGCAAGTGAACCTCTTCTACGGCCTGCCTGACGCCTACAGCGCGGTCATCCGTAACCATCCTGATGGGGTGCTGATTTTGGACAATCAGCAGCGCGTGCTGGCGGTTAACGCGGCGTTTGCCGCCTATACTGGCAGTTCAGTTTCGCTGCTCATTGGCACGCGCCTCGCCGACAGCCTGCCGCAGGTGCTGCGCTGGCTGCCAAGCTTAACAGCCAGCGCCACGCTCGAGGTGAGCGAGGGCAGCCAACGCTTTGAGCTGCGCACTCTGCCGCTGGTGGAGCGTCAAACGACGCGCGGGCAAGCGCTGCTGCTGCGAGACATCACCTCACAAGCCCGCGCCCAAGAAGCCCTCATCGAGAGTGAAACCCGCTACCGCACCCTGTTCAACCAAGCCCAAGACGCCATCCTGCTAGAGGACAGCCGCCTTGCCATCGTCGACGCCAACGAGGCAGCGGTGCGGCTGCTTGGCTACAGCTTAAACGAGCTGCGCACGATGACGAGCGACGTCATCCAGCCGCAGCCCCTGCGCTTTGAAACCCCCGACGTGAAGAGCGGGCGGTTTGAAATTCAAGCGATTCGCAAAGATCGAACGCCGCTTGACCTCGAAGTGACCGTTGCGCCCATCCCAGACGGCGAGCGGCTGCTCTACATGTCGATCATGCGCGACGTGACCGAGCGCAAACAAACCCAAGCCGAGCTGAAAGAGCGCGCCGATGAGCTAGCGCGGCTTTACGAACAAGTCAGCCGCCTAGAGCAGTACAAGACTGAGATCATCCGCATGGCCGCGCACGACCTGCGCCAGCCGATTAGCGTCACGATGGGCTATGCGGAGATGATCTTGCGCGACGGCGCGACCCTCAGCCCAGAACAGGTTGAGCGCGTCCACGCCATTCAGCAAGCGGTCGCGCGGGCGAACCAGATCTTGAAAGACATCCTCTCGCTAGAGCGCATCGAGCAGCAGATGACGAGCGGCGTCGTCGAGCGTTTCAACTTCCACCGGCTGCTGGGCGACATGCTGGCGCAGTACCGCGATCAGATACAAGAACGCCGGCATCACTTGCAGTTGGAGATCGACCCTGACGCCCAGCGCTATGATGTGGTCGGGCACGCTGCACAGATCGCCGAGGCCATCGCCAACTTGATCGAGAACGCCATCAAGTACACGCCAGACGGCGGCACGCTGACGGTCAGCCTGCGCAATAACGGCACGCATTTGATCTACGAGGTGAGCGACACTGGCTACGGCATCCCTGAGGCGATGCAAGACCAACTGTTCCGCCCATTTTCACGGGCGCGCACGCCTGAGGTGGCCCACATCGAAGGCACAGGGCTAGGGCTGCACCTCGTCAAGAGCATTGTCGAGCGGCATCAAGGCGTGATCATCTTCAAGAGCGTGCACGGCGAGGGCAGCACCTTTGGCTTTCGCCTGCCGCTGCGCAGCGCTCTCAGCTCCATTCCGCCGCAAGCGCTGGCCCACAACCAACAGACCTTCATCTCTTACAGAGCCTCAAGCCTCTCGCGCCCGATTCTGCCCCCAGTGGATTAGGGCTGGGCGTGGCTCAGGTCGCCAAGCGCTCAAACACTCGGCTAAGGCGCGCGCCCAGAAGGGCTTAGGGGGTGAGGCCTGTTGAGGGACGAGGCCTCAGCCCCATCATTACTCCACTCTCAATGCATCCCCACTAGTTCAGGGATGAAGTCGCCCATGTTATAATCGGCGCAGTTGTGATGAACGATCTAACTAAGGGAGTGCCCCGTGTCGAACCCTGCTGTCTTGACGCTGGAAGACGTGCGCGCGATTGCTGACCTTGCCCG
>CALDYP010000032.1 GCA_937944445.1 uncultured Anaerolineae bacterium
TTTCGGAAACGCCGCCCACAATGCACAGACGGATGTCTGAGGAGGCGCACCGCGCAGGGTCACGCGGCTGACCTAAGCCAGTCTCATCCACCAAGCCCGGATCGATCAACACCATCTTAGATCGAGAGAGGTACTTCGCCCATTTTTCAAACGTCGCTTGAGAGTGGCAAATGAACCGAGAGGTGTTGCGATCTGCCCATGACAGGGAGAGGCCCACCGGCCAATCGAACTGCCAACTGCCCCCTTCCAGCGCTACGTGATCACGAATATCCCAGATATGCGGCAGCCGACGAAATTTAGCGACCAGCGCGCCCAGCGGGGAATAGGTGTTGTTGCTGTAGATGAGGTCGTACTGCGGCAGGGTTTTGGCCAGCGCGCGGGCAACGCGCAGGTTGTCCAGCAAGCGCAGCAGGCGCAGATGGCCTTTGCGCTTGGTGCGGATGTTGTACCACGTTCGGAACCGCGCCTCGTGCAGCGGGACGCCGTGCGCTTGCAGGCGCTCACGCACGCTGGCCTCGGCCGGCGCTTGCACCAGCACCTCCGGCGCAATGCGTTCACGGGGCAGATGTTCGATCAGAGAGTAGAGCGACCGTTCTGAGCCGCCCCGATCATCTGAGAACGGTGAGACGAACAACACTCGCAGCGGCTGATGAGGTTCATTTTTCATCGCTGTTGCCCCATCGTGGTATACTTTACTTCAATAAAAACCCCAGAGGAAAACAAGCCGTGCCCCCTCTCGTTACCGTCGTTACGCCGTGCTACAACAGCGCCCGCTTCATCGAGGAGACGATCCAATCCGTCCTCGCGCAGACCTACCCACAGGTTGAGTATATCATCATGGACGGCGGCTCTACAGATGGCACAGTCGAGATCGCCCAACGCTACGCCGACCGACTGACGCTCATCAGCGAACCAGACCGCGGCCAGACCCACGCCATCAACAAGGGGTGGGCGCGCGCGCAGGGGCAGATCCTCGCGTGGCTCAACGCCGATGACCTCTACTATCCCGACACGGTGGCGACCGCCGTCGCCGCATTAGAAGCCCACCCGGAGGCCGGTTGGGTGTACGGCAAACCCGACATCCTCGACGCGGACGGGCGACCGATGCCCTACCGCGCGCCCGCGTTTGAGTGGGACTATCGACTCCTGCTCAATTACGGCTGTTTCATCACACAGCCCACTGTCTTTATCCGACGAGACGTGTATGAAGCATGCGGCCCGCTGGATGAGGACATGTACTACGGGATGGACTACGAGTACTGGCTGCGCATTGGCCAACGCTACCCGCCCCTCTACCTGCCCAGTATCAAGGTCGCGGTCAAGATCTACCGCGAGACCAAAACCAGCAGCGGTGGCTTACAACGCCTGCGCGAGTATGAGCGCATGCTGGCCAAATACGGCGCACACGCCCTGCCGGCTACGATGCATCACGAGTGGGTGATTGGCACGATGCGCGAGATGAGCGAACACATCAAGCGCGGGCAGATGAAATCGCTGCCACAGGATGCGCGGAACCTCGTGCGCTACCCGGCGGCGCTGCCGCGTGGGCTGGCCAAGTGGCTGTTCGAAGTGCTTATCCCTCCAACGCTTGAGACGCAGATTCGCCAGCGCTTTGTGCGGGCCGAGTGAACATGCGATCGTAAATCTGTCGCAGGCGGCGCTCTGCCTCTTCCCAGTTGTAGAGCGTGCCTTGCTCGCGGGCGCGCGCGCGCATGCGCGTCATCTGGTCGTCGTCGTGCAGCTGATCAAACGCTTGGAACAAACTCTCACGCGACGCATCTTTCACGAGGATGCCCGCCCCGCTCTGCTCGATCATCTCACTGACTTCGTTGATGCCCGCCCGCACGATGATCGGCACGCCAGCGGCGTAGGCCTCAAACAACTTGTGCGGCGCAGGGCAGCGCTCGTTTTGCGCTTGAAACTCCCCAAGAGACAGCACGAAGTACAAGCTGTCCGCCATTTTGGTGTACAAGGGCACTTCAGACATCGGAACCCACCCCAGCCACTGGATGTTGGGCGTTCGCTCGGCAAAGGCTTGAATCTCCGCTTGCAGCAGCCCACGCCCGCCGATCAGCAGGCGAACGTCTGGCCTTACAGCCACGGCTTCTAACAGTGGCATCAGCTCACGGGCGGGGTCGAGCGTGCCGATGTAGACGATCAGCCGCTCGTCTGGGCGCAAGTTTAGCGCCGCGCGTCTTTGGGCGACCACCTCGTCGGGGATGTCGAAATCTTCAAGGCGCTTCCAATTGCCGATGAGGGTGACATCTTTTGCGCCGCGCTCTAGCAGCAGTTGTCGCAGAAACGTGCCCGTGGAGATCACCGCGTCACAGCCCTTGAGCAAGAGGCGCTCCATGCGCTCTAGCAGTTGGCCTGTGCGCCCACCTTTGCGCGATGGGAAGTCTTCACGGGTGTGATACACCAGCTTTGCCCGCTTCATCACTGCCAACAGCCAGCACGCCGGCAGCGGGGACAAGTCATGACAGTGCACCACCGCATACTTATGGTTGAGGCCTAGTCGCAGCACCCACAGGTTGAACAGCAGCATCGTCACCATCGTGGTAATGCTGACGTTGTTCGGCTGAACGGTGGGGTCTAGCCGCCCAGTGAGCAGCTTAGCCAAAGTGCTGAGTGTCAAGCGTGTGTAGTGGGGCAGCGTGATAAAAGCGATGTTATCCTGAGTTTGAACAGTGGGAATGGAATCCTTGCCTTGACGGGCGCTGCTGATGACGAGCACGTCATATCCCAACTTGCGCAGGCTGGCGGCAGTGAAGAACACATCGGGATAATTGGGCGCGTAGCCGTTGAACACCATCAACACATCATGCTTAGCCATGATCGACTCGCTCTCTCAACAGGGTAACCATCTCAGCGATTGTATCCCCGCCCCTCTGCGCGTGGACAGGGCCAGCAGCAACAGCGGGATGCCGCGCAGGGGGATGCCGCCGCAGTAATTTTATTTCGTGCTAACATTGGTTTGGGGTAAAGCACCTCAAACCATTTAATCTAGGAGAATCCGAAGTGAAAAAGTGGCTAGCAGTCGTAGGATGCATCGGGGCGCTGGTGTTCGGCGTAAGCGCTCAAGACCTCAACAACACAGCCGAAAACAGCGGCGTCAACCTGCGCGTGCGCTACCCGGACAACTGGTCAGCGGAGATCATCCCAGAGTTCGGGATTATCCTGCAAAACTTTGAGGGCTGGACGATCTCGATCGGCGTCGGGGAGACGATCACTAGCAGCTTCATCGACGCGCCCAACGCCGCGCCGACGATGCCAGCCACAGCAGCCATCCTCGAGATCGCCAAGCTGCTTGACCCCAATTCTTATGACCTCGACGATGTCTTACTCTTGCCGCTGCCACAGGGTGACGGGTTGCTCATCACCGGAAGGGTCACAGAAGAGGGGATCACCGTGCCGGTGATCGCCACAACGTTCAACCTGCCCGCCGATGGCCGATTAGTCGTGGCCACCTTGTTCAACGAGACGACCCGTGAGGAAGCCACCCCCAGCATCTCCCTCGAGTATGAGAAGATCATCGGCACGGTTGAGGCGATGGGCGGCAGCGGTTCTGCGTCGAGCGCGGGAGTCGCCATTGCGGATATGCCGCCCAACACGCTGGTGTTCCGAACGGGCGCAACCGTCACCTTCCCTGACGGCTGGGCGATCTACAGCGAAGAGCCGTTCATCAACGACTTAGGCACCCTCTACAAAGGCGCTCAGTTCATCGGCGCGCCCGCGATCATCGTGATCAACGTGTACAACAAGAACGAGCTGCCGATTGAGTTCATCGGGTCGTTCATGCTGCCGATGCTCGCGCCGATCTACACGGGGCGCGAAGATTTCGACGCCGCGCGCGACCTCGTCGAAGAGACGCTGGCCGATGGCCGCTTCTTCCGCTTTTTGGACGTCGCCACCGCTGAAAACTCGCTGGGCAACTTTTACGTCGTCGAGCTAGACGCCAACAGCTACATGACGTTGATCGTCACCATCCTTGATCGTGAGCCGATCACCAGCGCCGAAGTCGAAGCGATCGCCCGCAGCGCCACCGCTGGCCCGATGATGGAAGGCCTCGGCGGCCCCGCCGACCCGAACGACGTCGAACTAGCGGAGCCGTTCAGCGAGATCAACCTGCCGCTGGTGGAGATCGAATGTCGGTTCAGCGCGTTTGACCTGACGTTCGACCCGACCACGCAGCGCGCGTTCGTGGCCTGCCCCGCCAACTGCACGAGCGGCAGCGTGTGGGGCACAGACATCTACACCGCCGACAGCTCGGTATGCCGCGCCGCGGCCCACGCCGGGGCGATCAACGCGGCGACCGGCGGGCGCGTGCTGGTGACGAGCCTGCCCGGCCAAGACAGCTACGCCGGCACAGAGCGCAACGGCATCACCACCTCGAGCTGGGGCAGCTACCGCGCGAGCTTCAGCGTTGCGCCCGCCGAGGGCGCGCCCATCAGCACCCCGCGCCCCAGCGCCACCGCCGCCCCCAGCGTGAACGTCCGCCAGTTGGGCTTGCAGACGCAGCCCGCCACCTGTGACCTGCGCGTTTCAACCGACGTCGTCAACGAGTCGTCCATCTACGCGTTGTTCGAATGCCCAGCCGGCTGCACCAACGAATACTATGCCGTGTGGGGGACGGACGTCTACACCGGCGACAGCTACCTGTGCGCGGCAGCCATCCACGCAGGCGCGTTGACCGACGCGGGCGGGCTGGTGCTCATCACGCGGCTGCCCGGCCGAGAAGAGTACACCGCCAGCGAGCGCAACGGCATCAGCACCAGCAGTTGGGGCGGTTGGGGCGAAAGCTTCATCGCGCAAGGCGTTGACCCCGCGACAGGCCAGACGCGCTAGCTAGTTAGGATGCCGCCTGCCTGTGGATTTTGAGGGGGTTGGCGCGCCAACCCCCATCTTATGCCCGCGAAGTGCAAGCCAGAGGCATCAGCCACTGGCTTGGTCAGGCTAATGCTCCCCTTAGGCAGTGCGTTTCAGCCGAGTGCTTCAGCGCTCGGCGCGACGGTGACGGCCGATGACTGTCTGTTTAGACCTTGCCGCTTCAACTCCACAGCTAGACAGCCGCACAAAGTGATGATAGGATTATACAGAGCACGGGGTGTAGCACAGCTGGCAGCGCGCCTGCTTTGGGAGCAGGAGGTCATCGGTTCAAATCCGGTCACCCCGACACGTGCGGGTATGGTGTAGTGGTAGCACACGACCCTTCCAAGGTCTTGGCACGAGTTCGAATCTCGTTACCCGCTTGCAGCGGGGTGCATAGCTCAGCGGTTAGAGCCGCCGACTCATAATCGGTTGGTCCTAGGTTCGAATCCTAGTGCACCCACTCATCACACAGGACTCACCAGACAGGCGGCCATTTGGTCGCCTGTTTTGCCTTTGGCTGAACAGAGACAAGCAGCGCTAGCCGAGAATGTCCTCAACGCGCTTGCGGATGGCGGGCATCGGCAGTTTGCCGCCGCTGCTGAGCAGCTCGCCGTTGACGATGACTAACGGCAGCTGTGCATCCGCCGGCAGCGAGGGGCACGTTGGGTCGAATAGGTCGTAGTACTCCACTCGAACGGCGTCGCCAAAGCGGTTCCGCAGTTGGCCATCTGCCCAATGCGCCATCTCGCGCCAACTTTCCTTGATGCCCTCCGCGCAGGCCGTGGGCGCTCCCACAATTTGTACGACAACAGGTTCAGACATGGGTCAAAGCCTTTACACCAGCTATGTTGTTGCTGCTCGAATGATCGAGCAGATGACCCTATTCTATCATAAGCATACGGCTTGCTGCGCCTGTGGGCTGGGGGCAATTGCAGACAGAACAGCGCCTGTTTTTCGCGCAGATTTGGCGGCCATGTTATACTCGCATCAGAGAAAGGTGGGCGGATGCGATGAAGTGGATTGCGAACGCAAAAGAACGCGGCATGGGGGGCGTGCTGCTCTCGCTGCTGGATATTTTTGAGCCGTTTGCGCCGCTGGTCGGTCAGTCTTTGTTCGTGGCAGCGCCGCTGCTGGGGTTCGGCGGGGCGCGCCAACAGCTAGAAGAACTGGGCCATCTGCTGGATGATCCTGACGGCGTTGCTCAACTGAGGTCACTACTGGAAGACAACCATGCTGGATAGCACCACCCTGCAAGCGCTGACGATTCTGCTGCTGTTGATCGTGATCGTGGCGAACGCCGTCGTGCGGCGCACCACTCGTGCGCAGCGCCCCATCAGCGCAATTGAGGCGCTGCCGCGCTTGGTCAGCCGCAGCATCGAGACCAACCGCCCGCTGCACATGGCGATGGGCGGCTTCGACCTCGGCGACCAAGAGACGCTGCTGGCGCTGGCAGCCGCCGATGCCTTCTACGAGAGCGCGCGCCGCCTGAGCTTGAGCGACGCCCCGCCCATCGTCACCGTCGGCAGCAGCAGCACCCTGCAAATTGCCCGTGACATGCTGCGGCGCGCTCATCGCAGCAGCCCGACCGCCTCGCAAGCGCGACCTTACAACGTTCGCTGGTATCCGGACACCGGCTTCACGATGGCCAGCGCGTTTTCCGTCATGGAGTATGACGATCAACTCGTGGGGCAGGTCTTGGCCGGGCGCGGCGGGCCAGAGCTGGCGCTGCCGCTGTGGGGCGCGGAACTTCACAACACGCCCACCGTCGTAGCGGCCACGCGCCCCAGCGGGCAGGCGGTGGGCTATGCGCTGGCCGATCACGTCCTCATCGGTGAAGAGCTGTTCGCCGTGCCGGGTTACATGGATGAGCAGTCGCCGCTGCGCCAGCGCACCCTCGTGGTCGACATCGTGCGGCTGCTGCTGGTGCTGCTGCTCATCGCGGGGTTCAGCGTCAACGTGTTGAGGCAGGGCTAGCCTATGAACCGCGTGCGTCTGTCAGTCGTTTTAACAACTGCTCTGGTGGCTGGGGTCGGCCTCATCACGCTGGTGGGGCTGCTCGTCAGCGAGAGCTTCGGCACACTCGGCGCGTTGATCAGCGCGTCGCCCATCCGCGCTTTGACGGATGTGCTGCTGCGGCTGGCGGCGGCGGTGCTGGCGCTGACG
This sequence comes from uncultured Anaerolineae bacterium, assembly GCA_937944445.1. Lineage (GTDB taxonomy): Bacteria > Chloroflexota > Anaerolineae > Aggregatilineales > Phototrophicaceae > JANWYT01. Next base: position 7,033 of record CALDYP010000032.1, read on the forward strand.
GTGCTGCTGGGGGCGATCAACCTGCTGGGTGTGAACGTGAACCGCGTGCTGCGCGGGCGCACCTTCAGCGCGCGCCTCGGCAGCACGGTGCTCGTCGGCAGCTTCCTCACAGTAATCTTGGTGCGCATCATCGACGGCATCAACCAGAGCAGCAACACCAACGTGATCCTTGAGCGCGTGCAAGTGCCCATCGGGGCAGCGCTGAACAGCCTGCTGTTCTTTGTGCTGGTGTGGGGCGCGATGCGCATCTTGCGGCGCGGCCTGACGTGGGGGCGGCTGCTGTTCGTGCTCACTGTGTTGGTGACGCTCGCCAGCCTCGTCCTCTCCACGACGGACAGCGCCTCGCGACAGTTCTCTGAGTGGCTGCTGAGCGTGCCCGTCAGCGCGGGGGCGAGCGGCGTGCTGCTGGGGGTGGCGCTGGCGACGCTCGTCGCCGGGGCGCGTGTGTTGATCGGCCAAGACAGGCAGTACGGGGAATAACGCACAGATGACCGATAACTTACCCAACATCCCCTCTGACGACGACTTCGACGACCTGAACGACCTCGACTGGCTGAAAGACGCTGAGGTGGCCCCCCTGCCTGATGACACAGACCCGCTGTTCGACGACAAGAGCGAGAACGTCTACAGGGATCGTGACCGGGACGCAGGCATCGGCCAAGCGCAGTACGGGCGGCTGGCGCAGCGGCGTATCGAGAACGCCATCGAGAAAGCGGAAGAAGCCGAATTCGGCGACCCGAACCAGATGCTCGACTGGATGCGCGCCCCCGAGGTGACCGATCAAGACCTGCCGGAGTGGCTGCGCACCCCGACGGATGAACCGCCGCCCTCGTGGCTGCAAGGCATCAGCTTTGACGCCCCTACGGCGTCGAACACGGATTGGCTCAAGAACGTCTCAAAGGCTGGCTCGGATGTGCCGTTTTGGTCGCCGCCAGCCGGTGACACGGGCGGCCTCATCGCCAAGTCCGAGGCGCTGCAAAACGTCGACACGGGCGGCCTGAAGTCTGACACGGGCTGGCTTGAAAACGCTGACTTCAGCGGCCAGCGCCCCGCCACGGGCGGCCTCAAGCCAGCCGAAGACGACAATCGCTACGATTTTGCAGCCTTTGGCCTCGCCAACGTGGAGCCGCTGCGCACTGAGGAAGCCCCCGCCGTGAGCTTGGAAGACGTCTTCCCACAGGTCGAGCTGCCAACCGAGGCCGAGACGAGCCACCCCACGGAGGCGGACGCCGACTGGGACGATCTGATGACGCTCTTCGACGCGGCGCCCCCCCCCGACGCGCCGCCTGCGCCCGCGCTTGACCTCTCTGAGGAGTTCTTCAACCTCTCGCCGATGGAACCGGCTGAGGCGGACGACGACCTCGACCTTGACGCGCTCTTGGCCATCGACCCCTCGCAGCCTGCCAGCCTCGGCGAGCAGTTGAACAGCGCGCTAGACCTCGACCTCGACGCGCTGCTGAACGACATCCCAGACCCAGCCGCGCCAGATGCTGACCTCGACGCGCTGCTGGCGCTGCCAGACGACGAGGCTGCCACCACCCTGCCACGCTCAGACTTCGCCCCAGCGTCAACACAGACCGACGGAGTCGATGCCGCTCTGCCTGAATGGATGCTGGAGGCAAACCCCTTCGCCGAGGCGACGCCTGATTGGCTCAGCGAGTTCGACCAGCCCGCTGTGCCTGAGGATCCGCTGGCCAACCTCGACCTGCCAGAGGCCAGCAGCACGAGCATCCGCAACCTCTCCAACCTTGAAAGCCGCGGTGAATCCCCTGATTGGCTGTCGCGGCTGGATTCCGATGAGCTGCCCGACCTCCCTACGACAGAGCCAACCTTTGGCGGTCGCAGCTTCAGCTTGAGCAGCGGTCAGATCGACGACATGCTGACTGGCAGCGATGACGACAGCTTCGAGGCGCTGGTGCAGAGCCTCTCGGATGAGGTCAGCGATCCTAGACAAGAGCTGGACGACCTGCTGGCTGCGATGCGCGCCGAGCACGAGCTAGGCGACGACCGCATCACCTCTTACCAAGAGATGTTCGACAGCGACTTGTTCGACAAGCGCAGCATCGCCGAGCTGGACGACGACGCCGCGGTTTTGCGCGGCACGGGCAACCTTGACGATTTGTTCGCGTCTGGCTTGTTCGACACGAGCGAGATCGCCGCGCTGGAAGCGGATTTGCCCGTCCGCGCCGACCTGAGCGAGGTGTTCGACGGCGACCGTGAGGACATGCTCTCGGACATCGACCTCAGCCCAGCGAGCGTTCCAGTGAGCGAGTCCGATCTGCCGCTTTGGTTTCAAGGCGCACAGGCGGGGATGGGCGGCTCGACGCTGGCGGCAGCGCTGCGCGCCAAGCAAGATCGGCCGCTGGCCGAGTTGGACGAGCGGCTGTTGGCGCTGCGCGAGGACGTGCTGAACGTCAAAGCTGACCAAGACAAGGCGGAAGGCCTCATCGCGGAGATCCTGCCGGGCGTGCCAGAAGCGCTAACCGCCGCCCCGGTCATCACCGCGCGGCCGGAGCTGGCTGCCGGCCTGACAGTCACCGATGCGCACCTCACACAGGCCGCGCTGCTCGCGTCGCTGGTAAGCGAACAAGGCCGCGCTGAGACCGCCCGCCAGCGCTCGGCGGTGCGCGTGCCGGTCGTGCGGCTGCTCGTGCTGGCGCTGCTGGCAGCGGCCATCATCCTGCCGATGAGCGTGGATGTAGACATCGCGCCGCGCCCATTGGCGGCCTTCGCCGGCGAGCGCGAGGCGGCCTATGTCGCCGCTTTGAACACGCTCGAACGCGGCGACTTGGTGCTGCTGGCGGTCGAATATGACGCCACCCACGCCTATGAGCTGGACGCGCTGACCGTGGCCACGCTGACGCACCTCAAGCTGCGCGGGGCGCGCCCTGTCGTCATCAGCAGCAACAGCATCGGTATCCTGCGCACCAAAACGCTGCTGGAACAGGTCTTCCCCGACGGCGCGAATCGTGATTACTTCCTCACGCGGCTGATCGCCTCTGGCGTAGTCGGCCTGCGCGATCTAGCCAACAACGCCGCCCTGCTCAACTTGGACGCCAGCGGCGCGCCCAACGGCCTGAGCATCGCCCGCCTTGAGGAGTTCGCTGTCGGCGTTCTGATCTCCGCCAGCGTGGAGGTCAACCGCACCTACGCCGAGCAGGTCATCCCACAGATACCGCGCCCCTTCCTGCTGGCCTCTACTTTTGCCGCCCTGCCGCCCAGCATCGCCTACTACACCGCCGGGCAGTTCGACGGGGTGCTGGCGGGGTATCGCGACACGGTGGTATACGAGGCCGTGCTGAACGCAGCCGCGCAAGCGCTCATTGCCCCGCCGCTTGATGAGGCGACTGAGGAGGCTGCGCCTGCTGACCAGCCGACCCTACCGCCGCCCACGCCGACTGCCCCGCCGCCCACCCCCACTGTCGAGGCCACGGCTGAAGCGCCGGTCATCGTCCCTGTGGAGGCTACGGCCACCCGCGCCGAAACAGAGGCCGCGCCTATCCTGCCTACGGCCACCTTGTTGCCCAGCGCAACGCCCATCCCGCCCACAGAGGCCGCCACCACCGCGCCTATCGCCAGCCCAACGCCCATCTCGCCCACCAGCACGCCAACCCGCCCCGCGCTCAGCCCCACCCCGTCGGAGGTTCCGCTGGTGCTCGTCGGGACGATCATCGCCAACGACACGATCAACGTCCGCGCGGAACCGAACACCAGCGCGCCAGTGCTCACGACGCTGCGCCCGGGCACGGTGATCCGCGCGTTGAACTTCAACGAAGATCGCACATGGGTGAGCGTCGTCCTGCCAGATAACCGCATCGGCTGGGTGGCGGCGTTCTTGATCCGCGTGGAGGAACGCCCCATCACCGATACGCCCTTCCAACGCCTGCCCGCGGTGGATCGCAGCCAGCAGCAGCCCACGCCGGAGCCGCTCATCCAAGTGGGGACGGTGGTTTTCAACACCGTCGACATCTTAGACGCCCCCGCCAGCGACGCGGAGGTAATCGGGCAGGCGCAGCGCGGCGACCAACTGCGCGTGCTGTTAGTGGAGGGCGAATACGCCAGCGTGGTGCTGCCAGACAACCGCATCGGCTTTGTCGACGTGGTCGCCTTAGAGGTGCGCACCCGCCAAGCCGCCGACGCGCAGGCGATCCCTGCGCCCGGCCTGACCGTCGTCCCGCCCACGCCCACCACCCGCCCGACGAACACCCCGCGCCCCACCAGCACGCCCACCCTCACCCCCACGCCGACGCCGATTGCGCCGGTTGTGGCCGCAGCTGCCCCGCCGGAGCAGGCCACGGTGGACGGCGGCGCGCGCTGGCAGTCGCAGTTCTTTGGGGTGATGGCGGCCATTGCGCTGATCCTCGTGGGCAACATCTATTATCTGCTGCGCGCGATCCTCAACCGGAGAAGACGACCCGCATGAGTCTTGAGACGCTCCTCAGCTTCACGCTGACCCTGCTCATCTTCAGCTACCTGCTGCGCGACAACCTGCTGTATCGCTTGGTGATCTACGCTTACATTGGCATCACCAGCGCCTTTGTGGTCATCACGCTGTTAGAGAACGTCGTGGCGACATACCTGAGCACGCCCGACGGGTCGATCTTGCTGCTGGTGGCGTTCGTGCTGGTGGCGCTGCTGGCGCTGCGCACTGTGCCCGCGCTGCGCACGATTGGCCTGCTGCCGCTGGCCTTCTTGATCGCCGTCGGGGCGGCGGTGGCGGTCACGGGCGCGGTCGCCGGGACGATCCTGCCGCTGGTGGCGACGGTGATCGTCCCCGGAGCGGACGTCCTCAACAGCGCGGTGCTGTTCGTTGGGGTGATCACGACCCTGCTCTACTTTCAGTATGGGGCGCGCCGCCGCGCCGATGGCACGGTGCACCGCACGCTGCTCGTGCGTGGGGTGGGCGCGATCGGTGAGGCGTTCATCGTCGTCATGATGGGCGCAACCTACGGGGCGATCATCCTCAGCAGCTTGAGCGTGTTCACTGGCCAGCTTAGCAGCCTACTCGGAAGGTAGGATCATGACAACGCGCAGCGGTTCGATCTTGGCAGCAGATTTTGGCAGCGTCACGACGCGCGTGCTGCTGTTCGACCTTGTGAACGGCGAGTACCAGTTGGTGGCACGGCGCGACACGCTCACGACGTTTGACGTGCCGCACGACGACGTGGCGCTGGCGCTGCGGCGCGTCCTGCGCGACATGGGAACTGCGATGGGGCGGCGCTTCCTCGACAACCGCGACGAGGTCATCACCCCTGAGGACGAAGATCGTTCTGGCGTCGATCTGTTCGTCACCTCGGCCAGCGTGGGCCGCCCGATGCGCGTCTTGATGGTGAACGTCGTCCCTGAGGCCAGCTACGCGGCCGCGCTGCGCGCCATCAGCGGCTCATACGTCGAGGTGGTTGGGCGCGTGGTGCTGACTGAGCAGCCCACCGTTGAGGACCAGCTCAACGCGGTGCTGCAAGCGCGGCCGGACTTGATCTTCTTCGCTGGCGGCGTGGACGGCGGCCCGCGCGAGGCACTGCTGCGGCTGGCGCGCGGCCTCAAGCTGGCGCTCAACATCATTGACCGCGCTTCGCGCCCGATCCTGCTCTACGCGGGCAACGCCGACGTCGCCCCGACTATCGCGGACATCTTCAACGACCTGACCGAGACGATCATCACTAACAACGTGCTGCCTGCTTATGGCCAGCCCAACCCGCAGCCCGCCGTGGAGGCCATCGCCGCCGCCTACAATCGCTATCAAGAGCGCGTCGGCGAGGGGTTCAACGCCGTCACCGCCACCAGCAGCAGCATCATCCCCACCGCGCAGACCTACGAGCTGATGGCGCGCTTCTTCGGCCTTCAGACAGGGCAGAACGTGCTCATTGCCGACGTGGGCAGCGCGAGCACGCTGCTGTACGCAGTGGTGGGCGGTCAGCTCTACTCGCGCATTTCGTCGCAGCACGGCGTGGGGCACAGCGCCCACACGCTGTTAGAGGCCGTCGGCGTGGAGGCGATCCGCGCGTGGCTGCCGTTCAACGTCACGCGCAGCGAGCTGGACCACTTCGCGCGCAACAAAGCGCTGCTGCCCGCCTCCATCCCGATGACGCTGCGCGATGGTTACTTAGAACACGCCTTCCTGCGCGCAGGGGTGCGCCAACTGCTAGGCGAGCTGAGCGCCCAATGGGGCAGCGCTCACGGCAGCGCGCCCTTCCCGCTGATCTTCGCTGCGGGCAGCGCCCTCACGCGCAGCGGCAAACCCGGCTACAACCTGCTGCTGATCGCCGACAGCGTGCAGCCGCTGGGGGTGTCGCAGGTGTACGCGGATCCCTTCGGCGTGCTGACAGCGCTCGGCAGCATCGCCCGCGTGGACGCCCTGCCCGCGGTTCAGATCATCGACAGTGGCAACGTCGAGCTGCTCGGCACGCTCATCAGCCTTGAGGGGCAGCCCACGACGGGGCGCACCGCCGCCCGCTTGACGATCAAAACCGGCGGCGAACGGATCAAGTACAACTTAGAAGGCGGGCAGGTGCTGTTCCTGCCGCTGCCAGTGGACTTTGAGATGGAGCTGACCATCGTCTGCACGGGGCGGATGCGCGTGAACGGACGCCGCCGCCTAAACCTCAAGGTACAGGGGGGAACAGCCGGCGTGATGATCGACGCGCGCGGCCGCCCGCTGGCGGTCGGCCAGACGGTGCAGGAGCGCGCGCAGCGCCTGCCGCGCTGGGTGCACGCTGCCACCGACGACCCGCTGCACGAGATCCCGCAGGAGTGGCTCGCGCCAGTGACGGAGGAAGCGCCGTCGCAGGCGGTGGCCCTCACCAAGACGACGGAACCGCCGCGGCGCTTGCGCCGTGGCCGCCGCGCGCAGCCGCCTCCTGCTCAAGAGCTGCCTGACGAGGCTGATCTGAGCGATGTGCTGGCGGGCGACGGGCAGCGCAGCAAGCTGGCCAAAGGCGGCAAAGACGACAAAGCGCCCCAGCCCGCCGCCCCCTTCGTGGATGACGACGACGTGAGGAGTTTGTTCTAGGCCATGTACGTTGACGCCCGCTATGCCAGCGCTTTGATGCGCATCCGCCGCGAAGTCCGCATCCCAGAGAACGCCATCGGCAGTTTTGATGTCATCGTCGGCCAGTCCGTGGACATTCGCACGCGCATCGGGCGCGCCATCGTCCCTGCGCGCCACGTCATCATCGACGCCGCGGCGATCCTCGGCCTGCGCGACCCGAACGCGCTGGCGAACATGCTGCTCGTCAAACCGAACCAGATCGTCAGCCAGCAGACGCCGCTAGCGGGGCGCGACGCCAAGCGCGGCAAGCGCGTCTTTGCCCCCAGCGATGGCCTGATCGTCAGCGTTGACCGCGGCAGCATCATCTTCCAAGAGCGGCCGGAGCTGATCGACCTTGAGGCCGGCGTGCGCGGGACGATCACGCTCGTGACAGATCGCAAGGTATACGTCGAGACGGTCGGCTCGCTCATCACCGGCGTGTGGGGCAACGGGCGTTCGGTGATCGCCACGCTGCGCATGGAGCCGCACACCGGCATCGACACGCTGCCGACTGACACGCTCGACCCGGCCTTCAAAGGTGAGATCGTCATCTCGACCCGCCCCCTGACCGCTGACAGCTTCCACGTGATGAACGCGCGCGGCTTTGCAGGGGTGATCGCCCCCAGCATGCCCGCTGAACTGCTGCCGCAGGCCGAGACCAGCTCGCGCGCCATCATGCTGACGGAAGGGTTCGGCGTGCCGCGCATGAACAGCGCCGCGCTGGACTTGCTGCGCGAGATGGACGGCTTCCTCGCTACCCTCAACGCCAACCGTCCCAGCCGTGCTCACCTGCTGCGGCCAGAGCTGGTCGTCAACCGTGGCAACGTCGATCAGAGCTTGCCCGCGCCCAACGTCTACGAGCCGCTTAAGGTGAACGCGCGGGTGCGCGTCACCCGTGAGCCGCATCAAGGGCAGGTCGGGCGGGTGCTGGAGCTGCCCAAGCAGCCCCAGCGCCTTGAGAGCGGCCTGCGCGCGCCGGTCGCGCGCCTGCTGCTGCTCAACACAAATGAGCAGGTCGTGGTTCCATTGGCTGATCTAGAAGCCATTGGCGGATAATCACGAATCGGGCTATGATACTTAAGACTGGGTGACACGCTGAATGGCGTGGCTTCACACATGGATGGAGGGGACGCATGTCCAACAGGAACACTGACGACGATTTCCGCTTTGACGATGAGGACGATCTGTTCCGTAGCAACACGTTCGACGAATTCGACGACGACGCGAATCTCGACGATAACCTGCTGGACATCGGCGACGAACCGATCATCCTCGACGATGACGAAGTTCCGCCCCCGCGTGAAGGGGCCAGCCGCACGTTCATCATCCTAGCAGCGATTCTCGCTTCAGTGCTCGTCATCGGCTTTGGCGCGCTCATCTTTGCCCTGCTGCAAGGGCAAGGCGGCAACCCTGAGCTGAACATCACCCGCACCGCCATCGCCGAGCGCAACGCCACCACCATCGCCCAGTTGGCCACCATCGAAGCCCAGCAAACGGTGAGCTTTATCGAGACCGCCACCGCCATGAGCTTCACCGCCACGCCCTCGCCCACCTTCACGCCGTCCCCGACCTTCACGCCCGAGGTGGACTTCACCGCAACCTTTGAAGCCGGGGCCACCGCCACCTCGTTGATCATCATCGCGCAGCAGACTGAGGACGCGCTGAACGCCAACCTAACGGCCACCGCGCTCTCGGGCGAGGCAACCCCCGACGCGCTCAGTCCGATTGAGGCCGCCAACGCCACCGCCACGGCGATTGCGCTCGGCGCGATTGTGACGCCCATCCCCATCGACGCGGTGAACCAGACGGCTACCGCGCTGGCCGCCCTGTTTGACCCCATCGCGCTGACGGCGCAGGCCAACGCCAACGCGACCGCCATCGCCGCGCTAGAGCCGACGCCCCCGCCCCCCGTCATCCGTCCACCGACGGAACTGCCCGACACGGGCTTGTTTGACGACCTGAACGCCAACACGATGGGCGCGCTGGCCGTCGTCGCGCTGGGGCTGGTCGGGATCATCGCCGCCGCCCGCCGCGCGCGCAGCCGCGCCTAACCTACCCGCTGACCCCAACAGCCCCCACAGATGGGGGCTGTTTTGGTTGGCTTGCATCCCCCACTTGGCCTATTTGCAATTCCATCCAACGGCGCTGACTGTCTAACTTGGCAATCGGTACTTTTTAAAAGTTTTGCTGTATTGCTTGTCATTAAACTACTTGTGGAGAGTGTAATCTGCGATGAAGCGCCAATTGATCGTGCACTACGACACTTTGCAGCCGCTGACCGCCCCGACGATGTGGATTCGCTCAGGAGATGGCCAACCCAATTGTGTTGAACCGAACGAGCACACCGAGCACGCCGCAACCTTCGCGGTTGAGTGGTCGGACACGGTGTGCTTCATCAAATTCAGCGATGGCGATAACCAAGAAGCAGACAGCTTGTGGCGTCAAGTCACGCTGACCAGCCCAGACCTGACGATCTGGTGTCGCAGTTGGCATCCATTTGTGCTGCGGCACGCCCCCGCCCCAGTGGACGAGCGCCCAGCAGCCGAGCGCGTCGCTGAAATGAACTTTGCGCCGCATCAATACATCAGCGAGAGCGGCGGGCGTTTTGCGCTGGGGGCTAATGTGCTGGCCGAGGGCGGCGTACAGTTTGGGTTCTTCCACCCGCACGCGGCGCGCGTCTACGTGTGCGGCACGTTCAACGATTGGCAGCACCCCGGCCGTGAAGGCTCCGACCCTGAACAGTGGATCGAGCTGACGCTGCACCGCGGCTACTTCGACGTGCCCAACGTGTGGCTGGGGACAGTGCCGACAGCTAAGCCCGGCGACGAATATCAGTTCTACGTGCAGTGGGCCATGCAAGTCGGCGAGCACACCGTGCCGGGCCTGCTGGTCACGGATCCTTATGCACGCTTCTTCGGCGCGGACTACGAGCAAAATCCGGCGCTGGTGGTGGATCCTGCGCCCTTCCCGTGGGAGGATGGGGACTATCGGACGCCACCGATGCACGAACTCATCATCTATGAGCTGCACCCTGCGGGCTTCACCGTCGGCCACAGCGACATCCCAAGCGAGCACCAAGGCAAATACGCCGGCATTGTGGATCGCCTGCACATGGGTTACTTCGATACGCTGGGCGTCAACTGCTTATATCTGATGCCGGTGGCCGAAGCGCCCACCCCACAAGGGCCAACCGCACTGGGCTACAACACCGCCGTGTTCACCGCGCTCGAGCGCGATTTTGGCACGCCAGCCGAGTTCAAGCAGCTTGTGAACGAGGCGCACAAACGCGGCATGGCCGTCATCGTCGATCAGGTGTTCAACCACACTGCCAACGAGTTCAACCCACTGTGGAAGCTCATCTTGGATCACCCCGATGAATGGGAACGCAGCGATGAGGGCGGTTTGTACTTTTCAGGGGCGTCGCCGTGGGGCAACCGCACGGCCACCGAACGCGCCGAGATGCAGAACATGTTGATCGACGCCTGCAAGCTGATGCTGGTCGAATACCACGTGGACGGCTTCCGCTTCGACTACACCCACAGCTCGATCATGCATCACGGCTTCCTGAACCGCCTTGCGGATGAGCTGCAAGCCCTGAAGCCGGACATCCTGCTCATCGCTGAGAACATGCCCAACGAGAGCGACCTCAATCGCGATGGCTACAACGGCTTCGCCCAGTGGCATGATCGCTTCCACGACGGCATCAAGGCGCTGCTGCGGGAGGGGCCGTTTGAAGCGATGAAAGATCATCCCGAAGTGCTGGGCGAGATGTTCTACTTCTCCAAAGGCGAATGGGCGGCGCACACCAACAACGTGGTCAACTACTGCGAGAGCCACGACGAGAACAGCGTAGCCTACGAGATCGCGACCAGCGATCGGCCGGGTCTGAACACGCCAGCGGCCAAAGCGCGCAAGGCACGCCTCGGACTAGGGGCCAGCATGATTGCTCTCGGTCAACCGATGATTTACATGGGGCAGGAGTTCGCGCTAGAGCGTGAGCGGAACTTTGTCCACTACCCACGCCCAGACAACCCTAACGAGGACTTCTTCTTCAGGTGGGCGGCGGGGTTACTCCATCTGCGGCGACGTTACGCAGGGCTAAAACTGCACGGCTTCGACCCGATCGCTGATGGCCAATTCCGGTGGGTGATCGCCCCGTGGCTGGACGCGACCCGTGGCGCGAACAGGCGCGTCATCGGCTGGCAAGCGTCCCCTACCGACAACCCAATGGACACGCTGGCGATCCTCCTCAACTTTGAGAGCTATCCCGTCCCTGTTCGGCTTGAGTTGGGGCATGGCGGCGTGTGGGTGTGCTTGGCGACGATCGACGAGGTAAACGACCTGCCACCGGTCGGCAGCAACAGCTTCGACAGCCCGACGCGGCTCGTCACGCCCGATGGAATCGTCCCGGAGTTCGTTCTGCCTGATTCAAGCTTGTTCATCTACAAATGGCAGGGCATGCCCGCTGCGCAATAGGTTGATTCGCCCCACCTTCACGCGCCGTCAGTGGGGGTGGGGTCTGGCTCGTCTAGCGCGGCGATCAAGGTCGAGAGGGGCACAGGTTCCAACCCAGCTGCTTCGAGCCGGTCAAGCTGCGTGTCTAACACCTCAGCCGTCGCGCGGACAGTGTGCTGAAGGTAGATGTGGCCGTTGGCAAGGCTGCGCTCAAATAGGCTGAGGATGGCCATAGAGCAGTCCTGTGGGGCGCACAGCGTGTCGCGCAGGTCAGCGCTCCACAGCGCAATCGGCAGGTTGCCCGTGCGCAAGATGGCATCGTAGAGCGCGTCCGTCACAATGCCGAGCGGCGGGCGAAAGGCCACCGTCGCATAGGGTTCACCTAGCGCCTCTTCCAGCGCCTCTTGCCACGGGTTGATCTCCCACCAGATGAGGCGATGCGCTGAGAGGTCGGTGATGTCAGGGTGGGTGAGCGTGTGATTGCCGAACTCGTGCCCCATCTCGCGCAGGCGGCGGTAGAGGTGCTGGTGGGCGAAGGTCGGGCGTTCGATGTTGGCGCGGATGGCACGCCCAGCAGGGAAGAAGGTCGCCTGCACGCCGCGGTCATACAGAATTTGCCCCACGCGCAGCGCGTAGAACTCATCCCACAGATCGTCAAAGGTCAGCGCAACCTGCGGCCGGTCAGCGCGCCCGCGCCGAATGATGCGCGCCCGCTGGCCTTGTGCATCCCCTAGCGGCAGCAGGTTGAGCACCAGCGCCGCCATCCCCCCTTTGAGTAACTGTCGCCGTGTGAGCACTGTGCCTCATCCTCGCCCTAATCGAACACATTCAGTATATTACGGCGTGCGCGGCTCAAGCTGGTAGCAGGCGCGCGTCACCGTGACGAACTCATCGCTGACCCACCCCTGCTGCTCGTTGAACGAGGCCAGCCACCACGCGCCGTCCACGCTAGGGCCGAACACGTCGAACTCGCTGCCAAATGGGATGGTGAGCAGCACGCGGCTGTCCGTCAGGCTGGGGAAGCTGCGCAGGTTGACGTTGAAATCAGCCGTGGCGCGGCACGGGTTGGGCAGAGTGGGCGAGGCCGTGGGGGTAGCCGTGGCGAAGCGCACTCGCGTCGGCGTGGGGGTAAAGGTGGGCAGCGGCGTCCGCGTGACGGTGGGGGTGGGGGTCAGCGTCGGCGTCGGCGAGAGGGTCGGTGTGGCCGTCGGGCGGATGTCCTCCGTCGGGATTTGGGCGATGAGCGCTTGGCGGGTGGCCTCCAACTGCTGCGGGTTGGGGGTCGCGCCGCTGGGGGCGGCCTGCTGCTGCCCGCCGAAGGCGGCAAAGCCCTGAATGAGCGTGTTGAAGTCGTTGTAGACGGCGTCGCGCACGATGGGCGTGATCTGGGTGAGGGCCAGCGGGCGCGCAATCGGCGGGATGCAGCGGGCCACGACCAGATCGAGCAGCAGCTCATCGACGTAGGCGTTTAACCGCTGGATGAGTTGGGCGGGGTCGCGCCCGTTCTCCTCGACCAGCGCGGCCACGCTCACGTTGCCATCGGCGGCAAAGCGATCCACCAGTTGATCGCGGTTGAGGCCAGTTTCCTCGCTGATGAGGCCGAAAAAGCGCCCCGTAGCACGCGCGGCAATCGCCTCGCCGCTGCACGGGTCGAGGAAGTCAGGCGTAACGTTGATCGGCGTGGGCAGGCGCACGAGGTTGGTGCTGCTCTGCTCGATCAACAGCGAGGCCACGTTCAGGGCGAAGGTAGCCGCCAGCAGCATCAGCGCGCTGCCCAGCGTCATCAAGCCGCGCGACTGGCGCAGGCGCTGCGGGCGCAGCAGTTCCGCGATCGTGATGCCCAGATGGGCGATCACCAGCGGCAGCACCACCAACAGCGTGAGCTGCTCTTGCAGGTCAAAGCGAGCATCGCTCAGGTTGTCAACGATCAACCCGACGAGCAGCGTCGTCGTCGTCAAGAAGAGCAGCAGCGTCTCGACCCAGCGAATGCGCTTATGGCGCAGCACTGTTCGCGTTACGTTGTTGGCCAGCAGCAGCAGGGCACACACCGCACCGACCAAAAAGAGAAGCAGTCCCACCAGCCCACCTTGTTGGTTGATTGCATTTCACTATACCATAAAGCCAAAGGGTAAAGGCAACGTGAGAATGCCGCGCCTGTGAGCACGGTTAGCGCGCGCCCCACACGTCATGGGCGCGCTGGGCCAACCCGTGCAGGTTGTGCATCGTGGCGCGCAGCGCCGGGTAAGCCGCCTGATAGTGCGCGTAAAACTGGTTGTAGAAAGCGTGCGCCTCCGCGTCGGGGTAGATCAGCGCGTCGTACTGCTGCATCAAGGCCGCGGCGGCCAGCGCGTCCGCGTAGGCCCCCACGCCCACGCCCGCCAGCAGCGCCGCGCCGACCGCGGTCTGTTCGTCTTGGGTGCTGCGCTTGAGCGGCACGCCCAGCACATCCGCGATGATCTGCTTCCACACGGCGCTGCGCGCGCCGCCACCCGCGATCACCATCTCATCGACCTGCGCGCCCAGCGCCACGCTCAAGCTGACAGCATCCCGCAGCGAGAACGCCACGCCCTCCATAATGGCGCGGGCGATGTGGCCGCGCTCATGGCGATACTGCAAGCCGACGAACGCCCCCTGCGCCATCGGATCCATGTGAGGGGTGCGCTCGCCGAACAGGTACGGCAGGAAGAGCAGGCCATCCGCGCCGGGCGAGACGCGCCCCGCCTCGACGCTCAGGCGATCGTAGGCGTTGGCCACGTTCTCTAGGCCGAAGAGGTTGCGCATCCAGCGCAGCGACGACCCCGCTGAGAGCGTCGCCCCCAGCACGTACCACGTGTTGGGCACGGCGTGGTTGAAGACGTGCAGGCGCGGGTCTGTGCGCAGCTCGGCGCGCGGCTGGTACGGGATGAAGACCTGCCCGCCCGTGCCGACGGTGACGCTGCCCACGCCCGGGCGCGCCAGCCCGCTGCCCAGCGCCTGCGCCGGTTGATCAGCACAGCCCGCCACGACCGGCAGACCCTTCGGCAGCCCCAGCGCCGCCGCGGCTTCGCTGGTCAGGCCGCCCACCACCTCATGCGAGGCGGCGATAGGCGGCATCATGCGCGGCGACACGCCTACCGCCGCCAGCAGCTCATCCGACCAGCGGCCCGCGCGCACGTCCAGCAGGCCGGTGCTTGCTGCGTCGCTGATGTCCGTGCCGAGGCTGCCGGTCAAGCGCAGGCGCAGGTAATCTTTGGGCAGGACGACTGCCGCGGTGTTTTCCAGCGCGAACGGTTCATGCTGGCGTAGCCACGCCAGCGTGGCACATTGAAAGCCGGCCGCAGGATCCGTGCCGGCAATCTGCGCCCAGTGCGGGACGCGCTTCAACAGGCGGCGCGGTTCCTGCGTCGTGCGCGCGTCCGCCCAGATGATCGCCGAGCGCACCGGCTGCCCAGCCACATCCAGCAGCACCGTGCCGTGCATCTGCCCATCCAGCCCCACCGCCGCCACCCGCGACGGGGCCGCTTGCAGCACGCCGCGCACGGCGTTCACCGCGGCGCGCCAGTAGTCGAACGGGTCTTGCTCGGCAAAGCCGGGCTGCGGCGTGCGGATGGGATATTCTTCGCTCACGGCCGCCAGCAGATGGCCCGTCGCCGCGTCGATCAAGACCGCTTTCACAGACGAAGTGCCGAGGTCAATGCCAAGCAGGGTAACAGTCATGAGGGTTCAGCTTTCTTGAGGGGTCGTCCCAAAGACAACCGATGGCCACCCTGCTCACACTTTAGCGCGTTTTAATCGCCTGTCAACAAATTGGGAGATTTGGGAGTGTCTAAATTCAAACAGAGGCCTCATCCAGCCCCCTTCAAGGGGCGCGCCCTAGCCGAGCGCCTGAGCGCTCGGCGACCTGAACCGCAGGCCTCACAGGCGTGCCCCACCCGTTGTGTCACATGCGGTTGCCGTCGATGGGGTAATCCTGCGGGAACTCGACCGGGTAATGAAGCTGGCCCGGATGGCGCTCAAACACCAGCTCGCCGTTCTGCTCGTCGATAACGACCACGTCGCCGGGGCGGAAGTCGCCCTTGAGCAGGCGCACCGAGAGCGGGTTCTCAACGAAGCGCTGGATGGCACGGCGCAGCGGGCGCGCCCCATACTGTGGATCGTAGCCCTTCTGCGCGATCCAGTGGCGGGCGGCGGGCGTCATCTCGAGGCCGATGCCGCTTTCCGCCAGCCGTTCGACCATCGCCTGCATCTGGATGTTGACGATCTGTTCCACGTCCTGCATCGTCATCGGCGCGAAGATGATCACCTCGTCGATGCGGTTGAGGAACTCCGGGCGGAACGTCTCGCGCATGGCCTTCTCGATCTTCTGATGGTCAGCGATGGCGGATGGTTCCGTCGAGGCGAGGAAGCCCAGCGAGCCGCTCTTGCGCACGTACTCCGTGCCGAGGTTGCTCGTCATGATGATAACCGTGTTACGGAAGTCCACCGTGCGGCCCTGCCCGTCGGTCATGCGGCCATCCTCGAGGATTTGCAGCAGCGCGTTCCAGACGTCAGGGTGCGCTTTTTCGATCTCGTCGAACAGGATCACGCGGTAGGGACGGCGGCGCACGGCTTCCGTCAGTTGGCCGCCCTGCTCATAGCCGACGTAGCCGGGCGGCGCGCCAAACAGGCGGCTGGTCGTGTGCTGGTCGCGGTATTCGCTCATGTCGATGCGCACGAGGGCTTCCTCATCGTCGAACAGGAACTCGGCCAGCGCTTTGGCTAGCTCGGTCTTGCCGACGCCGCTGCTGCCCAAGAAGATGAAGGAACCGATCGGGCGTTTAGGGTCTTTGAGGCCGCTGCGCGAGCGGCGGATGGCGGCGGCCAGCGCTTCAATCGCTTTGTCTTGGCCGACGACGCGCTGATGGAGCGCTTCCTCCATGCGCAGCAGCTTCTCGCTCTCCGTCTCGAGCATCTGCTGAACGGGGATGCCCGTCCACTGCTGGATGACGTAGGCGATGTCGCTGTCCTCAACGGTCTCGTCGAGCATGTTCTCCTGCTGCCATTGGCGGATGGCTTGGTCGTACTCCATCTCCATCTGCTTGCGCTGCGTCTTGCAGATGGCCGCCCGCTCATAGTCGCGCGCAAGGCTGGCCGATTCTTCCTCTGCTACGAGGCGATCAATGGCGAACTTCATCTCTTTGAGGCGCGGCGGCATGCTGTAGAGCGCCACGCGCACGCGCGCCGCCGCCTCGTCCAGCACGTCAATCGCCTTGTCGGGCAGCTTGCGCTCGGTCAAGTAGCGCGCGGAGAGGCGCACGGCGGCCTCAATCGCTTGATCGCTGATCGTGACGCGGTGGTGCGCCTCGTAGCGGTCGCGCAGGGTGAAGAGCATCTCGATCGTGTCGTGGATGCTCGGCTCGTCGATGAAGACGGGGGCAAAGCGCCGCGCCAGCGCCCCGTCCTTCTCGATGTGTTGGCGGAACTCGTCCAGCGTGGTTGCGCCGATCGTTTGCAGCTCACCGCGCGCCAGCGCCGGCTTCATCATGTTGCCCGCGTCGAGCGACCCGGCCGACGCGCCGGCCCCAACGACGGTGTGCAGCTCGTCGATGAACAGGATGATCTCGCCGTTGCTGCGCGTCACCTCGTCGATGGCCGTCTTGAGGCGCTCTTCGAACTCGCCACGGAAGCGGCTGCCCGCCAGCATGCCGGCGAGGTCAAGGCTGAGGACGCGCTTGCCCATGAGCGGCTCCGGCACATCGCCGCTGACGATGCGCTGCGCCAGCCCTTCGACGATGGCCGTCTTGCCCACGCCGGCCTCGCCGATCAGCACGGGGTTGTTCTTCGTACGGCGGGCGAGGATCTGCATCACGCGCAGGATTTCCTCATCGCGCCCGACCACTGGGTCGAGCTTGCCCTCATAAGCCATGCGGGTGAGGTCGCGGCTGTACTTTTCCAGCGTCAGGTAGCGATTTTCGGCCTGTGGATCCGTGACGCGCGCGCCGCCGCGGATGTCTTTGATGACGTCGGTCACTCGTTCGCGCGTGATGTTGAACTCGGCCATCAGGCGCGCGGTGTCCGTCCCGCGCTCGTCGAGAATGGCGAGGAAGATGTGTTCGGTGCTGATGTACTCGTCGCCCAGCCGCAGCGCTTCCTCATTGGCGAGGTCGATGATGCGCTTGAGGCGCGGGGTGATGAAGAGCTGATTCGTCCCCCCCTGCCCATAGATCGTGGCTGTGCGCCGCGTCGAACGCAGCAGCGCGTCCACGCGCGCGCGCATCTTGTCGACGTCTACGCCCATGCGCTCCAAAATCTGCGGGATGACGCCGTCCTGCTGCTCTAGCAGCGCCAACAAGATGTGTTCGGTATCGACTTGGCTGTGGCCATAACGCTGAAGAATCTCGTGCGAACGTGCTGCCGCGTCTTGCGCACGTTCCGTAAATCGGTCAAAACGTAGCATATGGATAGGCCTCACTGTCGAGCACTAGGATGTATTGTAGCGCATTCTGGATCACAGATGCGCCGCATTACCCTACGCTCTGTTGACGATTGCGACTTTAACGTACAATATGTGACGTAAGAAACCTGTTGACGTTGCGTTAGCGCTCCGTAGGAAGCCACACAGGCGCGGTGTGGCCAACTTCTCAGCACATCGTTATCCTGTCTGGTTGACTTGCCTTCGTAAAATTTCCTATACTGAAATGTGGAAACTGAGATACAATCCATTGTTGATGAAAGGAGTGGTGGCGCAGTGCCGCCGACCGATCCCATGACAGACAGACCGAACAACACGCCCGACGACGACAACTTGGACGAACGTGTTGAGCGCTTGGGGGGGGAACCCGCCCCAGTGATCACCCCTGAAGAGTTCGCCCGCTTGCAGAAGGCTGGTCAAGTGCACATCGACAGCCGGGGGCGTGTTCGCACCGCCAGCCGCAGCGGGCCGGATGCCGGCGTCTCGCTGCGTAAACGACGCGCATGGTATGCCCGCCGCTAAAGCGCCGCAGGAGCTGCATCGTCATCTCATCTCGGCGATTTGGAAAGAGGGGCTGGTGCGCGTGCCGAGGGTGTATGACGCCTTTCTCAACGTGCCGCGCCACCTCTTCCTGCCAGAAGTGCCGTTCGAACAAGCTTATGCCGATGAAGCCGTCCCGCTGAAGTATGATCAGTCGGGGCGGTTGATTTCTTCGTGCAGCCAGCCGACCATGATCGCCATCATGCTCGAGCAGCTTCAAGCCCAGCTTGGCCACAATGTGTTAGAGATCGGCACGGCCAGCGGCTACACAGCTGCGCTGCTGCAGCACATCGTCGGCCCGCAGGGGTACGTCACCAGCGTTGAGGTGGAGCGCGACCTCGCCGAGCAGGCCAAGAAGAACCTGCTGCGCGCCAAAGTGATGGATGTGCGCGTCGTGACTGCGGACGGCGCGTATGGCTACCTGCCGCGGGCGGCGTATGACCGCATCCTCGCCACGGTGGGCGTGTGGGACGTGCCGCCCGCGTGGCCGCGGCAGCTCAAGCCGGATGGCATCCTCGTCGTCCCGATCAGCTTAGACGGCGTGCAGGTCAGCGCGGCGTTTCGCCCTCAGCCCGATGGCAGCCTGCTGAGCGCAGACAATCGCCCATGTGCCTTCGTCACCATGCGCGGGGAGGAAGCCGCGCCGCCGCTCGCAGTTCCGGTTGGCTCGACTGGCCTCGTGCTCTACAGCGCGGACGCCCCTCGGCTGGACACAGCGCGGCTGCGCACCCTGATGAGCGACGATCATGAACTAGTCAACGTAGAGCCGCGCCTCACCCCGTCGGACTACTGGCGCGGCTTGCAGTTCTTCCTGATGTTGTATCGCCCTGCTGAGGCGACCTTCTTCACCTACAACGTGGCAGAGTCGGCGCAACCCTACGGCTTGAAAGGGCGCGGCTTGGGGCTGCTGCTGCCCGGCAGCGCGGTGTTCGCCTCGTTTGAGGAGACGGGCGCGGCGCACGTGTTCGGCGGGAGCGAGGCGCTGCTGCTGCTGCAAGCGCTCATGCACGAGTGGGTGGCAGCGCAGCGCCCGAACAGCGCGCAGCTGCGCCTGCGCTTGATCCCACGCAGCGAGGAGGCCACTCAGGCCGCAGTTGGGCGCATCTTCACGCGGCGGTCGCACGATCTGCACGCATGGTATGAGCTGCAACCCACATGATCCAACTCGATGACGTTCGGCGCGCGTTGAGCTTGCCGGCGACGGTCTCTGAGCGGGCGCGCTTTGCCATGTCGCCTGTGCCGCGCGGCGTCCCGCCGAATGCGCCCCCGCGCGAGGCGGGCGTGCTGGCGCTCATCACCCCGCGCGCCGATGGCTGCCTGCACCTGCTGCTGACGCGCCGCCAAGAGACGCTGCGCGGCCACAGCGGGCAGGTCAGCTTCCCCGGCGGCCAGCGCGACCCCCACGACCCCGACTTCATCGCCACTGCCCTGCGCGAAACCTGCGAGGAGTTGGGCATCTGCGACCCGATTGAGGTGCTCGGGATGCTCTCGGCGGTGTACATCCCGCCCAGCAACTTCAACGTGTACCCCTCCGTGGGCTACCTTGAACGGCTCTCTGCGCTGCGCCCCAACGAGGCCGAGGTGGCAGAAGTGCTGACGCTGGCGCTGGATGAGTTGATCGACCCGACCCGCAAACACGAGGAAATCCGCCTCATCAGCGGCTACACAGTGCGCGTGCCGTACTACTACGTCAGCGGGCACAAGGTCTGGGGAGCGACAGCGATCATGCTATCCGATCTGGAGATTCGCCTGCGGTGGGCGCTGGGGCGCTGAGCGCCGTTGGCATGGCAGTCAGCGCTGCGCTACCATGAAAGGGCATTCACCACACACAAGGGGCGCAATCATGAGCAAACGCATTCGCATCATCGGGGCAGCGATGGACTTGGGGCAGCGGCGGCGCGGCGTCGACATGGGGCCAAGCGCCATCCGCTATGCAGGCTTGCAGGATCGCTTGGTGCGGCTGGGCTATGAAGTGGTTGACAGCGGCAACATCTACACCGCCCAAGCCGAAGAACTCTACGAGCGCGATCTAACACTCGACACCGACCCCAGCGACGGCCTCAGCCACCATCTCGACGAGGTAGGGCGAGTGTGTCAAAAGATTTATGACCGCGTGCAAGCCTATCAACCGACCGATGACCGCTTTGTGTTCCTCGGCGGCGATCACAGCATGTCCATCGGCACGATCTCAGCCGTGGCGCACCCTAAGCTCGGTGTGTTGTGGTTCGACGCGCACGCCGACATCAACACCCCCATCACCTCGCCTAGCGGCAACATCCACGGGATGCCTGTGGCCGCGCTGCTGGGGGAAGGCCACCCCACGCTGACCAGCATCGGCGGCGCCGGCCCCAAGCTGAAGCCCTCGCAGATCGTCATGCTGGGCATCCGCGACCTTGACGACGGCGAACGGCTGCGCCTTGCCAAAGGCGACATTCGCGTTTACACCATGCGCGAGATCGACGAGGTGGGCATGGCGCGCATCGGGCAGGAGATCATGGATTACTTTGATTCGTTCACAGAAATTCACCTCAGCCTTGACCTCGACGGCCTCGACCCGCAGCACGCCCCCGGCGTCGGCACGCCCGTGCCGGGCGGCATCAGCTATCGTGAGGCGCACCTGATGATGGAGATCCTCGCCGACAGTCATAAGGTGCGCTCATTGGATGTGGTGGAGGTGAACCCGATCCTCGACGCGCGCAACGGAACCGCTCAGTTGGCGGTGGAACTGGTGGCGGGGGTGTTCGGTCAGCGCATTTTGTAAAAGATTCTTGACATTTTGGCGCTGCACCTTAATGCTTTTTCTCAATTAATTGAACTAAAATAAAGGCAACCGTAAATAAGTGAAATTGAACAGGGTTGCCTTTATGGACATTGATCCGAGCAAGTTGGATGAGCTGATCACGTTGGTGTACACCAGCGTTGCCACCCGCCCCATGTCCGAGCAGGACTTGTTGGACATCCTGCAAGTCTCACGCCGCAACAACGTGGGGGACGACATCACCGGGCTGCTGCTGTATCATCACGGCAGCTTCATGCAGGTGCTGGAGGGGCCGCGCGCCAACGTCGAGCACACCTACCAGCGCATTGCTCGTGATAAACGTCATCACTACGTCGTCACGATCTTGAAGCAGCCCATTCAAAAACGCTGCTTTGGCGCGTGGAAGATGAGCTTTGTCAACCTCAGCAACCCAGCGGTCGCAGACGACCCAGCCTACAGCCGCTACCTGCTCGACACGTTGGGCGAACCCGACCTGTACCGCGGCAACAGCGTGGCCGTGTCGTTTATCGAGACGTTCCGCTTCTTGAATCAGATTTAGTGTGTGCTGCGGGGGGCTAGTAAGCCTCCCGCGGTGCTGTGCCTTGACGGGTGTGCAGCCAGAAATTGGCGACGTGGACATGTCTGTTTGATTTTAGCCACCCCTTACGGTCTTTAAGGCTTCAAGTTTTTTAAGCCAGTTATCGAACAACCGACACTCAGCGCGAATCTTCTCCAAGCCAATCTCCAGCGCGGCAATTGTGCCATAGAGCGGTTTTTCATACTCTGGGACAAGCTCTCGAACGCGCCTACTAGGGGCGGTCGTGGGTTTGTCGTTGATCTCTTCCGGCGATGAAAATGCTTGGCTAATCACCTTAAACTCGTCTGTGAGATCAGACCGTCCGACGCTGTGAGCAAATTTTTCAGGGTCGCTGAACAGCAGACCTTCATACTCGTACATCTGGACGTAGGGGATAAAGCGCTGCAAG
>CALDYP010000033.1 GCA_937944445.1 uncultured Anaerolineae bacterium
CTTCACGCTCAGCAACGCGCGCGGCGCAACCGGCCCGATGACCGCCCCGCAGAGCTACACCGTGACCAACAGCGGCGGCGCGACGGTGGCCAGCGGCACGTTCCAGATCGTGGACAGCAGCACGGTGACGGTCAGCGTGCCGGCCGGCTCCAACCCGTATGACACCTACACCTTTAACAGCAGCGGGGCCGTTGGCACGTTCAGCGTGCCGCGCCAGTGCGGCACGCCGCCCGCGCTGACGGTCACGCCCGCCTGCCAGATCGGCTACGTGGAGTTCACCGTGACCAACACGGGCGGCCCGATGCTCAGCAGCTCGACCTACTACATCGTGGCGGATGACAGCTCGATCTTGACGAGCGGCAGCCTGCCCGCGCTGAGCACTGGTGGAACCACTGTGATCGGCTTCCCGCACGGCAGCACTGAACCGGCTGGTTACCGCTTGGTCGTCAACGACTTCGCCGGAACGATCGGGCAGCGCATCTTCTGCGACGAGGGCACGAACGCCGTTGACCCGGGCATCGTCCTGAGCGTCTCATGCGCCACCGAGCAGTTCATCATCGCCAACAACGGCACGCGGCCAGTCAGCGGCACGTTCACCCTGACGCTGACCGACGGCACAGATGTCACGCCTGCGGTCAACACCTACAGCGTGGCCCCCGGCCAGCGCGTGACCATCGCCATCCCCAGCGACCAACGCCAGCAGGTGACGCTGACGCTCAGCAGCGGCCAGACGATCACGACGGCTTGCGCCTTCGTCGGCGCGCCGATCCCGTTCGGGGCGCGCGGCTTGGGCAGCTTCTCGGCGCTGACGACCACGCCGATCGCGGATCGCATCCCGTTCGCCTTCGACGGCGCGGCAGCTGGCTGCCAGACCGGTTCCTGCCCACCGCTGCTGGTCTACCACACCGACGAGTTCGGGCCGTGGGACATCTTCCGCATCGACAGCTTCGACGAGGAAAACCAGACCAACGACCGCCGCAACCTGACGCGCGCCCAGACCCCCAACGAGCGCAACTCGACGCCCAGCGTCTCGCCTGATGGCCAGTGGGTGGTGTTCGCCAGCGACCGCGACGGCATGCGCAACCTCTACCTGACGGACGCGCTCGGCACGACGCAGCGCCGCATCACCTTCAGCGAGACCGCCATCGACACGAACCCCAAGTGGGGGCCGGGCAACTACGTCGTCTATCAGTCGTCGCGCAACGGCGCATGGGATCTGTTCCTGATCGACATGCTGACCGGCCAAGAATGGCAGCTCACCGACGACCCGAACGACGACATCAACCCGAGCTGGTCGCCCGATGGCCAAAGCATCGCCTTCCAGAGCAACCGCGCCGGCCATTGGAACGTGTTCATCCTCAACTTGGCCACGCGCACGACTACCCGCTTGACGGCAGGCGAGGGCTTCTACGTCGAGCCGATCTTCCCGCGCTTGAGCGGTGATCAGTTGGTCTACCGCGCCTACGATCAGATCGGCGGCAACGGCGTGCTCTACCTGACGTCGCCGCGCGGCGGCTTCGCGCAAGCCATCTCTGACCCGAACGGCGACGCGACGAACCCCGTCTGGTCGCCCGACGGCACCAAGATCATCTATCAATCCGACTTGGGCGGCACACTCGACCTTTACCTGTTCGACCTCAAGACAGGCGAAACGACTGTGATCGTCGCCACCGAAGCAGACGACTACGCCGCCGCGTGGCGCTGCGACCCGAAGCGCGTCGTGTTCGTCTCCGAGGTGATGGGCACGCCTAACCTGTTCGAGCTGGACTTGGACACGCTGGAGTTCGCCCAGATGACCTTCGGCGACTGGCTGGACGTCTACCCGAGCGGCGCGACGAGCGATGAGGCCGCCAGCCGCGAGGGCCGCGCCAGCAGCACAGTCTTCAGCCGCCAGACCAACTTCTTCCTGAGCGACCCGTCCACCACGCCGATTGACCCCATCGACAACATGTCACGGCGCACCGACTGGCCGAACATGGACATGTGCGCGGCGCAGTTCATCCGCCGATGAACTAACCCCGCCCCCTAGCAGCGCTCGCAGAGGGTGTGCCGATCTCGGCGCACCCTCTGTGTTCGAACAGAGGCCTCATCCCCCCCTTCTGCCGAGGGGGCTGTTGAGTCCCCTCTCCACCGGTGATCGCGGTGAGGCCTCTGGCTGTCTGTTTATTTTTAGACACTTCCCTTACTGGAAGTGATCAACAGAATCGTTATAATCATTTATTGAGGCATATAGGTTTTAGGATAATTTGCCCAGTGGATGTGGTGATCCTGATTTTGTTGGCGCTGATCAGCGTGTCAGTAGGGGTAAACCTCTGGCTCTGGGGTCGGATGAGCCGCTCCACTGCGCCAACGATGCCTGTTATGCCCACGCAGCCGCTGCCTGCGCCCACCGACCTGAGCAGCCCGCCCCTGCAAGCGCTGATCGACAGCAGCCCCGACGCGATCTTCTTGAGCGACCGCAACGGCAAGTACCTCATCAGCAACCGCGCGCATTACACCAGCCTCGGCGCGTCGTCACCACAAGAGGTCCTCGGCAAGACGATTGAGGACTTCCTGCCGCCTGAAATTGCCAAATATCTGCTGGAAGAAGACGCCATCGTCCGCCGCAAGAAGGCCCCCCTGCGGATCGAAATCCCTGACCCGCGCCCCAGTCACCGCCGCTGGATACGGGTCATCAAGACGCCGATCTTTGACGAGCAGGGCGAGGTGGCGATGATCGCCGCCGTCATCCAAGACATCACCGCGGTGAAACAAGCGCGCGATGAGCTGGAGCAGCGCACCTCTCAGATGCATCTCCTCAGCCACATCGATCAAGAGATCGGCAGCACGCTCGACCTCAACAGCGTGACGATGTTCGCGCTGGACATGCTGATGCGGATTAGCGTGGCGGACGCCGGGTTCATCGCCCTGTTCAAAGAGGACAGCGAAGCGCTGGAGGTCGTCCACATCTTGGGGACGTATCAAACGCTGCGAGTTGGCGCGACGATAAGTCCTTACGTTGGGGTGATGGGGCGCGCCATCGCTGATCGGCAGGCCGTGCGCGTGCTGGACGTCGCCAACGACCCCGACTACGTCAGCCAGAGCGCCAGCACGAAGGCGCTGGTTACGCTGCCGCTGATGGCGCAGGATCAATTCGTCGGCGTCATTCGGCTTGAGACGACGCGGCCAGAGCGCTTCACAGATGAGTTCTTTCAGTTCGCCCAGCTGGTCGCAGCGCGCATCGCCCTCGCCATCGACAACGCGCGCCTGTATCAGCTCGTTCGGCAGAAGCTGGACGACGTATCGCGCCTTGAGCAGCTCAAGACCGACATGATCCGCATCGCCAGCCATGACCTCAAGAACCCGCTGGCCATCATCGAAGGCTACTTGATGATCCTCGGCGTGAGTGACTATGATCTGCCCGCCGAAGTGGTGGAGATGTTCGCCAGCATGCAGCGCGCCGCTGACCGCATGAACCGCATCCTGCTCGACATTCTGTCGCTGGAGCGCATCAACGAGCGCGCCAAAGGGGCTTACAAGGTGTTCGACTTCGCACCGATCATCCACAACGCCGTGAAGGAATACCGTGAGCAAGCCGCCCACAAGCAGCAGCAGCTCCACTACAGCCCGCCCACCCGCGAGCATATCGTCATCTTAGGTGACGAGGCGCAGCTCTACGAGGCCGCCACTAACCTGATCAGCAACGCCGTCAAGTACACCCCTGAGGGTGGCAGGATCGACGTCTCGCTGGAGGCGCAGGACGGCCACTTGACCTTCCAAGTGGTGGACACAGGCTTCGGCATCCCAGAAGAGATGCAAGCGCGCCTGTTCGAGCCGTTCTACCGCGCGCGCACCGACGAGACCCGCACGATCGAGGGCACAGGCCTCGGGCTGCACCTCGTGAAGAACATCATCGAGCGCCACGGCGGCCAGATGATCTTCCACAGCGTTTACGGTCAAGGCAGCACGTTTGGTTTTCGCCTACCGCTGAGCACAAACCATCCTCAAGGCGATGCGCATGGGAATGGATCTGCCTGCTAGGGCAAAAACGGCCAACGCCCACGCCACCAACTGAACCCCCCTTCAAGGGGCGCATCTCAGCCGAGTGCTTCCGCGCTCGGCGC
>CALDYP010000034.1 GCA_937944445.1 uncultured Anaerolineae bacterium
CCAGCTCATCACGGAAGGGTTTGTGCAGGCGCTGCGCCATGTGAGCAAGTCATAGCTAAGTTGTGAGAATCTGCATAGAAGTAGTAAAGAAGCTATTAAAAGTAGTTGACTTCTAATCGAATTAACTCCTAGAATAATACAGAGATTGAATTCATAAGAGGGTCTATGTCTCAGGTGCAAGCGCAGTATCACATTCAGTGGCTGGACGAAGAAAAGCGCGTTTTATTGATGACTTACACTGGGCGCATGCTTGCACATGAGTACTTTGAGGCCTATGAAGAAATCAGCCGTGAGGTTGCTCAGGTAAGCCATACGGTCTACATGATCGTCGACTTAAGCAGTGTGACTTATGTCGATGCGCCCGGCTTTGTCAAATTTGCCCCCAAGTTCAACTTGACTGTTGCGCCTAATGTTCATCTGACCGTTGCCGTCGGCCTGAACCCTGCTGCCCGCGCTGTGGTGAACACTGTGGCGCGTCTGGTTCCGCGGCTGGTCAGCACCATTCGACAGGCGAAGTCGTTGGAAGAGGCGCTTGAAATCGTCGAGAGTTACCGCGCGCAAGAGTTGTCAACACAGCGCGAGATCACGCAGAGGCTTGGTTAGGTTGGGTTTATATTTACGGGAACAAATGGAGTGGGTCAGGGTGGAACAACATCGGGTCGCGTGGTTAGACACAGCACACACTATCATTCAACAGTCGTACACCGGCACACTGTATTTAGACGAGTACTTGCCCGTGTTAGAGCGGTGCGCCACGCTCATCCGCATGGAGAGCCACCCTGTAGACGTCATCATCGACGTGCGCAGGCTTCACATCAACCAAATGCGCGAGTTTTTAGCCATCGTGCGCTACGTGACGAGCAAAGTGCCGTCTAACCAACGCCGTGTGGTCGTGTGCGCGGATCGATTGTTCATCAACGCGCTGGCCGACGCGACGAGCAGCCTTGCCCTCAAGACAATGGCAGAGATCGAGTTTTTCGAGACGCTGGATCAAGCCATTCGGCACTTGACACGCCAAATCGAAAAGGAAGTCTTCTGCTCATAAGCGTCACTGGCTCATAGCAGCTGGCAGTAAAATTTGCATTATGCACAAAACCAAACCGTGTAAAACGCAAGGACGGTGTATACTCATAAGCAAGCACTTGGTCACATGAACCGGAGCAGTCGCTTATGAAACAAGTTCCTCGCGTTTTGCTGCTTCTAGCGCTAGTTGGGGCCTTATTCGTCCCTGCTTGGTTGGCGCAGCCAGTCCAAGCTCAGAGCTTCGGCTCCAATTGGACAGGCTTATACTTCAACAACCCTACTTTTAGCGGCGCTCCCGCGCTTACGCGCATCGACCCCCAGATCAACTTCAACTTTGGCACGAACAGCCCCGCGCCCGGCTTTCTTGGCACGGAGAATTACAGCATCTCGTGGACAGCCGCGCAAACGTTCGCCGCAGGGACGTATCGCTTCACTGCGGTTGCCGATGATGGGGTGCGCGTGCGGATCGACGGGACGACCATCATCGACGCATTGACGCCCACCGGTGGCATTCAGACCATCAACGTAGAAGTAGCCGTGGCGGATGGCGCGCGCACGATCAACGTGGATTACGTGCAGAACACCGGCATCGGCGTGATCCAGTTCTTCTGGGTTCCCGTGACGACCCAACCCGCCGGCCCGACGGCCACGCCGGCCCCGCCGACCCAGACGCCGCTGCCAGCGATCCCGCCCGGCGCGCTGCGCGCCACGGTCATCCGCGCTGGGATCTTGAACGTGCGCGATGCGCCCTCACTGGGCGGCAATCGCATTGATCGCATCCTGCGCGGCCAGACGTATCAAGTGGTGGGGCGCAACGAAAACGCCACGTGGTTCCTGCTTCAACTAGCGGGCAAGCAAGGCTGGGCGTGGGGCTACTACTTGTTCATCGACGGCAACGAGTTCAACGCGCCAGTGGTGAGCGGCTTATCTGCGTTGGGGCTGCCGCCGGGCGTCAGCGATACCGGCGTGCTGGCGGTGACGCGCGCCGGGCTGCGGCTGCGCGCTGCCCCCACGGTAGAGAGCGCACAGATCGGGCGCGTGGACTGGGGCGCGTTCGTCCCAGTCGTCGGGCGCACCCCCGGCAGCGACTGGTATCAAATCGTCTGGAAGGGAACCGTTGGTTGGGTGGCTGCTAGCTTCCTGCAAATTCGCCAAGGCAGCTTGGACGCCGTCCCGATCCGATGATGAAGCTGCTGTTCTGCCATGATCCGCTGGCAGAGAAACAGGCCGACGCGCGCTTCATCCACGAGGCACAGGCCGCCCTCAGCGTCGGCCTTGATCATCATCTGCTGGATCATGACGCTCTCACGCGCGGCAACATGGCGCGAGCGGTGCGCCATGTGCCGTGGTATCGGGAGGAAATGTTGGCGATCTTTCGTGGGTGGGAGATGCCGGAGCGTCACTACGATCTGCTGTACGAGGCGCTGCTCAGCCGTGGGCTGCGCCTCATCAACACACCCGATCAATACGTGCACACGCTTTACCTGCCAGAGACGTTGATGCTGCTGGGCGCGCACACCCCGCGGACGCTCGTGCTGCGCGACGATGGCGCGCTGACCCTTGCAGATGTGATGCAGGCGCTTGCGCCCTTCGCAGGCAAGCCGGTCATCCTGCGCGATTTTGTGCACTGCCAAAAACACCGCTGGGGCACGGCGTGCTTCATCCGCGCTTCAGACAACCCGCAGCAAGTGGACACAGCGATGCAAGCGTTTATGGACTTGCAGGGGCGGCCAGTCGGCGGGTGGTTGTTTCGTGAATACGTCGAACTGACGCCGCTCGCGCCGCCGCTGTCAGATCATCTGCCGCTGGCACTGGAGTATCGGCTTGTGTACGCGGACGGGGTGTGTATTGCTGCGCTGCACCACTGGGATACAAGCTACGCAGGCGCTTCCCCGCCGCTAGAGCAGTTCACGCTCATCGCGCAGCAGGTGCGCAGCCGCTTCTTCACGATGGACGTCGCCCAACGTATCGACGGCACGTGGATCGTGATCGACTTGGGCGATGGCCAGACGGCGAGCCTGCTCGCCCACGCTGACGCGCACGCTTTTTACCGCGCCCTCGTGGCACAGTTTGACACGACAGCTTAGGAGGCCAGTTTATGCGCTTGGCGGTTCTTTCTGATGTTCACGGTAACCTGATCGCGTTGGAAGCTGTGCTGGCGGATTTGGCCAGCGTTGGCGCAGTCGATAAGATCTGGGTGTTGGGCGATTTGGCTTTTTTCGGGCCAGAGCCGACGGAATGCGTGGAGCGGCTGCGGCAGCTTCAAGCGGAGCACCCCCAAGATGTGGTGCAGATCATCGGCGGCAACACGGATCGCTACCTCGTCACGGGCAAGATGACCGAGCAGACCCCTGCCAAAGACGCCGATGCCTTGCAGCAGCGCCTCGCTCAGCTGCGCGAGACGTTCGCGCTGCGCCTGTGGACGTTGGAGCGCTTCTCGTGGGAGGCCTATGACTTTCTCGCCAAGACGCTCGGGCAAGAGCTGGCGCTCAAGGTTGCAGATTACGGCACGGTGATCGGATTTCATGCTGTGCCGGGCGACGATGAGCCGATCGCGCTGCGCCCTGACAGCCCCGACGAAGAAGCCGCCGACGCCCTGCTCGACCGTGAGGGGCGGCTGGCGTTGGCTGGCCACACGCACCTGAGGATGGATCGCACGGTGGGGCGCTGGCGGGTGGTCAATCCGGGCAGCGTTGGGCTGTCGTTCTCGCAAGTTGGCATCGCGGAGTGGGCGCTGCTGACGTTCCAAGATGGGCAGGTGTCGGTGGACTTGCGCGCCGTGCCCTACGATCCAGATGCTGTGGTGGCTCGGGCCAGAGCGGTGGGCTATCCACTGCCTGAGGTGCTGGATAGCCGTCTGCGATTTGCCGCGCAAACGTCATAGCGCCTGACACTAAAACCGAGTACGATTAGAGGGCTTGCAGCGATTTTGTGACACAAGGAGACAGACATGCTGCTGGATGCTGTTTTGGACGAAAACGATCTGATCGCGCGTCGCAGCCCCCTCTACGACGATGACGACATCGACGACGAGGAAGAATACTACGAAGAGGATTACGACGAAGAGGACGAAGACGACGATCTCTACGACGACGAAGACGACTTCTAGATGAGCTTATCGCTCAGCCGCCGGTGGTCTGCGCTGGCGGCTGAGCCGTCTCACACGCGCTTTCCAAGTTGCGATAGAGGCCGCCTGAGGGCAGATCCAGCACCCGCTGCAGCGACTCAGGGGCTGGCATGTTGTCGTCGAGGATGACCCATTGCGATCGAATAGTGGGTAGTCTAGAAAGATTAAAAAAGAAACTTAGTCCAATTCCTGCTGGCACTGCGCCGACGATTGTGAATTGTTCAGAGCTAGGGAGAGACAGCAGCAGCGTGTTGCACCAGCGTGATTCAGCGTCTGGATTGTAAATAAGCGTGCCCTCGAGCTGCTGCTGCCATTGAACGTAGGCAGTTTGAATGTCAGGGTTCGCCCTAGAGCGGATGAACGAGTTGTGCCCTCTTGCGCTGAAAGGCAGGGTTACGATCATCGTGATCAAGACGAGTGACGCCCAATGCCAGCGGCGCAGGGCGATCATCAGCGCCGCGGTCATGAGGACAAACGGGCTGAGGA